>DATJWW010000020.1:0-178190 GCA_035500835.1 Solirubrobacterales bacterium | reverse complement strand
ACCGGGTTGAAGACGTGCAGGGCGAAGAGCTTGTCGGTGCCCGCCGCGGCGGCGATCTCACCGATTCCGAGCGAGGAGGTCGTCGTCGCCAGGTCGGCGTTCGGACAGGCTTCGACGATCGTCGAGAGCAGCTCTCCCTTGGCCTGCACATCCTCGACGATCGCCTCGACGATCACGTCGCAGTCGGCAAGGTCGGCCGGATCGGTGGTGACCCGCAGTCGCGAGGGATCCGCTCCCTCGATCTTCGCGCAGGCCGCGACCACTTTCTCCTCCGCGCGCCAGGCCGAGGCCTCGCTGCGGGCGAGCAGGATCGTCTCGCCGGTCATCGTCGAGACCGCGGCGAGACCGGTGGCGATGGCCCCGCTCCCCGCGATCCCCGGACTCGTGTACCCCTGGTTAGCGCTCATTGGCCGGGGTTCCTATCACGCGGCAACGGAACGTGACGCGCGGCCGCGGAACCTCGACCCCGATTGATTGACGAGTCAATCGACTATCTTCAAAGGAGACGCGGCGCGCCGCGCGCCGCCCGGACTTCGGAGAAACGGAGGCTGTGATGGAGAACGGCAAGGGAAGTTTCGGCGGCCGTGAAGTGGTCATCGTCGAGGCGGTTCGCACCCCGATCGGGCGCGGCCATCCGGAGAAGGGCTACTACAAGGACCTGCACGCCTCGAACCTGCTGGCCAAGGTCTACGGCGAGCTGTTCGCGCGCTCCGGGGTCGACCCGGCTGAGACCGGCGACGTGATCGCCGGCTGCGCCCAGCAGTTCGGCGAGCAGGGGGTCAACATCGGCCGCAACGCCTGGCTCGAGGCGGGCCTGCCGATCGAGACCCCGGCGACGACGATCGACCGCCAGTGCGGCTCCGCCCAGCAGGCGGTCAACTTCGCCGCGGCGCTGATCGCCAGCGGCGTCCACGACGCCGTCGTCGGCGGCGGCGTCGAGCACATGGGCCACATCTCCTTCGCCGACGGCTACGAGGTGATGAAAGAGCACGGCTCGCCGTTCTCGCCGGAGCTGCTCGAGCGCTACGACCTGATCCCGCAGGGCCTCTCGGCGGAGATGATCGCCGACAAGTGGGAGATCCCCCGCTCCGAGCTCGACGAGATCGGCCTCCGCTCCCAGCAGCTCGCCGCGCGGGCGACCGAGGAGGGGCGCTTCGAGCGCGAGATCGTGCCGTTCGCCGTCAACGGCGACACCTACGTCCGCGACCAGGGCCTGCGCGAGACCACCCTCGAGGGGCTCTCGGCCCTGAAGCCCGCCTTCAAGGAGGACGGCAAGATCACCGCCGGCAACTCCTCGCAGGTCTCCGACGGCGCCGCCGCGGTGCTGCTGATGTCGCGCGAGCGCGCCGACGCCCTGGGGCTGAAGCCGCGGGCGCGGATCTTCGACCAGACCACGGTCGGGGTCGACCCGGTGATCATGCTGACGGGGCCGATCCCGGCGACCGAAAAGCTGCTCGAGCGCAACGGGATGAAGATGGGCGACATCGACCTGGTCGAGATCAACGAGGCCTTCGCCTCGGTGATCGGCGCCTGGCGGCGCGAGCTCGATCCCGACATGGACCGGGTCAACGTCAACGGCGGCGCGATCGCGCTCGGCCACCCGCTCGGCTCGACCGGCGCGCGGCTGATCACCACGCTCCTGCACGAGATGGAGCGGACCGACAAGGAGATGGGCCTGGTGACGATGTGCTGCGGCGGCGGGCTCGGCACCGGCACTCTCATCCAGAGGGTCTGAGGTTCGCGAGGTCCCTGGCCGCCTGGCCAGGGACCTCTATATGCTGGGCGCTCGATGGACCTGACGCTGTCGCCATCGGAGGAGGGGTTCCGCGATGAGGTCGCGACGTGGCTGCGCGAGAACAACCCCGGTCCCGAACCGGAGGGCTCGCTCGACGAGGTGATGGCGTTCCGCGGCGAGTGGCAGCGCAAGCTGCACGCCGCCGGATGGGCCGGGATCTCCTGGCCCAAGGAGTACGGCGGTCGCGGCGCGACGATGATCGAGCAGGCGATCTTCACCGGCGAGGCGGCCGCCCAGGAAGCGCCCAGCCCCGCCAACGTGCTCGGGCTGGCGATGGGCGGCCCGGTCGTCATCGCACACGGCACCGAGGCGCAGAAGGAGAGGTATCTGGAGCCGATCCTGACCGGCGAGGAGATCTGGTGCCAGGGCTTCTCCGAGCCCGAGTCGGGCTCGGACCTGGCCTCGCTGAAGACTCGTGCGGTCAAGGACGGCGACGAATGGGTCGTCACCGGCCAGAAGGTCTGGACCACCTTCGCCCAGTACGCCAAGTGGTGCATGCTGGTCGCCCGCACCGATCCTGACGCACCCAAACACAAGGGGCTCACCTACTTCCTGATGGACATGGAGCAGGACGGGGTCGAAGCCAAACCGCTGGTCCAGATCACCGGTGAGGGTGAGTTCAACGAGGTTTTCATCAACGAGGCGCGGATCCCGGACGAGAACATCATCGGCGGGGTCGGGGACGGCTGGACGGTGGCGATCACGACGCTGATGAACGAGCGCGCCGGGCTCGCCTTCGGCGCGATCGCCCAGATCCACAACAGCCTCGCGCGGCTGGCGGCGCTCGCCGCCGAGGTGCGCGAGGAGGGCGGTACGTCGGCCGCCGAGGACGCCTATTTCCGCCAGCGGATCAGCCAGCTCTTCATCGAGGCCGAGACGATGCGCCTCAACGCCTACCGCGGCCTGACCAAGACGATGGAGTCGGGCATCCCCGGGCCGGAGGGCTCGCTCGGCAAGTGGCAGTGGGCCGACATCAACCAGGACATCACCGAGCTGGCGCTGGAGATCGAGGGCGCCTGGGCGCCGCTCGCCCGTGGCTCGGAGGGCGCCGTCGCCAACGGCGCCTGGCAGTACGGCTTCCTGCGCTCGCGGGCCAACTCGATCGAGGGCGGGACGACCGACATCCTCAAGAACATCATCGCCGAGCGGGTGCTCGGCCTGCCGCGGATGCGTTAGGGATGTACTTCGATCTGACCGACGAGCAGGAAGCGATCCGCTCGACCGCCCGCGACTTCCTCGCCTCGCGCTTCAAATCGGAGCGGATGCGGGAGATCGCCGCGTCCGAGGACGGCACCGACCAGCAGGGCTGGGATGAGATGGCGGAGCTCGGCTGGGCCGGGCTGGCGCTGCCCGAGGAGTGGGGCGGCCAGGGGCTCGGGATCGTCGATCTGGCGGTGCTCTTCGAGGAGATGGGCTACGCGCTCGCGCCCTCGCCGCTCTTCTCCAACACGGTGGTCGGGCTGGCGATTGCGGAGAACGGCTCCGAGGAGCAGAAGGAGCGCTGGCTGCGGCCGCTGGCCGAGGGGACCGCGCGCGGCACCCAGGCGATGGTCGACGCGGGCTCGACCGGGACGCCCGGCGCCTATCCGATGAAGGCCGCGGCCGACGGGGACGGGGTCGTCCTCGATGGCAAGAAGGAGCTGGTCGCCGACGCGGCCGGCGCCGCGTTCTTCCTCGTTGCCACCGCCGACGGGAAGCGCCACATAGTGCCTGCCGACGCGGCGGGCGTCAGCGTCACCCCGGAGATCTCGATCGACACCACGCGCCGGCTCTCGACCGTCGATTTCGAGGGCGTTCATGTGCCCGCCGGGCAGACGCTGCCCGGCCGGGGGGCGGACTTCGAGGGCGTCTTCCTGCGCGGCGCGGTGGCGCTCGCGGCCGAGTCGACCGGGGTCGCCCAGCGCACCCTGGAGATGGCCGTCGCCTACGCCAAAGACCGCGAACAGTTCGGCCGCCCGATCGGCGCCTACCAGGCGGTGTCGCACCGCTGCGCCCAGATGCTGCTGGAGGCCGAGAACTCGCGCTCCGCGGTCTACGGCGCCGCCTGGGCGGCGGACGCCGACCCCGACGGCCTGCCGCTGGCCGCCTCGATGGCGAAGGCCTACGCGTCCGACGCCGGCTGGCGCGTCCCCGACGCCTCGATCCAGGTCCACGGCGGCATCGGCTTCACCTGGGAGCACGACCTCCACTTCTTCCTCAAGCGCGGCCGCGCCAACGCCTCGATGTACGGCGACGCGCGCTGGCACCGCGAGCAGGTGGCGAAGAAGGTCCTCGTGCCTGCCGAGGCGTGACCCCTTCGGCCGGCTGTTCCTTATGCGCCTATAAGGCGCATAAGGAACAGCTGAGCGGGTGGGAGCGGGGTTGAGCGCCCTCGGGCGCATCTCGGTCGCGGCGATCGGCAACTCGGTGGCCGACCTCGAGGCGGAGGCGCTGCGTGCCGAGGCGGCCGGCGTCGAGTGCCTCTGGGCGCCGGAGCTGTTCCGCGCCGCCGACACCCAGGCCGCCTACCTGGCGGCGAAGACGGAGCGGATCGGCGTCGCCACCGGGATCGTCTGGGCCTTCACCCGCAGCCCGTTCATCATGGCCGTCACCGCGCTGGACATCGACGAGATGTCGGGCGGGCGCTTCCGACTCGGCATGGGGGCCGGGGTGAAGCGCCTCAACGAGACCTGGCACAACGCCGAGTACGGTCGCCCGGCGCCGCACCTGCGCGAGGCGATCGAGGCGACCCGGCTGATCATGCGCCAGGCCGGCGCGGGCGAGCCGATCCGCTACCAGGGCGACTACTACGACATCGACATCAAGGGCTGGGTGCGGCCGCACCCGGTCGCCCGCGAGGAGCCACCGCCGATCTACACCGCCGCCGTCCAGGCCGGCATGGCGCGGATGGCGGGCGATGTCGCCGACGGCCTGATCGGTCACCCGATCCAGAGCCTGCGCTGGATCGACGAGGTCGTCGTCCCCGGCTTCGAGGAGGGCCTGCGGCGCTCCGGCCGTGAGCGCGCCACCTTCGACTATCTACCGACGGTCTGCTGCGTGATCGACGATGACGAGGGGCGTGCGCTCGACCTCGCCCGCCGCACGATCTCCTTCTACGCCACGGTGAGGACCTACGCGCCGGTCTGGGAGATGCACGGCTTCGCGGACGAGGCGAACGCCGCCGGCGAGGCCTTCCGCCGCGGCGACATCGCCGCGGTGCCGGCGGCGATCAGCGACGCGATGGTCGAGGCCTACTGCGCCGCCGGGCCGCTCGACAAGGTGCGGGCGCGGGTCGCGGCGACCGCCGAGCGCGCCGACGGCCTCTTCCTGACGCCACCGACCTACTTCATCTCGCCCGAGGAGCTGAGCGAGTACCAGAACCGCATCATCGACGCCTTCGGCCCGGCATCGGGCGGCGCGACGACCTAGCCGCGTTCCATCTCCCGTCTGACGTCGGCCTCGCTGATCCGGTTGCTCGGGCCGTAGGCCTTCCAGCCCTGGGCGACGATCCCGATCGCGACGCCGAGCATCACCCAGACCGGCCAGAAGTAACCGCCTTCGCCGAGCGCCCAGATGACGACCACGATCACCACCGCGAAAAGGCCGCCGGCGACCACGCCTTTGAAGTCCTGCTTCATCTTCAGCCGCTGGATCGCCAGCTCACGGGCGTTCTCCGGACTGTCGACCCCTTGCTCTGGTGCGAGTGGAGCGTCCATGTGCCGATGGTACCTCCACCCGCCCGTGCTTCCGAGTTTTCGGGGATATATGACCCCCTAAGCTCGGAAGCACTCGGGGGGCGTGCTCAGTCGGTGGGGAGGGCGGCGACGAAGCGGCCGAAGGCGTCCATGTCGGTGATCGCCGGGCCGTGGCCGGGGAGGATCAGCGACGGCTCGAGCGCCGCCAGCCTGCGGATCGAGCGGCGATTCTCGGGCGGGTCGTAGGTCATCTCGTCGGGTGGCTGGCGGATGCCGGGCAGGCCGGTGAGGAAGCTCATGTTGCGGACCACGTCGCCGCAGATCGCGACCCGGTCGGAGTCGCGGAAGAAGATCACCTCGCCGGGCGCGTGGCCGGGGGCATGGACGACCCGGAAGCCCGCCACCTGGTCGCCGTCGGCGAGAACCCGGTCGACCTTGTGCGGCGGGCCGGTCCAGATGCGGTCGTAGATGCGCGGGATGAGCGCCGCCCCCGAGCCGACCGAGCGCCGCCCCTCCATCGCATCGACATCGTCGGCGTGGCAGGAGAGCGGCACCTCGCGCGCATCGCAGACCGCCTTCGCGCAGCCCTGATGGTCGGGGTGGACGTGGGTCAGCGCGACCTCGGAGATCTCCACCTTCTCCAGCTCGGCGAAGATCCGCCGCCGGTCCCAGGTCCGCCCGGCGTCGATCAGCACGTCCTCGGCGAGGTAGACGTTGATCGTCGGCGCCGGGAACTCCTTGAAGCGCCAGACGCCTGGTGCGAGCCGCTTCACGGCGCTAGTGCTCGATGCCGAGCGTGCGGCGCGACTCGCCGCTGCCGTCGGAGATCTCCTGCAGGCGGGCGATCTGTCGTTCGCCTTCGAGGCGGACCGGGTCGCCGGGCGGGAAGGGCTCGATCAGACGCGCGATCCGGTTGCGGATCTGCAGCGAGAAATGGGGCGTCGCCGGGCCGGCGAGGGCGCGGATGTCCTCGACCGTGATGCCCTGCTCGCCACCGAGCAGCTCTGGGTTCTCCGCCTCGCTCATTCCGCCTCCCCGATCTTCGCCAATTCGGCGACTTCGTTGACTTCCGCCTGTTGTTCGACGCTGATCTGCCCGGTGTCGCCGACGATCCACACGTGGTTGTAGAAGGCCCGGGTCGGGTCGGTGGTGTAGCCGGGCTTGACGTCGAGGAAATAGCCGCGCAATTCGGACGGCAGCGTATCGGCGGAATCCGTGAGCAGCAACGGTCCCCAGGTCCCGGAGGCCGAGAGCGGCGCCGCGGCGGCGGCTTCGAGCGGCGCGTCGGCGCGGGCGAGGACGAAGCCGTGGCCGGGATCGGAGACGTGCCAGCCGAACTTGCCCTGCCCGTAGCGGGCGAAGGCGATCGCCGTGGCGACCGGGTCGGCGCCGCTGATCCGGGTCACGTGGCTGCCGAGTTCGGCGACTTCTCCCATCACCTTGCCGGAGATCGCCGAGCCGGGGCCGAGCGCGTAGACCGGCACGCCTTCCTCACGGCGCAGGGCGGCCGCCGTCGCCTGCGGCAGCGTGTCGGCTTCGGTGAAGAGGACCGGATCCCCGGAGCGGGCGGCGTAGGCGGCCGCGGGTGCCGCGTAGGCGGGTTCGGAGCTGGAGGCGAGGACGACCGCCTGCGGCGGCGACCCGGCGAGGCGGTCGCGTAGGCGGGCGATCCCGGCCGCCTCGCTCGCCGCGTCGCCGGCCTCGACCTTGGCGGCGCTCATCCCGCTCGGCACTTCGACGTCGCCGATCGCCAGCACCGCGTCGCCGTCGCTGGCGGCGCCCCCCTGTGGCTGCAGCGCTTCGAGCGCTTCCCCCGTCGCGTCGGGGACGTCTTCCGGTTCGCCGTAGAGGAGTGGCGCCTTGATCGGTTCCGCCATCAGGACGCCCGCGGCGATCGCCCCGGCCCAGTCTTCCTTGCCGACCAGGGCGACCGCCACCGGCCGTTGTTTGGCGTTGGTCGACGGGAAGACGGCAAGGGCGGTGGCGGCCGCGTTGGTCACCGGGTCGGGACCGCCGATGCGGGTCGTGTTGGAGGTGGCGAAGGCGGGATAGCCGAGTTCCTCGAGGCCCGCGCCCGTTTCTTCCGATCCGCCTTCCGAGGGGGCTCCGGTGGGCGAGGTCCCGGCGGCCTGGGAAGGGGTGGTCGAAGGGGTGGGGGCGGCGCCGACCCCGTTCTTCTTCGAGCCGCCGCCACCGGCGAAGACGGCGAGGACGATGAATCCGATCGCGATCGCGACCAGGGCGACGACCAGCTTGATCGGACCCGGGACCCGGCGGCGCCTGCGACGGCGAGGGGCCGGGGGCGGCGATGGCTCCTCGGGCAGCTCCTCCTGGGGAGGCGCCGGCTCCGTCGCGGCAGGCGCCTCTGCTGCGGGCTCGGTCGGCGCCTCCGTGACCGGCCCCGGCTCCACGGGCGCGGGTTTCGCCTCCACGACCGGCTCCGCTGCGTCCTGCGGCACCTCCACGTCGGCGTTGATCGGTCGTTCGGCGCTCACCCGCCCCAACCGTACAGGCGCGGCGAGCGGCCGGCCGGGCGGTCGGCTAGGCTGTGTGAGGACTGGCTGACTGACCAGTCAATCAACCGTCGAAGGCGCGGCCGATCCCCGCCGCGTACCGAGAGAGAGGAAGCGCCGTGGATTTCGCACTCAACGACGAGCAGCTGACCTACCAGGCCGAGTGCCGCCGGTTCGCCCGCGAGGTGATCCGCCCGGCCGCGCCCCTGCACGACCGCGAGGAGAGCACCCCGTGGGAGGTCATCAAGGAGGCGCGGAGGCAGGGCTTCGGCGGGCTCGAGGGGATCCAGCGCGCCGCCTCCGACGAGGGTGGCCAGATGCAGGTGATCGCCGCCGAGGAGTTCCACTGGGGCTGCGCCGGGATCGCCCTGGCGATCAGCGGCTCCGGCCTCGCCGCCGCCGGCATCGCCTCCTCGGGCACGCCCGAGCAGATGGCCCGTTGGGTGCCCGAGTGCTTCGGCGACGCCGAGAACGTGAAGCTGGGCGCCTACGCGGTGACCGAGCCGCAGGCGGGCTCCGACGTCAAGAGCCTGAAGACGACGGCGGTCCGCGACGGCGACGAGTGGGTCCTGAACGGGACCAAGGTCTTCATCACCAACGGCGGCATCGCCGACGTCCACGTGATCGTCGCCACCGTCGATCCGGCGCTCGGCACCCGCGGCCAGGCGTCCTTCGTGGTCGAGAAGGGGACGCCGGGGCTCTCGCAGGGCAAAAAGGAGTCGAAGCTCGGGATCCGTGCCTCGCACACCGCCGAGGTGGTGCTCGAGGACTGCCGCGTGCCCGCCGAGAACCTGCTCGGCGGCGAGGAAAAGCTGCAGACCAAGCTGGAGCGGGCCCGCTCCGGGCAGCAGTCGCGCTCGGCCGACGCGCTCGCCACCTTCGAGATCACCCGGCCGATCGTCGGCGCCTCGGCGTTGGGGATCGCCCAGGCCGCCTACGAGTGGACGCTCGAGTACCTCGAAGGCCGTGAAGAAGGCGGCGTGCCGCTGTTGAAAGCGCAGCGGGTGCAGCAGACGCTGGCCGACGTCGCGACCGAGATCGAGGCGGCGCGCCTGCTGGTTCAGCGGGCGGCCTGGATGGGCCGCAACGGCCGGGCGATGACCGGCGGCCAGGGCTCGATGTCGAAGCTGAAGGCGGGCGACGTGACGATGTGGGCGACGACGACGCTGATGGACCTCGTCGGCCCCGCCGCCTGGGACACCGACCACCCGCTTGAGAAGTGGTTCCGCGACGCCAAGATCTACCAGCTGTTCGAGGGCACGGCCGAGATCCAGCGGATGGTCATCGCCCGGATGCAGGCCCGCGAGTACGCCGAGCGCCTCGGCTACGCCGCCGAGCTCGCCGCCCAGGCGACCGCCCCCAAGGAGCCTGTCGCGGCCTGAGCCGGCTCTAAGCTCGGGTCGTGCACAGTCACTCGCACGACCACGGCGGTGGACACGGGCATAGCCACGGCTTCGGGGCGCACGCCTTGGAGGCGCGGCGGGAGGACTCGCGGCGGCGGCTCGTCGTCGCGCTGGCGATCAACGTCGCGCTGCTGCTCGCCGAGGCGATCGGCGGTGTCATCACCGGCTCGCTGGCGGTTCTCGCCGACGCCGGGCACCTGCTCTCCGACGTCGGCTCGATCGTCCTGGCGCTGATCGCGGCGCGGCTTGCCGCCCGTCCCGCCTCCGGCCGGCGCACCTTCGGGTATCAGCGCTCGGAGGTGCTGGCGGCGCTCGTCAACGGGCTGCTGCTGGTCGCGGTCAGCGTCGGCATCGGCATCGCCGCGATCGGCCGGCTCTCCGATCCGCCGGCGATCGCGGGCGGAGGGGTCCTCGCGCTCGGGTTCCTCGGCCTGCTCGGCAACGCCGCGGCGACCCTCTATCTCGCCCACGGCGAGCGCGCCGACGTCAACCTGGAGGGCGTCCTGCGTCACTCCTTCGCCGATGCGCTCGGCTCGCTCGGGGTCGTCGTCGCGGGCGCCTGGGTGCTGCTCGGCGGCTCCGACATCGTCGACCCGATCGTCGGCCTGCTGATCTCGGTGCTCGTCCTCTTCTCCTCCTGGCGGCTGATCAAGGAGCCCTTCGACGTGCTGATGGAGTCGGCGCCCGCCGGTCTCGACGTCGACGGGATGGGGGCGGCGATCTGCGGCGTCGCGGGCGTCCGCTCGGTCCACGACCTCCACGTCTGGACGGTGACCGCGGGCTTCCCGGCGTTGGCCGCGCACGTCGTCGTCGCCCGCGGCGCCGATCGCGACGAGATCCGCCGTCGGCTCGAGCTCGAGCTGGGGGAGGGCTTCGGCATCGAGCACACCACCCTGCAGATGGAGGAGGAGGCCTCCGGCGGCCTGCTCCGGGTCGAGAACTCACTCTGAGCGTCGGCGGCCTGAAAGATCGTGCTCAGTCTCCGTCTGAACTCAGTTTTTCTGGTGTAAGAATCCCGCTGAGCGGTTACGTTGGACACGACAATGTCCGATAAGGGACAGAGCTTGTGATCCGTCAGGCGCACACCTATCTTGCGGGCGCGCTCTCCGGCGTGACCTTGATCGGCATCGCGATCGCGATCTTCGCCGTGCTCGTCTCCGCCCAGGTCTTCCACGACTGGCCGATCACGGCGCTGGGCGGGCACGACGACAAGCAGGCCGTCTCCTCCGGGACCCCGGCATCCGGCGCCACCGGCGGTGGGGCGGCCGGCGGCGCCACGGCGAGCGCGACGGGGTCGCATCCCGCCGCCGCCACTACCGTGGCCGGCTCCGCGCGGGGCGGCCGCCACCATCACGGCACGAAGCACTCTGGCTCGACCGGAGGTGCGAGTGGCGGTCCGGCCGCCACGCAGATCGGAGGCACCGCGCCGACCGGTGGCGGCGAGACGTCCTCGGGTGGCAGCTCGGGCTCAAGCTCCTCGCAGTCCTCTTCCTCGCAGGCCTCGAGTTCGGGCTCTGAAGGATCTAGCTCCGGCGGCGGCTCTGGTTCAGGTGGCGGCTCCGGTGGGAGCGGCGGTACGACGACCGAAGCCACCGCCCCGAAGGCGTCCCAGACGATCACCGAAGGGGTCGACGAAACCGTCCACAACGTCGACGAACAGGTCCTCGGCGGGACCCTTGAAAAGACCGGCGTCACCGAAGTCACCGAAACGGTGGTGAACGGCGTCTCCGGACCCGAATCGGCGGTCGGGAAAGTGGTCGACGGGGTCGGCGAAGTCGTCGGCGGCGCGCTCGGTACCAACGGTCACTGAGCCGGGTACCCGGCCAACCGTCACAATGCCGCCGATGGCGGAGCAGCTTCAGTCCCGGGCGCCGGCGGGCGACCCGATCGCGGGATCGGCAGTGTTGCCGATCGGCAGCCGCGTGAACGCGCTCGGCCACCTCGAGATCGGTGGCTGCGACGTGGTCGAGGTCGCCGCAGAGCACGGCACCCCAGCCTACGTCTACGCCGAGGACGACCTGCGCGCCCGCGCCCGCGCCTACCGCGAGGCCTTCGCGAGCCGCGGGGTCGACGGGGAGATCCTCTTCGCCAGCAAGGCGTTCCCGGCGACCGCCGCCTACAGGCTCTTCGCCGAGGAGGGGCTATCGGTCGATGTCGCCTCCGGCGGTGAGCTCCACCTCGCCCTCGCCGCGGGCTTCGACCCGGCCCGCATCCACATGCACGGCAACAACAAGACCGACGAGGAGATCCTGATGGCGGCGCGGGCCGGCATCGGCCTCCTGGTCCTCGACTCCTTCGACGAGATCGAGCGCTGCGAGCGGCTCCTCGACGGGCCGACCCGGGTGCTGATCCGGGTGACGCCGGGGGTGAGGCCCTCGACCCACGACTTCATCACCACCGGCCAGCTCGACTCCAAGTTCGGTTTCGGGATGGGCGACGAGGGTGGCGCCGCACGCGCGATCGAGCGGGTGCTCGCCTCCGACGTGCTCGAGCTGGTCGGCCTCCATGCCCACATCGGGTCGCAGATCTTCGAGCTCGAGCCCTACCGGCTCGCGATCGCGGCGCTCGGTGAGCTGGCCGGGGACTGGTGCAAGGTCGTCGACGTCGGCGGCGGTCTCGGCGTCGCCTACACCGCGGAGGACGCGCCGCCCTCGATCGACGAGTACGTCGGGGTGAAGGTGGCGGGCGTGCGCGAGGTCTTCGGCCCCGACGTGCTGGTGATGATCGAGCCGGGGCGCTCGCTGGTCGCCAACGCGGGCGTCACGGCCTATCGGATCGGCACGGTGAAGGAGATCCCCGGCGTCCGCACCTACGTCGCGGTCGACGGCGGCATGTCGGACAACCTGCGGCCGATGCTCTACGGCTCGCGCTACGAGGCGCTGATCGCCGACCGCGCGGCGGCCGAGTCGGACACCCTCGTCACGGTGGCCGGCATGCACTGCGAGTCCGGCGACGTGATCGTCCGCGACGCGCGGCTGGCGGCGCCCGCGGTCGGCGACGTCCTCGTCACCCCGGCGACCGGCGCCTACGGCCACGCGATGGCGAGCAACTACAACGGCGTCACCCGGCCGCCGGTGATCTTCTGCCGCGACGGCGAGGCCCGCGTCGTCGTCCGCCGCGAGACCTACGACGATCTGACGGCCCGCGATGTCTGAGGCGACGGCGGCGGGGGAGGCTGTGGCCGAGGTGGGCGAGGGGCCGAAACCCGTGCGCATCGGCCTGCTCGGCCGCGGCAACGTCGGCGGCGCCTTCGCCGACCTGCTCGCCGAGCGCGCCGACGCGGTGCAGGCGGCGACCGGTCGTCGGCCGGAGCTCGCCGGAGTGCTGACCCGCGGCGAAGGGGACTTCGCCGCGATCCTCGAGCGCTCCGACCTGGTGGTCGAGCTGATGGGCGGCACCGACCCCGCCCGCGAGTACGTGACCGCCGCGCTGCGTGCCGGGCGCCCGGTCGTCACCGCCAACAAGCAGCTGCTCGCCCAGCACGGCGACGAGCTCTTCGCGGTCGCCCGCGAGGCGGGCGTGCAGCTGCGCTTCGAGGCGGCGGTGGCGGCGGTGATCCCGATCGTGCGCACGATCCAGGAGGGCTTCGCCGCGACCGAGATCGAGAAGATCTACGGGATCGTCAACGGCACGACGAACTTCATCCTCAGCGAGATGGCGGCGAGCGGGGCCGGTTACGACGACGTCCTCGCCCGCGCCCAGGGGTTGGGCTACGCGGAGGCCGACCCGACCGACGACGTCTCCGGCGCCGACGCCGCGGCGAAGATGGCGATCCTCGCGCGGCTCGCCTTCCACACCCCGGTGACGCTCTCGGAGGTCGCCTACGAGGGGATCGAGGCGATCCAGCCCGACGACCTCGCCTTCGCCAAGGAGCTCGGCCTCTCGCTGAAGTTGCTCGGCGTGGCGGAGCGGCGCGGCGCGGGGATCAGCGTCCGCGTCTTCCCCTGCTTCCTCTACTCGGGCCATCCGCTGGCGCCGATCGAGGGGGCCTTCAACGCGGTGATGATCCAGGCGCCGGCGATCAACGAGGTGACGCTCTCGGGTCCCGGGGCGGGCGGCCTGCAGACGGCGAGCGCGGTGCTCGGCGACATCGTCTCGATCCTCGCCGGCGACGCGCCGGTGCACGAGACGCGCGCCGAGCTGCCGATCGTCGCCGACGTCCCCAGCTCCTTCTACCTGCACCTCGAGGTCGCCGACCGGCCCGGCGTGCTGGCCCGGATCGCGACCGTGCTCGGCGACCACGAGGTCTCGGTGAAGAGCGTCGTACAGCGCGGCATCGGTGAGGATGCGCGGCTGGTGATGGTCGTCCACGAGTGCCTCGAATCGCGCTTTGCGCGGGCGGTCGAGGCGCTCAACGGGCTCGGTGAGCTGCGCGGCCCGGCGCGCTCGATCCATGTGATCGAGGAGCGCTTCTAGGTGCCGGAACGGGGCCTGATCGAACGCTACCGCGACCGGCTGAACCTGGAGCCCGACGACCCGATCGTCAGCCTCCAGGAGGGCTCGACCCCGCTGATCCCCTCGCCGCGGCTCTCCGAACGGGTCGGCGCGGAGGTGCTGCTCAAGTTCGACGGCGCCAACCCGACCGGCTCCTTCAAGGACCGCGGCATGACGGTCGCCGTCTCGCGGGCGAAGGGGCGCGGGGTGGAGGCGGTGATCTGCGCCTCGACCGGCAACACCGCGGCGAGCTGCGCCGCCTACGCGGCGAAAGCCGGACTGCGCGGCGCGGTGATCGTGCCGGAGGGCAAGATCGCGATCGGCAAGCTCGCCCAGGCGCTGATCCACGGCGCTCGCGTGGTCGCCCTGAAAGGCAACTTCGACGACGCCCTGCGGGTCGTCCGCGAGCTCTCCCAGAAGCACCCGATAGAGCTGGTCAACTCGGTCAACCCCTACCGGATCGAAGGCCAGAAGACGGCCGCCTTCGAGTTGATCGACGAGATCGGGAGGGCGCCGGACGCGCTGGCGATCCCGGTCGGCAACGCCGGCAACGTGACCGCCTACTGGAAGGGCTTTCAGGAGATGGGCGCGGCACCGATCGTCTACGGCTTCCAGGCCGAGGGCGCGGCGCCGCTGGTGACCGGCAGACCCGTGGAGCACCCGGAGACGATCGCCTCGGCGATCCGGATCGGCAACCCGGCGCGCTGGGAGGAGGCGATGGGGGTCTTCAGCGCGTCGCGCGGCCGAGTCGCCGCGGTCAGCGACGAGCAGATCATCGACGCCTATCACTGGCTCGCCTCCTGCGTCGGCGTCTTCTGCGAGCCCGCCTCGGCCGCGTCGGTGGCCGGCCTCCTCGCCCACGGCCTGCCGACGGTGGACGGCGCGCCGAAGCCGGAGCTCGTCGTCGCGGTGCTCACCGGCCACGGCCTCAAGGACCCCGACACGGCGCTCGGCAAGGCTCCGGCCGTGATCAGCTGCGAGAACGACCTGGCGGCGGTCGAGCGCGCCGTCTTCGATTGACCGCCCGCCGCCGACTCGTCCGCGTGCCCGCCTCCTCGGCGAACCTCGGGCCGGGGTACGACGCGATGGCGGCGGCGGTGTCGCTGCACCTCGAGCTGGAGGTGGAGGAGACGGGGGAGTTCTCGCTCGATCCGGGCGGGCTGGCGGTCTCGACCGGGCGCGACAACCTGATCGTGCGGGCGTTCGAGACGCTCCATCCGGCCGACGGGATCAGCTTCCGCCTGCAGAGCGGCATCCCGCTTGCGCGGGGGCTGGGGTCGAGTGCCGCGGCGATCGTCGCCGGCCTGGTCGCCGCCGACCACCTCTTCGAGCTGGCGTTGTCGCGCGAGGAGCTGCTCGCCCGGGCGACCGCGATCGAGGGCCACCCCGACAACGTCGCCGCCGCGATCTACGGCGGTTGCGTCGTCTGCGCGGCCGGCGGGGAGCCGTTCGCGGCGCGCTTCGATCCGCCGGAGGGGCTGGAGGGGATCGTCGTGATCCCGGCCGAGGAGGTCTCGACGAAACTGGCGCGGGAGGCGATCCCGGCCGAGCTGCCGCTCGCCGACGCCGTCGCCAACGTCTCCGCCGCCGCCCTCCTGGTGCTGGGGCTGCGGAGCGCCGACCTCGACCTCGTGGCGCGCGGTCTCCACGACCGCATCCACCAGCCGCGCCGGCGTGAGCTCTACCCGCGTTCGATGGAGATCGTCGACTCGGCCGCCGAGCTGGGCGCGCTGGGGGCGACGATCTCGGGTGCCGGGCCGACCGTCCTGGTCTGGACGACCTGGGAGGAAGCGGGCGGCGTCGCCGCGGCGTTGAAGGAGCGCACCGAGAGCTGGGCCGAGGTGCGCCGGCTCCCGTTCGAACCGCTCGGCGCCGACGTCCCCGAGCTCTGACCTCCCGCAGCTGTTCCTTATGCGCCTCATAGGCGCATAAGGAACAGCCGGCCGGGGGGTTTGCACGGCGGGAGGGCGCGGATAGAGTCGCGCTCATGCCCACCTTGCCGAAGTCGAAGCTGATCCCTGCCCTCCTCGTCGTGGCCGCGTTGCTGGCGCTCCCCGCCGCCGCCGACGCGACGCTCGCCTTTTCGAAGAACGTCTTCAATTCCCACGTCTACGTCGCCAAGGACAACGGCAAGGGGGCGAAGATGATCGGGGCCGGGCGCGGCGCCCACGTCTCGCCGAACGGCGAACTTGTGGTCTACGAAGCGGAAGGCAAGAACCACACGCCGGAAATGAAGCTCTACTCGCTCGCCACCGGCAAGACGAAGACGATCTTCAGCCCCTGGCGCGAATCGTTCACCTTCGCCTGGTCGCCGGACTCGACCATGGTCGCCGCCCAGCGGGGCGGCGAACTGGGCGTGCGCGGCCTCTACGTGATCGACGTCGAAACCGGGAAGCTGACGAAGATCGCGAGCGGCTACTTCGAGGGAGTGAGCTTCTCGCCCGAATCGACGGAACTGGTCTTCGGGCTCGCCAAGAGCCAGGACTACCCCGCCAAGTCCGACATCGTCCGCGTCCCGGTGGGGGGCGGCCCGACCTCGACCCTGACCCACGACGGCATCTCGAGCTACCCGCTCTGGGGTCCGCAGGGACAGATCGTCTACATCAAGCAACTGGGCGCGAAGCAGCGCAAGTACGGGCCGAAGAACGACCTCTACCTGATGAACGGCGACGGCAAGCAGGGGAAGCGGCTCACCGACACCAAGGTCGACCCGCTCACCCAGGGGCTCTTCCCGACCGCCTGGTCGGCCTCCGGCAACCAGCTGCTCGCCGAGTACGGGGGCCAGGACACCAGCTACGCGGTCGCCGTCAACCCGAAGACCGGGGCGGAACGCTCGCTCAGCCCGGGCAACATGGAGACCGGCTTCGTCGGCACCGCCCTGACCGCGGACGGCAAGACGGCGCTCGGCTATCTCGGCGGCTACGAAGGCCCCGGCTCCTCCAACCTGAAGATCGTCTCGGTCCCCTACAAGGGCGGCAAGGCGAAGGTGCTGGTCAAGGGCGGCTTCGAACCCTCCTGGGGCGGCTGAGGTCGGCCTCGTGGCTCTGTCGAAGCGGAAGCTGATCGCCACCGGCCTCGTCGCCGCGGCGCTGTTTGCGCTCCCGGCCGCCGCCAACGCGACGCTCGCCTACACGAAGTACACGCGGGGTTTCTGGCACAGCAAGATCTACTACGCCGAAGACAACGGCAAGAAGCCGCACCTGATCGGCGAAGGGCGCGGCGCCCACGTCTCGCCGAACGGCGAACTTGTGGTCTACGAACACGAAACGAAAAGCGGCGCCCCGGAGATGAAGATGTACTCGGTCTCCACCGGCAAGACGAAGACGCTGTTCACCAACTGGCGCGAAGGCTTCACCTTCGCCTGGTCGCCCGACTCGACCATGGTCGCCACCCAGCGCGGCGGCTTCAACGGGCCCGGCAACCTGATCGTGTTCAACGTCCAGACCGGCAAGCTGACCAACAAGGTCGCGACCGGCTACGTCAACGGTGTCAGCTGGTCCCCAGCAAGCGACGAAATCGTGTACGGCGTCTCGCAGGGCACGTACTACCCGCTGAAGAGCAACGTCTTCCGCTACGCGCTCGCAGGCGGCAAGCGGGTCGCGTTGAGCCACGATCACAACTCCGCCTACCCGCTCTGGGGGCCGACCGGGCAGATCGTCTTCGCCCGCCAGCTCGGCTCCAAGCAGCGCCAGTACGGACCGAAGAACGAGCTCTACCTGATGAACGAAGAAGGGCAGCAGATCAGCAAGCTGACGACCACGCAGGTCTCGCCGCTGGCAGTGGGCCTCTCCCCGATCGCCTGGTCGGAATCCGGCAAGCAGCTCCTGACCGAGTACAACGGTGAGGATCAGAGCTACGCGGTCGCGGTCAACCCCGTGACCGGCGCGCAGAAGCCGCTGACGAAAAACGCCGAGACCGGCTTCCAGGGGGCGGCGATCTCGGCCGACGGCAAGATGGTGCTCGGTACCAGCGGGCTCGGCTTCGGCGGCAACTCGCACCCCGACGTGGTCACCGTCCCCTTCAAGGGCGGCAAGAAGACGGTCCTGGTCAAGGGAGCCTTCGAACCCTCCTGGGGCAGCTGAGCCAACGCACAGGCGCCCTATAATCCGGAGACCCGCAAACCCGTCGCGCGCCCGCTCGAAGAAGGCGCGGATCCCGGGAGGTAGATATGTCCAGTCGTGATGCCGACGCCGAGCGCGTCGAGCGCGCCCGTCCCGAGCGCTACTCGCCGGAGCGCCCCTACAAGCCGCTGGTCTCGCCGCCGAGCGTCGAGGAGAACGATGCCTGCGCGATCTACGCGTCGGTGCGCAAGGACGCGACGCCCAGCCATGAGCCGATCGAGCTGGCGATCCCGGCGCTGCAGAAGATGCTCCACCGGGCCGGCAACGTCGACGGCGAGGGGGACGGCTGCGGCCTGCTGCTCGACATCCCGCGGGCGATCTGGGCGGAGGAGATCCGGGTCGGCGGACACGACCCGGCGCTCGCTCTCGACGACGGCTTCGCCGTCGGCCACGTCTTCATCGAGCGCTCCCAGGACGTCGAGAAGGTCAGGCACGACGCCCGTGAGCTGCTCTCGGCGGGCGGCTTCCGCATCCTCGCCGAGCGCGAGGGAAAGGTCGACTCGACCGCGCTTGGCCCGACCGCGCGCGAGGAGGAGCCGATCTTCTGGCAGGTCGCGGGCGTGGTCGGCGACGCCGGCAGGCGCGACGCGGTCGTCTTCGAGCTGCTGCTCGAGCTGGAGCGCCGGCTCGGCGTCCACGTGCCGTCGTTCTCCGGCACCACCTGCGTCTACAAGGTGATGGGCGCGCCGAACGTGCTCGGCGCCTACTACCCGGACCTCGCCGATCCGCGCTTCGAGACCGTCGCCGCCTTCGGCCACAATCGCTACTCGACCAACACCTGGCCCTCGTTCAAGCGGGTGCAGCCGTTCTCGGTGCTCGGCCACAACGGCGAGATCAACACGATCGAACAGCTGCGCCAGGAGGCGAAGATGCTGGCGGTGCAGGTGCAGCCCGGGTCCTCGGACTCCCAGGATCTGAACCTGACGATCGACACGATGGTCAGCCGCGAGGGGCTCTCGCTGGCCGAGGCGATGGAGATGGTGGTGCCGCCGATCGTCGAGGAGATCCGCGGTCTCCCGGAGGAGCTCCACGGCTTCTACATGTACCTGCACCAGGCGATGGGGCCGTTCGCCCAGGGTCCGGTGGCGTTGATCGCCCGCCACGGCGACGAGTGCGTCTTCTCCGCCGACGCGATGGGCCTGCGCCCGCTGTGGAAGGTGGAGACCGAGACCGACCACGTCTTCAGCTCCGAGCCCGGCGTCGTCTCGGTCCACTCGATGGTCTCCGAGCCGCAGCCGATGGCGCCGGGCGAGAAGGCGATGGTGATGGTCGACCGCGCCGCCCGAGCCTCGACCTTCCACCCGCACGCCGAGATGCTGCGCATCGTCCGCGACCGCTGGCTGGCCCGCAACGGGGTCGATTCGGTGGCGCCGTACGAGCGTGCGCTGGAAACCGGCGGACCGCTCGAGGGCGGCGAGGTCCCCGGCTACTCGGAAGCCGGCCCGGCCGAGCCGGTCAAGGTCGAAGACCGCATCCTGGCGGGCTTCGGCTGGCAGCGCGACGACGTCAAACTGGTCCAGCAGATGGCCTCCAACGGGGCCGAGCCGATCGGCTCGCTGGGCTACGACGGGCCGTTGGCGGCGCTCTCGCCGGAGCGGCAGAACCTCGCCGACTACTTCAAGGAGACGGTCGCCGTCGTCACCAACCCGGCGCTCGACCGCGAGCGCGAGCTGGAGCACTTCTCGACCCGCACGCTCTACGGCCGGAGGCCGTCGATCGATTCCGCCGCCGAGGACACGGCGACCGTCGAAACCGCCTTCCCGGTGGTGCTGGGTGGCCACCATGGCCTGGCGCCGCTCTCCGACAAGACCTACCGCAAGATCGCCCAGGAGCATCAGACCTACCTGCTGGAGGATCTCTGGGAGGAGTTCCGGGGGCGCGCCGCGGCGGTCGACATCTCGCTGCTCGAGTCGGAGACGACGGCGGGCGCGATCGAGCGGATCCGCCACGAGGCGGTGAAGAAGGTCCGCGACGGGGCCGAGCTCCTGGTCCTCACCGACCGCACCGTCTACGACGGCGAGCGCCGCTACCTCGACCCGCACCTGGCGACCTCGGCGGTCGACCAGGCGCTGAAGCAGTTCAAGGTCGAGCGCGGCGAGACGAACCTGCGGCGGCGCTGCGGGATCGTCCTGCGCTCGGCGGCGATCCGCAACGTGCACGACACGATGCTGGCGCTCGGGCTCGGCGCCAACGGCGTCTGCCCCTACGTGATGGTCGAAGTGATCTGCGTCGAGGACTACGAGTCCGACGTCGGCAACCTCTGCGACGCGCTGACCAAGGGGATCGAGAAAGTGATCTCGACGATCGGCATCCACGAGGTGCGCGGCTACGCGCGGCAGTTCTCCTCGATCGGGGTGAAGCCGGAGCTGGCGGAGATCTTCCAGACCAAGGCGTTCGCGGCGACCGAGGAGGGCGGCGGTACCGGCTTCGCCGAGCTCGACGCCGACACCAACGAGCGCGCCAGGGCGCTCTCCGGCGACGACGAGGCGGCGAAACCGGCGAAGACGTTCCGCTTCTACCCGAAGGTCTACAAGTTCGCGATCGCGACGGCGAACGGCAGCGGCACCTACGAGGAGTACTCGGAGAAGGTCCGTGAACTGGAGAAGCAGAGCCCGATCTCGATGCGCCACATCATGGCTCTGAAGGGGGACCGGGAACCGGTCGACCCGAGCACCGTGGACGCCGGCGTCGGCCATCACGACTACCCGATCGTGATCTCCTCGATGAGCTTCGGCTCGCAGTCGGAACCGGCCTTCCGCGCCTACGCCGACGCGGCCAAGGCGACCAACATCCTCTGCATGAACGGCGAGGGTGGGGAGATCCGCGACATGTATGGGCAGTACCGCAACTGGCGCGGTCAGCAGATCGCCTCGGGGCGCTTCGGCGTCTCCGCCGAGATGGTCAACAGCTCCTACGTCGCCGAGATCAAGATCGGCCAGGGGGCGAAGCCCGGCGAGGGCGGCCACCTGCCCGGCAAGAAGGTCTCCGAGAAGGTCGCGGCGGCGCGTAACGCGGCGCCCGGCACCGACCTGATCTCACCCTCCAACAACCACGATCTCTACTCGATCGAGGACCTCGCCGAGCTGATCGACGAGCTGAAGACCGTGAACCCCGACGTGCGGGTCTCGGTCAAGGTCCCGGTGGTGCCGAACATCGGCACGATCGGCCTCGGGATCGCCAAGGCGGGGGCGGACATCATCACCCTCTCCGGCTTCGAGGGCGGCACCGGCGCGGCGCGCCAGCACGCGCTCCGCCACGTCGGCCTGCCGTCGGACATCGGCACCCGCGCCGTCCACCAGGCGCTGATGGAGGCGGGGCTGCGCAACCGGGTGGAGATCTGGGCCGACGGCGGCTACCGGACCGGCCACGACATCGTCAAGCTTCACTGCCTCGGCGCCAACCGGGTCGGCTTCGGGACGCTGGCGATGGTCAGCCTCGGCTGCACGATCTGCCGCGGCTGTCAGCTCGACACCTGCCACGTCGGCATCGCGACCCAGATCGAGACGACCGAGCAGGCCCAGCAGCACGGCCTCAAGAAGTTCACCCCGCAGGAGGTCGAACGTTCGGCGGAGAGCTGCGCCCGCTTCTTCACCGCGATGGGCGAGGAGGTCAAGCAGGTGGTCGCCTCACTCGGCTACGACCGCGCCCAGGATCTGGTCGGCCGCTACGACCTCCTGGAACAGGTGGCGATGGAGGACAAGATCGACCTGGCGCCGCTGATCACGCCGCTGGAGGAGTACCTCGACCTCGAGCCGCTCGACCTGCCGGTCGCCGAGGGCGCCGCCGACACCCGCGCCGAAGCGGGCCTCGTCGTCGCCCGGCCGATCCGGATGGAGGCGAAGGCGGCCTCGGCGGAGATCGCCCGGCTGGCGCCCGAAGTTTGCGGCGGCAGCGTCGTGCGCAGCGAGTTCCCGCGGCCGACCGACGCCAACGACCGCGTGCTCGGCACCGAGCTGGCGGGCGCGATCGCCCGCTCGCGGATCTTCGAGGACGGCCCCGAGCCGAGCGACGAGATCCTCGCCGACCTGCAGTTCAACGGCGGCTCCGTGGCCGGCCAGGGGCTCGGCGCCTTCAACTCCTACGGGGTGTCGCTGCGGGTCGAGGGCGGCGCCCAGGACGGCGTCGGCAAGGCGATGCTGGGAGGGACGATCGCGATCCTCAAGGGCAAGGGGGTGGGCGGCCGGCGCCTCAACGGCTCGGTCGGCAAGTCCTTCGCCTACGGCGCCCAGCGCGGCAAGCTCTACGTCCAGGGCTCGGCCGACTCGCGTTTCTGCATCCGCCTCTCCGGCGCCGACGTGGTGCTGGGCGGCGAGCCCGAGCAGCCGATCGACGACGCGCGCGGCTGCATCGTCGACCGCGCCAACGCCAAGGGGTTCGCCTTCGAGTACATGACCTCGGGGCGGGCGATCGTGCTCGGCGACCTCGGGCCGTGGGCCTGCGCCGGGATGACCGGCGGCCGCGTCTACGTCCGCTTCAACGCCTTCGGGATCGACCCGGGGGCCATCGAACGGCGGCTCGGCGAGGGCGCCAAGGTGGAGTTGAAGGATCTCGACGCGGAGGGGTTGATCGACATCGACGAGCTGCTCTCCGGCTACGCCGAGGAGCTGCGGGCGACCGGTCAGGAGGAGGAGGCCGAGCGCGTCCTCGGCCTCGCCGCCGACGCGACCTCGAACTTCCTGATGGTGATGCCGCACAAGGTCCAGGCGGACCCCTCGGTCTCCACCGAGTAGGCGCGCCCCTCCCCGGCTGTTCCTTATGCGCCTCATAGGCGCATAAGGAACAGCCGGGGGCGTTAGTCGCGGCGGGTGAGGAGGTCGGCGACGGCGCGGACTTCGCGCAACAGGTCGTCGAGCATCAGCTCGGTCGCGGTGTGGATGCGGACCTCGGCGGCGGCGCGTTCGGCCTCGACCTGGTCGACCCTGGCCTCGAGCCGGTCGGTGCGCTCCTCGACGCCCTCGATGCGGCGCTCCAGCTTGCGTTCGGTCCGCTTCGCCCGTTTCTTGACGTAGAGCCGCGTGTCCTCGCGCAGGGCGTCGAGCTCGCGGCGGATCGACGCGTCTTCGTCGCCCGCGGCGCTCTGCTCGGCGAGCATCTCCTCGACCCCGGTGCGGACCCGCTCGATCTCCTGGTGGAGCTGGGCGCGGGCGCGCTCGGCGGCGAGTGAGATCGGCGCCTGGGCATCCTCGGACGGTGGTTCGATCGGATTCGGCACGGCGTTCACCCGCGACGATCCTACGCCCGCGAAAGGCGGAATCACGTCGGAGGACTCCGTCCCCGCCCGACCAATAGAATCGCCCGCCGATGGGTCCGATCAGTGCCGAGATCGAGGTCGACGCGCCGCGCGAGGCGGCGTTCGCGCTGATCTCTGACCTCGCCCGCCGGCCGACCTTCACCGACCACTTCCTCACCGGGCTCCACCTGACCCGGATCGAGGCTCGCGGTGAGGGTGCCGGGGCGCGCTTCCGGGTCGAGGCCCCGTTCCGCTCGCCCTGGGAGGACACGACGCTGGTCGAGCTGGAAGAGCCGAACAAGATCGTCGAGCGGGGTGCGGGCGGCCGCTCCAATCGCATCCCGAACCACACTGTCTGGGAGATCGAGCCGGGGCGCGCCGGGATGACGCTGCTGCGCGTCACCCACTGGACCGTGCCGGGCCATCCGATCGACAAGACGGTCGAGGCGCTCAGCTTCGGCGCGCACTACCAGCGCAAGGGCTGGAAGAAGGCGCTCGTGCGCCTACGCGACATCCTCGAGGCGGAAGGTCCCGTCGCCGGCGAGCGGATCGCCGTCGCCGGGGGGAACCGCTACGCGACCGGCATCCCCTAATAGACTGCGCGCCGCCGATGTTCTCCACCCGCCGCCGACTTGTCATGCCCCTGCTCGCCGCGCTCCTTCTGGGGTTGCTGGCGATCGGCGTCTCGGCCTGCGGCTCGGGCAATCCGCGCGAAGTGGAAGAGGGTGAGGTCGTCAAGGTCGGCGAACTCAAGTACACGGTGATCTTCTCCCGCTACCTGAACGAACACGACAACGAGGACGCCGCCTACCTGAAGGGCCTCAAACCGCCGCAGAACGGCTCGAACTACTTCGGCGTCTTCCTCGAAGTGCAGAACAAGACCCACGGGACGCTCGGGCTGGTCCACTCGCTGACGATCACCGACTCGGTCGGCAACAAGTACGAGGCGCTGCCCAGCGAAAGCGAATTCGCCTTCCCCTTCGGCGGCACGGTCGAAGAAAACGAACAGATCCCGGTGCTCGACTCGACCGCGCAGATGGGCCCGATCCAGGGCGCCGTGGCGGTCTTCGAACTGCCCGAAGAAGTCTCGGCCAACCGGCCTCTGCTGCTCCACATCCCGGGGTCGGTCGGCGAACCCGGGATCGTCAAACTCGACCTCTAGCCCGGTCGGGACGCGCTGCATGAGTTGACCTCGCCATAGCAGGGCCAAACCATGGTCACGTCTTTCAGACGCCTGAAGAACACGGGCGGAAGAGTGAACTTCCCCGCATCTTCCTGACGCCCGCCTACTCCCCGCATCCCTCGGGCGCCTATTCGTAGCCGGCGCTGAGCACCTCGCTGGCTACCGGGGCCGCGACTTCGCCGCCCGCCGCTTCGGCTTCGATCAGCAGCACGCCGATCGCCAGCTTCGGATTTTCGACCGTGGCGTAGGCGGAGAACCAGGCGTCCTTGCGGTGCTCGGGGGTCGCTTCTTCTCCTTCTTCGGTGATTTCTTCGCCGCCTTCGGTTTCGACGACCGCGCCGAGTTCGGCGGTGCCGGTCTTGGCGGCGACCTGGCCGGCGGCGATCGCCCCGGCGGTGCCGGTCCCTTCCTCGACGACGCCGACCATCAGTTCGGTCAGTTCCGCGGCGGTCTGCTTGGTCATCACCCGGACCGGCTTCGCGTGCGGGCGCAGCTTCTTCGTCTCGACGATCGAGGTCGGCATCCGCACGCCTTCGTTGGCGATCGTCTGGGCGACGCTCGCCATCTGCAACGGGGTCGCCAGGACTTCTCCCTGGCCGATCGCCGAGACGGCGAGCTCGACTTCTTCGCCGATTTCGGTCGGGATCGTCGACTCGGCCGGTTCGACTTCCTTGATGATCTGCGGCGAATAGAGCGTCGGCGGTGAGTTGAAGCCGAACTTTTCGGCGGTTTCGACCATCGCGTCGTTGCCGATCTGGGGGCCGAGGGGGAGGAAGTCGGCGTTGCATGACTCGGCGAAGGCCTGACGGAAGGTGCCGCCGCAGTACTCGCCGTTGGCGTTTTCGATGAAGCGCCCGCCGACGTTGATGCCGTCGGTGATTTCGAATTCGTCGTCGAGCGAGACCAGGTTCTTTTCCAGCGCCGCGGTGGTGGTGATGATCTT
Organism: Solirubrobacterales bacterium; assembly: GCA_035500835.1. Classification (GTDB taxonomy): domain Bacteria; phylum Actinomycetota; class Thermoleophilia; order Solirubrobacterales; family 70-9; genus VAYN01. The sequence goes on along the minus strand of DATJWW010000020.1, from coordinate 152,894 downwards.
GAAGGTCGAGCCGGGGGGCTGGGGGGCGGAGAAGGCCTGACCGGCAAGGGCGCGGACGTCGCCGTTCTGGGCGTCGAGGAGGGCGACCCCCCCCGCCCGGCCGGCCAGCGCCGCGACCGCCGTTTCCTGCAGGTAGGGGTCGATCGTCGTCTTCACCGGCGAGCCCGGGGTCGGCTGCGATTCGGCGAGGACGCGCCCTTCGGCGCCCTTGGCGGCCTTGATCGGGACGGCGAGCAGGCGACCGCCGGGCTTGCCCGCGAGGCGGCGGTTGAAGGCCTGCTCGAGGCCGCTGATCCCGACCGGAGTTTCCGGCGGGAAGCCGTAGGAGGCGAGGCGCGGCTCTTCTTCTTCAGAGGCTTCGCCGACTTCGCCGGTGACGTCGATCGCGGCGCTCCCCAGCGGGTGTTCGCGTTCGGTCGCCGGGCCTTCGGCGAGCGCGGTGCCGTCCTCGGCGAGGATCGGCGCCCGTTCGGCCAGTTCGGTTTCCGCTTCCAGCCTTTCTCCCTGGCGGAGGCCGGGGAAGACGAGGTAGGGGGACCAGGCGATGCCGCCTTCGGCCCAGGGCAGGTCGAGGTCTTCTTCGACCACGCCGAAGGCGACGGTCCCGATCCGCATCGGGACCGGGACGACGGTCTGGTCGCCTTCGGAGCGCGCGTCCTCGGCCGAGTCGGCGACCAGGGTCCGCATCGTCGCGACGTCGCGGGCTTTGCGGTAGTCGGCGGCGAACTGCTCGGCGCTGGTGGTGGCCTTCGAGGCGTCGTTCAGCTCCGCGTACATCGCCGCGTAGTTCTTGTGCTGCCAGGCTTCGGCGAAGTGGTCGGCGGCGTCCTTTTCGGGCGAGCCGGGGGCGCCCGTCGCAGCGCCGACGACGAAGGCGACCACCGCCACCACGCCGAGCGGGGCCGCGCGCGTAAGCAGCCGTCTACGACGCTCGACCTCGGGAGACTGCCTGCTCACGGCAAGGAAAGGTAATCGAGCGGTCAACCGCATGCTTGTATTCGGTCGGTGACCGTTCTCGACTGGGCGATCGTCGCCTTCACCTTCGCGCTCGCCCTCTGGGGGTATCGGCAGGGTCTGATCGTCGGCGCCCTGACCCTGGTCGGGTTCGGGGCCGGCGCCTTCCTCGGCAGCCGGATCGGCCCGCAGGTGCTCTCGCAGGGCCACGACTCGCCCTACGCGCCGCTCTGCGGGGCGATCGGGGCGCTGATGGTCGGGGCGCTGGCGGCGGTCGCCGCGGAGGGGATCGCGCTGGCGTTGCGCCGGCGGGTCGTCCGCCACCCCTTCATCCACCGGGCCGACGGCGCCGGGGGCGCGGTGTTGATCGGCGCGTTGGCACTGGGGCTGGCCTGGATCTTCGGCGTGGTGGCGCTGCACGCCCCGGGGACGACCCAGCTACGCGCCGACGTCCAGAACTCGGTGATCCTGAGGGAGCTCGATCAGGTGATGCCGCCGACCGGCAGTGTGCTCGACGCGCTCGACCGGGTCGATCCGGCGCCCTCTGTGAGCGGCCCGGCGACGCCGACCCGGCGTCCGGACCCGGCGATCGCCGCCGACCCGGCCGTCCTTTCCGCGGGTGGCTCGGTGGTGCGGGTGCTGAGCACGGCCTGCGGGCTCGGGGTCGAGGGATCGGGCTGGGCGGTGCAGCCCGACCTGATCGTCACCAATGCCCATGTGGTCGCGGGCGCCGACGACACCACGGTGACGACCCAGAGCGGGGTCGAGCTCGACGCCACCGCGGTCTACTACGAACCCGAAGACGACCTGGCGCTGCTGCGGATCGACGGCAGCCTGCCGACCCTGCCGATCAGCCCGGGCAGCCATCAGGGGGAACCGGCGGCGGTCCTCGGCTATCCCGAGAACGGTCCCTACACGGTGACGCTGGCGCGGATCGGCGAAACCCGGAGCACGATCAGCGAGAACTCTTATGGCAACGGCCCGATCGAGCGGACGATCACCTCGCTCGGCGGCGACGTGCGCAGCGGCAACTCCGGCGGGCCGCTGCTTGATCGCCAGGGGGACGTGGCCGGGGTCGTCTTCGCGGCGACGACGAGCGGGCCGGCGGGCGGCTTCGCGGTCCCGGCCGAGCAGGTCCGCGCGGCGATCCCACAGGCGTCGACCGCCGCCGTCGGCACGGGCCCCTGCACGCGCTGAGGGGCGGCGATCGCCGCCGTCCCGAAATTCCGCCGGCCCATGGCTTACGTTCAGTAAGGTCGATCGACGTGGAAACGCTGTCCGAGACACGATCTGCGCCGCTGATGGCGGAGTCCGCGCCCTGCGCGGAGGTCTGCCCTCAGTTCCACGAGGCGATCGAGCTGATCGGCAAGCGCTGGACGGGGGCGATCGTCTGCGCGCTGACCGACCGGCCGATGCGCTTCGGCGAGCTCGGCAAGGCGGTCCCCGGGCTTTCCGATCGGCTGCTCTCGCAGCGGCTGCGCGAGCTCGAGGACGAAGGCTTGGTCGAGCGCGAGGTCGAAGCGGGGACGCCGGTGCGGGTCACCTACTCGCTGACCGAGACCGGGGCCGACCTCGGCCCCGCGATCCGCGAGCTGAAGGCTTGGGCCAAGCGCTGGAAAGAGACGGCCTGAACGCCATCTAGGCTGATCGGGTGGATCGGCCGGAGATCTCGATAGGCGCACCCGCCCGTCCGGGTCCTGACCTGCCGGGACCGTTCGCGGTCGGGCGCTACGCCCACGCGTTCAGGGACCGGATGCGCGAGCTGGCGCGGGTCCTGGTGATCGGTGAGGTCACCGGCATGCGGCGCAGCAAGGCGCAGGCCTATTTCGAGCTGCGCGACGGCGAGGGGGCGATCCCCTGCGCGATCTGGCTGAACGACCTCGAGCGACTCGGGCTGCCGGAGGGTGCGCTGCGCGACGGCGCCGAGGTGGTGATCGCGGGCGGACCGGACTACTACCCCGGCGGCGACGCGGCCTCGCCGAGCTTCTGCTTCCGGGCGACGCACGTCCGGTTGGCGGGCGAAGGGGATCTGCTGGCGCGACTCGAGGCGCTCCGCGCCCAGCTGCGCGCCGAGGGCCTCTTCGAGCTGCAGAAGCAGCTGGCGCGACCGCGGTTGCCGAAGACGATCGGCGTCGTCACCGCCGAAGGGGGTGCGGCGCGGCGCGATCTGCTCGCCGGGCTGGCGCGGCGCGGCTGGGGTGGGACGGTGGTCTGGGCGTTCGCGCCGGTGCAGGATCGCCACGCGGCGCCGGCGATCGCCCGGGCGCTGCAGGACCTGGCGGCGCGGCCCGAGGTGGAGGCGATCGTGGTGACGCGCGGCGGCGGCAGCCTCGCCGACCTCTGGGCCTTCTGCGACGAGACGCTCTGCCGGACGGTGGCGATGCTGCGGGTGCCGGTGGTGAGCGCGGTCGGCCACGAGCGCGACTCGACCTTGATCGACGACGTCGCCGCGGTCGCCTGCTCGACCCCGACCCACGCGGCCGAGGCGGCGGTGCCGCTCGACTGCCGGGCGGCGCGGCACGAGCTCGGACGCCAGGCGCTCAGCCTGCGGCGCGGGGCGGACGGGGCGATCGGGGCCCGGGCGCGGCATCTCGGCGCGTTGGCCCGCGGCCCGGCGCGGGCCCTGCAGCGCCAGCGCGCGGTCCTCAACCAGAAGACGCGCGAGATCCGCGCCGCCTCCGAACGGGGGATCGCCGAGCGCGCCGCGTTCCAGAGGCGGATCGCGACGATCGTGCTCGAACGGGCGCGGCGGCGGGCACTGGACCGGACCGACCACGCCGTCGAGATGGGCCGGCGCCACGGTGCGGCGCTCGACGCGGTGGCCGAGCGGGCCCTGGTGCGGCGGCGCGAGGCGCTCCGCAAGGCGGCCGTGGCCCTGCGCGCCCACGACCCCGAGCGGACCCTGGAGCGTGGCTACGCGCTTGCCGAGGCTGCGGACGGCGAGCCGCTGACCAGCGCCGAGGCGGCGACCGCCGCGGGGCGGTTTAGCCTGCGCTTCAGCGATGGACGAGTCGATGCCCGAACCGCTGCAGATTCCCGACCCGGCGCCGGAGGAGATCACCGTGAGTGACGCCGGCCCCTCCAGTTACGAGGATGCCGTCGAGCGCCTCGAGGAGATCATCGACCGCCTCGACTCCGGCCAGGCCGGGCTGCGCGAGACCCTGGACCTCTGCAAGGAGGGCCGCGAGCTTGTCGACTACTGCGCCGGCGAGCTGGACGCCGTCGGCGAGGGCCTCAAGGAACTCGATCTCGACGGCCTCGCCGCGAGGTTGGACTCTTCCGACGGCGGTTAGTCGACCTCCGGCGGGCCTGAGCAGAGACGGCCGAGCGCCGGACATCCTCGACATAGGTCCCAGGTGCGGTCGGGCTCGGGGGCGGGGGAGAAGGCGCCGGCGGCGATCGCCTTCACGGCGTTCTCGATGCGGGTCAGGCCCGCCGCCATGTCGGTCGCGGTGAGGACGGTGCGGACCGGGGTGTCGGCGCGCTCGAGGAAGACGTAGGCGACCTCGACCTCCTCGGCGCCGAGGCTCTCCTTGGTCGCCGACGCGTAGATCGAGCGCTGGATCTCGTAGTGGGCGGCGCGGGCCGCCGGGTCCTCGCCACGGAGGCGATCGGTCTTGTAGTCGACGACCAGGGGTGGGGCGCCTTCACGCTCCACCAGCAGGTCGATCGACCCCCGCAGCACGGTGCCGCCGCGGGACCCGTCGCCGACGCCGAGCAGGATCGGCACCTCGGCCCGCACGCGGTCCGCGCCGGCGATCTCGGCGCGCAGCGACGAACCGAGCCAGTCCCGCACCGGCCCGAGCAGCTCCTCCGCCTCCGCCGTCCCCAGGTCCAGCCCGGCCGCCAGCGCGTGCCGCCGCGCCAGCTCCGCCGTCGGCTCTCGCCACTCGTTCCCGACGCTCCACTCCAGCAGCGCGTGGACGGCCGCCCCCCGGGCACTCCGTTCCTCCCGCGCCGACGGTCCCTCATCCCCCGCCCCCGGCAGTGCGTTCGCAGTTGGTTCCGGTATGCGGAACGAACTGCGAACGCGTTCGGGGGGGAGGCCCAGGACCCGCTCCATGTAGAACCGGTAGCCGCATTCCTCGAAGGCGCTGATCGCCGTGTAGGACAGCGGGCGACCGGGGACGATCGGCGGGCGGCGCTCGACCAGGGGCGGGGTGCCGGTGCCGAGGGGCCGCTCGGCGGCGGTGTCGAGGTGGAGGCCACGGAGCTCGGCGGCGCGCTCCGGCGAGGGGAGGTTGACGCGGACCGCCATCTCCGAGGCCGGGAATGCCGCGTCGAGGCCCGGGCGCGGCTCGGCCGGGGGCACGGGCACGGTCGAGTCCTCCTCGCGCGGCACGCCGAGCGCCTCGACCAGCCGCTCGATCACCGCCGTCCCCGGTTTCATCTCCCTCGGCGGCTCCGGCCTGACCACCCCGCTGAGGATCAGTCGCTCGCGCGCCCGCGTCGCGGCGACGTGGAAGAGCCGCAGCCCCTCCTCGGAGTCGCGCTCCTCGGCGTCCCGGGTCAACTCGCCGTGGTCGTAGAGGTTGACCGCGCCGCGGCCCAGTCGCCGCCACTGCATGCCGACCCGTGGCGGCTGCTCACGTCCCAGGGCCAGCACCGGGCGGCGGCCGCCGGCGAGCAGGCCGCGGGCCAGGTCGGGGACGGCTACGACCTCGAACTCGAGCCCCTTGGCGTTGTGGACGGTCATGATCCGCACCCCGTCGTGGCCCTCGGCGGCGGTCGCGGCCTGCGCCTCGGTGTCGGCCTCGGCACGGGCGGCGAGGAAGTCGAGGAGGCCGCGCAGGTCGCGGCCCTCGCGCTCCTCGTAGGCCGCCGCCAGGCGCGAGAGCTTGCGCACGTTGGCGAGCCGCGCCTCGCCCGCCGGTCGCAGCAGCGTCGCCAGGTCGTAGCCGGTCTCGGTCACCGCCGCCTCGATCAGCCCCGCCAGGGAGAGGCGCGGCCCGCGCGCCCGCAGTCCCACCAGTCGTTCGGCGAACTCGACCAACAGCGCTTGCTCCCCGGCCGGGATCTGCTCGAGCCGCTCGGGCTCGGCGAGCTCCGCCTCCCCGCCGAGCGCCAGCGCCTCCAGGGCCGGCCAGACGTGGCGCCGCCGCCCGGCCGCGGCGCGCAGCAGCCAGAGCGTGTCCGGGGCCACCGCGCAGGCGGGCGAGGCGAGGGCGCCGAAGAGGGCGGCGTCGTCGAGCGGGTTGGCGATCGTCGCCAGCAGCGCGCCGACGTCGGCGACCTGCTGTTGGGACCAGTAGCCGCGCCCACCGACCACGTAGGGGCGCAGGCCCGCCCGCGCCAGCGAGTCCTCGTAGGCGTCGAGGTGGGTGTAGGCGCGGAGCAGGACGACCATCGCGCCGCGCTCGACGCCCGCCTGGTGGAGCTCGCGCAGGCGCTCCGCCAGCGTCCGCGCCTCGGCCAGGCAGTTGAGCGGCGTGCGGCCGTCGATCGCGGGGGCGAGCTCGATGCCCTCATCGCCCCAGCCGTCGCGCGCGGTGAGGTGGAGCTCGACCGCGGGCCCGCCGCCACGCGGCGCGGGCTCGGCGGGCGGCGCGCCGACCCGCAGCGGCCGGTAGGCGCCCCCGAGCAGCGCTCCGCCGAGCAGGTTGACGGCGCCGATCACCTCCGGACGGGAGCGGAAGTTGCCGCTGAGGCGCATCAGCTCGGCGCCCGGATCGGCGTCGATCTGCTCGCGGCGGCGACGGAAGACGTCGAGGTCCGCGTGGCGGAAGGAGTAGATCGACTGCAGCTCGTCGCCGACCACGACCAGCTGCGTGCGCGGCCCCTGCAGCGCCTCGATCAGCCGCAGCTGCAGGCGGTTGGTGTCCTGGAACTCGTCGACCAGGAGGTGGGAGAAGCGGCCCCGGTAGGCCTCGCCGATCTCGGCCCGCTCGAGCAGGCGGGCGGCGAGGATCTGGAGGTCCTCGAAGTCGATCCCGGCACGGCGCGCCTTGGCGGCCTCGAAGGCGCGGGTGTGGAGGCGGAGGAGGTCGGCGAGGTGGCGGTAGGCGACGGCCCCGTCGCCCGCCTCGGCGGTGCGGGCGATCGCCGCCTCGAGCGTCTCGCGGAAGGGGGTGAGCGCCTTTGCGGTCCCCCCGGGGCGGAGCGCTTCGAGCTCGGCCAGGGACGGCGGCGGGCCGGCCTGGGTCAGGCGCCCGAGCGCCTCCTCCAGTGCGTCGCGCCGGGGATCGCCCTCCTTCGTCTCCTCGAGGCATTCGCCCGCCGCCTCGATCGTCTCTGCCAGCGCCTCGGACGGATCGGAGGCGGGCGGTTCGGGCAGGGACGGCTCGGCGACACCGCGGCTACGCAGCTCGTCGTGGGTGGCGGCGACGACCGCCCGCAGGCCTTCGACGTCGTAGGCGGCGACGGTCTCCTCGCGGGCGGGCTCACCGCCGGCGAGGAACTCGACGAGCGCCGCGTCGAAGGCCTCGCGGGCGGCGCGCTCGGCCTCGGGCTGGTCGAGCACGCGGAAGCCGGGGTCGACCCCGGCGGCGACCGGGTGGGCGGCGAGGACCCGGTTGCAGAAACCGTGGATGGTGGTGATCCAGGCGCCGCCGATCGTCGCGAGGAGCGCCGCGGCGCGCACCGCGTCGGCGCCCGTCCCCGCCGCGCGGCGGGCGAGCTCCGCTCGCACCCGGGCGCGCAGCTCGGCCGCCGCCTTGTCGGTGAAGGTGAAGGCGAGGACGGCGTCCGGGGAGACCCCCTCGTCGACGACCAGCCGGCAGTAGCGCTCGACCATCACCCCGGTCTTGCCGGAGCCGGCGCCCGCCTCGAGCAGGACGTCGCGGCCGCGCACCCCGATCGCGGCGCGCTGCTCCGGCGTCGGGGAGCGCTCGACCGCGGGCTCGGCCGCCGCCTCGCTCACCGCTCCCACCCCTGCTCGGCCTCTTCGCGCTCCACATATGACGGCGCCCGGTCACGTCGGCAGATCGGCGCGAAGGTGCACCAGGTCGGGCATTGGTCATGGCCGCGGAGGCCCTCGCGCGGGCCCGGGTCGCGGCGGATCTCCCCGGCCCGGATGCGGGCGACGATCTCGCCGCCCCGCCGCCGCGTCTCCTCGACGAGCTCCTCCATCGCGTCGTCCTCGACGACATCGCCGCGGACCAGGTCGTAGCCGGCGAGGTCGCCCGCCGCGGACGCCGCGACGACGCCGCGCGGGCGCCGGTTGGAGGTCCCGCGCAGGGGGTGGTAGATGCCGCCGACCGGCTCGGCGCCCCAGTGGATCTGCGCGGCAAGCAGGTAGAGCGGCAGCTGCAGCTTCGCCCGCTCCTCGAACTTGTCGGCGGGCGTCACGCTCGATGCCAGCTTGTAGTCGTGGACGAGGGCGCGGCCGTCGGGCGCCCGGTCGACCCGGTCGATCGCCCCGTGCAGTCCCCAGCCGCCGAGGTCGAGGCTCGGCCGCTCGGCTTCCTCGCCGATCCCGAAGCGCGCCTCCAGCAGCCACGGCTCGAAGCCGACGGTGTCGCGGGCCGCCTCTTCGCCGAGGAAGCGTTCGAGCAGGCGCTCGACCCGGCGCGCCATCGCCCGCTCCGCCGGGTGGCCGCCGACTTCTGCCTCGGCGAGCTGCTCGGCGAGGAGGGCGCGGCCGCGCTCGATCCAGGTCGTCAGGGACCCCGGGCGGGGGAGGGGGTCGCCGCCGGGCCGCTCGCGGTAGAGGCGCTCCAGCACGGCGTGGATCAGGCCGCCCTGGACGAGTGGGTCGGGGACCGGGTCGAGCGGCTGCGGGTCGAGCTCATGGCCCGCGAACCAGCGGTAGGAGCATTCGTCGAAGCCCTCCAGCGTGGTGCCGCCGTAGGCCTCCACGGCGGCCAAGGAGGAGAGCACCGCGGGGTTGGCGAGCGGGCCGGGGGCACGGGCGGCGCGCTCGGCGCGGTGGGCACGCCGGAGGCGGTCGGTCAGCGAGGCGGCGAGCTCGCCACCGATCCCGACCGCGGCGAGCAGCGCCCCGAGCTCGGCGTTCGGGCCGTGGGCGGCGAGCGCCCGCGCCAGCTCGTCCGCGGAGGGCGCCTCGGCGAGCGGCGCGACCACGTCGGCGAGCCCGCGTTCGCGGGTGATCGTCGCCTCGACCAGGTCCGGCCCGCCGTCGGCGGGCGGCGGCGGGGAGATCAACGCTCGCACCTCCTCCAGCAGCGGTGAGCGGGATTCGGCGACCCCGTTCTCGTCGCTGTCGCGATAGGAGAGGAAGAGGCTGCGGCGCGGCAGCGCCAGGCAGACGCCGAAGAGGTAGCGCTCCTCGGCTTCGGTGTCGCGGCGCGGGTCGAGCCCGAGCCGTTCGCGCTGCGCCTCGGAGAGGAAAGGATCGCCGCCGCGGGCGCGGCGCGGGAACTCGCCGTCCTGCAGCGAGCCGACGAGGACGTGGTCGAAGCGCGCGGCGCGCAGGCGGTAGGGGTCGGCGATCCGCACGCGGCCCTCGACCGGGCCGCTCCAGACGCGGAAGTCGAGCGCGCGGACCGTCTCCGCGAGGCGCTCGGGGGCGGGCGCCAGCGGGCCGAGCGCCGCGAGGTCGGAGAGCGCCGCGGCGATCGCCCCGGCGGCGCGCAGCTCGAGACCGTCGCCGGGGCCGAGCCGCGGCCCGTCCTCCTCGCTCCCGAAAGGGCGCGAGGCCATCGTCGCGGCGAGCCCGGCGGTCGCGGCGCAGAGCGCCGCCGGTCCGCCCTGCGCGGCGGCCTCGCGCAGGCGACGCAGGTCACGCGGGTCCTCGCCCTGCTCGCCGCGCCAGCGGGCGAGCGCCGTCTCCGCGCCTTCGATCCGTTCGCGGCGGATCACCCGCTCCAGCCAGTCGATCCGGCCGGGGGAGAAGCCCGAAGGGCCGCGCAGGTAGCGGAGGAGATCGGCGGCGCGGCGCGTCCCGAACTCCACCTCGAGCAGGGCGACGACGGCACCGCCGACCGAGGTCATGGCGACCGGAACCTCCGCCTCGAGGGCGGCCGCGATCCCGTTCGCCTCGAGCGCCGCTTCCACGGCGGGCCCGCGCCGGCCCGGATCGCGGAGCGCGACCGCGATCTCGTCCGGGGAGCCCCCCGCATGGACGAGGCGCGAGACCTCGGCGGCGATCGCCTCGGCCTCGGCGCGGGTGCCGGCCGAGCGGAGCAGGGTGAGGTCGGAGCGCTCGGGCAGCGGCTCGGGCGGCAGGTCGGGGACGCCGAAGCCACGGGCGAGGGCATAGAGCTGGGTGCTCTCGGTGTTGGCCGGGTCGGCCCGGAGCGTCTCGATGTCGGCGTCGGCTACCGCAAGGCGCTCGCGCAGCCGCCCCAGCAGCTCCCCGCGTGCGGCGAGCGCCTCGTTGCCGGGCTCGAAGGCAAGCGCGATCGTCACCACCGTGCCGGCCGCGAGCGCCTCGACCAGGTCGAGCTGCGCCGGGGTGAGGTCGTCGAGCCCGTATAGGAAGACGGGGCGCCCGGCCCACGGACCGGGGTCGTCGCGCAGCAGGTCGATCGCCTCGCGGGCGATCGCCGCGGCGTCGAGGCGGCCGCTGCGCTCGCGCGCCGCCTCGTAGCCGGCGAAGAGGGAGGCGATGTCGGCCAGATACGCGGAGCCTTCAAGGGTCCCCGCGCTCGCCTCGACCTCCTGCGGACCGACCGCGGCGGCCTGCAGCTCGTCGAGCAGCCGGGCGAACGCGGCAGCGAAGCCGGGGCGCCCGGCGGAGCGGCGGAGCGGCCCGAGCCGCGGCATCAGATCCTCGACCGCGACCTCGACGCAGCGTCGGCGCTGGGTGGGGGAGAGGACGGCGCCGGGCGGGCTGCCCGCGAGCGTCGCGATCTGGCCGAAGAGGGCGCCGAAGGTGAGCACCGCGCCGCCGAGGGCCGCGCCCTCCCCGCAGAGCTCCCGCTCGAAGGCGAAGACGTCGTCGACGGTCGGCACGACGAGCACCGGGTCGCGCTCGAGGGCGGCCAGATAACGCTCGCGGACGACGCCCGCCCGCCCCGAGTTCGGCGGTCCGAGGATCAGTTTCAGGGGCACCGACTCACACTATGGGTCGATGCGGCGCGCTCCGCTCGGGCGGCCTCCTGATAGCCCCGCCCACCACGCCGCAAACTCGGCATTCCGGCCGCCATTTTGCCGTCCCCCGACCCCTCTAGATTCGCCTCATCACATGTCCCTCTGTTTCGTCGATCCCGCCGATGCGATCCGTGCCATAGCCGACTCGATCGGCCGCGAGGCGCGCCGCCAGCTTCTCGGCGAGGCCGTGCGCGCCTGGGTCGACGAGATCCCGGACTCGGAACTCGAGGTCCACTACGCGAAGGCGATCGCCGAGCTCGACGAGCACGACCTCTCGATGCTCGCCGCCTGGCACGGCTCCCTCGAGGTCGGCCAGCCGGTCCCCAACCGCGACTTCCTGATGGGCGCCTTCGGCTCGCTCGGCGAGAACCGCCGCGAGGCCCTGAAGCTCGCCGCCGGCTTCCGCGGTGAGGAGGCGGTCGACGCCGGCGTCACCGAGGAGGACGCGCTCGAGCTCGTCCTCGGCCTGCTCGCCCCCCCGCGCCTGATGCAGCTCGCCGTCGAGGCGGTCGAGCTCTATATCTGGGATAGGGCAGGCAGCGACAACTAGGTAGGTAGGTAGGTGGTGGTAGGTAGTTCGCGGCGGGCGCGCCCGTCCGAGAAGCGTCCCGGGCGTCTCGTGGCGACCCCGGCAGGGTGTGGCCGCCACGAGACGCCCGGGACGTGAGGGGTCCCGCAGGGAAGTTCACACGGAGGTATGGAAGACGCCGAGGACGTCACAGGTCCTCATGCGTCTCCCCACCGACACAGAAGCCCTGCCACGACCGTGCACTTGAGCCGCCCATAGGCGGCTCAAGTGCACGGTCGTCGGCGGCCCTATGAGGAAGACTCACGGAACCGTGGACTTGTCGGTGCCTTCGTCACCGATCCCAGGCCTTCGTGGAGGAACACGCGCCACTCCCCACGCCCTCTCCCTCCCCTGAGCACGCCGATCCCCACTTCCTCTCCCCGAACCCTCGACCGTCCCGGCCACGGCCACACCCTGCCGGGGTCGTGGCCGGGACGGCCGCGTCCCTTCCCCCCGGGCGCCGGCTCCAGGGCGAGTGAGCTGGGCCGCTGCACCTATTCGGTGACGGCGTGGGACGGCGTGATGATCGTGGTCGCGGTGAGAAGGGTGTGGGTGTGACCGGTGATGTGGATGTACCAGCAGGCGTAGAGCGTCGGGTAGGCCGAGTTGTTCGTGAAGCTCGAGGGATAGGCCACCACCCCGCGACCACCGCTGATGGCCATGCTGCCGTCGGCGTTGGGGGCCGAGTAGAAGGTCGACGTGTAGCCGCCGGCCGTCACGGCTTCCTGCTGCGGGCAGCCGATCCAGCGGGGATTGATCCGCCCGGTCAGGGTGAAACGGCAGCCTTCGACGTTCGGGACCCCGGGTTCGCAGGTATGGAGTTTGTAGTGGAGGGTCTGCCAGCCGTAGAGGCGCGTCCCCGCCGGCGTCAGGGCGACGCTGAGGGTTCCTCGGTCCGGGTTCGAACGGGTCACGATCGCTGCCCCGGCGCCGCTCGGGACGAGGAGCAGGAGCAGGGCGAGGGCGGGGAGGAGCTTGCGGAGACGGGACATGCCGCCAGCCTATGCGCTCGCGCCGGTCCTTTCACGGCTCAGCACCCGCAGCAGCTCCTCGTAGGGGCCGACCAGGTAGGCGCGGTCGCCGACCGCGAAGCGGGTGTCGCGGCGGGGCGGGTACTCGAGCTCCGCCTGGCCGTCGCGGGCGATCGCGACGACGCGGATGCGGGCGCCGAGCTCGCGCATCGCGAGTCCGGCGAGGCCGCCGCCCTGGTTGACCTCGAGCCGGGCGACGAGGAAGGGCTGGTTGCGGACGTAGAAGGTGGCGAGGATCTCGAGGCCGAGGATCGCGCCGACGAACCAGGGCGAGGCGAGCGCCGCGGTCGACCAGACGTGGTTGAAGTGGAAGGTCCCCTGCAGGCGCAGGCCGAGCGCCCGGTCGAAGACGCGGAGCACGACCGGCACCTCGACCCAGCGGTCGTCGAGCTCGTCGCGCACCGCCAGCCCGGTCTCCAGGTTGACGAGGTCGTCGCTGGTCAGGATCGCGACCGCGCCGGCCTGCGCCAGCCGCACCGAGCGCAGCGTCTGGCCCAGCGTCGCGTCGCCGTGGACGACCGGCACGCCGAGGCCGCGGGCGTGCTGCACGTAGCGGTTCGACTCGTCGCGCTCGATCACCACCACGTCACGCCCCTGCGCCCGCAGCCCCTCCAGGACCCGTAGCCCGACCGCGCCGAGGCCGACCAGGACTACGTGGCCCTCCATCCCGCGGATGCTCCCCTGGCCCAGCGACTGCTCGATCCGCCGGCTGACCAGGGCGTTGGTGATCAGCGCCAGGATCACCGTGCTCAGCGTCACCCCGGCGATGATCAGGAGGATGCCGAAGACCTGCATCCCGGTCGACTGGTGGGCGAAGGAGAAGTCGCCGAAGCCGACCGTGGCGAAGGTCTCGATCGTGAAGTAGAAGGCCTGGATCAGCGAGAGGTGGCTGCCGTCGCCCTGGTGATAGCCGAGCCGCAGGACGATCGTCGCGATCACCAGCATCGCCAGCGCCAGGACCAGGGTGATGACTACCGCGCGGTCGGTCCCCTGGGCCAGCGTGCGACTCGTCCGCCGCAGGAACTGCCGGACCGAGCCGCCGCCCTGGCGCGGCACCCGCTCCGGCTCGGCCGCCCGCGAGAGCTCCGCCCCGGCCAGTTCGTCGGGCTTGCCGAGCAGCGTCACCCGGTCGCCCGGCGCCACCTCGAGGTCGCGCCCCGGGCAGACCACCAGCTCGCCGTCCCTTCGCACCACGCCGACCGGGACGAGGTCGCCGAACAGCTCGCGCAACGTCCCGTCGTCGCCGACCCCGACCTCGTCGGCGACGAAGCGCTCCTCGCCGAGCAACACGTCGTGTGAGTTGCGGTACATGCAGGCGTCGATCACGGCGGGGGCGAAGAGCCCGGCCACGTCGAGCGCCGAGCCGCTGCCGGTCGCCTCTTCCACCGCCCGCCCCACGGTCGGGTTGTCGAGGTGGGCGACCACGTCGATGTCGGCCCGCAGGTCGCGGGCCAGGAGCGCCGTCTCGACGTTGCGCAGGTCGCTGTCGGAGGTGCAGACGACGGCCCGCGCCCCCGCCAGCCCCGCCTGTCGCAACTGGCCCTCGAGCCCGCCGCCGGCCGGGATATGGGGGCAGCCCCAGCTCTCGACCGTCGCCGCGTGCTTCGCCGCCGGGTCATCGTCGACCACGACCACCGCGATCCCGGTCGAGCGCAGCTGCTCGACCGTGCGCAGGCCGACCCCCTCGAGACCGCAGACGATCACGTGGCCGCTCCACTCGGTGGGGGCGTTCGCTGCGGTGACGGCGCCTGCGTTGTCCAAGAAGCGGCGCAATCTATCCGAGCCGGGCCGACTCGCCAACAAGCTGGTCACGACCGACGACGGGAGATGGCTAGTCTGGGGCGCGATGGCCGACGGAAAGCACAACGGTGTCCCCGGGTCCCAGCGGGAGAAAGACCAGCACGTAACCGAAGAAATGGACGCGAGCGTCGTCCAGCCGCTGCCGCCCCACCTGATCGTCATCTTCGGCGCCACCGGCGACCTCGCCAGGCGCAAGCTGCTGCCGGGCGTGCTGCGCCTCTTCCAGTCGGAGCTGATGCCCGAATTCCGCGTGCTCGGCACCTCGATCGAGGACGTCGGCAACGAGGAGTTCCGTGAGATCGTCCGCGCCGCCTGTGACGAGTTCTCCCGCTACGGGTTCTCCGAGGAGGTCTGGGCCGAATTCTCCCGCCGCATCGTCTACGTCCCGGTCGGGGCGGGACCCGAGGCGCTGAAGGAAGCGGTCGACCACGAGGTCGAGCTGCTCGGCCCCGACACCCATCTCCTCCACTACCTGAGCGTGCCTCCCGCGGCCGCCACCGAAGTCATACACATGCTCGCCAAGGCCGAGCTGACCGCGAACGCGCGGGTGATCATGGAGAAGCCCTTCGGCACCGACCTGAAGAGCGCCCAGGAGCTCAACGACACCCTGCACGCGGTGCTGCGCGAGGAGCAGATCTTCCGCATCGACCACTTCCTCGGCAAGGAGGCGGCGCAGAACATCCTCGCCCTGCGCTTCGCCAACGGCCTCTTCGAGCCGATCTGGAACCGCGAGCACATCGACCACATCCAGATCGACGTCCCGGAGACGCTCGGGGTCGGCTCGCGGGCGAAGTTCTACGAGCGGACCGGCGCCTATCGCGACATGGTCGTCACCCACCTGCTGCAGATCCTCGCCTTCGTCGCGATGGAGCCGCCGACGGCGCTCGCCTCGCTGCCGATCACCGAGGAGAAGAACAAGGTCTTCCGCAGCCTGCTCCCGCTCGATCCCGATCAGGTGGTCCGCGGGCAGTACGAAGGCTATACCGACGAACCGGGGGTCGATCCGGGCTCCAGCACCGAGACCTTCGTCGCGCTCAAATGCGAAGTCGACAACTGGCGCTGGAGCGGCGTGCCCTTCTACCTGCGCACCGGCAAGCGGATGGGCGAAGGGGCGCGGATCATCTCGATCGCCTTCCGCGAGCCACCGCAGTCGATGTTCCCGGCCCACTCGCGGGTCGGTCGCTACGGCCCCGACCACCTCACCTTCGACCTCGACGAGTCCTCGCGCGTCTCGCTCTCCTTCTACGGCAAGCGGCCGGGGATGGGGATGGTGCTCGACAAGGCGAGCATGCAGTTCTCGCTCGAGGAAACCGACTACCGTGACGACACGCTGGAGGCCTACGAGCGGCTGATCCGCGACGCGATGGCCGGCGACCACACGCTCTTCACCAGCGCCCGCGACATGGAGCGCCTCTGGGAAGTGTCGGCGCCGCTGCTGGAGGAAGGCCCGGCGGTCAAACCGTACCCACCGGGTTCCTGGGGACCGGCCGAGATCGGCGCCCTGATCGCCCCGCACAGTTGGCGCCTGCCGTTCGCGCGGCGCTGGCGCGAGCACCCCGTGGCATCCGTGCCGGAGCCCGCCGAGCAGGGATAGCCGGCGATCAGTCGGCGAGCGCCGCGCGCACCTCGGCGATCGCCTGCCCGGGCTCGCGGTAGTGGACGGCGGTGAAGCCGAGCTCCCGCGCCGCCTCGCAGTTCAGCTCCATGTCGTCGACGAAGAGGCAGGCGCTCGCCGGCAGCCCGAGCCGCTCCACGGTCATCTCGTAGATCTGCCGTTCCGGCTTGCGGTAGCCGACGAAGCCGGAGTCGACCACGGTCTCGAAGATCTCGTCGACCGGCAGCATCGTCCGCCAGAGCGGCTCCCACTCCTGCACGTTGTTGGTCAGCAGCGCCATCCGCCGACCGCCGCGCCGGCACTCGCGCATCAGGTCGATCATCGGCTCGTTCGGGTCGAGCGCCTCGAAGAAGACGTGGCGGAAGCGGTGCAGCTCGGGGCGGTGGCCGAGCAGCGGCTCCAGCCCGTCGCGGAGCAGCTCGAGGAACTCCGGTTCGGTGAGCTCACCGCGCTCCAGCTTGAAGAGGGGGATCTCGCCGTCGCCCGCCTCCGCCGCGGCGCGCATCGCCGTGCCGAAGTCCTCGACGCTGACCCCGTGGGCGTCCTGCAGCGCCAGGAAGGAGTGCATCAGCGGCGTGGTGAGGACGCCGCCGAAGTCGGAGACGACCGCCTCGATCCGCCCCGCCGGCTCAGCCACGCGCGCGGGCGATCTCGTAGTGGCCGAGGCCCTCGCGCCCCTCGAGCGACCAGCGGAAGAAGGCGATGCGCGTCTCCAGGCCGTCGGCCTCCGCGGCGATCGAGCTGATCAGCGTGCCGGCGCCGCGCAGCGGCCGGCCGTCCTCGGCGTCGAGCCACAGCTCCAGCGTCGCCCGTCGCTGCACGCCGTCCTCGCCGTATTCGGTCGAGAGCAGCGCCTCCTCGAAGGCGAGCGGCGCCGCGTCCGGATCGCAGAAGACGGCCAGCAGCGGCTCGTCGCCGTGGCCCCCGCCGTCGGCCGGTGCGGAGCCGCTGAGGGTCAGCAGGCCGCCGTCGGCGAAGACGATGCCGATCGAGCGGCGCAGAACCTTGCCGGGACCCTTGGTCACGGCCGCAGCCTATTGTGGGCGACCTGCCGATGACCATCCGCCCCGCCGACCCCGATCGCGACGCCGCCGCCTGCGCGGCGATCTACGCGCCGAGCGTCGAATCGGCGCCGATCTCCTTCGAGCTGGTGCCGCCTGACGCCGCCGAGTTCGCGGCGCGGATCTCCAGGTACGCGGCGACGCACCAGTTCCTGGTCGCCGAGGACGGCGGCGAGGTCGTCGGCTACGCCTACGCCTGTCCCTGGGCGGAGCGCGCCGCCTACCGCTGGTCGGTCGAGTCCTCGGTCTACGTCGGCACCCGCCACCAGGGTCGCGGGATCGGCCGCGCCCTCTACGCCGAGCTCTTCGATCGCCTCCGCGCCCAGGGGTTCCGCGTCGTCGTCGCCGGCATCACCCTGCCGAACCCGGCCAGCATCGCCCTGCACGAGGGCGTCGGCTTCGAGCCGATCGGCGCCCTCCGCGACATCGGCTGGAAGCAGGGCTCCTGGCACGACGTCGGCTACTGGCAACTTCATCTGGGGTCGCCGGGGGAGGGGGCGCCCGCCGAGCCGACCCCGCCCGGGCCGGCCGACTGACCCGGGTACCATCTGGTCATGCCAGATCAAGAGCAGCCGGCCCAGGCGCCTCAGCCCGATGCCCCGGTCACCCATCCCGAAGTCGTCACCGAGGAAGACGTCTACGAGGCGCTCGAGGAGGTCATCGACCCCGAGCTCGGCCTCGACTTCGTCTCCCTCGGCCTCGTCTACGACGTCGCGATCGAGGCCGAGGACGTCTACGTCACCTTCACCCTGACGACCCCCGCCTGCCCGATCGGCCCCCAGGTCTCCGAGCAGATGAGGGAGTTCGTCGGCGACCTCCCCGGCGTCTCCGCCGTCCATCCGAAGATGGTCTTCGACCCCGCCTGGTCCCCGGAGATGATGTCCGAGGACGCCAAGTTCGCGCTCGGGTTCTGACCGGCCGCACCGCTTGATCGAGTCGATCCCCGACCTGCCCGCAGGGACGATCGGCTTCCGCGTCGCCGACGAGCTGACCGACGCCGACTACGCCGGCGTGCTCGCTCCGGCGCTGCGCGAGGCGGCCGGGGCGGGAGAGGTGCGGCTGCTGCTGGCCGCCGCCGAGGGGTTCGACCTCACCACCCTGAAATCGCGCTTCGAAGAGCTGCGCTCCGACCCCGAGCTGGACCTTGGCCACAGGGAAGACTGGCGCCGGGTGGCGATCGTTGCCGACTCGGGCTTCCTCGTCCGCCGGCTCTTTCCGGCGATCGCCCGCGCGATCCCGGTCGACGTCAAGCTCTTCGACCTCGACGACGAGCCCGCTGCCCGCACCTGGCTCCTCGGCTGACGAGTGTGCAGTTGAGCCGCCTATGACCGGCTCAACTGCACACTCGTGCTAGTCCCCCGCCGGCGGTAGGCGATGGGGGTCGTCGGGAATCTCCTCGGCCTCGGCGTCGTAGTCGTATGAGCGGTTGGCGCCGCCCGGTCGCGGACCTGAGCCGAAGCCGCCCATCGCGGCGCCGACCGGGACGCCGACCACGGCGATTCGGCCGACCGTCCAGCGATGCAGGACCCGCCGCGCCACGGCGCGGGTCGGCGGGATCAGGAACAGCAGGCCGAAGAAGTCGGTGATGAAGCCGGGCGCGATCAGCAACGCGCCGCCGAGGATGACGAGGAAGCCGTCGGCCACCTCCTTCGCCGGGATGCGGCGCTCGGCCAGCGCCTCGTTGAAGCGCCGCCAGGCGTTCCGCCCCTGGTGTTTCAGCAGCCAGGAGCCGAGGAAGGCGTCGAGCAGGAGGAGCAGCAGGGTCGGCACCACGCCGATCCACTCGCCGACCTGGATGATCACGTAGAGCTCGGCGATCGGGACGACGATGAACAGCAGGACGAGCAGCAGGCCCATCCTCAGAGGGTAGCCGTGCGGGCGCCTCGGTCCTGCGGGGCCCGGGATCGAGGGCCTGGGACGCGCTGCGTGAGTTGACCTCGCTATGGCAGGGTCAAACCATGGTCACGTCTTTCGAACGTCTGAAGAACGCGGGAGGAAGAGCGATCTTCCCGACACCTTTTCGACGCCCCACCCGCTCTCCCCGCACCCTCGGCCGTCCCGGCCACGGCCACACCCTGCGACGGTCGTGGCCGGGATGGCCGCGTCCCTTGCCCCGGGCGCCAGCTCAAAGAGCCCCCGTCCCTTCCCGTCCCGCGCAGACCCCGGGATCAATCACCTACGCCGCGGCGGCGGACTCGCCGGCGGCCGTCTCCAGCTCGGCCAGCGAGTTGTTGATCCCGGCGCCGAGCAGTTCGACGTCCTCCATCGAGTCGTAGTCGGCGAGCAGGCCGAAGCCGATCTTGCCGTTGTAGCTCATGATCGCGATCGCGAGCGCGTGGTTCTGTGGCAGGAAGGCGACCGGGAAGACCTCTTCCAGTTCCCGCCCGAGCACGTAGAGCGGCAGCTGCGGCCCCGGCACGTTGGTCACCAGCAGGTTGAAGAGGCGGGTGCTGAAGTTGAGCCGCGAGGCCTGGGCGAGCAGCGTCGGCGGCGCGAAGTCGTTGAAGCGGGAGATCATTTCCGCCCCGAGCGCCTGTTTCGATTCCTTCAGCCCGGCCATCTCCTCGCTGATCGCGTGAAGTCGCCGCACCGGGTCCTCTATGTAGACCGGGAGCGGGCCACGCATCAGCGTGATCCGGTTGCCGAGGTTGCCGTGCTCGTCCGCGGCGCGGATCGAGACCGGTACCAGCGCCCGCAGCTCGAGCCCCTCGGTGCGCACCCCGCGCGAGTGCAGCCAGTCGCGGATCGAGCCGGTGACGACGGCGAGGACGACATCGTTGACGGTGCCGCCGAAGGTGTCTTTGATCCGCTTGAAGGTCGCCAGCTCCGAGCGCGCCCAGACGTAGCGGCGGTGCGGACCGATCTCGTGGTTCAGCGGCACGTCCGGGGCCGGGTCGGCGAACTGGCTGACCACCTCGCTCAGCGCCTCCAGCGCCTCGACCGCCTTGCGCGCCGCGGTCTCCGGGTGGCGGATCGCGTCGACCGCCCGCTCGGCGAGCTTGATCGGCATCCCGATCGCCTCGCCGATCCCGCGGCCGAGGAGCTGGGCCGAGCCCGGCGGACGCTCCGGCACCCAGTCGTCTTCGAAGGTCGAGGGCGCCGGCACCGGCTCGAGGTCGAACAGCACGGTGCCGATGTCGACGCCGGAGATGCCGTCGACCATCGCGTGGTGGGTCTTGGTCAGGATCGCGAAGCGGTCGCGCTCCAGCCCCTGCACCAGCCACAGCTCCCAGAGCGGCTTGGAGCGGTCGAGCTGCTGGGAGAAGACGCGCCCGGTGAGCCGCTTCAGCTGTGCCTCGCCGCCCGGCTCGGGCAGCGCGGTGTGGCGGATGTGGTAGCTGAGGTTGAAGTTGACGTCGTCGGCCCAGAGCGGCCGGCCGGTCTCCAGCGGCGGCGTCACCAGTTTCTGGCGGAAGCGCGGGACCAGGTGAAGGCGCCCGCGCACGTGCTCGACCAGGTCGACATAGCGCGGCGGCGGCCCCTCGAAGATGAGGATCGCCCCCACGTGCATGTGGCTGGACGTGCTCTCGTTGCTGAGGAACGAGGCGTCGACGGCCGTCAGCCGGTCGAGATGGTGGCCCCTGGTGCTCATCGCCGCCCAGGCTATCCCCGATGGCGGCCCGGGCCAAACCGGCGCGGGGCCCGCAAGCGCCCCACCGGTACCCTGGAGGCATGCCAAGCACCGCCACCGCGGGTCCGCGGAAGGTCCTGCTCGCCGCCCCCCGTGGCTACTGCGCCGGCGTCGACCGCGCCGTGCAGACCGTCGAGCGCGCCCTCGAGGTCCACGGCGCGCCCGTCTACGTGCGCAAGGAGATCGTCCACAACAAGCACGTGGTCGAGGAGCTGGCCGAGCGCGGCGCGATCTTCGTCGACCAGGAGACCGAGGTGCCGGAGGGCGCGATCGTCGTCTTCTCCGCCCACGGGGTCGCCCCGGCGGTGCACGACAACGCCGCCTCGCGCAACCTGCGCACGATCGACGCGACCTGCCCGCTGGTGACCAAGGTCCACGTCTCGGCGCGTCGCTTCGCCGCCGCCGGCTACACGATCGTGATGATCGGCCACGAGGGTCACGAGGAGGTCGAAGGGACGACCGGCGAGGCGCCCGACGCGATCGTCCTGATCGAAACCGTCGCCGACGTCGAGGCGCTCGAGGTCCCCGACCCCGAGAAGGTCGCCTTCATCACCCAGACGACCCTCTCGGTCGACGAGACCGCCGAGGTGATCGCCGCCCTGCGCGCCAAGTTCCCGGCGATCGTCTCCAGCAAGTCCGACGACATCTGTTACGCGACCACCAACCGCCAGATCGCGGTCAAGCAGCTGGCCCGCGAGTGCGACCTGGTGCTGGTGATCGGCTCGACCAACTCCTCCAACTCCAACCGGCTGGTCGAGGTGGCGCGCGAACACGGCGCCGCCTCCCACCTGATCGACAACCACACCCAGGTCGACGAGGCCTGGCTGGAGGGCGTCGGCACGGTCGGCATCACCTCCGGTGCCAGCGCCCCCGAGGAGCTCGTCGAGCGCCTCGTCTCCTTCTTCCGCGAGCGCGGCGCCGACGACGTCGGCGAGCTGCGGACCGTCCACGAGGACGTCCGCTTCATGCTGCCGAAGGAGATCCGCCCGGTCGCGCCCGCCGGCGCCTAGGCGTCCGCGCCGCGGCTTCCCTCGTCGCTGTGCCCCTGCTCGCGCGGGGCGTAGCGGTGGTGCAGCATCAAGGCGTTGCCGTCGGGATCGGCGAAGAGCGCCATGTGGCAGACGCCGGTGTCGATGATCTCGCCCGCGAACTCGACGCCTTCGGCCTCGAGCTCGGCGCGGGCCGCCGCGACGTCCTCGACGTGGAGCGCCAGGTGGGCGTACTTCTGCGGCACGAACTCGCCGAACATCCGGGCCGGCTCCCAGATCGCGAAGCAGGTCTGGCCGACCCAGAACTCGAAGCGCGCGTGCGGGTCGGGGCGGAGGCCGAGCGTCTCGACGTAGAAGCGGCGGGTGCGCTCGCTGTCGGTCGAGGGGATGCCGATGAAGTCGAGCTTGTCGGTCATTGGGCGGGAAGGCCGGGATCGAAGCTCACCGACCATACCCGCATCCCGGGTTCCGGTCGCAGCGCCACCGAGTGGGCGCCGTGGCGCTCGTGCGTCGCCAGCTCGTAGATCCCGGTGCGGGGGATCTCGACCGGGCGCGCCTCGCCGTCGACCGTGACGCGGAGCTCGCCGGTGCCCTCGATCGTCGCCCAGGCGCCGCCCGCCTCGTATTCGACGACGAGCTCGTCGGCCTCCTCGCCTGCGACCCAGGGTCGGTCCCAGGCGCCGCCGGGGAAGAGCTCGACACTCGGTGCCACCACCCGCGCGTCCGGCGCGTCCGCGGGGCGGAGCGGGGGGACGGGCTCGGGTAGGGGGCGCAGCGCGTCGATCTCGCGCAGCTCCTCCTGGATCGCCATCTCGGTGCCGAGGTATTCGCCCTCGCCGAAGTGGAACCAGGCGAGTGCCCCGCCGAGCGACCAGAGGAAGAGGCTGGGCCAGCCCTCGCAGCCGTACGCCTGCCACAGCGTGCGCCCGCCGTCGATCGCCACCGGGAACCCGACGCCGAGATCGGCGAGCCCCGCGGCGACGATGTCCGGATCTGCGCCGAAGGGGAAGCGCGGCGCCTGCACGCCGATCACCCGCAGGCCGTCCCCGCGGTAGCGACGCTCCCACTCCGCGAGGTAGGGGAGGGTCTTGACGCTGTTCAGCTGGGCGAAGTCGAAGAAGTGGACGATCGCCGGCCCTCCCGCGGTCAGCGCCGGCATCGACTCCGGTTCCGCGCCGATCCAGGTGAGCCCGGTCGGCAGATCCGGGGCGGCGATCGTCTCGTTTCCAGGTCGCATGGGCCAGGACGTTAGTTGCGCTGTTCCTTATGCGCCTATAAGGCGCATAAGGAACAGCTAGAGGATCTCGGCGAGGCGGGACTCGAGCGCGGCGGAGATCTCGTCGCGGACCGGGCCCTCGGCGAGGCGTTCGACCAAGGACTCGAGGAAGCCTTCGATCACCAGGGTCTTCGCCGCCGCCTCGGAGAGGCCGCGCGAGGTGAGGTAGAAGAGCTGGTCCTTGTCGACCTGGGCGATCGCCGCGGCGTGGGTGCAGCGGACGTCGTCGGCGAGGATCTCGAGGCCGGGGATCGCGTCGGCGTGCGCCTCGGGGGAGAGCAGCAGGTTGCGGCTCTCCTGGAAGGCGTCGGTCTGCTGGGCGCCGGGATCGACCTTGATCATCCCGCGCCAGACCGCCGTCGAGCCCGCCGCGAGGACGCCGCGGAAGGCGAGGTCGGAGTTGGTGTTCGGCGCCGCGTGCTCCTGGGTCGTGTCGTAATCGAGATGCTGGCCGGGACCGCCGGCGTAGCCGCCGGTCACTCGTGCCTCGGAGCCCGGGCCGGCGAGCTTGGTCTCCATCCGTACCTTGCCGCGCGCCGAGCCGAAGCCGAGCGCCGACCAGTCGAGCCGCCCGTCGCGCTCCACCTGCGCCCGCTGGGTGGCGAAGATCCACGACTTCTCGGAGATGTCCTGGGTGTTGACGTAGCGCAGCGTCGCGGCCTGGCCGACCGAGAGCTCGACCACCGAATTGAGCAGCGCATCGACCTCGTCGTCGGGCGAGGACCAGTGCTCCCAGACCTCCGCCTCGGCGCCCTCCTCGAGCACGATCAGCGTGCGCCAGCTGATCGCGACCCCGTCCTGGGCGACCGGCACCTCGATCCGCACCGGCTCGGTCAGCTTCACGCCGGCGGGGACGTGGACGAGGACGCCCTCGCCGGAGGCGGCGATGTTGCGGGCGACGAACGGGTCGTCGGCGTCGACCAGGCTGCCGAGCAGCTCCTCGAGCACCGCGGAGTGCGAGTCGCGGGCCTCCGCGAGCGGGGTCACGGTCGCGCCCTCGCCGCCCTGGGTCGTCGCCTCCGCTCCGGCCTCGTCATAGACCTCGAAGTCCAGGCCCGAGATGTCGGTGAATTCCCACCCCTTCGTCTTCGCGTCGGGCAGCGGCGGCAGGGTCTGGGTGGGGCTCATCCGATCGAGCCCTCCATCTGCAGCTCGATCAGCCGGTTGAGCTCGACCGCGTACTCCATCGGCAGCTCCTTGGTGACCGGCTCGATGAAGCCGTTGACGATCATCTTCGAAGCCTCCTCCTCGTCGAGCCCGCGGCTCTGGAGGTAGAAGAGCTGCTCGTCGCCGATCTTCGAGACGGTCGCCTCGTGGCCGACGTCGGCGTCGTTCTCGTCGATGCGGATCGTCGGGTAGGTGTCCGAGCGCGAGTCCTCATCGAGGAGCAGGGCGTCGCAGACCACCTTGGAGCGGCTTTCGGCAGCCCCGTCGGCGACCTCGAGCAGGCCGCGATAGGTGGAGCGCCCGCCGTCCTTGGAGATCGACTTGGAGAAGATCGAGGACGAGGTCCTCGGCGCACCGTGGATGATCTTGCCGCCTGCGTCCTGGTGTTGGCCGTGCCCGGCGAAGGCGATCGAGAGGATCTCCCCGTGGGCTTCGGGCCCGAGCAGGTAGATCGACGGGTACTTCATCGTCAGTTTCGAGCCGAGGTTGCAGTCGACCCACTCCATCGTCGCCTTCTCGTAGGCGACGGCGCGCTTGGTGACGAGGTTGTAGACGTTCTGCGACCAGTTCTGGACCGTCGTGTAGCGGACGCGAGAGCTCGGTTTGGCGACGATCTCGACCACCGCCGAGTGCAGCGAGTCGCTCGAGTAGACCGGCGCCGTGCAGCCCTCGATGTAGTGGACGTCGGCGCCCTCCTCGGCGATGATCAGCGTCCGCTCGAACTGACCCATGTTCTCGGTGTTGATCCGGAAGTAGGCCTGCAGCGGCATCTCCACCTTGACCCCGGCGGGGACGTAGACGAAGGAGCCGCCCGACCAGACCGCCGAGTTGAGCGCCGCCAGTTTGTTGTCGTTGGGCGGGATAACCGTCGCCCAGTACTCGCGCACGAGGTCCTCGTGCTCGCGCAGGGCGGTGTCCATGTCGGTGAAGATCACGCCCTGTTCCTCGAGCTTCTCGTTCACCTGGTGGTAGACCACCTCGGACTCGTACTGCGCCCCGACCCCGGCGAGGAATTTGCGCTCCGCCTCCGGGATCCCGAGCCGGTCGAAGGTGTATTTGATGTCCTCCGGGACCTCGCTCCAGTCGCGCGAGTTCTTCTCGCTGGCCCGCACGAAGTAGTGGATGTCGTCGAAGTCGATCTGGTCGAGGTCACCGCCCCATTTCGGGGTCGGCCGTGCTTCGAAGTGTTCGAGCGCCTTCAGCCGGAAGTCGCGCATCCACTGGGGCTCGTCCTTGAACTCGGAGATCGTTTCGACGACCTCCCGGGTCAGGCCCTTGGGCGCTTTGTAGGCGTAGCCGGTCTCGGGGTCGTTGAAGCCGAACTTCTCCTTGTAGTCGGCGTTGATCCCGGCCAGCTCTCTTTTCTCGGCGAGTACCTCGGGCGACGTAGCCATGTTCTAAGCGACCTCCAGGGTGACGGTGTCGTCCGCGACGGCGGCCGCGAACGTCTGCACCGGCTTGAAAGCGGGGAGCGTCCTCGGCCTGCCGGTGGTCAGGTCGAAGAGGGAGCCGTGCCGCGGGCACTCCACCGTGCAGGCGGCCGCGTCGAACTCGCCCTCGGCGAGCGGCCCGTCGTCGTGCGAGCAGCGATCCTCGATCGCGTAGATCGTGCCGTCGCAGTTGAAGACGCCGATCTTCATCCCGTCGTGCTCGACCAGCCGCATCGTGCCGGGCGGCAGCTCGGCCACCGGGCACACTGAGATCGTCGTTCCTGCGGTGTCAGACAAGGGGGTGATCGCTTCCCGGGGCCGGCTCGGACCCCAGTTGAGACGAAGGGGAGACTTAAACCTACTTACCTGGTCGGATTTTAGCGGGCGGGCCTCTTCACCAACTGACCATGACTTTCTCATCGAGAAGTGCTCTGATCCCTGTAACCGATCGGAGGAGGTTTGAGATGAGCGAGAGGACGAGCTACGAACCGGGCACGCCTTCCTGGGTCGAACTGAGCGGCGTGCCGGACATGGACGCCGCCGAGAGCTTCTACCGCGAGCTGTTCGGCTGGGAGATCCCCGAGCAGCCGAACAGCGCCGAACTGGGCGGCTACCGACGCGCCAAGCTGAACGGCCGCGACGTCGCCGGCGCCTCGCCGGCGATGCAGGACGGCCAGCCCTGCGTCTGGGCGACCTATGTGTCGGTCGAGGACGCCGATGCGACCCTCGTCAAGGTCCGCGACGCCGGCGGCCAGGTGATCGTCGAGGCGATGGACGTGATGGGCCTCGGCAAGATGGCGGTCTTCACCGACCCGACCGGCGCCGTCTGCGGGATCTGGCAGCCGGGGACCTTCGTCGGCGCCGAGCTGGTCAACGAGGACGGCGCCTTCGGCTGGAACGAACTCGGCACCCGGGACGTTCCCGCCGCCACCGAGTTCTACGGCGCGGTCTTCGGCTGGACGGTCGAAGAGCAGGAGATGCCGGGGATGGGCACCTACCACGTCTGGAAAGACGGCGAGGCGGTCCGCGGCGGCATGATCGACATGACCGGCATGGCCCCCGACGAGGCGCCGCCGCACTGGCTCGTCTACTTCACCGTGCCCGACGCCGACGCCGCCGCCGAGACGACGAAAGCGGCCGGTGGGCAGCTGCTGAACGGCCCGATCGACATCTCCGTCGGCCGGATCGCGATGCTGATGGACGCCCAGGGCGCGATGTTCGCGGTGATGGCCCCGACCGACGAGACCCGGGAAAACGCGCCATGAGCAAGGTCACGAGCTACGCCCCGGGGACGCCTTGCTGGGTCGACATCCAGTGCGCCGACCTGGGGGCGTCCCAGGCTTTCTACGCCGACCTGCTCGGCTGGCGGTACGAGCCGATGGAAGGCGAGGACGTGCCGGGCTACCCGCTGGCGAAATTCGAAGGCGACGACGTCGCCGGGTTGATGCCGGGGCACGAGGGCCCGCAGATGTGGAGCACCCACATCTCGGTCGCCGACGCCGACGAGACGGCGGCGAAGGTGGGGGCGGCGGGCGGCACCGTGCTCGCCCCTCCGTTCGAGGTGTTCAGCCTCGGCCGGGCGGCCGTCTGCGCCGACCCGGACGGCGCCGTCTTCGAGGTCTGGGAGCCGGGGACGTTCATCGGCGCCGCCCGCGTCAACGGACCCGGGGCGCTCTGCTGGAACGAGCTCGGCACCCGCGACATCGAGGCCGCCAAGGCCTTCTACGGCGCCGTCTTCGGCTGGACCGCCGACGAACACGAGCTGCAGCGCGCCGACGGCGGCCCCGGCCCGGCGATCTACGTCGAGTGGCAGCTGGACGGCAAGCCGGTCGGCGGCATGATGGACATCTCCGGCATGGTCCCCTCCGAGGTCCCGGCCCACTGGCTCACCTACTTCGGCGTCGAGGACTGCGACGTCGCGGTGGAGAAGGTGAAGGCGGCCGGGGGAGAGATCCGCTTCGGCCCGGTCGACATCGACGCCGGCCGCTTCGCCGTGGTCACCGAGCCGAACGCCGAGCCCGGCGTCTTCGCCGTGATCCAGCCGGCGGACTGATCGAACCCTTGTCCTTTGTCGCCCTGTGGGCGACAAAGGTCAGAGGGTCGCCGCTTCGGCCGGGTTGCCGGCCTCGCCCTCGTCCTCCCATTCGGCGGGCCGGCCGAGGGCGGCGGACTTGACGATCTTCAGGCCGAGCATCGCGCACTTCATCCGGGTCGCCGAGATGTCGATCCCGAGCAGCTCGAGCACGTACTCCTTGGGCAGCCGCAGGAGCTCCTCGCGGCTCATCCCGATCAGCTCGTCGGTGAGCAGCGAGGTGGCGGCGGTCGAGATCGCGCAGCCTTTTCCCTCGAAGGCGACCTCGACGACCCGGTCCTCGGCATCGAGCTTGATCGTCACGTGCTGCTCGTCGCCGCAGAACGGGTTGGTGTCCTCGTACTCGAGGTCGGCGTCCTCGACGACCCCGAAATTATGGGGCCGCTTGTAGTGCTCGAGGATCTGGTCGCGGTAGAGCTCGTCCATGGTTTTCGAGGCTAGCGAAGCCGGTCGCGCATCCTCACAGCCCGAAGACCCGGCGGGCGTCTTCGAGGCCGTCGACGAGGCGGTCGATCTCGGTGGTGGTCGTGTAGACGCCGAAGCTGGCGCGGGCGGTGGCGGCGACGCCGAGGCGCTCCATCAGCACCTGCGCACAGTGGTGTCCGGCGCGGACGGCGACGCCGTGGCGGTCGAGGATCTCGGAGACGTCGTGGGCGTGGATGCCCTCGATCTCGAAGGAGACCGGACCGAGGCGTTCGGGTCCGCGGGGCGGGCCGAAGACGCGCAGGCCGGGGACCTCGGCGAGGCGCTCCAGCGTGTAGTCGGCGATCACCCGCTCGTGGTCGCGGACCGCCTCCATGCCGAGCTCCTCGTCGAGCCAGTCGAGCGCCGCCCCCATCCCGATCGCCTGGGCGATCGCCGGGGTGCCCGCCTCGAAGCGGGCCGGGACGTCGGCGTAGGTCGCCCCCTCGCGCGTCACCTTGCGGATCATCGAGCCGCCGCCGAGGAACGGCGGCATCGCCCGCAGCAGGTCGAGCCTGCCCCAGAGCGCCCCGATCCCGGTCGGCGCGTAGAGCTTGTGGCCGGTGATCGCGTAGAAGTCGACGCCGAGCGCGGCCATGTCCAACGGCAGCTTCGGTGCCGCCTGGGCGCCGTCGGCGACGACGATCGCACCCGCCTCGTGGGCCATCGCGGCGATCTCGGCGAGCGGGTTCTCGGTGCCGAGGACGTTGGAGACGTGGGCGATCGCCAGCACCTTCGGGCCGCGCTCGAGCAGCGCCCGCAGGGCATCCAGGTCGAGCAGCCCCTCGTCGTCGATCGGCGCCCAGTCGATCTCGGCGCCCGCGCGCTCCGCCAGCTGCTGCCAGGGCACGACGTTGGAGTGATGCTCCATCTCGGTCAGCAGGATGCGGTCGCCGGCGCTGACGTTGGCGTCGCCCCATGCCCGCGCCACCAGGTTGAGAGCCTCGGTCGCGTTGCGGACGAAGACGACCTCGCGGCGGTCGGCGGCGCCGATGTGGCGGGCGACGGTGTCCCGCGCCCCCTCGTAGGCCGCGGTCGCCTCCGCCGAGAGCGTGTGGGAGCCGCGGTGGACGTTGGAGTGGTGGTGGCGCTCGTAGTCGGCGACCGCCTCGATCGAGGCGAGCACCCGCTCCGAGGAGGCGCCGGAGTCGAGGTAGGCGACCGGGACCCCGTTCACCTCGCGGGCGAGCAGCGGGAACTGCGCGCGCACCCGCCCGACGGGGAAGGTCCCGGCCATGACGGTCACGCCGCCGCCCCGACCTCCTCGCGGATCCAGCCGTAGCCTTTCTCCTCCAGGATGCCGACCAGCTCCGGCCCGCCGTCCTTGACGATCCGGCCCTCGAACATGATCGAGACCCGGTCCGGCTTCACCATGCTGAGGATCCGCTGGTAGTGGGTGATGATCAGCACGCCCATGTCGGGGCCGGCGAACTTGTTGACGCCCTCGGCGACCGTCCGCAGCGCGTCGATGTCGAGGCCCGAGTCGGTCTCGTCGAGCACCGCGATCTCCGGCCGCAGCAGCGCCAGTTGCAGCAGCTCCATCCGCTTCTTCTCGCCGCCCGAGAAGCCGTCGTTCAGATAGCGGCTGGAGAAGTCTTTGGGGATGTTCGCGAGCTCCATCGCCTCCTGGGCGACCCGGGCGAAGTCTTTGATCTTGATCTGGTCCTCGCCCCGTGCCTCGCGCTGGGCGTTGATGATCATCCGCAGGTACTTGGAGACCGAGACGCCGGGGATCGCGACCGGGTACTGGAAGGCCATGAAGAGGCCGGCCTGGGCGCGCTCCTCCGGATCGGCCTCGGTGATGTCCTCGCCCTTGAAGGTGATCGTGCCCTCGGTCACCTCGTAGGCCGGGTGGCCCATGATCACGTTGGCGAGCGTCGACTTGCCGGAGCCGTTCGGCCCCATCAGGGCGTGGACACGGCCCTTCTCGACGTCGAGGTCGAGGCCTTTGAGGATCTGCTTGTCCTCGATCTTGACGTGCAGGTTGCGGATCTCCAGCTCAGCCATTTCGCTCCGTTTCTGGGTCTTTCGTGAAGTTTTCGTGCTCGCCCGAATGGGGGGTGGCTAGGCGGCGTGGACGACGGTCGCCCGCCGCCCGTGCGTCTCGCCTCGGCCCTGCGGGGAGGAGAACTCGACCAGCTCGGCCAGCGTCGTGCCGGCGAGCGCCTTGGTGACGCCGTTCTGCACCCGCGTCCAGAGCAGCTTGGTCGAACAGGCGTGGTCGCCGTCGCCCTCGTGCGAGCAGAGCACCCGGCCCTCGGGCGTCTCGTGGAAGCACTCCATCGGCGCGATCTGCCCTTCCAGCGCCTGGACGACCGCGTCCATCGTGATCTCCTCGGCCGGCTTGGCGAGCCGGTAGCCGCCATGGGCGCCGCGGGTCGAGGTGACGAGACCCGCCTTGCGCAGTTTGGCGACCAGGTGCTCGAGGTAGGACAGCGGCAGGTGCTCCGCCTCGGCGACCGAGTTGAGCGAGATCGGGGTCGACCCGGGTTGGCGACCGAGCTCGATCATCAGGCGCACGCCGTACTCGGCTTTGGTCGAGAACAACATCGACCCAAATCCTACCGAAGCGGTCGGTTTTGCGGCAGCAGCAGCAGCTGTTCCTTATGCGCCTCATGGGCGCATAAGGAACAGCTGCGCGCTCAGGGCTCGATCAGGCCGCGGCGGATCGCGTAGCGGACCAGCTCGACCCGGTCGCGCATACCGAGCTTGCGCATCGCGTTGGCGCGGTGGTTCTCGACCGTCTTCTCGGAGAGGTGGAGGAGCTCGGCGATCTCCTTGGTCGTGTTCGCCTCGGCGACCAGCTTGACGATTTCCTCCTCGCGCGGGGTCAGCTCCTCCTCGCCCGAGGAGCCGCGCTCGAGCACGTCCTTGATCAGGGTGCGCTGGGCGTCCGGCGAGAGGAACGGCTCGCCGCGCTCGACCGCGCGGATCGCCTCCAGCAGGTCGGTGTCGGCCTGCGCCTTCAGCACGTAGCCCGAGGCGCCCGCCTTCAGCGCCTCGAAGAGGTAGCGCTCGTCGTCGTGCATGGAGAGGATCAGCACCGCGACCTCGGGCGCCTGTCGCTTGATCTCGCGGGTCGCCTGCAGCCCGGTCAGGTTCGGCATTTTGACGTCGAGGATCGCCAGGTCGGGTCGCTCCCGCACCGCCAGGTCGCGGGCCGCGGCCCCGTCCGCCGCCTCGGCGACGACCTCGATGTCGGGCTGCCTTTCGAGCAGCAACCGCAACCCGGACCGCACGATCCCGTGGTCGTCGGCGATCAGCACCTTCACATCCGCAGTGTCCCAGGTGCCGGTGGCGCGCGGGACGAAGCCGGGGTAGCCTGCCGTCGTGTACGACTTCGTGATCGTCGGGGCCGGTTCGGCGGGCTGTGTGCTCGCCGCCCGGCTGAGCGAGGACCCAGGTGCCCGGGTGCTGCTGATCGAGGCCGGGGGGCGCGATCGCAATCCCAGCATCAAGATCCCGGCGGCGTTCGGCAGACAGTTCCGCACCGGGCTCGACTGGGATTTCGCGACCGATCCCGAGCCCTTCTGCGACGGGCGGTCGCTGTATCTGCCGCGCGGCAAAGGTCTCGGCGGGTCGAGCTCGATGAACGCGATGCTCTACGTCCGCGGCCATCCCCTCGACTACGACCGTTGGGCGGCGGCCGGAGCCTCGGGCTGGGGTTGGAAGGGCATCCGGCCCTACTTCCTGCGGGCCGAGGACAACGCCCGCGGGGCCTCCGAGCACCACGCGGTCGGCGGACCGCTGCGGGTCGAGGACCCGCGCTCGCCGCGTCCCTTGACCGGCCGCTTCCTGGCCGCCTGCGAGCAGGCCGGCATCCCGCGGATCAGCGACTACAACGGCCCCGAGCAGGACGGCGCCGCGCTCGCCCAGGTCACGCAGCGGAACGGGCGCCGCTGGAGCACCGCCGACGCCTACCTGCGCCCGGCCCTCGGT
The DNA here is from genome assembly GCA_035500835.1 of Solirubrobacterales bacterium. GTDB lineage: Bacteria > Actinomycetota > Thermoleophilia > Solirubrobacterales > 70-9 > VAYN01. Next base: position 120,886 of record DATJWW010000020.1, on the reverse strand, counting down.
CGGCCCAACCTGGACCTCGTGACGGGGGCGCAGGTGCTCGGGGTCGAGCTCCGCGACGGCCGCGCCACCGGCGTCCGCTACTCGACGCGACGGGGCGGCGCCCAGGTTGCGGCGGGCGCCGAGGTCGTCCTCGCGGCGGGCTCCTTCGGCTCGCCGCAGCTGCTGCTGCTCTCGGGGATCGGCCCGGCCGGCGATCTTGCCTCGCTCGGGATCACGGTCGCCGCCGACCTACCCGGGGTCGGCTCGAACCTCCAGGACCACCCGTACCTGGTCTCGGTCTGGGATGTGCCGGGCGGCGGCTCCCTGGCGGACGCCGAGCGGCCGAAGGCGCTGCTCGAGTACCTCCTGCGGCGCACCGGCCCCCTCACCTCGACCGTGGCCGAGGCGTTCGCGTTCGTGCGCAGCCGCCCCGGCCTCGCCCAGCCCGACCTGCAGTTCCATTTCGCCCCCGCGTATTTCGTCGAGAATGGCTTCGAGGAATACGACGGCCACGCGATCACGATGGGGCCTGTCCTGGTGGCGCCGCGGAGTCGCGGCACCTTGCGGCTGCGCTCCGCCGACCCGACCGCGAAGCCGCGGATCGTCACCAACTCGCTGGCCGAGCCGGAGGACGTCGCGGCGCTGATCGCCGGAACCCGGCTGACCCGGGAGATCGCCGCCACCGGACCGTTCGCCGAGGTGCTCGGCCGGGAGCTCTTCCCCGGTCCCGAGGTCGACTCCAACGCCGAGCTCGAGGACGACCTGCGACGCCGGGTCGAGCTGATCTACCACCCGGTCGGCACCTGTCGGATCGGCACCGACGAGGACGCCGTCGTCGGCCCGGACCTGCGGGTGCGCGGTGTGGATGGGCTCCGCGTCGTCGACGCCTCGGTGATGCCGACCATCCCCAGCGGCAACACCAACGCGCCGACGATCGCGGTCGCCGAGCGCGGCGCCGATCTGATCAAGGGCCTGGCGACTCCGGGATCGTGAGGTGGACGGTGGTGCCGGCGCCGGGGCGGGACTCGATCGTCAGCTCACCGCCGACCAGCAGGGCGCGCTCGCGCATGCCGCCGATGCCGAGACCGCGCTCGGACTCGGCGAAGGCGAAGCCGCGGCCGTCGTCGGCGACGGACAGCTCGACCCCGGCCGGGCCGTGGCGGAGCGCCACCGTGACGTTGGCGGCGCCGGAGTGGCGGGCCGCGTTCGAGAGCGCCTCCTGGGTGACCCGGTAGACGACCAGCTGGGCGTCGTCGCCGAGGTCGGAGAAGCTGCCGTCGACCTCGATCGTCGCCCTGATCTCGCCCTCGCCGAGCCGCTCGACCAGGCCCGCGATCGCCGCCGCCAGCCCGAGGTCGTCGAGCGCGGTGGGGCGGAGGCGGCGGGCGAGGTCGAGCAGCTCGCGCATCGCCTGGTTGGCGAGGGCTTTGGTCTCGGCCAGCTCCGGCTCGAGCGCCGGGGGCGCCGCCGAGCGCGCCGCCTCCAGCCGCAGCAGCAGCCCGGTCAGTGACTGGTTGACCTCGTCGTGGAGGTCGCGGGCGACCCGTGCCCGCTCCTCCTCCTGGGCCTGCAGCGCCGCCGACCCGGCCCGCCGCCGCTCGGCTTCGAGGCGCCGCATCATGCGCAGGAAGGCGAGCTCGATCCGCTCCACCTCCTCGGTCTCGCCGACCCCGTCGATCGAGGTGGGGAGGAGGGAGCCGGGGCGCGAGAGGTCGACCTTCTCCATCTCGCCGATCAGGTCCTCGAGCGGGGCGAAGCGGCGCCGCAGCAGGATCATGTTGACCGTCGCGCCGGCGATCACCGCGAGCGCGGCGAGCGCGACGACCTCGCCGGCCGAGAGCCCGGCGATCAGGCCGGCGACGATCGCGACCGCGCCGAGCAGCACCGCATTGACCACCAGCACCTGGGTGAAGAGGGCCCGTCTGCGCACCTGGCAAGCGTAGGGGCTGTCCCGCGGGGCTTCGGGGGGTGGCCCCTATGGCGGTCTTCAGCTTCTCCCGCGATACTCCGTCGTCCCAATTCCCCACGAGGAGCATCTGAGCGAGATGACCACCACCAAGCATTCGACCCTCAGCGCCACGTTGCGCACCACGATCCTGTTCGCCGCCCTCGGCGGCCTGCTGGTCGTGATCGGTGCGTTGATCGGTGGGGCGCAGGGGGCCTTCGTCTTCCTCGGCATCGCCCTGCTGATCAACCTGGGCTCCTATTTCTTCAGCGACAAACTGGCGCTGGCGGCGAGTCGCGCCAAGCCGATCGACGAAGCGGAAGCGCCGCGGCTCTACCAGATGGTGCGCGAACTGACGACGCGCGCCGGGCTGCCGATGCCGCGCCTCTACATGATCCCCAGCGACCAGCCGAACGCCTTCGCGACCGGGCGCAGCCCGAAGCACTCGGCCGTCGCGGTCACCCGCGGGATCACGAAACTGCTCTCCGAGGACGAGCTGCGCGGCGTGCTCGGCCACGAGCTCACCCATGTCCGCAACCGCGACATCCTGATCCAGTCGGTCGCCTCGGCGATCGGCACGGCGATCACCTGGGTCGCCTACATGCTGCTCTGGGTCGGCGATGACGACAACGGCCCGCTGGGGCTGGTAGCGGCGCTGTCGATGGTGATCCTCGCCCCGATCGCCGCCTCGATCATCCAGCTGGCGATCTCGCGCCAGCGCGAGTACGCGGCCGACGCCGGCGGCGCCGAACTGTGCGGCAACCCGGAGTCGCTGGCGAGCGCTCTGCTGCGCCTCGAGCAGGGCGCCGAAGCGGTGCCGATGAAAGTCAGCCAGGCGGCCGAGCCGCTCTACATCGTCGCCCCGTTCAAGGGCCAAGGGCTGGCCGGTCTTTTCTCCACCCACCCGCCGATCGAGGAGCGGGTCCGCAGGCTTCGTCAGATGCGCCCCAGCATGTAGGGGGCGCCATCCCGAAGGGCTAGGGTCTCGTCCGGTGACCTCAGCCGCGCCACGGCCGTCCCGTCTGGACGACGGCCGTGGCGCTTTTTCGTTCTCACACGGCCCCGGAGAGGGTCGCTATACTTTTTGAAGTAAAAGCTGATCCGATTTAGGGGATTTCAATGGCGACTGGTGCAGGAACCGAGCAGACGCAGGTGATCGAGGAGATCGAACCGTTCGAGGCAGTGCAGGAGATCGAGGGCGGCGGCATCGTCCTGATCGACACGCGCGAGCCGCACGAGTACCAGGAGGCCCATCTGGAGGGCGGCAAGCTGGTGCCGCCGGCGATGCTCGCCGACGAGATCGAGACCGCCGCGCCCGACAAGTCGGCCCGCACGATCCTCTACTGCCGCTCCGGCAACCGCTCCGGCATCGCCGCCGCCCAGATGCAGGCGATGGGCTATACCGACGTCGCCTCCGTCGCCGGCGGGATCATCGCCTGGCAGGAACAGGGGCTGCCGGTGGTAGCCGCCCAGGGCATGACCGCCGAGCAGCGCGAGCGTTACTCCCGTCACACCCTGCTCCCCGAGGTCGGCGTCGACGGCCAGTTGAAGCTGCTGAACTCGAAGGTTCTGCTGCTCGGGGCCGGCGGCCTCGGCGCGCCGACCGCGCTCTACCTGGCCGCCGCCGGCGTCGGCACGATCGGCCTGGTCGACGACGACGTCGTCGACGCCTCCAACCTGCAGCGCCAGGTGATCCACAACACCGAACGCATCGGCATGCCGAAGACGACCTCGGCGCGGATCTTCATCGAACAGCTGAACCCCGATGTCAAGGTGGTCGAGCACAACGGCCGGCTCGACGCGAGCAACATCCTCGAGGTGATGTCCGACTACGACATCGTCGTCGACGGCGCCGACAACTTCCCCACCCGCTACCTGCTGAACGACGCCTCGGTGCGGCTGCGCAAGCCGGTCGTCTCCGCCTCGATCCTCGGCTTCGACGGCCAGATCTCGACCTTCATGCCCTTCGAGGGTCCCTGCTACCGCTGCCTCTACCCGACCCCGCCGCCGGCGGAGCTCGCTCCGAGCTGCTCGGCCAACGGCGTCCTCGGCGTGATGGCCGGGACGATGGGCACGCTGCAGGCCAACGAGGTGATCAAGCTGGTGCTCGGCGCCGGGCAGCCGCTGATCGGCCGCCTGCTCCTCTACGACGCGCTCGGCACCACCTTCACCGAGCTGAAGGTCCGCCGCGATCCCGACTGCCCGATCTGCGGCGAGCACGCTCCCGAGATCCCCGAGTCGGAGATGGGCCAGTTCCCGGACTACGACCTCTTTTGCGCGGGTGCGGGTGGCGACCGCTAGGCGGTCGCCGCTCGTCTAGGATCTCCGCCCGATGGCGACTGTCCGCATCCCACCCGTCCTGCGCCCGAAGACCGGCGGCTCGTCCGAGGTCGACGCGGTGGGCGCCGACGTCGGCGAGGTCCTGCGCGCCCTCACCGAGGCGCATCCGGAAACCTCGGAGCAGCTCTTCGACGCCGAGGGAGAGCTCAACCGCTACGTCAACGTCTACCTGAACGACGAGGACGTGCGCGTGCTGGACGGGCTCAAGACCAGCGTCGCCGACGGCGATACCGTCGTGATTCTCCCCGCCATGGCCGGCGGCACCCGTTAGCTGTTCTTTTTAAGCCTCATAGGCGCATAAGGAACAGCTGGGGAGCTCAGCGCTCCAGGACGAGGCCCAGAAACTGCTTGGTGCGCTCCTCGCGGGGGTTGTCGAGGACCGCCTTCGGGTCGCCCTGCTCGACGACGACGCCGCCGTCCATGAAGACGACCTGGTCGCCGACCTCGCGGGCGAAGCCGATCTCGTGGGTGACGACGAGCATCGTCATCCCTTCGTCGGCGAGCTCGCGCATCGTGTCGAGGACCTCTTTGACGAGCTCGGGGTCGAGCGCCGAGGTGACCTCGTCGAAGAGCATCACGTGTGGTTCCATCGCCAGCGCGCGGGCGATCGCGACCCGCTGCTGCTGACCGCCGGAGAGCGTTTCCGGATACTGGCCGAGGCGGTCGCCGAGGCCGACCCGCTCGAGCAGCGTCCGGCCTTTCTCCTCGGCCTCCGCCTTCGACTTGCCGAGCACCTTGATCGGCGCCAGCGTGACGTTTTCGAGAGCCGTCTTGTGGGGGAAGAGGTTGAACTGCTGGAAGACCATGCCGACCCGCTGGCGGACGAAGTCGAGGTTCCAACTCGACTCGCCGGTCCCTGAGCCCGGGCCCTTGCAGATGTCCTGGCCCTCGAGGAAGATCTCGCCCTCCTCCGGCGGCGCCAACAGGTTGACGCAGCGCAGCAGGGTGCTCTTGCCCGAGCCGCTCGGCCCGAGGATGCAGATCACTTCTCCTCTGGCGACGTCGAGGTCGACGCCTTTCAGCACTTCGAGCTTGCCGAAACGCTTGTGGACGCCCTTCAGCTGGAGCATCGGCTCGGCCATCAGCCGACCTCGATGTGGGCGCCGCGGGTGATCTTCGTCTGGTTGCGTTTGATCAGGATGTCGACCAGGCGCGCGCCCGGCAGGCAGATGAGGAGGAAGAAGAAGGCAGTGAGGATCAGCGCCGAGCTGTTCAGCTGTTCGGCGAGGATTTCGCGACTGACGAGCGTCGACTCGCCGAAGGCGATCACGCTGACCAGCGTCGTGTCCTTCAGGAGGGAGATCAATTCGTTCAGCATCGGCGCCGGGATCTTGGTCACCGCCTGGGGGACGATTATGTGGCGCATCGCCTGCAGGTGGCTCATGCCGAGCGAGCGCGCCGCCTCCATCTGGCCGCGCGGTACCGCTTCGATCCCGGCGCGGTAGACCTCGGCCGTGTAGGCGCCATAGACGAAGACGAGGCCCGCGACGCCATACCAGAAGGGGTCGGACTTGCCGAACCACTCGGGGATGCGGACAGCTTTGGGGATGAAGCTGAGGAAAGGCACCCCGCCGGAGATGATCAGGATGATGATCAGCAGCGGGATCGCCCGCAGGACGTCGATATAGGCGATCGTCAGGAAGCGGACCGGCAGCGTCTTCTTGCCCGGCGTCTGTCGAACGACGGCCAGGACGAGGCCCCAGGCGAGAGCGATGAGCGCCGCCACGAAGAAGATCACCAGGTTCTGGAGGAAGGCTTCCAGGACTTCCCAGAAGTGTTCTCCCATGACGTGGAAGTCGAAGTACTGTTCGAAAAAGACGCTCAAATCTCGCTCCTGATCCTGCGTTTCCCGGTCCTGAAGCAAAGAGGGGGCACCGTCCCCGGCGCCCCCTCCTTTATACGAGTCCTGTCCTGTCGCGCAACTGGGCTACTTGGATTCCGCTTCTTCGATGGCTTCTTCGAGGCCTTCCAGCGGCGGCGCTTCGTGGAACCACTTTTCATAGATCTTGGTGTAGCTGCCATCTTCGATGGCCTGTTCCAGGCCTTCGTTGATCTGTTCGAGCAGTTCGGTCGATTCCTGGGCGACCGCGATCCCGTACGTTTCTTCGGTCGGCACTTTTTCGGCGATTTCGATGCCGCCCAGTTCTTCGACCGCGTTCGCGGCGACCGGGGCATCGATGATCACCGCTTCGACGGTGCCGGCCTTCAGCGCGTTGATCGCGTCGGGGCCTTCCGGGTAGGGACGAAGTTCCCCGGCTTCGGCTTTTTCCTTGCCGAGTTCGAGGCCGGTCGTGCCCTGCTGGGCCGCGACCGTCTTCCCCTTGAGGTCGGAAAGCCCGGTGATCGAGCTGCCTTCCTGGACGACGATCGCCTGTTCGGAGAGGTAGTACGGCAGCGAGAAGGAGACGACCTTTTCGCGTTCTTCGGTGATCGTCGCCGCCGACATCACCGCTTCGAACTTGCCCTGCGCGACGTCGCGGAAGATCGTTTCGAAGGAGGAGTCGATGAATTCAGGTTCGCGGCCGATCTCTTCGCCGATCGCTTCCATCAATTCGACGTCGAAGCCGGTGTAGCTGCCCTTTTTCCCTTGCTCGAACGGGGGATAGGGGATATCGGAGCCGACCGTCAGCTTTTCGCCGCCGCCTCCGCTGCCTTCTTCGCTCGTCGTGCCTTCCGAGCTCGAGCTCGAGCCGCCACCGCCGCATCCCGCCACGACGATCGCCAGGGCTCCCACGAGGAGTACCGCGAGGAAAGCGGCAAACCGCGTCTTGCTGGACAAACCTGCCTCCGATCGGAAAAATTGCTGGACGGGCGCGAACATACACCCGATCCGAGCGGTCGCGTTTGGCCGGCGGTCCAAAGTACCTCGCTACACTTTCTGAAGTAAGGGGCACGGCACGAAGGGGACCGGCACGCGATGGCACCAGATCCAGTCTTGAACAGACCCTGCGGGGGGCGCTTCGACGACGTGGTCGAGTCGATCGGCAACACGCCCCTGGTCGAGCTCTCGCGCCTCTCGCCGAAGCCCGAGGTCCACATCTACGCGAAGCTCGAGGGCCACAACCCGACCGGCTCGGTGAAGGATCGCGTCGCCCGCTCGATGATCGAGAAGGCCGAGGCCGAAGGGGCGATCGAGCCGGGCCAGACGATCCTCGAACCGACCTCCGGCAACACCGGCATCGCGCTGGCGATGATCTGCCGCCGCAAGGGCTACCCGCTGCAGGTGGTGATGCCCGACAACGTCACCGAGGAGCGCACCCAGCTGCTGCGCATGTACGGGGCGGAGATCGTCTACTCCGAGGGGGCGAAGGGCTCCAACGGGGCGGTCGAGGTGGCGCTTGAGCTGGCCGAGCGGCCTGGTTTCTTCATGCCCTACCAGTACGGCAACGAGGCAAACCCGCTCGCCCATTACAACGGCACCGCGGTGGAGATCCTCGAAGAGCTCGACTCGGTCGCCGCCTTCGTCGGTGGGCTCGGCACCGGCGGCACGCTGATGGGCAACGGGCGCCGGCTGAAGGAGGCCGACCCCGACACCCTGGTGGTCGCCGCCGAGCCGATGCAGGGGGAGCTCGTCCAGGGCCTGCGCTCCCTCGACGACGGCTTCATCCCGCCGATCATCGACATCAACCTGCTCGACCGCAAAATCATGGTCTCCAATCGCGACGCGATCGTCTGGACGAAGAAGCTGCTCGAGGAGGAGGGCATCTTCGCCGGCGTCTCCGGCGGCGCCGTCGCCCGCGTCGCCGCCCGCATCGCCGGGGAGCTCGACTCCGGCAACGTCGTCTTCCTGATCCCCGACGATGGCTGGAAGTACCTCTCCTCCGGCATCTACACGAAGCCGCTGGAGGAGATCGAGAACCTCGACTCCACCGTCTGGTGGTAGTCGGCGGCTTCGGTTAGCCTCGCGGGCATGAAGATCTCCCAGGCCCTGGTCGACGAGATGGTCGCGCACGCGCGCGAGGATCTGCCGAACGAGTGCTGCGGGATGGTCGGCGGGAGGGACGGCGCCGCGACGAAGGTGGTGCGGGTCGCCAACGCGGCGGCCAGCCCGCTGCGCTACGAGATGGACCCGCAGGGCCAGTTCGACGCGCTGAAGGAGATCGAGGCGGAGGGCGAGCTGCTCGCGATCTACCACTCGCACACGAAGAGCGCCGCCTATCCGTCGCAGACCGATGTGAACCAGGCGCAGAACTGGCCCGAACCCATCTACGTGATCGTCTCGTTGGCCGACGCCGACAATCCCGACGTGCAGGGCTTCCATCTCGCCGACCTGAAGATCGCCGACGCGGAGCTGGAGGTGGGCTGATGCCGGGGACGACGAAACATCGCGGCGCGCACTCGCGCGGTTCCCATCACGGTGGGGGTGGTCACGGCGACGAGGGCGGCGGCGGTGGCGGCGGGGGAGGCGGCAAGCTGGTCAAGGTCGGCTTCGCCCGCAACCAGGCCGAAGCGGAGATGCTGCAGGCCCTGCTGCTCGAGTCCGGCATCCCGAGCATCCTCAAACGCTCGACCGGCTTCGACAACCCGGACTTCCTCGCCGCCGGCCCGCACGACATCTGGGTGAACAAGGAACACGCCACAGAGGCGCGCGACCTGCTCACCGACACGATGACCGAGAGCGAGGGCGAGGAGCGGGCGGAGCTCGAGGGCGAAGCGCGCCGCCGGGCGCGCGGCGGCGAACCGATCAGCCCGGCCCGGTTGGCGCTCTACGTGGCCGGCGCCTTCGTCGCCGCCGTGATCATCGTCTGGATCGTCTTCCAGATCAGCTGACGCCGGCCGGGCGCGCGATCTCGCGCAGGTGGTCGCGCCAGGCGGCTTCGATGTCGCGGAAGCGGGCGTCGAAGGCGTCTTCGAGGGTGACCGCGGGGCCGCCGGGGAGGAGGCCGTCGACGAGGCGCTCGCAGGCCTCGGGGCCGCGCTCGTTCTCGAGCAGGTCGAAGACCGTGCCGCCGAGGATGACCGCGTCACGGCGCGAGGGCGGGAAGGCGACCCGGGAGCCGCCCCGCAGGCGCAGCAGCACGGCGGCGCGGTAGAGGCCGACCTGGCGGGCGAAGTACTGGGCGCCGCCTTCGACCAGCCAGGCCCAGCGCAGGTAGCGGACGAAGCGGCGCGGCGTCCAGGAGGGCGGCAGGGCCGGGTTGTTGGTGGCGATCACGAGCTGGGCGTAGAGGCGCTCGGCGGTGCCGCGCAGCGCTTCCAGCGAGTCCTCGCCGGCGGCGCGCTTTTCCATGTGGGTGTCGTTGAGGACGTGGAGCTCGGTCTCCATCGGCCAGCCGGCGAGGTAGCGACGTCCCGCCGGCGCCGCCGCCCAGCGGGCGGCGGGCAGGAAAGGGTGGGCGATGGTCAGCGAGGCGGGGTGGGTGTGGATGACGATCGTGACCTCGTCCGGCACCTTCTCGAAGCGGTCTTCGAGGCGGAGCCGCAGCGTCTCCATCCGGTCCAGGGTGCGGTCCGCGAAGCCCGCGTCCTCGGAGTCGTGCCGAGCGGTGAAGCTCAGCGACTCCGTTTCAACCCAACTCATCTAAGCGAGTCTAACTCTGCGCATTTCAGCGTCCTCGGTCGCTCACGTGCAGAGCACGCTTCGCTCCCTGCGTCCTTGAACTGCTTGGTTAGACGCGCTTAGCGCTTAGACCAGAGCCGGCTCGGCGGCACCACATACTTCGCGTATCTCCTGGCGAGCGCGATCGAACTCCTCGTCGGCCATCACCGGCGTGCCCTCGAAGGGCAGGTCGCGGTCGATCTCGACCCAGGAGCGGCAGCCGTGGTACTCGTCGCGGACCCGCACGGTGACCGGGCGAGGGATGCGGTGGACCCGCAGCAGCAGGATGTGAAGGGGGTGACGACGCTTCCAGGCGAGCCGCTTCTCGGCGTAGTCCGGCGTCCAGATGTAGAACGGCGAGAGGCAGTCGAGCGTGCGCCGGTCGTTGATCGTGACGTGGTCGGTCACTTCGGCCCAGGCGCGCAGCCGCACGCGGTCCGGCTGGGGGATGCCACCGTCCTGGATCAGCGCCTTGGGCGGCGGCTCTTCGTCGGGCCAGACGCCCTCCTCGAGCGCGCGGCGCAGCTCCGGGTGATGGGAGTCCCGGACCAGGTCGTTCCGCTGGTGGTCGAAGGTCGGATAGAGGAAGAACCGCTCGTGCTCCAGTTCGAAGTGCTTGTTCTCCTCGCGAATTCCGCCCTTGCGCAGGGTGAGCAGCTGCTCACCCTCGGCGAGGGCGCGGACCGTTACAGCCCATTCCTTGAGAGCGATTGGCATTTGAAATCAGTACCTGGGGGAGGTCGTGTTCAGTAATTGGGGATCGGGCGCGATTACCGGGCCGTGGGAGGCCGTTGTGCCCGACCGGGGCTGCGCATTCTAGGGAAGAGCGCGCGAAATACCAAATGTCCGATGACGAAATTTAAGGATGGCCGTGGCCGCCACCGCCCGGCGTCTCGATCCGCAAACGGCTTCCGGGAGCCAGATCCCCCTCGCTCTTGGCGGGCAATGAACTTCCGTCCAGGAAGTTCTTCCCGGGTAGCCCGTCGGTTCCGCCATCCCGTCCCCGGGGCGCCCGTCGTCGCCGCTCGGTGAGCAGGGTGAAGCGCATCGGGGCGAGCGCCTCCAGTTCGCGGATGAGGCCGTCGCCCCCGCGGTGGGCGCCCTCGCCGCCGGAGCCGCGGCGGATCGACAGCTCGCGCACGCGCAGCGGGAACTCGGTCTCGAGCGCCTCGACCGGGGTGTTCAGCGTGTTCGACATCGCCACGTGGATCGCGCTCGGGCCGGGGGCGTCGGGGCAGGCGCCCTGGCCGCCGCCGAGCGTCTCGTAGTAGGTGAAGTCGTCGCCCGCGAGGGTCAGGTTGTTCATCGTCCCCTGGCCCTGGGCGGGGACCGGGCGGGCGCCGCCGAGCGCCGCGATCACCAGGTCGGCGACCCGGCTCGAGGTCTCGACGTTGCCGGCGACGACCGCGGCGGGCGACTCGGCGTTCAGCAGGCAGCCGCGCGGGGCGCGGACCTCGATCGGGCGGTGGGCGCCGGCACAGGGCGGCGCGTCGGGGTCGGTGAGGACGCGGACGGCGAAGTAGGCGGCCGATTCGGTCACCGACAGCGGGCAGTTGAGATTGCCGTCGACCTGGGGGTCGGTACCCGCGAAGTCGAGCCGCAGGGTGTCGCCGTCGATCGTCGCCTCGACCCGTAGCCGGACGTCGCGCTCGTTGCCGTCGGGAGAGTCGTCTTCGAGGATGTCCTCGGCCGCATAGCTACCGTCGGGGAGGGCCGCCAGGGCGGTGCGGGTGCGGCGCTCGGCGTAGGCGAGGATCTCGTCCATCCCCTCGCGCAGGCCGGCGGCGCCGTGGCGCGCGGCGAGCTCCGCCAGCCGCAGTCGCCCGACCCGGTTGGCGGATTGCTGGGCGCGAAGATCCGCGAGGCGCCGGCGCGGGTTGCGCATCTGTGCGACGAGGCGCTCGAGCGCCTCGTCGTCGGCTCGGGTCGGCGCGATCACGACGCCCTCTTCCTCGAGGCGACGGGAGAAGGCGGGCATCGATCCGGGGGTCGGGCCGCCGACATCGGCGTGGTGGGCGCGCGAGGCGGCGAAGCCGAAGAGCCCACGGTCGACGAAGACGGGGGAGACGAGGGTGATGTCGGGCAGGTGAGTGCCGCCGCGGTAGGGGTCGTTGAGGATCCATTCGACCTCCGGCTCGTGGTCCTCGTCGAGCACGGCGGCGACCGCGGCGGGCATCGAGCCGAGGTGGACGGGGATGTGCTCGGCCTGCATCACCAGCTCGCCGCGGGCGTCGAAGAGCGCGGTCGAGCAGTCGTGACGCTCCTTGATGTTGGCCGAATAGGCCGAGCGAATGAGCGTCGCGCCCATCTCCTCGGTGGTGGCGCGGAGGGCGCCGATGAGGACTTGGAGGGTGATCGGGTCGATCGTCATCGGGTGGGTTCCTCCGGGGCTCGGGCGGCGGGGGCCCCGGGTGGTCCTTCTCTCACGAACTGCGGGGAGGTTCGTTCAGGACCACCCGGACCCCCCGCCGGCGTGCTTCCGGTGCGCTCCGCGACGATCGTCCCGAACTCGTCGACGTGCGCTTGCCAGCCTGGGGGCAGCACGAAGGTGGCCTCTGGAAGCTCATAGATGAAAGGGCCGGAAGCTCTACGGCCGGGTTCGGGCTCGCCGCGCAGGACGGGGGTCTCCAGCCATTCACCGTCGAAGTGGACGGGGCGTGAGCTTTCTGTGACGCCTTCGTGAAGGGGAGTTGGGGATGTCCCGAACGAACCTCCCCGCTGTTCGTGAGAGAGGGACATCCCCAACTCCCCTCCCGCACCGTCCACGACAAGAGCCAGTTGGATGTCGACCAAAACCACTTCACCGTCAGGGTCGCGGTGGCCGTAGCGCTCTTCGTGCGTCTGCTCGAAGCGGGCGATGAGGTCGGCGGGGTCGGGCTCGGGATCGCCGGGGATCGGCAGCTCGAAGGCCTGACCGGCGTAGCGCATCCCGTAGACCACCTCGGCGTGGGCGCCCTCCAGCCCCGTCTCGGCGGCCGAGCGCATCTCGGCGACCACGGCGGCGATCGGCCCGGCGGCGAGATCGGCGCCGGAGAGCATCACCGTGCGGGCGGTGTCGCGCCGACGGTCCGAGGCGCAGAGGCCGAGGGCGGAGAGGACGCCGCCCGCGCGTGGGCAGAGCAGGCGGCCGATGCCGAGCTCCGCGGCGATCGCCGCCGCGTGCATCGGCCCGGCGCCGCCGAACGGCAGCAGGGCGAAGCGGCGCGGGTCGACGCCGCGCTCGACGGTGACGACGCGGAGCGCTCGCACCATCTCCTGGTCGGCGACGCGGACGATCCCGGCGGCGGTCTCCGGCGGGTCGAGTCCCAGTTCCGCCGCGAGCGTGCCGATCGCCCGCTCCGCCGCCGCGGCGTCGAGCGCGACGCCTCCCGCCAGGGTCGATTCGGCGGCGAGGTTGCCAAGCAGCAGGTTGGCGTCGGTCACGGTCGGCTCGGTACCGCCGCGCCCGTAGCAGGCGGGCCCCGGCACGGCACCCGCCGAGCGCGGGCCGACCCGCAGGGCGCCACCGGCGTCGCGCCAGGCGACCGAGCCGCCGCCGGCACCGACCGTGTGGACGTCGACGGTCGGCAGCTGGATCGGCCGGCCGTCGATCGTCCGCGAGTCGGTGCGGCGCACGGCGCCGTCCTCGACCACGCAGACGTCGCAGGAGGTCCCGCCCATGTCGAAGCCGAGCGCGTTGCCGTCGCCGGAGAGGCGGGCGAGGAGGCCCGCCCCGACCGCGCCACCCGCCGGGCCGGAGAGGACGCTCCAGGCGCCGGCCCGCGCCGCCTCCTCGACCGGGGCGACGCCGCCGGAGGAGAGCATCACCTGCGGCGCCGGGAGTCCTGCGCTCGCGGTCGCTTCCGTAAGCGCGCCCAGATAACGGCCGAGTAGCGGCGAGAGGTAGGCGTCGATCGCGGTGGTCGAGGCGCGCTCGTACTCGCGGAAGCGGGGGAGGACCTCGTGCGAGGCGGAGACGTGGAGGTCGGGAAGGTGTTCGCGCAGGTGCGCGGCGAGGCGGCGCTCGTGGGTCGGGTCGAGGTAGGAGAAGAGGAGGCAGATCGCCACCGACTCGGCGCCGCCCGCGGCGAGCGCCGCGGCGAGCCGCTCCGGCTCCCCCTCGCCGAGGGGCTCGACGATCCCCTCCGGCCCGGTCCGCTCGGCCGCCTCCAGCTTCAGGTCCGCGGCGACCAGCGGCGCCGGCTTCGGCGCGCAGAGGTGGTAGAGGGCCGGCCGGTCCTGGCGGGCGATCTCGAGCAGGTCGGCGAAGCCGCGGGTGGCGATCAGCGCGGTGCGGGCGCCCCGTTCCTCGAGCAGCGCGTTGGTGCCGACCGTCATCCCGTGGGAGAGCTGCTCGACGTCGCCGGGCTCGGCGCCCGCCACGGCGAGCACCGCATCGATCGCCGCCATCACCCCCTCGGACTCCGTGCCCGGCGTGGTCGGCACCTTGGCCGTGTGGACGGCGCCGTCGTCGAGGAGGACCGCGTCGGTGAAGGTCCCGCCGACGTCGACCCCGAGGAGCATGGCCTACTCCCAGGCCTCGCGGCGGATCGAGCCGTCGGGGCCGGCGACGACGTGGACGCCGTCGAGCGCCGGGTCGGTCGCCGGGCAGTCGGTGCGCAGGTGGGGGCCGCGCGACTCCTGTCGCTCCAGGGCGTTGCGGGCGATCGCCTTCGCCAGCGGATAGGGGTCGGGGATCAAGGCCGCCAGGTCGGTCGGGTTGCGGAGCGGCCCGGCGAGCCGCCAGACCGCGTCGCGGGTGTCGCGGGTCGGCGGCGTGAAACGCCAGTCGGGCTCCGCCGGGCGGGCCCCCGACGCGGGCTCGTCGAGTGCCGCCCGCGCCGCCCGGCCGCCGAAGACGAAGCACTCGCTGAGCGAATTGGAGGCGAGGCGGTTGGCGCCGTGGAGGCCGGTGCAGGAGCACTCGCCGACCGCGTAGAGCCCGGGGAGGGAGGAGCGCCCGTCGAGGTCGACCGCGATCCCGCCCATCGTGTAATGGGCGGCGGGGGCGACCGGGACCGGCTCGGTGCGCGGGTCCAGCCCGGCCTCGGCCAGCGAGGCGAAGATGTTGGGGAAGCGGGCCGGGTCGATCGCCCGCAGATCGAGGTGGACACAGGTCGAGCCCTCCTCGCGCAATTTGGCGAGGACCGCGGCGCTCACCTCGTCGCGCGGGGCGAGCTCGTCGGTGAAGCGCTCGCCCGTGGCGTCGAGCAGCTCGGCGCCCTCGCCGCGGATCGCCTCGGTGATCAGGACGCCGTCGAAGCGGGTGTCGGGGAGGGAGAGCGCGGTCGGGTGGAACTGGCAGAACTCGAGGTCGGCGAGGTCGGCGCCCGCCGCCGCGGCGAAGACCGGCCCGGCGCCGATCGCCCCGCGCGGGTTCGTCGTCCGCCGCCACAGCGCCGCGGTCCCGCCGGTCGCCAGCACGGTCGCCCGCGAGCCGAGCGCGCCGGCGTCGGTGATCACCCCGTGGCAGCGCGTGCCATCCGACCAGAGGGCGGTCGCCGAGGTCCGCTCGCGGACCTCGATGCGGGTGTCGGCGGCGACCATCGTCGCCAGCTTCGAGGTGATCTCGCGGCCGGTCTGGCTGCCGCCGGAGTGGACGATGCGGCGCGCCGAGTGGCCGCCCTCGAGGCCGAGCGCAAGTCGCCCCTCCTGGTCGAGGTCGAATTCGACGCCGCGCGCCTGCAGGTCGCGGACCGCGGCGGGCGCCTCGGCGACGAGGACGCGCACCGCGGCGGGACGGCAGAGGCCGCGGCCGGCGGCGATCGTGTCCTCGGCGTGCAGCGCGGGCGAGTCACCCGGTTCGAGCGCCGCGGCGAGCCCGCCCTGCGCCCAGAAGCTGGCGCTTTCCGACAGCGGCGTGCGCGAGACCACGCAGACCCGGCCGCCCTGCTCGGCGGCTCGCAGCGCGGTCCAGAGGCCGGCCGCGCCGCCGCCGACGACGGCGACGTCGTACTCGGCCACCGCGGCTATCTCTACCCGCCCTCCCGGCGGATCTGGTCGATCCGCTCGCGCAGCCAGGCGGCGGCGCCTTCGCGGGCGCGGGCGCGCTCGGCCGTCACGGCTCTCTCGGCCTCCTCGGCGCGACGCTCGGCGGCGTTGATCCGCTCCTCGGCGGCGTCGGTCTCGGTCTCGATCTCACCGAGGCGGTTTTCGGCGCCGGCGATCGCCCGCTCTTTCGCCTCGCGCTCCCGTTGCAGCTCTTCCTCGTGCTTCAGCTCGAGCGCCTTGCGGTCGCGGTCGGCCTCGGCGCGCGCGCTCTCGAGGTCTGCCTCCAGCGCCTTGATCTCGGCCTCGGCGCGTTTTTCGGCAGCCGCGGCGGCCTCGGCGGCGGCCGCGAGCGTCCGCTCGGCCTCGCCGATCCGTGCCTCCACTCCGCCTGCCGCGGCGCCCGGGGTCTCGTCGCTATTCATGGCAAATGCGCTCCGTGCTCAAGCGCCCAATCTAAACGGGGGAGGCGGTCATGTGGCGATAGACGGCGATCACACGTTCCGCCATCGGCCCGGCGGCGAGGGTGGCGGCGCGGCCGGCGCCGGCTACACGGGGGTCGCCGGCGTCCAGGTGGGGCCGGGCGACGGCCGCCCAGATCTCCGGGTCGAAGGGGGCACAGATGCAGCCCGCGATGCCGCCGAGGAGGTAGGGGGCGACGCCGACCGGCGTGGAGAGGACGGGGACGTCACAGGCGAGCGCCTCGATCGCGACCATGCCGAAGCCCTCGTAGTCGGAGGTGACGAGGACGGCGTCGGCGGCGTTGATCCAGGTCGCCATCGCCTCGGGCTCGATCGAGCCGCCGGTCAGGAGCTCGGCACCTGCCGCGGCGGCGAGCGCCGCGGCGCGATCGTGGCGCTTCTCCGGCCGGGCCGGGTCGGCGGGGAAGAGGAGGTAGCGGCCGTCGGGGTCGAGGCCGAGCGCCGCGCGGGCGGCGGCGCGCGAGGTGGGGGCGAAGCGGCCGAGCTCGGGACCGCAGGGGAGGACGGCGGCGCCGGGCACGGCGGGGAGGCCGGGCCGGTCGTCCTCCGCGGCGAAGAGGGCGCGGGAGACGGCGGTGACGAGGTCGACACGCCAGGCCAGTCGGCGGGAGAGGGGACCGACGACCGGGTGGCGCACGTCGGTGCCGTGGAAGGTGACGACGAGCGGGCGGGCGCCGGCGAGGTGGGCGACCCAGCCGGCGAGGCCGTAGTGGGCGTGGACGAGGTCGAAGCGCTCGCGACGGAGCAGCGCCCGCAGCCGGCGGGTCGCGGGAATGTAGTTGCGGCTGCCGCGGGGGAAGGCGAATTCCTCGACCTCGACGCCGCGGGCGCGGATCTCGGCGACCTGGTCGCGGACCCAGCGGCCGCGCTGTGGCGCGGACTCGTCGGGCACGAAGTTGGTGACGACGAGGACTCGCATCGCGGCAGGTTATCCCGGGTTTGCACCGTTTCTGTGCTTGAGTCCAGGCGATGGGCGCGGGGAAGTCAACTGTTCTGGTCGTCGCGGTGGCCTGCCTGGCGCTCGCCGTCGGTGGGGTCGGGGCGGCTGGTGCGTCGCAGCCGGCCGGGCCTTCGGTCTCCTTCCGCGAAGAAGCCGCTGCGGCGCGCCGCTTCTGGACGTCGGCGCGGATGGAGGCGGCGCGGCCGGTCGAAGGGACAGGGCCCGCCGCCCACGCCTCGGCGCTCAATCCGGTGCTGACCGCGACCTCGGAAACGATCGAGGACCCGACCGAACCGCAGTACCGTGTCAACGGCGCGATCTTCATCAACGAAGGCGGCGGCTACGGGCGCTGCTCGGGGACCTCGGTCGTCTCACCGAACAAGAGCGTCGTGATCACCGCCGGCCACTGCGTCTACGACGACGGGATCTGGTCGACGGGCAAGTGGGTCTTCGTCCCCGGCTATCACCACGGCGAACGGCCCTTCGGCACCTTCACCGCCCACTGGCTGGGGACGACGCCCGCCTGGCACGGGCACGAAAACGAGAACTTCGACGTCGGCGCGGCGGTGGTCGGGCGCAACGAAAAGGGGCAGACGCTGGCGGCGGCGGTCGGGGCGGATCGGGTGGCGACGGGACTCTCCCCGAACCAGACCTTCGATGCCTTCGGCTATCCGGTCGAACATCCCTTCAACGGCGGCACGCTGCAGGTCTGCCGCTCGGCGACCTATGAGGGGCACGACTTCGGCTCGTTCTTCGAACCGGGCCCGCTCGACCTGGCGATCAGCTGCGACGACAGCGCCGGCGGCTCCGGCGGCGGCTGGGTGATCGAAGGCGATGTCGTGAACGGCGTCACCACCTACGGCTATCCGGAGGACCCGTTCACCAACTTCGGCCCGTACTTCGGTCGAGACGTCGCCCACCTCTACACGCGGGCGAAGCGGGTCCGATGAGCCGCCCCCGCAACCCCCGGTGCGTTCGCAGTTCTGGTCGCATAGCGACCAGAACTGCGAACGCACTCTTCGTGGCGGTCTCGCTGGCGATGATCGGGGCCGGGGCGCTCGCCTCGGCGGCGCTCGCCGACGGGGGCGGGGGTGGGCACCGGATCGAAGTCGAACCACGCTTCGAGCTGGTCGGCTCGCACGGCTATCGGCTGCTGGTCTCGGCGCGGGAAGCGACGGTGACGATCGGGGTGGCGCGGGCGGGCAACACCCAGGGGGCCGGGACCTCGACCACCTATGTCGCCCGTGGCACCTCGGGGCCGAATGGGATCCACGCGAACTTCCGTCAGTTCGGTCGCATCGACGTCACCTTCCATCCCACCGCACCTGCCGCCCGCGGATTGCCGCCCGACTGCTTCGGCGGGACGACCGGAGCGGCGACGATCCCCGGCTACTTCACCGGCAAGATCGACTTCGAGGGCCAGGGCGGCTACACCGCGGTCCGCTCGCATCGGGTCCGCGGCGATGAGGTCCTGCCGCCGACCGAACAGTGCCCGTTGGTGGCGGGCGGCGCCAACCCGCTGCTCGAAGACCCGGCCGTCGAGCTGCCCCCCGCCGACACCCGGATGAGCCTCTACGCCGCGGACAAGTCCGGTACGGGTGGTCTCTTCTTCGATGCCTGGCGGGCCGGCAGGACCGACTTCGTCGCCGAACAGTTCGGCACCGTCGGCCGAATCGGCCTGCTCAGCATCGCCTATGCGATCGGGCCGCGGTCGAGCTTCACCTCCGACCCGCAGGTCAGCCACGGCAAGATCCACCCGCCAAGGCCGTTCAGAGGCTCGGCGATCCTGCGCCGCGGCCCCGACGGCAAGCGCTCCTGGACCGGCTCCCTCACCGCCTCCTTCCCCGGTGAGGCGCCGGTGTCCCTGACCGGCACCCGCTTCCACACCTCTCTTTCCCGCAACTTCCCCTAGCGCCGCCGGCCGTCACGCAATCGGCACGTGCGCGTCTTGTTCGGTGCGCATTTGAGGCCGAGCATCGGTCCCGCCAAACGAGGAAGGGAGATCGATGTTCTACGCAATCCTGGGCTACCTGCACGCCGCCCTGTGGCGGGCCGAGCTCGCCGTGACGCGGCGGGTGCGGGCGATCCACGCCCTCGCCGGGGAGCGCGGCCAGGGGACGGTCGAGTACGTCGGCCTGATCCTCCTGGTCTCGCTGTTGATGGTCGGGATGGTCGCCGCGATGAAGGGGTTCAACGGCAAACAGGGCACCGAGCTCGCCGATGTGATCGTCGACAAGATCAAGGAAGCGGTCGACAAGGTCACCTTCAAATGAGGGTGGCCCTCGGCCCCTGGGGCGCCCGGCGCCGGCACATGGGTGTCCGCCGGGCGCGCGCCCGCGTCGCGTGAAAGACTCGCGCCGATGGCGACCGCCTCCCGCAGCTACGACCGCGCCCCGGCCGATATCCGGCCGGTGACGATCGACCCCGGCTTCGTCGAAAGCGCCGACGGCTCGGCGCTGATCTCGGTCGGGCGGACGCGGGTGATCTGCACCGCCTCGGTCTCCGAGCAGGTGCCGCGTTGGATGATGGGGCGGGGCAAAGGCTGGGTTACCGCCGAGTACGCGATGCTGCCCGCCTCGACCGGCGAGCGCAAGCAGCGCGATGTCTCGAAGGGCAGGCAGGATGGCCGCGGGGTGGAGATCCAGCGGCTGATCGGCCGCAGCCTGCGGGTGGTCGTCGACTTCAAGGCGCTCGGCGAACGGAGCGTCTACGTGGACTGCGACGTGCTCGAAGCCGATGGCGGCACGCGCTGCGCCTCGATCACCGGCGGCTTCGTGGCACTGAAGCTGGCCTTCCAGCGGCTGCTCGACCGCAAGCTGATCGAGACGATGCCGCTGACCGGCTCGGTGGCGGCGGTCAGCGTCGGCATGGTCGACGGGCGCGCGCTCTGCGATCTCGACTACAACGAGGACTCGCGGGCCGAGGTCGACGCCAACGTGGTGATGACCGGCGAGGGTGGCCTGGTCGAGGTGCAGGCGACGGCCGAGCGGACACCGCTCTCACGCGCCTCCTTGGACGAGCTGCTCGGCCTCGCCGAGGGCGGCATCGCCCGCCTGCGAGAGGTCCAGGAGCGGGTCGCGCCCTGAGCCGGGCGGCGCGATGATCCTCGCGACCTCGAACCTCCACAAGGTGGGGGAGATGCGCGAGCTGCTGCCCGGGGTCGAGCTGGAGCCGCTGCCCGCCGGTTACGAGTCCCCGGTCGAGGACGGTGACAGCTTCGAGGCCAACGCGCTGATCAAGGCGCGCGCCGCGCACGCCGCACTCGGCGGGGCGGTGATCGCCGACGACTCCGGGATCGAGGCCTATGACCTCGGCGGGGCGCCGGGGATCTACTCGGCCCGCTACGCGGGGGAGGGGGCGAGCGACGGCGACAACCTCGACAAGTTGCTGCGCGAGGTCGACGCCGCCGACGGCGACCGCCGCGCCGCCTACGTCTGCGTCCTCGCTCTGATCGACGCCGACGGCACCGAGCACGTCTTCGAAGCGACTTGCGCCGGCTCCCTCCTCCGCGAGCGCCGCGGCAGCGGCGGCTTCGGCTACGACCCGATCTTCGTCCCCGACGACACCGGCCCGGAGGACCGGCGCACGATGTCGGAGCTGAGCGCGGCCGAGAAGAACGCGATCAGCCACCGCGGCCGCGCCGCCCGCCTCCTTCTGGCGCACCTCGCGAGTTAGCTGTTCCTTATGCGCCTGAGAGGCGCATAAGGAACAGCCGGCGGGGGGTCAGGCCGGGGGCAGCAGGTTCACGGCCGCCGCCGCACCCACCGCGAAGACGGTGATCGTGTAGCCGGTGTAGCCGCTGATCGCGAAGAGGATCGCGGCGATCAGACAGACGACGACGACGGTGAGCCAGGACGCTCGGGCGAGGGGCACGGTCGGTATCTTCGCCTAAGTGCCCGACGCCGCAGCGACAGCCCCCGCACCGGCGGACGCCGAGGCCGCTCTCGCCTTCCTCACCGAGATGTCCCCCGACCTGCGCGGCGGCGCGATCCTGACCGCCGACGGGACCGTCCTCGCCGCCTCCGGCGAGGCCACCGCCTGGGCCGAGGAGGCGGTCGACCTGCTGCGGGTCGCCGACGCCGCCGGCGAGGAGCCGGTCGAACAGCTCCACGTCGCCACCCAGGCGGGCGAGGTCTTCGCCCTGCGCCACGCGGGGCTCGCCGCGGTGGTCGTCACCGAGCGCTTCGCGCTCTCCTCGATCACCTTCTTCGACATGCGCGCCGCCCTGCGCGAGTTGGCGGCGAAGAGCGACTGATGCCGCCCAAGCCGCACCGCGTCCTGCTCGACCGGGTCTCCGGCTACGCCGACGAGGCCGCCGCCTACATGCGCCGCCGCCGCATCCAGCGCAAGCCGTTCGCCCGCCTCTACTACGCCGAGGGTCGCGCCACCGAGCTGCCCGCCGACTCGACCGCGGGCGCCGAGCTATTCGTCGCCGCCGGCGCGGTCATCGACCTGACCCGCAGGAGCCGTCTCGGCGGCCGGAGCCGCGAAGCGTGACCGAGTTGCTCGACCAGGAGGTCGCCGCCCGCGTCCTCTCGCGCGCGCTCGCCAACGGCGGTCGCTTCGCCGAGGTCTTCGCGGAACGGCGCGGCGGGCTGACGATGGCGATCGACGAGGGCCGGATCGAGTCGGTGCAGTCGGGCGCCGAGGGGGGCGCCGGGGTGCGGGTCGTCGACGGCGCCACCACCTACTTCGCCCACGTCGACGGCCTCGACCCGGCCGAGCTCGAGCGGGCCGCCGACGAGGCCGCCTCGGCGCTCCGCGCGGGCCGCACCGAGCCCGCCCCGCTCACTTCCCGCCCGGTCACCCCGGTGCCGATCGCGGTCGCTCCCGAGGACGTGCCCGCCGCCCGCAAGGCGGAGCTCCTGCGCGAGCTCGACCAACGTGGCCGTGGCATGGGCGGGGAGATCGCCCAGTTCACCGCCTCCTACGCCGAGGCCCGCCGCGTCGTCACGATCGCCAACTCCGACGGCCTCTTCACCGGCGACGACCGCACCCGCACCCGGATCGGCGCCCAGGTGGTCGCCCGCCGCGGCGAGAAGGTGGAGACCGGGTCCGAGACGCTCGGCGCCCACCGCGGCTTCGAGCTGCTCGAAGACGATCCCAGCCTGATCGCCGAGCAGGCTGCCCAGAAGGCGCTCACCCTGCTCGACTCGCGCCCGGCCCCCTCCGGCTCGATGCCGGTGGTCGTCGGCGGCGGCTTCGGCGGCGTCCTCTTCCACGAGATGACCGGCCACGGCCTCGAGGTCGACCACATCCACAAGGGTGCCTCGGTCTATATCGGCAAGCTCGGCGAGCTGGTCGCCCAGCCGCTCCTGAGCGCCTACGACGACGGTCGCCTGCCCAACGAGTGGGGCTCGGACGCGATCGACGACGAGGGCCGGCCGACGCAGAAAACCAGGCTGATCGAGGACGGTCGACTCGTCTCCTACATCTACGACCATCTCGGCGCCGAGCGCGACGGGGTCGCCTCGACCGGCAACGGCCGCCGCGAGAGCTTCCGTCACCTGCCGATCCCGCGCATGACCAACACCTACATCGCGCCCGGCGCGGCGACCCCGGAGGCGATCATCGAGGACACCAAGAACGGCTTCTACGCAGTGTCTTTCGGCGGCGGCCAGGTCGACCCGGCGACCGGCGACTTCGTCTTCGGGGTCTCCGAGGGCTACCTGATCGAGGACGGCAAGGTGACCAGTCCCTGCACCGGCGCGACCCTGATCGGCAACTGCCTCGACGCGCTGGCCGCGATCGATGCGCTCGGCGACGACTTCTTCAACAAGACCGGGATCTGCGGCAAGGGTGGACAGCACGTCCCGGTCGGGGTGGGTCAGGGGCACGTGCGGGTGGCGAAGATGACGGTGGGAGGGACGCAGCTATGAGCGAGCTGCCGAACGTGGAGCTCTCGCCGGCCGCGGCGCGCGCGGTCGAGGCGGCCCTCGGCGCCGGCGCGAGCGCCGCCGAGGCCTACGCCGGCCGCGACACCGGCCGCGAGGTGCGCGTCCACGGCGGCGAGGTCGAGAGCCTCACCGCCGCGACCCAGACCGGGATCGGGATCCGCGCCTGGGACGGCCATCGGGTCGGTTACGCCTACGGGACCGACCTCTCCGAGGCCGGGGTCGCGACGCTCGCCGCCCGCGCCGCCGAGATGGCCGCGGTCGCCGACGAGGACGAGTTCGCGGCGCCGCCCGCGCCCGCCGAGATCGAGGCGATCGCCGGCCTCGATGATCCGAGCGTCGGCAAGTGGTCCGCGGGCCAGGTCGCCGACCTGGCGCTGACCGTCGAGCGCACCGCGCTCGCCGCCGACGAGCGTGTGGTCGGCGTCGAGACCGCCGTCTACGCCGACTCCACCGATCAGGTCGCGATCGCCTCCTCGACCGGGATCGCCGCCTCCTATGAGACCTCCAGCTGCTTCGCCTACCTGCAGGCGCTCGCCGAGGGGGAGTCGGGCCGCGAGACCGGCCTCGGCTTCGGCCTCGCCCGCGGCCCCGCCGACCTCGACCCGGAGGCGATCGGTGCCGAGGGGGCCGAGCGTGCCGTATCGATGATCGGTGCCGGCAAGCCCGCCTCACGCTCCTGCCCGGTCGTCCTCGACCCGACCGTCGCCGCCAGCTTCGCCGGCCTGATCGGCGGCGCGCTCGGCGCCCGCGCCGTGCAGCGCGGCCGCTCGCCCTTCGCCGGCCGGCTCGGCGAGGAGGTCGCCTCGACCACCTTCGCCCTCCACGACGACGGCCGCGATCCGGCGGGCGCCGCCTCGGCCCCCTTCGACGGCGAGGGCGTGCCCCGCCGTCGCACCGCGCTGATCGAGGGCGGCGCCCTGCGCAGTTACCTCTACGACACCTACACGGCCAACCGCGAGGGCGCCGCCTCGACCGGCTCGGCCTCGCGCGCGGGCTATCGCTCGCTGCCCTCGGTCTCGGCCTCGAACCTGGTGGTCGCCGCCGGCGACCTCTCGACCGAGGCGCTGCTCGCCGAGGCGGGGGAGGGGGTCTTCGTCACCGATGTCGCCGGCCTCCACTCGGGCGTCAACCCGGTCACCGGGGTCTTCTCGGTCGGCGCCTCGGGCCGGGTCATCCGCGGCGGCGCCCTGGCCGAGCCGATCCGCGAGTTCACGATCGCCGGCGAGCTGGTGGCGATGCTGCGAGCGGTCGCCGCGGCGGGCTCCGAGACCCGCTGGGTGCCCTTCGGCGGGTCGGTCTCGACCCCGCCCCTCCTGGTCTCCGAGCTCTCCGTCAGCGGCACCTGAACGGACCGATAATCGACTGCTCAGGGCCACTTTTGGCTTCCGGCGCGGGTTGCCGCCGACCGGCGTTGTTAGATTGCGGCTCATCTTCAACCCCGAGGAGGAATCTCGACGTGACCAAGGCTGAGTTTCTGGACCAACTCGCAGGAGACGACCGGCTGGGCAGCAAAAAAGCGGCAAGCGACGCTGTCGACGCCGTCCTCGACGCGATCACCGGCGCCCTGGCGGCAGGCGACGAGGTCAGCTTCACCGGCTTCGGCAAATTCCACGTCGCCGAGCGTGGCCCGCGTCAGGGTGTGAACCCGCGCACCGGTGAGCGGATCACGATCCCGGGCGGCAAGGTGCCGCGCTTCTCCGCCGGCTCCGCCCTGAAGACCAAAGTCAAGGGCTGAGGCTGACCTGAGCCCGAAGTTCGCCGACCGGCTGACGGCGCTCGTCGAAGAGCGCCGCAGCCAGGTTTGCCTCGGCCTCGACCCCGATCCCGCGCAGCTTCTGCCGGGGATCGCGGTCGAGGCCGAGGGCGACGGCGATCCGGCGATTCTCGCCGGTCGTGCCGTCGCCGCCCACTGCCGTGAGCTGATCGAGCGGGTCGGCCCGCACTGCGTCGCCGTCAAGCCGCAGCTGGCCTGCTTCGAACGCCTCGGGCCGCCGGGCTGGGAGGCCCTCGCCGCCGCCCGCGAGGCCGCCCGCGAGGCGGGCCTCATCTTCCTCGCCGACGGCAAGCGCGGCGACGTCCCGATCACCGCCGCCGCCTACGCGCAGGCGCTGGTCGGCTCGACGCCGACCCCCTGGGGCGACGTGTCGGGTCTCGGCGCCGATGCCTTCACCGCGAACCCGCTGCTCGGTCGCGACGCGCTGGAGCCGCTGGTCGTGGCCTGCGAGGCGGTCGACGCCGGGATGTTCGTCCTCGTCCGCACCAGCAACGCGGGCGCCGCCGACCTGATGGACGTGCCCGCGCCGCAGGCGCCGCTGCACGAGCGTCTGGCGGCGCTCGTCGACGAACTCGCCCCGCGCCTCCTCGGCGACGGTGGTCTCAGCGGCCTCGGCGCCGTCGTCGGTGCCACCGAGCCCGAG
Organism: Solirubrobacterales bacterium; assembly: GCA_035500835.1. Classification (GTDB taxonomy): domain Bacteria; phylum Actinomycetota; class Thermoleophilia; order Solirubrobacterales; family 70-9; genus VAYN01. Next base: position 95,380 of record DATJWW010000020.1, on the reverse strand, counting down.
CACATCGTGCGCCTCCGCGAACTGATGCCACGCTCGGTCTTCCTCCTGCCCGGGGTCGGCGCCCAGGGCGGACGGCCGGAGCTGCTCGGTGCCGCCTTCGCTCCCGGTCCGGCCGCGGCGATCGTCTCCTCCTCGCGTGGGATCAGCGGCGCGCCCGACCCGGCCACCGCCGCCGAGGAGCTGCGGGCGAGCCTCTGGGAGATCTCGGGCGCCTGATCGGAAAAGCCCGGTATTTGCGCAGATCGTCGCTACGATGCCGGCCCGAACCGGCGCCGACGGCGCCGTCCGAGATCCCGTCCGATGAAGAGAACGCGCAAGTGGATAGCGAGGTTCGTGGCGCTCGCCGCGCTCGCCGCGGCGGTGATCGCGGTGATCGTCGTCGCCTCCAACACCGACCTGCACTCGAACTCGCACGACAAGGGCAGGCAGACGGTCCAGAAGGAAACGCAGAAGAAGCCGCGCACGAAGGCGAAGAAGTACGTCGTGCAGAGCGGCGACACGCTCACCTCGATCGCCGCGAAGACGGGCATCCCGGTGGCCGAAATCATGGCCCTGAACCCGGAAGTCGACCCGCAGATCCTGATCGCGGGCGAGACCCTGAAGCTGCAGAAGTGAGCCGGCGCCGAGTCGGCGTCCTCCTCGCGGTCCTGTTGGCGCTGGTCTTCTGCGCGGGCGCCCAGGCCAAGCCCCGGAAGCACCATTCGCCCGGTCCCCGGATCCTCGCCAAGTCCTGGGCGTTGATCGACGGACGCACCGGCGAAGTGCTGACCTCGCACGCCGGCGACGAACGGCGGCTGGTCGCCTCGACGACCAAGCTGATGACCGCCTACGTCGCGATGAAGGACCTGCCGCTGGGAAAGATCGTCGAAGCCCAGCCCTTCGAATACGAATTCGGCGACTCGGTGATGGGCCTCGAAGCGGGCGAGAAGATCAGCGTCCGCGACCTGCTCTACGGGCTGATCCTCTTGAGCGCCGGCGACGCCGCCCACACGCTGGCGATCGAGGCGGCGGGAACGGTGAAGAAGTTCGTCGGCCGGATGAACCGCTACGCGGCGGCGCTGGGCCTCACCAACACGCACTTCGAGAACCCGATCGGGCTCGACTCGCCGACCAACTACTCGAGCGCCCTCGACCTCGCGGCGCTGACCGAGGAACTGCTGAAGATCCCGGCCTTCGCCAAGATCGCCGACTCGCGCGAAGCGGTGCTGCGCAGCGTCCACCCGCACCAGCGCATCCACTCGATCAACGAGCTGCTCGAAATGGCGCCCTGGGTGACCGGGGTGAAGACCGGCCACACCTGGAAGGCGGGCTACGTGCTGGTCGGCTCGGGCTCGCGGCACGGGATCCGGCTGATCTCGGTGGCGATCGACGCGCCGACCGACGAAACCCGCTTCTCCGACAACCTCGAACTGCTCGAATGGGGCTTCCGGCAGTACCACCGGGTCAAGGTGCTCCGCCAGGGCCAGGAACTGGCGAGCCCTTCGATCCGCTGCTCCGGCGGCGAACTGCCACTCCTCGTCGCCCACCCGCTGAAGGTTGGCCTGCGCGACGGCCAGAAGCCCGCGGTCGAAGTCGACGCGCCGCGCAAGGTGACCGGTCCGATCCGGCGCGGCGCCCGGCTCGGGACGGCAACCGTCACCGTCGACGGGCTGCGCGCGGGCACCGTGGCGCTGGTCGCGAGTCGCTCGATCCCTGCTGCGAGCGCCTTCGACAAGGTCCGCGGCTTCGTCGGGGAACATCTCCTCGACCTCGCGATCGCGGCGTGCGCGATACTGCTTGCAGCGATCCTTTTCGGGCGGACCGTCCGCCGAATCCGAAATCGAAAGCGGGTGCAGTAAGAGGTGATCCTGACGGTGACGCTGAACGCGGCGATCGATCGCACCGTCGCGGTTCCGAACTTTCGTCTCGGCCGACGCCATCGCGCGGTCGAGAGCCGCACCGTGGCGGGCGGCAAGGGGATCAACGTGGCGCGGGCCTTGAATCTGCTCGGCCGGCCGGTGATCGCCGCCGGCTTCGTCGGCGGCCCGTCCGGTGCCCGCGTGCTCGAAGAGCTGCAGGACGAGTCGGTGCTGAGCGACTTCATCGAGATCGCCGCCGAGACGCGGATCAACCTGGCCGTGGTCGACCCGACCTCAGGCGACCAGACCGAGATCAACGAGCGCGGCCCGGCCGTCTCCGCCGAGGAGACGAAGCGGCTCTTCGATCGGATCGGCTACCTGGCGGGCGGCACGCAGATCTGCGTGCTGGCGGGCTCGTTGCCGCCCGGCGCCGGCGACGACCTCTACGCGCGGCTGATCGGCGACCTGCGCCGGCGCGGTGTGCCGGTGGTGCTCGACGCCGAGGGCGAGGCGATGCTCGCCGGGGTGCGGGCGGGGGCGGCGATGGTGACGCCGAACGAGCGCGAGGCCGAGGAGCTGGTCGGCCAGGAGTTCGCCGACGGCACCGACCTGGCGACCGGGCTGCTGGAGCTGGTCCGGCTCGGTGCCGAGGAGGCGGCGATCACCCGGCCCGCGGGCTGCGTCGCGGCAGTCGGTCCGCCCGGCGAGCGAAGCCTCCTGGAGGTCCACACCGAGCCGCTCGAGCCGGTCTCCACGGTCGGCTCGGGGGACGCCTTCGTCGCGGGATACGTCGCCGCCCGCTACGAGGGCCGCAGCGAGCGCGACTGCCTCGCCTACGGGGTCGCCTGCGGTGCCGAGTCGACCCAGCACTTCGGCGCCGGCTTCGTCGACCGCAACCAGGTCGAGCGCCTGCTCGGCGGCGTCTCCGTGCACGATTTGGAGGTCCCGGCCGAAGTGTAGTCTGGCTAGTTCAACGCCAGCCCTGGAGGTAGCCAACTTGGAAATCGAAATCGGCCGCGGAAAGAAAGGGCGGCGCGCCTACGGATTCGACGACGTAGCGATCGTTCCTTCGCGCCGCACGCGGGACCCCGACGACATCGACATCACCTGGACCCTCGGTCCCTACCGCTTCGACCTGCCGCTGCTCGCCTCCGCGATGGACGGCGTGGTCAGCCCGGAGACCGCGGCGCTGACCAACAAGCTCGGCGGCCTCGGCGTCCTCAACCTGGAGGGCATCTGGAGCCGTTTCGAGAACGCCGAAGAGAAGCTCGAGGCGATCTCCGCCGCGCCCAAGCACGAAGCGACGCGGATCATGCAGGGGATCTACGAGGAGCCGGTGAAGCCGGAGCTGATCGCCAGGCGGGTCGAGGAAATCAAGGCGACCGGCGCGGTCGTCTGCGGTTCGCTGACCCCGCAGAAAGTGCGCGACTACTACGAGGTGGCGATCGAGGCGGGCCTCGACATCCTCGTCATCCAGGGCACGGTGATCTCGGCCGAACATGTCTCGACCACGGTCGAGCCGCTGAACCTGAAGGAGTTCATCGCCGAAGTGCCGGTGCCGACGATCGTCGGCGGCTGCGCCTCCTACTCGACCGGCCTGCACCTGATGCGGACCGGCGCGGTCGGCGTCCTGGTCGGGGTCGGCCCGGGCGCCGCCTGCACCACCCGCGGCGTGCTCGGGATCGGCGTCCCACAGGCGACGGCGATCGCCGACGTGGCGGCCGCCCGCGCCCAGCACATGCTGGAGACCGGCGAGTACGTGAACGTGATCGCCGACGGCGGCATGCGGACCGGCGGCGACGTCTCGAAGGCGATCGCGATGGGCGCCGACGCAGTGATGATCGGCTCGCCGCTCGCCCGCGCCAAAGAGGCCCCGGGTCGCGGCTTCCATTGGGGGATGGCGACGTTCCATCCCTCGCTGCCGCGCGGCACCCGCGTCTCGACCAAGCAGGACGGCACGATGGAGCAGATCCTGCTCGGCCCGGCCGAGGAGAACGACGGCACCTTCAACCTGATGGGGGCGCTGAAAACCTCGATGGCGACGTGCGGCTACGAGGACATCCGCAGCTTCCAAAGGGCCGAGGTCATGGTTGCCCCCGCTCTCATGAGCGAGGGCAAGAAGCTGCAAAATGAGCAACACGTTGGCATGGGCTCTAATGGCCGTGCCGCTGTAAGTGCAGGGGTGGCCGTATCGGATGACTAGTGGTTCCGACGCGCTCCGGCCGGCGGGTCCTGTCGTCGCAGGGGACCCCCCATGTCCTCCGGTAGCTAAAGCTTCCTCGGACATGGGTCCCCCTACGACGCCACCCGCCGGAGGGGCCACGGAGGAGGTACTGGTGCTCGATTTCGGGGGGCAGTACTCGCAACTGATTGCCCGAAGGATCCGGGAGTGCGGGGTCTTTGCCGAGCTGCTGCCGGCCTCCGTGGACGTCGAGAAGGTCCGGGCGCGGGCGCCGAAGGCGTTGATCCTCAGCGGCGGGCCGGCTTCCGTCTACGAAGATGGGGCTCCCGCGTTTCCGACGCAGCTCCTGGACCTCGACATCCCGATGCTGGGGATCTGTTACGGGATGCAGGCGATGGCGCTGGCGCTCGGAGGGAAGGTCGAAGGGGCCGAGGCGGGGGAGTTCGGGCGGACCGAGCTGGCGCTGAGGGACGGGGGCGGCAGGTTGCTCGGCGGGTTGCCGGAGGAGCAGAGCTGCTGGATGAGCCATCGCGACGTGGTCCGCGAGGCGCCCCAGGGGTTCGACGCGCTGGCGAGCTCGCCGAGCTCGCCGGTCGCCGCCTACGAGATGACCGACCGCGGCCTCTACGGCATCCAGTTCCACCCCGAGGTCGTCCACACGCCTTATGGGACCGAGATCCTCACCCGCTTCCTGCGCGACGTCGCCGGCTGCACCGAACAGTGGAGCGCCGCCTCGGTGATCGAAGAACAGGTGAAGAAGATCCGCGCCCAGGTCGGCGAGGGCAGGGTGATCTGCGGGCTCTCCGGCGGCGTCGACTCCTCGGTCGCGGCGCTCCTCGTCCACAGGGCGGTGGGGGAGAGGCTGACCTGCATCTACGTCGACCACGGGATGATGCGGCTGAACGAGTCCGAGCAGGTGGTCGAGACCTTCTCCCAGTTCGGCATCCCGCTGATCGCGGTCGACGCCGAGGAGCGCTTCCTCGCCAGGCTGGCCGGGGTCGACGAGCCGGAGCTCAAGCGCAAGATCATCGGCGAGGAGTTCATCCGCGTCTTCGAGGAGGAGGCCTCGAAGCTCGACGACATCGGCTACCTCGTGCAGGGGACGCTCTACTCCGACGTGATCGAGTCGGGCGGCTCCGACCACGCGGCGACGATCAAGTCCCACCACAACGTCGGCGGGTTGCCCGAGGACTTCGACTTCGAGCTGGTCGAGCCGTTGCGGATGCTCTTCAAGGACGAGGTGCGCGCGGTCGGCGCCGAGCTCGGGCTGCCCGAGCGGATGGTCTGGCGCCAGCCCTTCCCCGGCCCGGGGCTGGCGATCCGGATCGTCGGCGGCGAGGTCAACCGCGAGCGGCTCGACATCCTGCGCGCCGCCGACGCGATCCTCCAGGAGGAGATCCGCGCCGCCGAGATGTACCGGCAGCTGTGGCAGTCCTTCTGCGTGCTGCCGGTGGTCCGCTCGGTCGGCGTCCAGGGCGACGGGCGCACCTACGCCTATCCGATCGTGATCCGCGCCGTCACCTCCGACGACGCGATGACCGCCGACTGGGCCCGCCTGCCCTATGACCTGTTGGAGCGCGTCTCCAACCGGATCATCAACGAGATCCGCGGCGTCAACCGCTGCGCCCTGGATATTTCGTCAAAGCCGCCGGCGACTATCGAGTGGGAGTGACCGAGGCGGCGTGGGGCGCCTCCACGCCGCCTCAGGTGGCGGGGGTCTCGACCTCGCCGTCGAAGACCTTCAACGGCACCACTTCGTCCTCGAAGACGGCGTTGATCTCCAGTCGGGCCCCGAGCGCCCCGACGAAGTCGGCGAGCGTCTCCAGGTAGGGGTTTTCGCTCCGCTCCATCCGCGAGACGTTGGCCTGGCTCGTGTCGAGGATCTTCGCCAGGCCGGCCTGGGTCTGTTTGCGCCGTTCGCGCAGTTCGTTCAGCCGCAGCGCGGCGTCGATCGCTGCCGCCCCAGCGTCGATACTGGCTGCCACCTCGGGGTCTTTGCGCAGCTCGTCGCTCAGCTCTTTGAACGGTCTGGTTTCGCCATCGGCCCATTCATCCTTATCGACCATCTTCAGGTGCTCCCTTCTCGATGTGTGCGAGATGCGCGTCGTAGATCCTGTCCGCCTTCGCGATCATCTGGCGGTAGAAGCGCTTGGCTTTTCCCGCCTTGTCACCGCCGATCAACAACGCTGCCTTCCGTTGCGGGTCGAAGGCGAAAAAGACTCGAAGAGTCTGGCTCGATCGCAACTCCTTCATGTTGGCGTGCCGCGAGCCGCTGACCGTGTCGATCAAGGGACGCCCGGCGTTCGGACCTGCTTCTTCCAGCTTTTGGATGGACTGGGCTATTTGCCTTCTTTCGGGCCCGCCTAGCGTCTCCCACCATTCGTCGAACTCCTTCGCGCGCTCCGTCGCCCACAGCACATGGCAGACATAGCGCGGAAATTGTACAACGTAGACGTTGTTACAAAGGTTCTACGAAGACGTGACAGTTACGGCACGATCCGCGGGCGGCTGGACCACCGGCGGGTCGTCGGCGCCCGGCCGGTCGCGCTGCGTCCAGACGAACCAGACAGCGCCGACGATCGTCAGGACGATCGCCACCCAGAAGTTCAGCCGCTGGCCGAGGATGTGGTGGGCCGGGTCGACCCGCAGGCTCTCCTCGAAGATGCGGAAGGCCGAGTAGCCCGCGACGTAGAGGGCGAAGAGGCCGGGGGGACGGATCTTGCGGTGATGTCCGAGCCAGACCAGGAAGGCGGCCAGGGCCAGGTTCCAGATGATCTCGTAGAGGAAGGTGGGCTGGAAGGTGGCGTAGTGGAGGTAGCCCTCGGGGCGATGTTCGGGGGAGATCTGGAGGCCCCAGGGGAGGCTGGTCGGCCCGCCGAAGAGCTCCTGGTTGAAGTAGTTGCCGACCCGGCCGATCGCCTGGGCGACGAGCAGGGCGGGGGCGGTCGCGTCCATGAAGGCGGGGACCGAGACCCCCTCGCGGTGGACGCGCCAGACGCCGACCGCGGCGCCCGCCGCGATCCCTCCCCAGATCCCGAGGCCACCGTCCCAGATCGCGATCGGCCCGTACCAGGTGTGGGGCATTTCGCCGAAGCTCGTGATGTCGAAGTAGAGGCGACCGCCGATCAGGCCGGCCGGGAAGGCCCAGATCGCCACCCGCAGAGGCAGGTCGGGGTCGCCGCCGAGCGCCCGCCAGCGGCGCCGCACGATCAACACCGCGGCGGTGACCGCCAGCGCGTACATCAGTCCGTAGGCGTGGATCTCGAACGGCCCGACGCCGATCCCCGGTTGCGAGGGGCTGGGGATCGACGCGATCGAGGAGGTCACGGCAGCGAAACCTAACGGCGGGCGATCGGAGCCGACGTCTCCAGATGGTAACGAGAACAATTCTCATTATTGTGTAGGCTGCGCGACGCGACCGCCCGGTCGCCCAGTCCCATCGATCAAGGAGCCCGCATGTCCCGGCCAGTCCACCCGAACGCCCCGCGCCTCGTCGCCGTCTTCTCCCTGCTCGCAATCCTCGCGGCGCTCGGGGTCGCCGGCTGCGGTGGCGGCTCCCACGCCGACGCGAGCGCGGAAGGCAAGATCGCCGCGGTCGGGGCCGAGAACGAGTACGCGAACGTGATCGAACAGATCGGCGGCAGGTACGTCGACGCGAGCGCGATCGAGAGCGACCCGAACACCGATCCACACACCTTCGAGGCGAGCGCCAGCGTCGCCCAGCAGGTCGCCGGCGCCGACGTCGTCGTCCAGAACGGCCTCGGCTATGACACCTACATGGAAAAGATCGAGTCGGCCTCGCCGAGCTCGGGGCGCAAGGTGATCGACGTCCAGGAACTGCTCGGCCTCCCCGATTCCACCCCCAATCCGCACCTCTGGTACAAGCCGACGACGATGCTGGCGGTCGCCAGGCGGTTGGCCGCCGACTTCGGCGAACTGCAGCCCGCGCACAAGGCCTATTTCGAGGCCAACCTGCGGAAGTTCGAAGCCTCGCTGCGGCCCTGGCTGGAAGGGCTCGAAGAATTCAGCAAGAAGTTCCCCGGTGCGGCCGTCGCGACGACCGAGCCCGTCGCCGACTACATGCTGGAAGCTGCGGGGATCGAGAACCTGACCCCGTTCACCATGCAGGCCGACATCATGAACGACGCCGATCCGGCCCCCCAGGCCGTCGCCCTGCAGGAAAGCTTCTTCAGCGAGAAGAAGGCCGACGCCTTCGTCTACAACCAGCAGGTGACCGACTCGATCACCGAAAAGTTCCTCGCCTCGGCGGCCGACAACGGCGTGCCGGTGGTCGGCGTCTACGAGACGATGCCGACCGGCTACACCTACCAGCGCTGGATGGAGGCCGAGCTGAAGGCGCTCGAAGAAGCCGTCGCGAACGGGAAGTCGACGGAAGAGCTCTAGGTGGATGGGGGTGCGACCAGCGAGGCGGTCCTCTCGGTCGAGGAGCTCGGCGTGCGGATCGCCGGGCGCCAGGTCCTCGACCGGGTCGACTTCGCGATCGCGCCCGGCGAGTTCACCGGCCTGATCGGCTCCAACGGGGCCGGCAAGACGACCCTCTTCCGGGCGATCCTCGGGCTGCAGGCGGCGAGCGAAGGACGGATCCTGGTCGGCGGCCGGCCGCGCTCGCCGCGCACCGACACGATCGGCTACGTGCCGCAGAAGTTCCTGCTCGACCCCGATCTGCCGCTGCGCGGCCGCGATCTCGTCGGGCTCGGCCTCGACGCGCGCCGCCTCGGCTTCTCCTTCGGCCGGCGTCGCCGGCGCGAGCTGGTCGAGGAGATGCTCGCCGCGGTCGGCGCCGAGTCGTTCGCGGACACCCGCGTCGGTCGGCTCTCGGGCGGTGAGCAGCAACGCATCCTGATCGCCCACGCGTTGATCTCCGGGCCGCGTCTGCTGCTCGCCGACGAGCCGCTCGCCAACCTCGATCTGCGCAGCTCCCAGGAGGTGGTCTCACTGCTGGCCCGGGTCTGCCGTGAGCGCGGCGTCGCTGTGCTGATCTCCGCCCACGAGATCAACCCGCTGCTGCCGGTGATGGACCGGATCGTCTACCTGGCCGCCGGCCGGGCGGCGAGCGGCACGAGTCAGGAGGTCATCCGGCCGGACGTGCTCAGTCGCCTGTACGGTCACCACGTCGACGTGATCGACGTCCACGGCCGGGTGCTGATCGTCGCCGGGGCGGGAGACGACGCCGACCTCGGCGGCTGCGAGGAGACGGTCCGCCACCCCGAGGTGATCCAGTGAGCCCGGCCGCCTTCCTCGGCCCGGTCTTCGCGCCGGGCTTCTTCGACAACGAAGCCGTCCACGTGGCGCTGACGATCGGCGCGGCGGTGGCGATCGTCACCGGCGTGGTCGGCGTCTTCACGGTGATGCGGGGGCAGTCGTTCGCCGGCGAGGCGCTCGGCGACATCGGCACCACCGGCGGTTCGGCGGCGGCGCTGGTCGGGGCCGGCCCGCTGGCCGGGTTCGTCGCGGTCGACGTGCTCGCCGCCGCGGCGATGGAGCTGGTCGGCGTCCAGCGCGTGCGCGGTCGCGACCTGGCGACCGGGATCGTGCTCGGCGCCGCGATCGGCCTCGCCGCCCTCTTCCTCTACCTCGATACGACCCAGGGAACCGGCGGCAGCTCCACGGTGACGATCCTCTTCGGCTCGATCTTCGCGATCTCGAGCTCGACGATCCCCGCCGTGGTGGTGTTGGCGGCGCTCGCCGTGGCGATGATCGCCGCCCTCTACCGGCCCCTGCTGCTGAGCACCGTCAGCCCCGAGATGGCGGCGGCGCGGGGGATCCCGGTGCGCCTGGTCGGTGCCCTCTATCTGCTGGCCCTGGCCTTGGCGACCGCTCTCGCCGCGATCACGATCGGGACGATCCTCAGCACGGCGCTTCTGATCGGGCCCGCGGCGGCGGCGCTGCGGCTGACCCGACGGCCGCTGCGGGCGATGCTGACGGCGGTCGGGATCGGGATCGCCGCGACCTGGATCGGCGTCCTCCTCGCCTACGACAGCTATCACTGGCCACCCCAGGGTCACGGCTGGCCGGTCAGCTTCTTCGTCGTCACCCTGGTCTTCGTCATCTACCTGCTGAGCGGCGTCGTCGAGTGGCGACGAGAGAGAGGTTCCTGACCGTGTTCAGCGGCTTCATGGTCAATGCCTGGGAGGTCTCCGGCATCGTCGCCGTGGTCGCCGGGGTGGTCGGCTTCTTCACCGTCCTGCGCGGCTCCGCCTTCGCCGCCCACGCGATCCCCAACGGCTCCTTCGCGGGCGCCGCCGGAGCGTCGCTGGTCGGGGTCGGCACCCTGTTCGGGCTCGGCGTCTTCGCCTTCATCGGTGCCCTCGGGATCGGCCTGCTCGGCCGCCGCGGCCGTCACGACGCGGTCACCGCGCTGATGCTGGTGATGATGCTCGCCCTCGGCGCCCTATTCGTCAGCCTCGGCGAACAGTACGCGCCCGAGGTCTACTCGCTGCTCTTCGGCGAGGTCCTCGGCGTCAGCTCCGATGCGGTGGCGCCGACCTTGATCCTGGGGATCGTCTGCATCGCCGCGATCGGCGTCCTCTACCGGCCGCTGATGCTCTCCTCGGCGCTGCCCGAGGTCGGCGAGGCGCGCGGGATCGGCAGCTTCGCGATCGAGCTCGCCTTCCTCGGCGTGCTGGCGCTGGCGACGGCGATGACGGTGCCGGTGGTCGGCACGCTGCTGATCTTCAGCCTGATGATCGGCCCCCCCGCGGCAGCGCGCTCGCTGACCGACCGTCCCGGCGTCGCGATGGCCCTCTCGGTCGTGCTCGCGCTGGCGATCGTCTGGTCAGCGATCGCCGCGTCCTTCGAAACCGACTGGCCGGTCGGTTTCTTCGTCGGCACCGGAAGCGCCACCGTCTACGTGCTGGCGCGGCTCTGGCAGGTGGGACGGGAGCGATACGGACGGCGCCGGGTTCTAGGATCGATGGCATGAACACCGTCGCCGCCGAAACCTGGGAAGAGAGCGCGCTCGCGGCCCTGCGGCGGGCCGGGTACCGTCGCGGTGGGGCCCGCACCACCGTGATCGAGGCGCTGGCCCGCCACGACTGCGCGGTCACCGCCCTCGACCTCGAGGAGGAGCTGCGGAGCGGCGAGGCAGGCGTCGGTCGGGCCAGCGTCTACCGCGCCCTCGAGCAGCTCGAGCAGCTCGGCCTCGTGCAGCGGATCGAGGTCTGCCGCGGCACCGCCGGCTTCGAGCGCGTCGATCCCACCGGCCACCACCATCACCACGCGATCTGCCGCGACTGCGGCCGGATGGTCCCCTTCGAGGACCCGAGCCTGGAGCGCGCCCTCGACCAGGTCGCCGGAGCGATGAGCTTCGACGTCACCGAGCACGACGTCGTCTTGCGCGGCACCTGCGATCGCTGCGCGCGCTGAGCGATCTGGCTATCATTCCCCGGCCGCGTGGGCGATGCCCCGCGCTTTTTTATGACCGATACCGCGATGAAGACCTTTGTGGCGACAGCCGAGAACCGCCGGCGCGACTGGTACGTCGTCGATGCCGAGGGGCAGACCCTGGGCCGGCTGGCGACGCAGATCGCCGACGCGCTGCGGGGCAAGCGCAAGCCGACCTACACGCCGCATGTCGACACCGGCGACTTCATCGTCGTCGTCAACGCGGAGAAGATCCGGGTCACCGGCGACAAGCTGGCGCAGAAGACCTACTGGCGCCACAGCGGCTACCCGGGCGGGATCAAGTCACGCAGCCTTGCCGAGATGCTCGAGCGGCGTCCCGAGGAAGTGATCCGCAAGGCCGTCAAGGGCATGCTGCCGCGCAACCGCCTCGCCCGCCAACAGCTGACCAAGCTGAAGGTCTACGCCGGCCCCGAGCACCCGCACGAGGCCCAGCAGCCGAAACCGATGGAGATCCAGCGATAGATGTCTGACGAGACGAACGAGACTTCCGAGCAGCAGCCGGTCGACGAGACCGCCGCCGAGAGCACCGAGGCCGCGCCGGTCGCCGAGGAGCAGGTCGAGCCGACCGCCGAGGAGCAGCCCGCTCCCGAGCCCGAGCCTGCCGCCGAGGAGCAGCAGGCCGCTCCCGAGCCCGCCCCGGTCGCCAAAGAGGAGAAGAAAGACGTCATCCCGGGTGCCGACCTGGAGCCGATCGCGGTCGAGCCCGAGGCTCCCGAGCTGTCGGCCGAGGAGCGCGCCCGGCTCGAGGCCGAGGAAGAGGAGAAAGCCCGCCGCGAGGCCGAGTTGGCCGCCGCCGAAACCGAGTCGCAGGTCGCCGACCGCGCCCCGGCCAAGATGGAGAGTGGCGCCCGCTTCATCGCCACCGGCAAGCGCAAGCGCTCGATCGCCCGCGTCATCCTGCTGCCCGGCGACGGCAAGTTCACCGTCAACGACCGCAGCCTCGAGGAGTTCTTCCCGCGTCCCCTGCATCAGACGATGGCCCGCCAGCCGCTCACCGTCTCCGGCTACGAGGGCAACGTCGACGTCCGCGTCCGTGTCCACGGCGGCGGCATCTCCGGCCAGGCCGGGGCGGTCCGCCACGGCATCGCCCGGGCGCTGACCGAGATCGACGCCGAGCTGCGCGGCGACCTCAAGCGCCGCGGCTTCCTCACCCGCGACGCCCGGGTCAAGGAGCGCCGCAAGGCCGGCTTCAAGAAGGCCCGCAAGAAGCCGCAGTTCAGCAAGCGCTGAGCGCCGCTCCTCCTTCCGCACCTCCCGCATTAGGCTCTTCCAGGTGGCTGCCGCGAGCAGGAAGTTGTTCGGGACCGATGGCGTCCGCGGCGAGGCGGGCACCTTCCTCACCGCCGAGCTGGCGACCGCGCTCGGGCGCGCGGCGACCGCTTCGCTGGACGCCCCCCGCCCCCAGGTCCTGATCGTCCGCGACACCCGCGAGTCGGGGCCGATGCTGGAGGCTGCACTGGCCGCCGGGATCGCCGCGGCGGGCGGTGACGCGCTGCTCGCCGGCGTCCTGCCGACCCCGGCGGCGGCGATCCTCGTCCGCCGCCTCGGTCTCGACCTGGCGGCGGTCGTCTCCGCCTCCCACAACCCCTTCCGCGACAACGGGATCAAGTTCTTCTCCGCGAAAGGGACCAAGCTCCCCGATGAGGTCGAGGTGCGGATCGAGTCGCTGCTCGAGGGCGGCGGTCCGCCTCCCGCCGATGAGCCGGGGCGGATCGAGGAGCTGAACGGCGGCGAGGACGACTACCTCCGTGAGCTCGCCGCCGCCTTCCCGATCGACCTTTCCGGCCGCAAGGTGATGCTCGACTGCGCCCACGGCGCCGCCTACCGGGTCGCGCCGCGGATCTTCGCCCGGCTGGGCGCCGAGGTCGAGGCGATCGGCATTGAGCCCGACGGCCGCAACATCAACGACGGCGTCGGCTCGACCCACGTCGAGGCCCTCGCCGCCCGGGTCGCCGCCTCCGACACCGCCGAGATAGGCTTCGCCTTCGACGGTGACAGCGACCGGGTGCTCGCCGTCGACGCCGCCGGGCGCGTCCACGACGGCGACGAGCTGATCGCCATCGCCGCCCGCGGGCTCGCCTCGCGCGGCGAGCTGGGCGGCGGCGTGGTGGTCACGGTGATGACGAATTTCGGCTTCCACCAGGCGATGGGGGAGGCCGGGATCGAGGTCGCGACCACCCAGGTCGGCGACCGCTACGTGATCGACGAGATGCTCCGCCGCGAGTGGCGACTGGGGGGCGAGCAGTCCGGGCACATCATCGCCTCCGACATCGTCGCGACCGGCGACGGGATCGCCGCCGCGCTCCTCACCATGCGCGAGCTGGGCGGCTCGGCGCTCGCCGATGCGCCCGCGATGGAGAAGCTGCCGCAGCGGCTGGTCAACGTCGAGGTCGCCGACCGCGACGGCCTCGCCGGGGCGGTGGCGGTCTGGGACGCGGTGGCCGAGGAGAGCACCGCGCTCGAGGGCCGTGGCCGCGTGCTCCTCCGCCCCTCCGGCACCGAGCCGCTGGTCCGTGTGATGGTCGAGGCGCCCGCCGCCGACGAGGCCGACGCGGTCTGCGACCGCCTGGTCGCGCTGGTCCGCGCCGAGCTGAGCTGAACGCCGCAGGGGGTGCTTCCGATCTTACGGGGTCATATGCCCCCGTAAGATCGGAAGGGCGCGCCCTCTAAGCTGTCTCGCCTCCTATGTGCGGCATCGTCGGATACGTGGGCGGCAGATCCTGCGAGGAGCTCCTCCTCCAGGGTCTCGAAAAGCTCGAATACCGGGGCTATGACTCGGCCGGGATCAGCCTGGTCGAGGACGGCCGGGTCGACTCCGTGCACGCGGTCGGCAACCTCGCCAACCTGCGCGCCGCGATCGAGCGCGATACCAACGGCAACGGCGCGGCGACCGCGGAGACCGGCATCGCCCACACCCGCTGGGCGACCCACGGCCGGGTCACCGAGGAGAACGCCCACCCGCACGACGACAGCTCCGGCAAGGTCCATATCGTCCTCAACGGGATCGTCGAGAACCACGCCGAGCTGCGCCGCCGGCTGACCGGCGAAGGCGAGGAGTTCACCTCCGAGACCGACGCCGAGGTGGTCGCCCACCTGATCGCCCACCACTACGACGGCGACCTCGCCGCCGCCACCCGCGCCGCCTACGCCGAGCTGCGCGGCCACTACGCCTTCGTCGCCATGCACGCCGACGAGCCCCGGCGCCTGCTCGGCGCCCGCAAGGAGTGCCCGCTGGTCGCCGGGGTCGGCGAGGGGGAGACCTTCCTCGCCTCGGCGATCCCCGCCTTCCTCGCCGACACCCGCGTCGCGATGCCGATCGAAAACGGCGAGATCGTCGAAATCGAAGCCGACGGGGTGCGGGTCACCGACACCGACGGCAACCCGATCGAGCGCGCCCCCGAAGAGGTCACCTGGGACGCCGAAGCGGCCGAGAAGCAGGGCTACGAGACCTTCATGCTGAAGGAGATCCACGAACAGGCCGACGCCGTCGCCGAGACGATCACCGACCGCCTGCCCGAGGTGGACGGGGTCGACCTCTCCGACGTCGACCTCGCCGACGAGTTCCTCGCGGGCGTCGGGCGGATCGTGATCGTCGCCTGCGGGACGAGTTACCACGCCGGCCTGGTCGGGCGCTACGCGATCGAGGAGTGGGCGCGGGTGCCGGTGGAAATGGACATCGCCTCCGAGTACCGCTACCGCAACCCGGTGGTCGGGCCGGAGGACCTGGTCATCGGCATCACCCAGTCGGGCGAGACCGCGGACACCCTGGCGGCGATGCGCCTCGCCCGCGAGGCGGGCGCCAAGGTCCTCGCGATCACCAACATCATGGGCAGCCAGGCGACCCGCGATGCCGACGCCGTCCTCTACACCCGCGCCGGGCTCGAGATCGGTGTCGCCGCGACCAAGACCTTCCTCGCCCAGGTGGCGGTGATGTACCTGCTGGGGCTGCGGATCGCGCAGCTGCGCGGCACGCTCCCGCCGCAGCGGATCCGCGAGCTGGTCGCCGAGCTGAAGGCGCTGCCGACGAAGATCGACGAGACGCTCGAGGCCGTCGAGGGGCCGGTGCGGGCCGTCGCCGAGAAGCACGCCGACGGCGAGTTCTTCCTCTACCTCGGTCGCCACATCGGCCTGCCGGTCTGCCTCGAGGGGGCGCTGAAGCTGAAGGAGATCTCCTACATCCCGACCGACGCCTACGCGGCGGGGGAGATGAAGCACGGCCCGATCGCGCTGCTCGACGAGTCGACCCCGGTGGTCTGCATCGCCACCGACAGCCCGGTGCTGGAGAAGGTGCTCTCCAACGTCGAGGAGGTAAGGGCCCGCGGCGCGCAGACGATCGCGATCGCCACCGCGGGCTCGGAGCGCCCCGGCGAGGTCGCCGACGCCGTCATCGAGATCGCCGCGACCGACTGGATCCTGCAGCCGATCCTCGCCGTCCTGCCGCTCCAGCTCTTCGCCTACGACGTCGCCAAAGCGCGCGGCCTGAACGTCGATCAGCCGCGCAATCTGGCCAAGACGGTCACCGTCGAGTAGGAAATTCGTCACGGTTCAGTGTTCCGATCCGCGTCCCGGCCTGGTATGAACTCGGCATGCCCGCATCCCTGAAGCTCAGCGTCCTTGTCCTCGCGGCCGTTCTGGCCGCCGCGATCGCCGTCGCCGGCTGCGGCGGATCGAGTGGCGGGGGTGGGGAACCGGCGAGCCTGGCTCCCGAAAGGGCGCCGGTCTATCTCGAAGTCGATCTCGGGCCGGAAGCCAAGACGAGCGAAGAACTGAACGAACTCACGCACAACGTCCTCGGGATCGAAAACGTCGGCTCGTTCATCGTCGAAGAGCTCGAGCAGCAGGCGCTCGGCGAAGGTCAGAGCTTCAGCTACCAGGAAGAAGTCGAACCGTGGCTGGGCGAAAAGGCCGGGATGTACCTGACCGGCTACGACGGCGACGAATTCGAGGGCTACGGGATCGCGATCGAAACGAAGAACGCGGGCGAAGCCGAAGAATTCCTCGAAAAGCGCGTCGAATCCGGCGGTGAAGCGCCCGAAGAAGGCGAATTCGAAGGCGTCACCTATTACGTCGATCCGGAAGACGAATCGGTGATCGGCGTGATCGGCGACTACCTCGCCTTCGGCCAGACCAAGGCCGACTTCGAAGAAATGGTGAAGGTCTCCGAAGCCGACGAAGGGCTGGGCGGATCGGAAAGGTTCACGAAGACGATGGAAAGCGTCGAAAGCGGCGCGCTCGGCTCCGTGTATGTCGACATCGGCGCCCTGATCGAAGAAGCCAAAGGCCTGATCTCGGCGGAAACCGAAGCCTTCTTCGACCTCGTCCAGATCGAACCGAAGCACGCGACCGCGGTGGCGACCGTGATCCCGCACTCTGAACAGATCGAGATCAACTTCGCGACGAACGTGGGCACGGAGACTCCGCCGAGCGGCAATGCGACGCCGATGCTCGAATCGTTGCCCGCCACCGCCGACGCGGCCTTCGCCACTCCGGAATACGGCAAGAACTTCAAGGAAGGCATCGACGAACTCGACGAAGACGGCATCCCGGGTCAGATCGAACCGGGCGAACTGAAGGGGGCGCTGGAAACGGTCGGGATCAATCTCGACTCGATCGCCGAATCGATCGGCGACGTCGGCGCCTTCGTCGAAGGGGCGAGCATGGGCAGCCTCGGCGGCGCCCTGGTGATCGAGACGAGCAACGCCACGCAGGCGAAGAGCGCGATCGGCCACGTCGGGACGCTGTTGCGCGCGACCGGGACCCCGGGCGTGACCGCGATCAGCGGCAACGTCACCGGCTTCTCCGTCCGCTCGGCCGAACTCGGCGAAAAGCCACTGATCGTCGGCGCCGCGGGCGAAAAGGTGGTCATCGCCTACGGCACGAAAGCGGCCGCCCAGGCGCTCCGCACCGGCGGCAAGACGCTCGGCTCGACCGCCGACTTCGAAGCCGCCAAGAGCACGCTCGGCTCGACGCCGATGAATGGCTTCATCGACGGCGGCCCGACCCTGAAGCTGGTCGAAGCGCTGCTCTCGCCCGAAGAACTGGCGAAGATCGAAGAGGCGAGGCCGTTCCTGCAGAAGGTCGCCTACATCGCCGTCGGCGCCGAAGACAAGGGCGAAGAAATCACCGCCGAGAAGGCGATCGTCGGCTTCCGGAAGTAGCCCGCCCCTCGCGGGTAGATTGGGGCGATGGAGCCGTGGCTGCGAGGCCTCTACGACGCTGAAGGGATGCGGGCGGTCGATCGCTGGGCGATCGAGGAGCAGGGAGTCGACCCGCTTGCGCTGATGGAGGCCGCCGGGCGGGCGGTGGCCGAGGCGGTGGTGCGGCTGGCGCCCACGGGGCCGGTGCGGGTGGTCTGCGGCAAGGGCAACAACGGCGGCGATGGGCTGGTCGCGGCACGGCTGCTGCGCAGCATGGGCTTCGAGGCCGAGGTGCTCCTCCTCTGGCCCGCCGACGAGCTGAGCGGGGACGCGGCGGCGAACCTGAGGCGGCTCGAGGCCATTGCAATAGCCGAGGTCGGCGACGACGTCGCGTCCCGCCTGGCCGGCTCGGGGGCGATCGTCGACGCGATCTTCGGCACCGGCTTCGCCGGCTCGCCGCGCGAGCCCGCGGCAGGCGCGATCACGGCGATCGATGACTACGCGGCGCCGGTCGTCGCCTGCGACATCGCCTCCGGGGTCGACGCCGCCACCGGCGAGATCGCCGGCGTCGCGGTCGAGGCCGACGTCACCGTCACCTTCCACGGCGCCAAGCTCGGCCACCGCGTCGCCCCCGGCAAGTGGGCGACCGGCGAGTTGGTGGTGGCGTCGATCGGGATCCCGGCCGGCGCCCCGGAGCCCGCCGCGGGCGGCGTGATCGAGCCCGCCGTCCTCGACCTCGCCCCGCCCCGCGGCGCGCGCTCGACCAAGTTCAGCTCCGGCCAGGTGACGATCGCGGGCGCCTCGCGCGGGCTGACGGGCGCGGTGCGGATGTCCTCGGGCGCCGCGATCCGCGCCGGCGCGGGCTACGCGACCGTCGTCATCCCCGCCGACCTCGAGCCGGTCTTCGAAGCCGGCGAGCCGGAGGTGATGTCGCGCGGGATCTCGGGGCCGCCGGGGCGGCTCGGGACCGAGGGCGAGGAAGAGGTCCTCGTCGCCTTCGAGCGCGCCGCGGCAGGCGTCCTCGGCCCCGGCCTCGGCCGCGACGAGGATTCCCTGGCGCTCGCCCGTGACCTTGCGCCGCGGATCGAGGCGCCGCTGGTGATCGACGCCGACGGACTGAACGCCTTCGCCGGGCAGCTCGACCGGCTCGCCGGTCGTAAGGCGCCGACGGTCCTCACCCCGCACGCCGGTGAGCTCGGCCGCCTGCTCGAGCAGGAGTCGATCGCGATCGGCGCCCGCCGACTTGCCGCCGCCCGGGAGGCGGCGGCCTGGAGCGGCGCGGTCGTCGTCCTCAAGGGCGACGACACGATCGTCACCGATGGCGAGCGGGTCGCGGTCAACGCCGTCCCGGCGCCGGGCCTGGCGACCGCAGGATCCGGCGACGTCCTCTCCGGGATGACGGCGGCGCTCCTCGCCCGCGGCCTCGAGCCGTTCACGGCGGCCTGCGCCGCCGTGATCGCCCACGCCCGGGCGGGCCAGGAGGCGGCGCGCCGCCTCGGCGCCGCCGAGTCGGTGATCGCCACCGACGTGATCGCGGCGATCCCGGTGGGTCTACGCGGCCCCGCAGCGGTCGAATAACCTCGCGGCCATGGAGCGGGCGGTCGCTCGGATCGACCTCGGCGCGCTGCGCGCCAACTGTGAACGGCTGCGGGCCGAGTTGAGCGGTTCGCGCCTCTGCGCGGTGGTGAAGGCCGACGGCTACGGGCATGGGGCCGGCGCCTGCGCGGCGGCGGCGCTCGCCGGCGGGGCGAGCGCGCTGGCGGTGGCGACCGCGGCCGAGGCGGCGGAGCTCGCCGCATCCGTCGCGGTGGCCGGGCGTCACGGCGGCGCCGAGGGCGCCGAGCTTCTCACCCTCGGCGCCCTCACCGACGAGGAGGTCGACCTGGTGCTCGCCACCGGCTCGGCGGTCGGGGTCTGGCGCGCCGGCTTCCTCGATCTGCTCGCCGCCCGCGCCCGCGCCGCCGGCCGCGTCGCCAAGGTCCATGTCAAGCACGACAGCGGCATGGGACGGCTCGGCACCTTCGACGGTGACGAGGTGGTGGCGCTCGCCCGCGCCGTCGCCGCCAGTCCCGACCTGGAGCCGGCCGGGGTCTGGACCCACTTCGCCACCGCCGACGAACCGGACGACGACGACGGCTACTTCTTCGAGCAACTCGACCGCTTCGAGCCCGTCGCCGCGGCGATCCGCGCCGAGTTCCCCGACGTGACCGTGCACGCGGCCAACAGCGCCGCGACCTTCCGCTCCTCCCGCGCCCACTTCGACATGGCACGTTGCGGGGTCGCCATCTACGGCCTCGACCCGTTCCAGGACGACCCGGCCGCCCGCGGACTGACGCCGGCGCTCTCCCTGCACTCCTACGTCGCCGCGGTGAAGCGCTTCCCGGTCGGGCAGAGCGCCGGCTACGGGCGCCGCTGGCGGGCGCCCGTCGACACCTGGGTCGGCGTCGTGCCGCTCGGCTACGGCGACGGTGTGCGGCGCGCCCTGACCAACGACTGTGACGTCCTCGTCGGTGGCCGTCGATACCCGCTGGTCGGGACGATCTCGATGGACAACCTGACGATCGACCTCGGGCCGGAGACCGATGTCGAGCCCGGCGCGGAGGCGGTCCTGATCGGCCGCCAGGGCGACGCCGAGATCCGCGCCGAGGAGATCGCGGCGCGCCTCGACACGATCAACTACGAGATCACCTGCGCGATCTCGCCGCGGGTGCCGAGGCGAGCCGCGTGAGCTTGGCCGACGAGCTTCGCGCCGCGCCCCTGCCGGCGGCGGCCCGCCGCGCCCTCGGTGGTGGGGAGGGGGTCTGGATCGTCGGCGGCGCCGTCCGCGACGCGGCGCTCGGTCGCGAGGTCGCCGACCTCGACCTGGCGGTGGAGGGCGATCCCGGCGCCGCCGCCAAGGCGCTCGCCCGGGAGCTCGGCGAGCACGCCTTCGAGCTCTCCGCCGAGTTCCGCACCTGGCGCGTGGTCGCCGCGGGGCGCGGTTGGCAGGCCGATGTGACGCCGCTGCGTGGCGGTTCGATCGAGGACGACCTCGCCCTCCGCGACTTCACCGTCGGCGCCGTCGCCGTGCCGCTCGACGGCGGTGAGGCGATCGACCCCTGCGGCGGCCTCGCCGACCTCGAGCGCGGCGCGCTCCGCGTGGTCGGCCCGAGCGCCTTCGCCGACGACCCGCTGCGCCTCCTGCGCGCCGCGCGTCTCGCCGCCGAGCTGAGCCTGCGGATCGACCCGGGGACCGTGGCGCTCGCCCACGACGGCGCCGGCCGGGCCGGCGAGCCCGCCGGCGAGCGCCAACTGGCCGAGCTGCGCCAACTGCTCGGCGGTCCCGATCCGCTGCGCGGCCTCGAGCTGCTCGACGAGCTCCACCTCACCGCCGTCGTTCTCCCCGAGCTGGAGGGGACCAAGGGGGTCGAACAGGGTCCTAACCACCACCTCGACGTCCACGGCCACACGCTCGAGGTGCTGGCCCGCACGCTCGACATCGAGGCCGACCTGGCGCAGTTCGTCGGCGCCGAGCGGGCCGAGGAGGCCGCCGCCTACTTCGCCGAGCCGCTGGCCGACGAGATGGACCGCGCCGTCGCCCTCCGCTTCGGCGCCCTCCTCCACGACATCGCCAAGCCCGCGACCCGCCAGGAGCGCGACGGCTTCGTCGGCTTCAAAGGCCACGACCTCGAGGGGGCGACCGTGATCGGCGAGATCATGGGACGGCTGCGCGCCTCCCGCAGGCTGACCCGCCACCTGCAGGCGCTCACCCTCCACCACCTGCGGCTCGGCTTCATGGTCCACGAGGCGCCCCTGCCACCGCGCCGCGTGCACGAGTACCTGCGCGCGACCGAGCCGGTGACCGTCGACGTCACCCTGCTGACCGTCGCCGACCGCCTCTCCGCCCGCGGTGCCGGTCCGATCGCCCGCCCCGAGATGGTCCAGGCGCACCTCGACCTGGCCCGCGAAATGGTCGCGGCGGCGCTCGACTGGCGCCGTGACGGCCCGCCGGAGCCGCTGCTGCGGGGCGATGAGATCGCCACCGAGCTCGGTATCGAGGGCCCTGAGATCGGCGTCAAGCTGGCCGAGCTGGAGGCGGCGCAGTATGCAGGCGAGGTGACCGATCGCGCCCAGGCGCTCGGCTTGCTGCGCCGGTGAGATACCCTCCCGGACCGCATGGCCAAAGAGGAAAAGATCGAAATGGAGGGCGAGATCACCGAGGCCCTCCCCAACACGATGTTCCGGGTCAAACTGGACAACGGGCACGACGTGCTCGGCCACATCTCCGGCAAGATGCGCCGCCACTACATCCGCATCCTCCCGGGCGACCGCGTGAAGATCGAGTTGTCGCCCTACGACCTCGACCGCGGCAGAATTACGTACCGCTACAAATAGCCCCTTCTGAGACGCGGGCGCCAGATCGTCGCCTGGCAAGGACGCAGGGAGCGTGGTGTGCTCTGCACACGAGCGACCGAGGACACCGCCAGGCGGCTATCTGGGGTCCGCGAGCTCCGCTATCAGGGCGGACCAGGCGAAGTCGTGGGCGCCCTCGCCCTTGCCGTCGCGCGGGTCGTAGTACTCGCGCAGGCCGGAGCGGGCGACGGCGCCGATCGCGCCGGCGGCGAGGCGATCGGCCTCGGCGCGGTGGCCGAGGCGGCGCAGGCCGAGCCAGACGAGCCAGCTCGCGTTGATCCAGGTCGGGCCGCGCCAGTAGCGGCGGACCGGGCCCCGGCCGCCGCCCGGTTCGTAGCTCCGCTCGGAGATCGCGACCGAGGGTGGCGCCACCGGGGTGAGGAACTCGCGCGGGTTCAGCAGGTGCTCCTCGACCAGCCGCCTGCCGATCGCCTCCGGCAGATCCGGCAGCGCCAGCGGCGCCAGGCTCGCCCAGGTGACGGGGGCGGGGCGGAGGTCGCCCGGCTGTGCCTCGTCGACGAAGAGGCCGCGCCGCTCGTCCCAGAGTCGCTCGACCAGGGCAGGCGTCGCCGACGGCCGGCCGAGGCTCTGCAGCGAGAGCGACCAGAGCGTGTTGGTCAGCGTCTCGCAGACCACCGGACCGCCGCGGTCGCGGACCCGGCGCACGTCCCAGCCGAGCCTGCGGTTGCGCTCGACCAGCAATGGGAAGCCGACCCGCCCGTTCGCATGGTGCCCCCAGACCGGATCGAACTTCGGCGAGGCGTCGAGGCCCGACTCGTCGGGTTGGACGATCCAGAGCAGGCGGTCGCCCTCCAGGTCGCGATTCGCGAGGAGCCAGTCGGCCTGCGCGCCGATCCGCGGCTCGGCCGCCGGGTCGCCGACCGCGATCCGCCAGGCCCAGGCGAGCAGCGGCGGCTGGATCGTCTCCGTCTGCCGCGCCCCGCGACCGGCGACGTTGTAGAAGGCGCGGCGCACGCCGAAGACCGGCCGGTGCCAGAAGATCGTGTGGCCGACGAAGCCGTCCGGTCGCTGCGCCGCGAGGAGGCTCTCCAGCTCCGCCCGCGCATGCTCGGGCGCGAAACGTCGGTTGACGATCGCCGCGAAGCAGGAGTCCCAGTACCACTGCCAGGGATAGCGGCCGGGGCTCGGTTCGGTGTAGGCGTAGGGGACGCCGTCGGCCTCGCCTTCGCGCCAGTTCTGGCGGAGGACCCGCTCGGCCTCCCCGAGAGCGCGTTCGGCCTCGTCCATGCCCGCCGCAGGCTATCTGGCCCAGATCGTGCAGCCGGGGTCGGGAGGCCGCATCGCGGCGCCCGGCTCGGCAAGATTGGCGCCGCAACTGGCCCCGCAACCCGGTGTTGCCAGGAACTCATGACCGTTTCGCGCCCCCACAGCCGCCGCGCCACCCTGGCTCTCGCCGCCGCCTGCCTGCTCGTCGCCCTGGTCGCCGTCGTGCGCCCCGGCAGCGCCGACTCGGCCCCGCTCACCGTCACCGTGCTCGGCCAGACCGCGGAAACGCCGCCCGCCTCATGCCCGGGCAAGATCGTCAACAACGTCGAGGTGACGCCCTGCCGGGTGGAGGGGCACGTGACCGGCTTCCAGTCGATCGCCGACGGCATCGCCCGGCCCTACGAGGCGCCCTACGAAGGCAAGATCGTCGCCTGGTCGATCACCCTCGCCAAGCCCTCGACCAAGGAAACCACGACGACCACCGACGAGGTCGCCTTCTTCGACGAATTCCTCGGCGAACCGTCGGAGGCCCGGATCGGCATCCTGAAGCCGGTCGAAGGCACCAACCCACCGCAGTACACGCTGGTCCGCCAGAGCCCGCTCGAGGTTCTGAACCCCTACTTCGGCACCACGCCCGTCTTCGCCCTGAAACACCCGCTGACCGTCCTCCAGGGCCAGGTCGTCGCCCTCACCGTCCCGACCTGGGCGCCGATGTTCGCCTTCAACGTCTCCAGCGAAAACACCTGGCGCGGCAGCCGCCTGCCGGAACACTGCTCGTCCAAGGAAGACATCCAGGACGGTCACCCGCAGCAGGGCATCGGCAAGACCAAGGCCTACGGCTGCTACTACTCGAACGCCCGCCTGCTCTACACGGCGACGCTCGTCAAAAACCCGACCGCCGCCGAATAGGCTCGCAGCGGTTCAGGGCGCGCTGTAACCAAGCAGGTCAAGGACGCAGGAAGCGAGACGAGGGGAGCGCACTTCAGTGCGTGACCCGAAGGCGAGCGACCGAGGACGCAGAGATGCGCCGGTTACAGCGCGCCCTGGCGGAGGCCGCAGTAGGGGCAGTCCGACACATCCGTGCCGATCAGCTGGTCGCAGCGGCGGCAGGCGCGGAGGTTCTCGGGGCTGCGCGGCAGCGACGAGGACGACGGGGCGAGGGGGAGGACCATCGCGACCGGGAACATCTCCTCGCCGGTCTCGCGGTCGCGGTAGATCTGGCCGGGCTCGGCGGGGGCGATCGCCTCGCGGCCGGAGGCCGGGGCGCGCATGCGATAGAGCTGCTTGCCGTTCATCGCCGCACAGACTATTAGCTTGGGCGGAAAGAGATGCGCGTCCTCATCTTCCACGGCTACATGCTGCGCGGCACCGGCAGCAACATCTACAACGCCAACCTCGCCCCGGCGCTGGCCCGGCTCGGCCACGAGATCCATCTGCTCTGCCAGGACCGCGAGGTCGAGCTCCCCGGGGTCACGATCCACAACCCCGACATCGGCGGTCTCCTGCCGGTCTACGTCAAGGACCCATATCCCGGCTTCGAGGTGAAGACCTTCGACGAGCTGACCGAGGCCGAGCTCGACCGCTACATCGACACCAACGTCGCCGCGGTCCGCGACGTCGCCTCCGCGGTCGGCGGCATCGACGCGGCGCTCGCCAACCACCTGGTGATGGGACCGGCGATCCTCGCCCGCGCCGACATCGCTCCCTTCGCCGCCAAGATCCACGGCTCCGCCCTCGAGTACACCGTCAAACCCCACCCCCGCTTCCTTCCCTACGCCTATGAGGGCATGGAGGCCGCGAGCGGCATCCTGGTCGGCTCCGCCCATACCGCCGAATCGTTGTGGCGAGCCCTCCCCGACCTCCCACATCTGAAAGAAAAGACGCGCCTGGGCCCCCCCGGCGTGGACGTCGAAGCCTTCCAGCCGCGAATCGCGGGAGCCGACTCGTGGGCGCCCGATTCCGATAATCCGAGCACGTATACCTCGCGCGCAGGATTGTCGGAAGCGGGCGTACGCGAAGGTTCGTCCCGCAGTGAGCTGGTCGTCTTCGTCGGCAAGTTCATCGTCTCCAAGGGCGTCGACCTCCTCCTCGCCGCCTGGCCGCTGGTCCACGCGAAGCACCCTGAGGCGCGCCTCCGACTGGCCGGCTTCGGCGCCTACGAGGACGGTCTGCGCCGGCTGCAGGCGGCGCTCGATCGCGGCGACCTCGATGACGCCCGCGCGGTCGCCGCCGCCGGTCGAGGGCTGGAAGGGGGAGAGGCGAAGCCGCTGCCGATCCTCTCCGCCTTCCTCGCCGACCCGCCACCGGGCTACGCCGAGGCCACCCGCGCCGCGGCGGGCTCGGTCGAGTGGATCGGCCGCCTCGAGCACGATCAGGTCGCGGAGCTCCTGCCACGCGCCGAGGCGCTGGTGATGCCGAGCACCTTCCCCGAGGCGTTCGGGATGGTCGCGGTCGAGGCCGCCGCCTCC
This sequence comes from Solirubrobacterales bacterium, assembly GCA_035500835.1. GTDB lineage: Bacteria > Actinomycetota > Thermoleophilia > Solirubrobacterales > 70-9 > VAYN01. The sequence goes on along the minus strand of DATJWW010000020.1, from coordinate 69,711 downwards.
GGTGCGCTGCCGGTCTCGGCCGGCCACTCGGGCATGCGCGAGGTCTCCGAACGCCTCGCCGCGGCGCTCCCCGAGCCGGTCGCGCCGCTCACCTCGTTCCCGGTCGAGCCGGGCGCCGTCGAGGCGATCGCGGCGCGCCTGCGAGGGTGGCTCGATCTTCCCGATCGCACCCGCGCCGAGGCCCGCGCGACCCTGGTCGAGACCGTCGCCCGCCTCTGGAGCTGGGAGGGCGTGGCCCGCGGCGTCCTCGATGCCGCCGCCGGAAACCTCGGCGGGCTGCCGCCCGCCGGCAGCTAGTGCCGGAGGTCATTTGACCCCTGAAAGCGTCCCGCCGCCGCTTCAATAGAATGCCGCGCGGTTTGTTCTCCGACCGCCTCCCGATAGCGAAAATGGCCGCCGCCGTGGTTGCCCTCTCGGCGGCGATCTCGGCGGTGATGCTCTCGATCAACTGGAACGGCGCGGAGGACTCGACCGCCGCCCCCAAGATCGACGACCTGTTGAACCTGATGATCGTCCTCTCGGCGATCGTCTTCTCGGTCGTCGTCGTCGCCCTCGCCTACGCGCTTTACGCCTTCCGCGCGAAACCGGGCGACGGGTCCGACGGCGAGCCGATCCACGGCAACACCCGCCTCGAGATCACCTGGACGGTGATCCCGACGATCATCGTCCTCTTCGCCGGCGGCTGGAGCTGGAAGGTCCTCGACGAAATCGAAGAAAAGACCGGTCACGACATGACCGTCGATGTCTTCTCCCAGCAGTACGCCTGGTCCTTCGGCTACCCGGGCAAAGAATATGCCTACTCCCAGGGCGTCCTCCACGTCCCGGTGAACCGCCAGATCATCTTCAAAATGCACTCGCAGGACGTGATCCACTCCTTCTGGGTGCCCCAGTGGCGGATCAAGAAAGACAACGTCCCCGGGATCACCACCACCGCGATCGTCACCCCGACCAAGGTCGGGCGGTATCAGCTGATCTGCACCGAGCTCTGCGGCTTCGGCCACGCCACGATGCGCGCCAAGGTGGTCGTCCAGTCGGAATCGGCGTTCGACAAATGGGTCGAAGGGCTACAGGAAAAAGTGCCCACTGACCTGATGGTCTCGGTGAAGCAGGACACGCAGACGAACCCGGAACCGCTCGAAAGGGTGGAAGCGGAATAATGGAGGCGAAGTAGATGGCTGATGCGCTCAAACGACCCGGCTGGTACCGCGCTGCGCTCTGCACCGTCCTCGCCGCGGCGTTCGGGTTCGGCCTCGTGGTCGTGCTGCGCAAGATCTCCGGTCTCTCCGCCTTCCAGTCGGAACAGACCGGCTACCCGCAGGTGGTCGTGCCGCTGATCACCGCGCCGCTTGGCTTCCTGCTCGGGATCGGCTGCTTCGACTACTGGCTGCGCTGGGGCCTCGGCATGCCGACCATCCCCGAGGATCACTCCTCGCACGGCGCCCACAGCTGGAAGGACTACTTCAAGGTCAACACCGACCACAAGGTGATCGGCATCCAGTACATCGTCACCTCGTTCTTCTTCTTCTTCGTCGGCGGGCTGATGGCGATGCTGATCCGGGCCGAGCTCGCCCAGCCGGGCACCCAGATCGTCGGCGCCGGCACCTTCAACAGCCTCTTCTCGACCCACGCGGTGCTGATGATCTTCGTCTTCGTGATCCCGATGTTCGCCGGGATCGCCAACTACGTCCTGCCGCTGATGATCGGCGCCCCGGACATGGCCTTCCCGCGCCTCAACGCGCTCAGTTACTGGATGCTGCCGCTGGCCGGGCTGCTCTTCATCGCCAGCTTCCTCGCCCCCGGCGGCGCCTTCGACGCAGGCTGGACGGGGTACGCGCCGCTCTCGACCGGCGCCCCGCTGGGCCAGTCATTCTTCAACGTCGGCGTCCAGTTCGCCGGCTTCTCGTCGATCTTCACGGCGCTGAACTTCCTCGTCACGATCATCACCATGCGTGCGCCAGGGATGACCTTCTGGCGGATGCCGCTGCTGGTCTGGGCGAACCTCTCGACCTCGCTGCTGGTCGTCGCCGCGACGCCGTTCATCTCCGGCGTCCAGTTCATGGTCCTCTTCGACCGCCTGATGCACACCAACTTCTTCCAGTTCGGGTCCGGTGGCGACGTGATCAGCTACCAGCACATCTTCTGGTTCTACTCGCACCCGGCGGTCTACATCATGATCTTGCCCGGGTTCGGGATCATCTCCGAGGTCATATCCACGCACGCCCGTAAACCCATCTTCGGGTACCGATTGATGGCTCTGGCGCTGATCGGGATCGTCGTCCTCAGCTACTCGGTCTGGGCGCACCACATGTTCGTCGCGGGCATGTTCAGCTGGCTGCGCGTGCCGATGATGTTCACCACGCTGCTGATCGCGGTGCCGACCGGGATCAAGGTCTTCTCCTGGTTAGGCACGCTCTATTTCGGCAAGATCCACACGAAATCGACGGCGATGCTCTTCGCCTTGGCGATGATCGTCACCTTCACCGTGGGCGGGATCTCAGGCGTGATGCTCGGCATGGTGCCGTTCGACATCCACGTCTCCGACACCTACTTCATCGTCGCCCACATCCACTTCGTGCTCTTCGGCGGCTCGGTCTTCACGATCTTCGCCGGGATCTACCACTGGTTCCCGAAGATGACCGGGCGGATGTACGACGAGAAACTCGGCCGCGTCCACTTCTGGGGCACGCTGCTCGGCACCTGGGGCACCTTCATCCCGATGCACTGGGTGGGGATGGACGGGATGCCGCGACGGGTCGCCGACTACGCCAGCCAGTTCGGCAACTGGAACCTGCTGATCAGCTGCTTCGCCTTCCTGCTCGGCGCGATCCAGCTCGTCTTCCTCTACAACATGATCGTCTCCTGGCGGTTCGGTCCGAAAGCTCCGGCCAACCCCTGGGGAGGCAAGTCGATCGAGTGGCTGGTCTCCTCGCCGCCGCCGATCTTCAACTTCGACGAGATCCCGCGCGTCGTCGGCGGCCCGTACGAGTACGGCGTCCCCGGCGCCCGGCACGCGATCATGGCGGGCGAAGGCGCCGAGGTCCCGGCGACCGAGCCCAGCGTGGTGGGCTCGTGAGCGACGTCGTCACCCAGGCGGGGCGCCCGCTGCTCGTCTTCCTCAACGAGGTGGCCGGCGGCCGCAAGCTGCTGCAGGCGGTGCGCGAGCGTACAGAGGCCGGCGGGGTCTCCCGGGTGATCGTCGCCGCCCCGCAGAACCAGCCCACGATCGGCACGAAGATCGGGCGGGACGAGCTCTACGCCTCGGCCCGCGCCCGCGTCGAGGTGACGATGTCGGTCTTCGCCGAATTCGGCATCGATTCGGTCGGCGAGGTTCTCGATCCGGCGCCGCAGCTGGCGCTCGACGATGCGCTCCGCGTCCATCGCCCGGCCGAGATCCTCTTCTCGGCGCTCTACGACACCCGCTACGGGATCGCCCGCAAGGATCTGGTCGAGGTCGCCCGCGCGCTGACCGAGCCCGACGCCGAGTTCACCCACATCCCGGTCCGGGTCGAAGAAGACGCGATCCGCCAGGACGTCGCCCACGTCCTGGTCGTCGCCACCAAGACCGTCAACTCGCCCGACCTGGTCGCCCGCATGAAAGAACGCGCCGTGACCCGGCCGCACCGCTACACGATCATCTGCCCGCGCAGCGAGGACGTGCCCGAGGAGCAGGTCGTCCGCGATCTCGCCGCGACCCTCGCCGAGCTCTACCGAGCCGAGGTCGACGCCACCGGCCTGCCGATCTCGAGCCCCGAACCTTTCGCCGCGGTCCGCAACGCGATCGAGCATTACAAAGTCGACGAGGTCCTGATCTCGACCTTCGCCGGTGAGCAGTCGCGTTGGCTGGAGGCCGATCTGATCGGCCGCGTCCGCGAGATCACCGACAAACCGGTGAGCCACGTCGAGTCCGGCCGCGCCCCGGCGGCGGTCGCCGCCGCCGTGGCCGAGGGGGGTGAGGGTTGATGGAGAGCGCTTCCGTACCGCTTCCGCACGGCGCCGGGGGACACGCCGCCGCCGACGCCCATCACCACGGCCCGCCGGAGGCCCACCAGAGCTCGCGCATCGACAAACAGACGCTCGGCATCTTCCTTTTCATCGTCTCCGAGGTGATGCTGTTCGGGTCTTTCTTCGCCTCGTACTTCTTCCTGCGCGTCGTCGTCAACCCGGTCGCCTGGCCGGCCAAGCCGTTCGAACTCCCGGTCACGATCGCGCTGATGAACACCTGCATCCTGATCTCCTCGAGCTTCACGATCCACTACGCCCTCGAGGCGATCCGCAAGGGCAACAAACAGGGGATGAAACTCGGCCTGGTGGTCACCTGGCTGCTCGGCCTGACCTTCCTCTTCGTCCAGATCAACGAGTACGTGCACCTCGGCTTCAGCGCCCGCACCGAGTCCTTCGGCACGATCTTCTACTCGCTGACCGGCCTTCACGGCGCCCACGTCTTCATCGGGCTGACGCTGCTCACGGCGGCCACGATCCGTGCCTTCCGCGGCCACTACGGCAAAGAGCCCGAGAAGCACATGGGGGTCGAGATCCCCGGCATCTACTGGCACTTCGTCGACATCATGTGGATCGTCGTGTTCCTGACGGTCTACGTCCTCTAGTCGGCTCCGGCGCGCGCCGCGGAGGGGCGGGGCGATGAACTTCAACGAGGCCGCGGTCTTCAAATGGGTGCTGATCTTCGCCGCCGCGGGCGCCTCCGTATACCTCCTTGCCCTCGTCGCCGGGGAACTCGTCGGTGCGATCTGGGCCTTCCTCCTCGCCCTCGTCGGCTGTGCCTACGGAATCCGCTGGACGCGCGACTGGTGGCGCCGACTGAAGCGCCCCGGTGATTGACACACAGTTGGCACTTTCGCCGTTTCGTACAGATCTTTTTGCGCCTTAGCTTCCTTCTCATGACGACGGCGACGGTGGGGAGAACGATGGGGGAGGGAGCGATGGGGGAGTGGTCAGACGGTCGACTCGACGAGTTCGCGACGAGAATGGACGAGCGCTTCGATCGGGTCGACGAAAAGTTCGATGAATTCGGTCGGCGGACCGACGAAAGGTTCGACCGCGTCGACGAACGATTCGACGAGTTCGGCCGACGGACTGACGAAAGGTTCGACCGCATCGACGAACGGTTCGACGAAGTCGGCCGAAGATTTGACGAGGTCGATCGCAAGTTCGACGAGGTCAATCGGAAGTTCGGTGAGGTTGATCGGAGGTTCGACGAAGTCGACCGACGCTTCGACGGAGTGGGTCGCCAGCTGGAGCGGATCGACGATCGGCTGGACGTGCAGTTCGCGCGTATCGAGAAGAGGTTCGACGACCTGGGCAAAGTGTTTGTCGCCGGCGTGATCGCGCTCTCCGGGGGTATCGTCGCCTGCTTTGCGGCGATGATCGCCTTCATGGCGACGCAGCTCTAGGCGGGGGCGCAGCCGTCGCTCTCGCCGCGTCGCCCCCATAGCTCCAGCGTCAGCAGCGTGAGCGCCACGGGGACCGTCGCGGGGGTCTCGTGGATGAAGAAGAAGAGCAGATCCCAGGCGCAGCAGAAGAGGGCGGCGAGGACCGCGCCGCGGGCCTGCAGGCGGCCGTCTCGGGAGAGGAGGGCGCCGAGGACGGCGGCGATGAAGAGGTCGCCGAAGCCCATCAGGGCCGAGCCGAAGTCGACCAGCTGCAGCTTCGGCAGGTTCGCCGCCGGCGCTGCCGTATCGAGGACCGAGTTCGGCTGTTGCAGCAGGTCGGTGAAGACGAGGTAGGCGTCGACGATTGCCATCGCGTAGATACCGAGCTTCACCCAGCGGGCGGGTACCACGCAGACCAGCAGCCAGCCGAGCGTCACGCAGGCGAGCGCCGAGAGCGCCAGCGCCGCCGACTGCCCGCCCAGCTCGCCCTTCGCCGCCCAGGCGAGGGCGAAGAGGGGGATCGCCAGTAGCGCCAGCCAGGGTCGCGCGCCGTGGACGATCCAGCCGAGCGCGACGGTCGCCAGCGGCGGCACCGCGATCAGTGCCAGCCAGGTGAGGAAGCGGGCCGAGGCCGAGTCGAGCGCGATCCCGCCGATCACGACGACGATCGAGAGCGGCAGCACCAGAGCCCACCAGCGCCCTTGTAGACGCGCGGGTAGGGGAATAGTCGTCGGACGCCCCGGGAGCGCCACCAGGACGCCCTGGACGAGGCTGAGAGCGCCGATCGAGAGCCAGAAGGGGAGCACCCCGGCGCTCCCCGCGTGTCAGGCGGCGCCGGCGCCCGCGCCGGCCGCCGCGGGGGCCGAATCGGCGGTCCCGCCGGTTGCTGCGGGAGCCGACCCCTGGCGCGGCTCGAGCCGGCCTGCCACGGCGATCGTCCAGAGCATCGCCAGCCAGTTGGCGGTGGCGAGCGCGACGTGCACCCAGACGATCTCGGTCGGCAGCTTCAGCTCCCACTGGGCGTAGCCGACGAACCCTTGCGTGAGCAGGAGCAGCAGCACCACGGTCAGCGGTTTCAGGGCCCGCCGGTCGCCCCCCGGGCGGCGCAGGTAGAACCAGACGCCGATCGCGGCCAGGCCGTAGATCGTGGCGAGGACGGCGTGGCGCTGGACCACCCATTCGAGGGTGCCCGCGCCCTCGAACGTGAACCGCTTGACGAACTGGCCTTCGAACTCGCCCGCATGGGGCCCGGCGCCGGTGGCGATCGTCCCGGCAAGGATCGTCAGCTGGCCGAGCGGGATCAGCGCCCGGACGGCCCAGACCCCCTTGCGGTCCCAGGAGCGCCGCCGCTCCCACGGCTCGTATCGGGAGCACCAGAAGAGCGCGAAGCCCGCGTCCAGCAGCATCATCGAGAGGATGAAGTGGCACATCACGAGTTCGGGGCGCAGGTCGAACTTGACCACGAGGGCGCCGAGGATCGCCTGGGCGATCACGCCGAGCGGCAGCAGTACCCCGAATATCGCGAGGTGACGGCGGTAGGGGCGCCGGAAGAAGGCCAGGACCGCGGCCGCGATCACGGCGATGCCGAGCAGGCCGGTCACGATCCGGTTCGCCGACTCGATGATCGCGTGCGTTTCGAGCGGTGGGTGGTGGCCACCGCCATAGCACTGCGGCCAGTCCGGGCAGCCGAGGCCGGAGTCGGTAAGGCGCACCGCCGACCCGGTGAGCACGATCAGCGTGAGGCCGACGAGCGCCAGCGTCGTCACCTGCGCATAGCGGTGCGGTGAGATCTCGAAGCGATTTCGAAGGCGCGCGAGCATATTCGGATGATGACCGGCGCGGCCCTCGGGCCGCCTGGTCGGCAAGGCCTATTCCTTGCCGGCGCTTTCCATCAGGAATTCGATCAGCTGTTCAAGTTCTTCTTCGGAGAGCTTTTCGCCGAATTCCTGCGGCATGACGCCCTTCGGGTAGCCGGGCTCGATTTTGGCTTCGGGATCGACGATCGATTCTTCGATTTCGGCGGCGCTCTGGCCGGGCAGGGCTTCGTCGAGGTCGGGGCCGGTGGTGCCGCCCGAGTTGGCGGCGGCGAGCGTGTGGCAGCTGCCGCAGCCCTGGCTGGCGAAGACCTGGGCGCCGGGGCCGCCTTCGACTTCGGGCGGCTTCGCGCCGGGCACGCCGGCGTACTTGCCCAGGTAGGCGGCGATGTCGTCGAGGTCGGTGCCCTCGGCGACGTGGGCGGGCATGGCCGAGGCGGGGTTGCCGATCGAGGGCCGCGGGTTGTCGACCTGGGCCTTGACCACCCCTTCGATCGTCGCGCCGTCCATGCCCGCTTCGCGCGCCGCGGCGAAGGCGTCGTCGAGGTCGGGGCCGATCGTCGCGGTCGTCCCGGCCTGGGCCAGCGTGTGACAGACACCGCAGTCCTTGGTGAAGAGGACGCGTCCGCGGGCGATGTCCGGGTTGGTCGTGCCGCAGCCGGAGATCACGACGATCGCGACGAGCAGGGCCGCGATCGGGACGAGCAGGCGAATGGGCTTGGGGAGGTTCTCCATACTGCCGAGGCGCGGGGGAGTCTATATGTCGAGGCACCGGTCACGGCGTTTGACAGGGCGCTCGGCGCGGTACATTTGCACCGAATCGCACTATCGGGAAGACTCGTCCGCGAGGAGGCAGGCAATGCAGGTCAGAGATGGCATGTCGGAGGTCTCGGTGACCGTCGGTCCGTCGCACACGCTGCGCCAGGCAGCGGCGGCGATGGTCGCCCACAGGGTCGGTGCCGCGCTGGTGATCGACGACGAGGCGCCGACGCCGGGGATCGTCACCGAGCGCGACCTGCTGCTCTCGATCGGGGCCGGCGAGGACCCCGACGCCGAGCCGGTCGCCGGCCATATGACGGAGTCGGTGATCGCCGCCGCCCCCGACTGGAGCCTCGAGCATGCCGCCGCCGAGATGTCCCGGCGCAGCGTCCGCCACCTGGTCGTCTTCGAGGGTGGCGAGGTGGTCGGCATCCTCTCGATGCGCGACATCGTGAGGGTGTGGACCTCCGAGGGGGCGACGAGCGAATTCGCCCTACCCACCGAGAAACGCTGAGGGCGCCCTCAGCGGGGCTGGGACTCGCCTGACGGGCGGGTCTCCAGGGAGAACTGGTCGACCGGCAGCGTCCCGGTGCGGGCCTGCTGGCGGCGCGGCAGGTTGTAGTAGCCGCGCACCCCGGTCTTCACCATCGCGCGGAAGGCGAAGAGCAGCACGACGATCCCGACGTAGGACCAGATGAAGGCCGAGAAGACGAAGCCGTTGGCGTAGATGCCCGCGACGGCGCCGACCGCGCCGAGCGCGAAGAAGGCCGGGGCCCAGGAGGCACGCGGCAACTGGATCGTCTCGCCGGGCTCGGGGATGCGTCGGTGCTCGCTCATCAGTGCGCGATGTAGAGGAGGGCGACGATGAAGCAGAGCGCGAAGACCAGCGCCGAGAAGCCGCCGGCGATCAGGCCCGCGGTCATTCCCTTGTGTGCGGTCTCGCGATCCACAAGCCGGATTTCTATCAGTCGGGGCGGTCTCGAGGGCTGGTGAGCGCCGAGGAGGGGGTCCCGACAGGGGTCTCGCTCAACCCCTTCGCTCGGGAGCTTTTTCAAGCTGGCGCCCGGAGCTTTTGAAGCTCCGGGGTACAAGCCGCTGCGACCCCTGTCGGGACCCCCTCATCACCGGGCAGGGTTCGGAGTTCGGTCAGAACTCCGTCGAGGCGGTCTCGGGCAGGGGTGAAGCGTCTTGTACCCCCGAGGCCGTGAGCTTTTGGGCGAAAGCTTCCTCAGCTCCCTCCGAGGGGGTTAAGCGGAACCCCTGCCCGAGACCGCCTCGGCCCGAGTCTCAGCGTCCCTCGGGACGGCTCAGACGTGGGCGGCGATCGCCATCGAGACGAAGAGGAGCGCCAGGTAGAGCAGCGAGAAGAGGTAGGTGCGCAGCGCCCAGCGGCGCTCTTTGGTGCGCAGCAGCATGTAGGAGAAGCCGATGAAGGCGGCGCCGAGCACCATCGAGGGCACCAGATAGGCGACGCCGAGGCCTCCCGCGCAGAACGGCAGCTGGGTGACCGCGTAGAGCAGCACCGTGTAGAGCATGATCTGGCGGCGCGTCTCGTCCTCGCCCTCGACCACCGGCAGCATCGGGATCCGGGCCGCCGCGTACTCGTCCTTCATCAGCAGCGAGAGCGCCCAGAAGTGGGGCGGGGTCCAGAAGAAGACGATCGCGAAGAGGTAGAAGGCCATGCCGCTGAGGCTGCCCGTCGTGGCGGCCCAGGCGACCAGCGGCGGGACCGCGCCGGCGGCGCCGCCGATCACGATGTTCTGCGGCGTCGTCCGCTTCAGCCAGAGCGTGTAGACGAAGACGTAGCCGAAGAGGCCGGAGAGCGAGAGCGCCGCGGCGAGGACGTTGACCTGGGTCGCCAGCAGCAGGAACGAGCACGCGCCGAGCAGGCTGCCGAAGGCGATCGCGGCGCCCGGGGAGACCCGTCCGGAGGCGACCGGCCGGTCGGCGGTGCGCTTCATCGTGCGGTCGATGTCGCGGTCGACCGCGTGGTTGATGGCACCCGCGCCGCCCGCCGAGAGGGCGCCGCCGAGGCAGGTGAGGAGGATCAGGCGCAGTGACGGATCACCGGCCACGTACATCGTCGTCACCGTGGTCAGCAGCAGCAGCGACTGCACCTTCGGCTTGGTCAGCGTCAGGTAGTCGCGGACGACGGTGAGCGCGGCCGAGCGGGGGGCTACCCCGGCCGCCTGGGGTGGCGCGGTGCTCGCGCCGGCGCCGGATGACATGCCGCTCAGGCTACCGGCTGGGACTCACGGGCCGCGCGCTCCTCGACCTCGTGGGCGCGGCGGGCGATCGCGGCGCGGATGTCGCGCAGCGGCCGGTCGCTGCGGACGTCGGGCTGCACGTCGAAGTTGTGCGGCGGCGGCGGCGAGAGGGCGAACCACTCGAGCGTGTCGCCGCCCCAGGGATCGTGGCCGGCGCGGGCGCCGCCCTTGACGCTGGCGACCGCGTTGGCGAGGACGAGGATGACGCCGACGAAGAGGATCAGCACCCCGATCGAGGCGATCAGGTTGTAGAAGTTGACGCCGGTGTGGTTGAAGAACTTGTAGGCGTCGACCACCTGGTCCTCTTCCCAGCCCGCCAGCGCCATCGGCACGAAGGCGACCAACGTGCCCACCGCCAGCGTCCAGAAGGAGATCCGCCCGAGCTGCTCGCCCATCGTCCGGCCGGTGATCTTCGGGAACCAGAAGTGGAGGGCGGCGAAGCCGCCGAAGACGGCGCCGCCGATCAGCGCGAAGTGGGTCGCGGCGGTCGAGTCGGTGGTGTTTTTGAGGTACCAGGCGGCGCCGACCAGTGACTGCTGCATCTCCGCCGCGAGGCCGATGGAGATCACCGAGAGCGCCCCGATCGCGAACAGGACCGGTGCCCGCATCTGCAGCGCCCCGTCTTTCAGCGTCGCGATCAGGTTGAAGAAGATCAGCCCGATCGGGACGATCAGCGAGAGCGCCATCAGCATGCCGAAGAACTTCCAGCCGAGCCCGATCGGCGCCGTGTACATGTTCTGCAGGTAGGCGAGGGTGCCGAGCACGGCGACGGCGGCGATCGAGGCCATCATCGCGCGGCGATCGAAGATCGGGTTGCCGGAGAAGACGGAGAAGATTTCGGCGATCGCGCCGAAGGCGAAGATCAGCACCAGCATGTAGGTGCCCGAGTAGAAGATCCAGGTGAGATGCTGCCAGAGGAGCGGTGAGCCGCCGGCGCCGTCGGCGAAGAAGGTGCCGCCGTAATTGCGGTCGATCATCAGCATCGTGAAGGCGGCGAGCAGGATCGGCCCGATGACGAGCATCAGCCAGGAGCTGACCGCGGCGCTCCAGGCGAAGAGCGGGGCGCGGCGCCAGGCCATCCCCGGCGCCCGGGCGACGCGCAGCGTGGCCGACAGGTCGATCGCGATGAGGACGAAGCCGAGGGTGGCGAGACCGCAGGCGGTGAGCCAGGCATCGACGCCGTTGTTGCTGAGGAAGGCGAGCTCCGACAGCGGCGGCAGCGGGTTGACGCCCGCCTCCGACGGGGTCCAGAGGAAGCCCGCGTAGAGCACCACCGCGCCGCCCACCCAGAGCGCCCCGCCGAGCTGCGAGAGCCGCGGCAGCACGGTCCCGCGCGCGCCCACCTGCAGCGGCGCGATGTAGAGGAAGAGGCCGAGCACGAGGGGCAGGGCGAAGAAGAAGATCGCGGTGCCGCCGTAGAGGGAGAGCACCCGGTTGAACGTGTAGGGCTCCATGAACGTGTTCTCCGGGATCGCCAGCTGCAGCCGCATCAGCAGCAGCTCGAGCGCGGCGATGAAGAGGAAGCCGCCGGCGCCGACCATGAGGATCTTGGCGACGTCCTTGTGGTCGGCGCTGGTGACGATCTGCGCCCAGCCGCTGCGGCGGGGCGGGAAGCCGTCTACGGCGATCTCGGGATGAGGCGTCTCGTTCATTCTTCTTCCGCTTCGTTTGCTTCGGCCGCCGTTTCGCCGCCTTCGGCTTCTTCTTCGGTCTTCAGTTTTTCGCTCTCGATTTCCTCGGCGGCTTCCTGGCCCTTCTTGATCCCCTTCTGCTGTTCGACGATGAATTCTTCGTAGCGTTCGGGGGAGACCACTTCGACCGTGGTCCGCATCGGCGCGTAGGCCTGGCCGGAGAGGGTCGCCGCCTGGCCGAAGAATTCGCCTTCGGCGTCGGCGCGGAAGATCACCTGGGTGTCCTTACCCGGGACGGCGTCGACCTTAGGCGCCAGGTCGGGGACGCTCCAGGTGTGGACGACATCGGTCGATTCGAGTTTCATTTCGATCTCGGTGTCGACCGGGATCACCAGTTTCCAGTAGGTGAAGGCCCCGTTCGGGTAGTTGTAGCGCCACAGCCACTGCTGGCCGGTCGCCTTGATGACCAGCGGTTCGCCCTTCAGCGAGGCGAGGCCCGCCGAGGTCGTCGACGGGGTCGAGAGCGCGTTGCTGGTGAAGATGATCGCCAGGACGAAGAGCACGATCGCGAAGCCGGCGAGGACGCCCGCGACGCGGAACTGGATGCCGGGATGGGCCGGGGCGGCACTCGCGCTGCGGCCACGACCGCCGCGGAAACGACGCACCGCGCCGAACAGTCCGAGGTTGATCGCGACGACGACGATCAGGGCGGCGAAGAAGCCGATCCAAATGAGCGTGTTTATCTGGCCGGTGCCAGGCGAGTGCGGCGTCAAGGCGCGGCCATTCTAATCACGGCGAGCGGCGCGGATGCGCTGCGGCCGGCCCCCGTGCGGGGGATTCGAGACGGGCTCTTATACTCGCCGACCCTATGAGGAGGCGCCGGCGACCATCCAGTGCGCTCCGCCTGGCGGTCCGGGCCGGTGCAGCAGCCACCGTCGGCGCCGCGATCGCGCTCCCGCTGGTGCGCAGGCGCCTCCGTATCCCCGGCCCGGTGACGCTCGCGGTGAGCGCCGCCGGCCCGCTTGCGGTCGCCGTCCTCTCGCCGCGGACGCGCAAGCGCGACGTCGCCCTCTTCGCGATGCAGATGTGGGCCTTCACCGTCGTCCACGAAATGCCTTACGACGACCCGGAGGCGTTGCGCCGCCGCCTCTACACCCGCTACCCGATCGAGATCGACACCCGGATCGGGCTCGGCCGCCTCCCCGGGGCGCGTCTGCAGACCGCCCTCGCCGGCCGCCGCGGCACGCCCGCGCTCGACCGCTTCCTCACCATCGCCCACTGGCTCTGGTTCTTCGAGCCCTACGCCGCGCTCTCCTGGATCCTGGTCCGCCACCCCGAGCGCTTCCCCCGCGCGGCCCGCCAGATGGCGGCGGTCTTCGACGCCGGCGCCCTCGGCTACTGGGCGCTGCCGACCGCGCCGCCCTGGTGGTCCTCGGAGGAAGGGATGACCCCGGAGCCGATGCGCCGGATCATGGTCGAGGTCGGCGAACCGCTCTGGGGGCGCGCCTGGGGACGGCTCTACGCGGCGCTCGGCGGCAACCCGTGGGCGGCGATGCCCTCGCTCCACTTCGCCACCTCGGTCGCCGCCGCGACCTCGCTCTCGGAAGCGAGCGCGGAGGAGGGGGCGGTGGGCTGGGCCTACGCCCTGACCCTCGGCTTCGGGCTCGTCTACCTCGGCGAGCACTACGTCACCGACCTGCTCGCCGGGGCGGGCCTGGTCGCCGCCGTGCGCCGTGCCGACCCCGCCTTCGCCCCCGCGGTCGGGCGGGTCAGCGCCCTGATCCAACGCCTCGAGCGGATCAGCGGCGGGCGCCCTCGGTAGCGTCTTCGCTGCTGTGTCGGACGACGCGAGGTCAGAGGAGAAGACCGCGGAGGGCAGCCCCGGTGGGTTGCCGATCTTCAGCACCAAGCGAATGCTGCAGACCGGGCTGGTGGTGGTCGTCCTGTTGATCGCCATCTATTTCCTCTTCCCGAAGCTGGTCGGCCTCGGCGACTCGCTCGACAAGCTCGGCGAAGCAGACCCGATCTGGATCGGGATCGCGATCGTCTGCAGCATTGCCTCCTACGCGACCTACATCGCCCTCTTCAAAGCCGTCGTCGGGGGCGACGCCCTGAGGCTGACGTGGGGTGAGACCTACGAGATCAACATGGCGGGGGTGGCGGCGACGCTGCTTTTCTCCGCCGGCGGCGCCGGTGGCGTCGCGCTCACCTACTGGGCGCTGAAGAAGGCCGGGATGGGCGCCCGCGATGTCGCCCGCCGGATGATCGCCTTCGTCGGCCTTCATTACGCCTTCTATCCGCTGGCCCTGATCGTCTTCGGCCTGCTGCTGCGGACCGGCGTGCTGAACGGCGAGAACTCGGTCGAGCTGACGATCGTCCCCGCCGCGGTCGCGGGCGTGCTGCTGGTTATCGGCGCCCTGATCACGCTGATCCCCGCCGATGTCGAATCGAAGCTGATGCCCCATGCCCACGGCGAGCACACCCGCAGCTTCGTCGAATGGGCCTCCCGGGTGCCGGAGACGCTGGGGGAGGGATTCCGCTTCGCCTTGCGGCTCTTCACCCACCCGCGCCAGGGCGGCCTCGCGGTTCTCGGGGCGGCGGGCTTCTGGGCGTTCAACATCGGCGTGCTCTGGGCCTCCTTCCACTCGCTCGGCATCCATGTGCCGCTGGCGGTCGTCGTCCAAGGATTTTTCCTCGGCATGGTCGGCAACCTCTTCCCGCTGGCGCCGGCCGGGGTGGGGGCGGTGGACGCCGGGATGATCGGCGCCTTCGTCCTCTTCGGCCTGCCCGAGGAGACCGTCTTCCCGGCGATCCTGATCTTCCGCCTGGTCTCCTTCTGGATGCCGATCCCACCCGGCATCGTCGCCTTCTTCCAGCTGCGCAACACTGTCCATCGCTGGGAAGAGGAGGGGCTGCCGATCGAAAGAGGCGGTGGTACTATAAAAAGTAAAGTATTGGCCAAGGAAGGCTTGGGATGAGCGACAGCAGCGACGACGTCAAGAAGAAGGTCGAGAACGTGATCATCGTCGGCGGTGGGCCCGCCGGCTACACGGCGGCCCTCTACACCGCCCGCGCCAATCTCGAACCGCTCGTCTTCGAGGGCTTCCAGTGGGGCGGCCAGCTGCAGAACACGACCGACGTCGAGAACTATCCGGGCTACCCCGAGGGGATCATGGGGCCGGAGATGATGAGCCAGTTCCGCGCCCAGGCCGAGCGCTTCGGGACCCGCTTCGTCACCGACGACGTCGACCGTGTCGAGCTCTCCGACGGCGGCGTGCAGAAGGTCTTCCTCGGCGACGAGGAGCACCGGGCGAAGACCGTGATCCTGGCGATGGGGGCGGAGCCGAAACGGCTCGGGGTGCCCGGCGAGATGGAGCTCGCGGGCCGCGGTGTCTCGACCTGCGGAGTCTGCGACGGCGCCTTCTTCAAAGGCCACCGGGTGCTGGTGATCGGCGGCGGGGACTCGGCGATGGAGGACTCGATCTTCATCTCCAAGTTCGCCGACGAGCTGACCATCGTCAACCGGCGCGACGAGTTCCGCGCCTCGAAGATCATGCGCGACCGGGCGCTGGCGGTGGAGAACATCGACACCCTCACCCCGTACGTGCCGCTCGAGTTCGTCGCCGGCGAGGACGGCAAGCTGGCCAAGGTCCGGCTGCGCCACGCCGACACCGGCGAGGAGTCTGAGGTCGAGGCCACGGGTGCCTTCGTCGCGATCGGCCACGTGCCGCGCTCGGAGGTCGTCAAGGGCCAGGTCGACACCGACGAGGACGGCTACATCGCCACCGAGGCCGGCTCGACCCGCACCAACCTGGCGGGCGTCTTCGCGGTCGGCGACGTCGTCGACCACACCTATCGCCAGGCGGTCACCGCGGCCGGCACCGGCTGCATGGGCGCGCTCGACGCGGAGCGCTACCTGCGCGACGCGCCGCCCCCGGTCGAGGCACACTGGTTCCCGGGCGGCGAGCCCACCGAGCTGGCGCAGCCGACCCGTTAGGCTCGCGGGCAGTGCCTGCCGAATGCACCCATCTCGACTCCGTCCAGTACCTGGAGCTGCCTGACGAGATCGCCGGCTGCGAGGAGTGCCTCGAGCTCGGCATGCGTTGGGTCCACCTGCGGATGTGCCAGACCTGCGGCCACATCGGCTGCTGCGACAACTCGGAAGGCAAACATGCGACCGCGCACTACAGGTCGGTCGGCCACCCGATCATCCGCTCCGCCCAGCCGGGCGAGGATTGGAGCTGGTGCTACGTCGACGAGCTGATGATGCGGCTCACCGACTAGAGCGGCGTCATCGCGTTGATCCCGGTCGCCTCGCGGCCGATGATCAGTTTCTGGATCTGGGACGTCCCCTCATACAGGGTCGTGACGCGGGCGTCGCGGAGGTAGCGCTCGACCGGGTAGTCGTCGACGTAGCCGGAGCCGCCGTGGACCTGGATCGCCAGGTTGGCGCACTCGACCGCCGACTCGGTCGCGAAGACCTTGGCGACCGAGGTCTCCATCGTGTTCGGCCTGCCTTCGTCCTTGAGCAGGCCGGCGCGCAGCACCAGCATCCGACTCGCGTCCCGCTTCAGGATCATGTCGGCGATCATCTCCTGGACCAGCTGGAAGCGGGCCAGCGGCACGCCGAACTGTTGGCGCTCCTTCGAGTAGGTCACCGAGTGGTCGACGCACCCGTCGCAGATCCCGACGCAGCCGGCGGCGACGCTGTAGCGGCCCGCGGCGAGCGCGGTCATCGCCACCTTGAAGCCGTCGCCGACCTCGCCGAGCAGGGCGTCGTCGCCGACCTCGACCGCGTCCAGCGAGAGCTCGGCGGTATCGGAGGAGCGCAGCCCGAGCTTGCCGTGGATCTCGGCGCTGGTGAAGCCGGCGCTGTCGGTCGGGACGATGAAGGCGGCGAGCCCCTTGTGCTTCTTCTCCGGGTCGGTCTGGGCGAAGATCAGCGCGAACTCGGCGACGTTGCCGAGTGAGATCCACATCTTCTGGCCGCTGATCGACCAGCCGTCGGCGGTCTTCGTCGCCCGGGTGCGCAGGTTGGCGGCGTCGGAGCCGGTGTCGGGCTCGGTCAGGCCGAAGCAGCCGAGGCCCTCGCCCGCGCAGAGGCGCGGCAGCCAGCGCTGCTTCTGCTCCTCGGTGCCGAACTTCTCGATCGGGGTCGAGACCAGCGAGGTGCAGACCGAGACGACGGTGCGGGCGGAGGAGTCGGCGCGGCCGATCTGCTCGACGATCAATCCATAGCCGAGATAATCGAGGCTGCGGCCACCGTACTTTTCGTCGACCGTCGCACCGAGGAAGCCGATCTCGCCGAGCTTGCGCGCCAGCTCGCGGTCGAAGCGTTCGGCGCGGTCGTTGTCGCGGACGCGGGGGAGGATCTCGCGGTCGGCGAACTCGCGCGCCGTCTCGGCGATCAGCTTCTGCTCGTTGGTGAGGTTGAAGTCCATCAGGCGCCTGCCGGCAGCTCGCGGTCACGCAAGGCGTCGAACGCTTCCCTGGCCTCGGTCGTGCGCGGCCCGGGGGCCGCGGGGAGCTCGACCTCGTCGATCGCGGCGACCGCCTGCACCTCACGGACGGTCGAGGCGAGGAAGGCCTCGGAGGCGCCCTTCACCTCGTCCAGCGTCCAGGCGCCCTCCTCGATCCCGGGGACGGCCTTCAGTATCCGGTCGCGGGTGATCGAGGCGAGCACGCCCTCCGCCAGGGCGGTGGTGCGGAGGGCGCCGTCGGCGACCCAGAAGATCGAGGAGGTCGGCGGCTCGAGCACGATGCCGTCGGGGCGGACGAGGAGCGCCTCCTCGGCGCCCTGCTCCTTCGCCAGCCGCGTCGCCAGCATGTTGGCGCCGTAGGAGAGCGACTTGACGCCGTTGAGGATCACCGTCGGCTGGTAGGTGATCGAGGCGATGCGGATCGTCTCGCCGTGGACGGGGACGTCCTCGGTGGCGGCGATGCGGCGGCCACCGCGGGTGACGATCAGGCGCAGCTGGCAGTCGAGCGGCCCGGCGGCCTCGAGCAGCGCGGCGATCTCGGCGCGCAGCGCCACGCGGTCGAACTCGAGCCGCAGCGAGGCGGCGGAGCGCTCGAGGCGCGCGATGTGGTCGTCGAGGGCGTAAGGGCGGCCGTCGTAGACGCGGATCACCTCGAAGGCGCCGTCGCCGCGGTAGAGGCCGTCGTCCTTGAGGCCGATCGTCGCCTCCGCGGTCGGCCCGATCCCCCCGTCGACGCTGGCCAGCTCGGTGAAGCCGGTCGTCATGGCGCGAGGCTACCTCACCGTGGGCCGGGCGTATCCTGGAACGGTGTTGGCCTTGCTGGGGATGGTCGCGGTCCTGCTCTTCGTCATCGGCGTGATCGTCGCCGTCGGCCACTTCTACCCGGGCAGCGACGCCGACCTGATCGACTGGTTCCCGACCCGTTCCCCCGCGGTCGAGGTCCAGAACGAGATCGACGACGTCCGACAGATGCTCGAGGCGCAGAACGAGCTGCGCCGCCGCCGCGGCGCCCCGGAGCTGACCGAGGCCGACCTCGAGGCTCGCGTCCGCGAGGACGAGACCTGGAAGACGCGGATGCGGGAAAGGGGCTGAGGGCCTTCTGTGGAGCTTTTCTGTCGCATAGAGAAAGGAAAGCTCCACAACCCGACTTCAGGCCGCGGCTGCCGATCCCTCCGGGGCGGTCTCGCGCACCGTGGAGCGGGCTCTTGCCGGGAGCGAGAAGGCGAGGGCCGCCGCGCCGAGGCCGGAGCCGAGGGCGAACCACCAGCCGCTTTCGAGGCCGTGCAGGAGGTTGCCGCCCGCGGTGTCGACGAGCGCGACGAGGACCGCGACGCCGATCGCCGAGCCGAGCTGGCGGGCCATGCCGAAGACCGCCGAGCCGGTGGCGAAACGCCCGGGTGGGAGCGAGGCCGTGGCCGCGGCCGGCAACGTGCCCAGGGTGAGGCCGACCCCGGCGCCGCCGATCATGAAGGCGGGCATGAAGGTCGACGCGTATTCCGGGGTCGGGCCGACCCGCGCCAGCATCAGGGCGAAGCCGGCGGCGAAGACGAGGCCGCCCGCCGTCGCCACCGGCCGTTGCCCGATGCGCGCGCCGAGGCGCCCCGACGGGACGGCGAAGATCGCCGCCATCAGCGGGCCGGGGGAGAGGGCGAAGCCCGCCCGCAGCTCCGACCAGCCCCAGACTTCGGTCAGCAGCAGGACGCCGGAGAGGAGCATCGCGCCGAAGCCCATGAAGAACACCAGCGTCGCCAGGTTGGCGAGGGCGAAGGAGCGGACGCGCAGCAGCGGCAGCTCGATCACCGGCGCATGGTGGTTGGCTGAGCGGTAGAGGAAGGCGGCGACGAGGAGTACGGCGGCGACGAAGGAGCCGATCACCCGGGCGCTGTCCCAACCCCATTCGGGCCCCTGGACGATGCCGAGCGTCAGAACCCCGATCCCGAGCGCGAGGAGGACGGCCCCGACCAGATCGGGCCGGCCGTCCTCGGGCTCCCTCACCTCGTCGAGGACGCGCAACCCGACCAACGCCGTGGCGATGCCGATCGGCACGTTGACGAGGAAGATCCAGTGCCAGCTGAGCTGGACGAGGAGGCCGCCGATCGGCGGGCCGAGCGCCGCGGCGACGCCGGAGATCGCCGACCAGATGCCGATCGCCAGCGGCCGCTGCTCGACCGGGAAGGCGGGCAGCAGGAGGCCGAGCGTGGTCGGGATCATCATCGCCGCGCCGGCTGCCTGGAGGACGCGGGCACCGACCAGGAACGGGATCGAGGGGGCGACCGCACAGAGCGCGGAGGCGGCCGCGAAGGTGAGCAGGCCGGTGATGAAGACGCGCTTGCGGCCGACCCGATCGGCGATCCGCCCGGCGGGGACGAGCAGCGCGGCGAAGACGATCGCGTAGCCGTTCAGGACCCAGGAGAGGCTGCCGAGCGAGGCGTCGTCGAACGAACGCGATAGGTCCGGGAAGGCGATGTTGACGATGAACAGGTCGAGGCTGGCCATGAAGAGGCCGATCGAGGTGATGCCGAGGACCTTCCAGCGGTGCGCCATGTCGCGGCTCCTTCGCGTCGCTTGCATTTCGCAAGGCACCGTAACAGAAGTCGGTTGCGAAAAGCAAGGAAGTCGCTAGACTCGTCTGCATGGCCATCGATTCCTACGCCGCGAAGAACTGCTCGATCGCCAAGCCGATGGCCTTCCTGGGCGAGCGCTGGACGATGCTCGTGGTGCGCGACCTCTTTCTCGGGCGCCGCCGTTTCGACGAATTTCAGTCCTCGCTCGGGGTCGCCACCAACGTGTTGAGCCAACGATTGGCGACGTTGACCGAGGAAGGGATCGTCGAGCGCCGCCGCTACAGCGAGCACCCGGAGCGCTTCGAGTACGTCCTCACCGAGAAAGGACGGGACCTGCAGCCGGTGCTGCTCGCCCTGCTCGCCTGGGGCGACCGCTACACGGCCGAGAACGGGCCGCCGCTGGAGACCGTCCACGGCGACCACGCCTTCCATGCCGTCCAGGTCTGCTCGGAGTGTGGCGAGCCGGTCGACACCCACAACATCCACAACCGACCGGGTCCGGGCGCGAGCGAGGAGCAGCTCCGCACGATCGGGCGTCCCCGCGCGTGGCAAGAGCACTGATCGTCGGCTGCGGCTGCAGCGGGCGCGCGTTGGGGGTCGAGCTGCTCGAGGAGGGCTGGGCGGTGCGCGGCACCGGCCGCGATGCCGAGGGCCTGGCCGCGATCGAGGCGGCCGGGATCGAGGCCGCGCGCGCCGACCCTGAGCAGCCGGGGTCGATCCTCGAGCTGGTCGACGACGTCGCCGTCGTGCTCTGGCTGCTCGGCTCGGCGACCGGGTCCGCCGAGAACCTGGCCACGATCCACGGCCCTCGGCTTGAATCGCTGCTCGAACGGCTTGTCGAAACGCCGGTCCGCGGCTTCATCTATGAGGGCGCCGGGACGGTCGACGAGGCGCTGCTCTCTGGTGGGGCGGAGCTTGTGCGCAACGCGGAGCGGACCTGGCGCATCCCGGTCGCGGTCACGAGCAGCTCTCGCCAAGACGGCTCGCAATGGGTCGAGGAGATGGAGACGTTCGTCGTCGAGCTCTTGTCGCGACGCTGAGCAGGCGGGAGAGGCGGCCCCTGAGCGAACCTCCCCGCAGTTCGTGAGTGAAGGGGCCGCCTCTCCCGCCCCTCTTAGCCCACCCGCTTCAAGAAGTCCCCGAGGATCCGCGCCGTCGCGCCCCAGATCATCTGCCCGTCGACCTCGTAGGTGGGCGTGTGGATCGGGACGCCACGTCGGATCAGGCGGCGCATCTCATAGCCCTCGCGGAGGTGGTCGAGGGTGAAGGCGAGGACCGTCTCGACCTCGCCGGGGTTCGGCTGCAGGTCGAGCTTCGGCGGCTCCGGGACGAGTCCGACGAAGGGCTGGATCCGGTACCCGGTGACGAAGGTGGAGACCGGCGGTAGCGCCCCGACGATCTCGACCGTGGCCGGGTCGAGGGCGATCTCCTCCTGGGCCTCGCGCAGCGCGGTCGTCTCGAGGTCGGCGTCCCCGGGGTCCTGGCGACCACCGGGGAAGGAGACCTCGCCGGCGTGGCGGCGCAGGTCGGCGCGGCGCTCGGTGAAGATCAGGCCGGGCCGCTCGGGCCAGCCGAAGAGCGCCAGCAGCACGGCCGCCTCGGTCCCCCCGTGCGCCTCCATCGCCGCCGCCTCCTCGGCACTCAGCAGCAGCGCCGCGATGTCTCCGTCCAAGCTGTTCCTGTCGCGCGGCAAGCCGACATCATCTCCGACCCCCGCGGTCGTCCCTGGCCCGGGTCCAGTCGCCGCGGTCGTCCTAAGGCCCGTTGTCAGGGCCAAAGGACGACCACACATGTGTGAACCGGGCCAAAGGGCGACCGCGATGTCGGCGACGGAAGCTCGCCGGGGTGCTCAGATGATGATCTGCACGGTGCCTGCATCGACCGACCAGGCGGCGCCCGCCACGTAGGAGGAGCGCTCGGAGCAGAGGAAGACGATCGCGGCGGCGATCTCCTCGGCGGTGGCGAGGCGGCCGTTCGGACGCGCCGCGTTCACCTCGGCGAGCGCCGCCTCGCGGTCGGTGGCACCGCTCCGCGCCATGTGCTGGTCGAGGAGGCCGCCCGGCTCCAGCCACATCGCGTCGGCGACGCCGCCCGGGCAGATCGCGTTGACGAGCACGCCGTCCTTCACGTAGCGGTCGGCGAAGAGGCGCGAGAGCGAGAGCTCGGCCGCCTTCGCCACCGAGTACTCCGGCATCGACTGCGAGGGCCGCTTGGCGGCGGTCGAGCAGACGTTGACGATCCGCCCCCAGCCGCGCTCGGCGAGGACCGGCGCGATCGCCTTCATCGCCCGCAGCGGCGCCATCACGTTCAGCTCGTACTGGTCGCGCCAATCGGCGTCCGGGACCTCGAAGAGGTCGCGGTTGCGCGCCGCCCCGGCGTTGTTGACGAGCGCATCGACGCCACCGAACGCCTCCAGCGCGGCGCCCAGCATCTGCTCGCCGGCGTCCGGCTCGGTGATGTCGAGCGGCAGCGTGGCGATCTCCTCATCGCCGCCGTCGAGCCCCTCGGCCGCGTCGGCGAGCCGGCCCGCGTCGCGGGCGACGAGCAGCACCTTGGCGTCCTCGGCGCGCAGCAGCCGCGCCGTCTCCAGCCCGATCCCCCGGCTGCCGCCGGTGATCACGCAGACCCGCCCGGCGAGCCCGAGGTCCATCAGGCGCGGGCGCGTTCGGCGACCGTGATCTCGGCGCCGTGCACCAGCAGCCGATGCACCGGGCACTTCTCGGCGATCACCATCAGCTTGCGCCGCTGCTCGTCGTCGAGCCCGTCGGGGAGGGCGACCTCGACCGTGAAACGGGTGATCGCACCGCCGTCGGAGTCCATCTCGACCGCGACCTCGAGCCCGTCGACGTCCCAGCCCTTGCGTTCGGCGTAGAGCTCGACGGTGATCGCGGTGCAGCCGGCGAGGCTGGCGGCGAGCAGTTGGGTCGGGCGTGGCCCGGTGCCGCCGCCGTCCTCGGTGGGCTCGTCGACGACCATCTCGAAGCCGTCGCCGAGGTCGACCTCGTGGGAGAAGCCGCTGATCCGACGGGCGACGACGTCGGCGTGCATCAGCGGCCCCGTCCCTCGAAGAGCGCCGGGTCGTCGACGTCGGCCCAGCGGGCCATCGCGTAGGCGAGGTCGGAGGCGCGGTTGACGAAGCCGATCACCGTGTCGCTCGCCAGCTCCCCGGCCTCGGCGAGGGTGGAGATGCGGCGCTCGGCGCGGCGGATCAGGGTGCGGGCGACGTCGAGCTGGGCGGAGAGCTGGTTGCCGCCGGGGATGACGAACTTCGGCGGCAGCTCGACCTCGGCCATGTAGCGGTCGATCAGCGCCTCGGCCTCGGCGACCATCTCCGCGGTGACGCGGCTGACGCCGTCTTCGAGTCTGCCCGCCGCCTCCGGGGCGGTCGCCAGCTCGGCTCCGGCGACGAAGAGGTCGTCCTGGAGGCGGAGGATGTCGGCGGCGAGCTCCTCGGTCCCGTCACCGGCCGCGCAGAGCGCGCGGGCGACGCCGAGCGCCGAGCAGGCCTCGTCGAGCGAGCCGTAGGCCTCGGTGCGGGCGCTGTCCTTGGGGACGCGGCCGCCGTACCAGAGCAAGGTGGTCCCGTCGTCGCCCTTCTTGGTGTAGATCTTGACCACGGCCCGATCCTACGCGTGCGGGCCGACCGGCCGGCTCATCCGACCGGGCTGAAGACGAAGCCGGTCATCACCTTGGGGAAGAAGTAGGTCGACTTCGGCGGCATGTTCTCGTCGGTCGCGGCGACCGCGCGCACCTGCTCGATCGGCACCGGGCGCAGGATGAAGGCGAGGTCGTAGATCCCCTCGGCGACCATCTCGACCGCGTCGGGGACGGTCTTCGCGTATTCGAGGCCGCGGCGCTCGGTGATGTCCTCCTCGCTCATCCCCGCGAGGCCCTCCAGCACCAGCGTCTCGAGGATCGCCGAGTCGAGCCGTCGGTAGGCCTCCGGGTGCCCGGCGAGGCGACGGTCGAGCTCCTCGGTGTCGCGCAGGCGCAGGCGACGCGAGCTGCCGTCGGCGGCGTCGTAGAGCCCGAAGACGCCGATGCCCTCGGCGCCCGCCGGGTCGAGCTCCTCGGGCGGGACCTCGGTCACCTCGAAGAGCTCGGCGAGGCCCGCGAGGAGGCGCTTGCGCCGGGCGGGATCGTGGGCGAAGCCGGAGAGGAGCCGATGGGTGGGGAAGACGGTGAGGCCGGGGTCGTCGAGGCCGGTGAGCGCCATCAGCGTGTAGTTCTGTGGTCCCTCGCCGCCGATCTCGTCGCGGTAGACCCGCGCGGTCTCGTAGCGGTGGTGGCCGTCGGCGATCAGGAGCTGGGCGCCGGCGAGGCGGTCGAGGACGGCGGCGACGGCGGCCGGGTCGGCAACTCGCCAGACGCGGTTGACGGTCCCGTCGGCGTCGGTCATCTCGCCCCAGGGCTCGGGCGTGAGCGCCGGCTCGACCAGCGGCCACGGGTCCTCGGTCGAGAGCGAGAAGATCGGCGAGAGGTTGAGACGGGTGGCACGGGTCAGCTCGAGCCGGTCGCGCAGCGGGCCCGGATGGGTGCGCTCGTGAGGGCGGACGGTGCCGGTCTCGTAGTCCTCGACCCGGACCCGACAGAGCACGCCGTGGCGGGTGCGCCGCGCGCCGTCGGGGGCCATGTAGTCCTGGGAGAGCGCCCAGACCGCGTCCTCGGCATCGGCGACGAGCACGCCCTCGGCCCGCCATGAGTCGATCAGGCGCGCCGCGTCCTCATAGGGATCGCCGACCGGCCGCGAGGCGGGGTCGGCCGGATCGAACGGCACCGGCAGGTCGATCGCCACCGCGTTGTAGGGGGAGCGCGCCAGCAGCGCCGCCCGCTCGGCCGCGTCGATCACGTCATAAGGCGGCGAGGCGCCCGCCCCTAACCCGCCGACCCTGGCGAGGTCGTAGTGCAGCGCCCGCAGCGGCTTCACGTCGGCCATCGGCCCAGACGCTAGATCATCCGGCCCGGCCGCCTACACTCCGGTCGTCGGGGCGTGGCGCAGCCTGGTAGCGCGCTGCCTTTGGGTGGCAGAGGTCCCCGGTTCGAATCCGGGCGCCCCGACTGTCGTTACTCACCAAGGCGCCGCCGGGAGTCCTCCGGGGGCACTGAACTCCTGGATCGAAACGCCGGTGACCTTCGTCGCGACCATCCGCTGCAGTGCGATGCCCACCCGGGTTTCGCCGAAGCGGCCCTCCTCGGATTCGCCCGAGGTCACCTGGCATTCGGCGGAGACTTCGCCGCCGTCGGTGGTGAAATCGGCCGCGGATTCGAGACTGACCGTCGCCGTCGAGGAGAGCTTTTCGGCACCGACCGGCACCGGCAGGGTGTAAATCCCGCCGACCAGCACCAGGTTCCCCAATTCCCCGGGGTCGCTCGCCAGGTTGCACTGGACCTGGACCGGTTCGGTCGAATGTTCGTTGCCGTTGAAGAGATCGCCGCTGAAGCTGATGACGTAGCTGCCGGCGGGAAGTTCCTTGATCCCGTCCACCGTGACCTCGTGGTCCTTCCCGACCGGGAAGCCGAGGCCTTCTTCGGCAGTGAGGGCGATGTAGGAGGGGCCGGCGCTTTCGCCCGGGGCGCCGGTGTCGCCCTTGGGGCCGGCCGCGCCTTCGGGGCCTTGCGCCCCCGTGGCGCCCGTCGCCCCGGTGGCTCCCTGTGGGCCCCGCAGGCTGTTCGCCGCCGACTGCGAGAGCTTCGCCGGGGTCACCGAGTCGTCCTTGATCTGGCGGGTGCCGACGCTGTTCTTCGGCAGCATCCGGGCGGTCGCATAGGCGGTGCCGCCGCCGAGCACGAGGATCGCCAGGATCGTGACCATGACGTTGGAGTAGGTGAGCTTTTCCCCCAGGCGATTCATCAAGTTCCCTCCGGTGAGCTTTGGACGGCAGCGGTGTCTATCGTACTGACTCAGAGTCAGTCAGGTGCCGACAGCGCCGCCTGCGGCTCGCCGAAGAGCCCGGTCGCAGGTTGCCGGTGCTGGTCTCAGCCCAGTTCGGCCGAGGCGGCGTCGGGCTCGGGTCGCCGCTCAGGCGGCGTCGGCTCGCGGCGGGGCGAGCCGTCGGGCACGTAGACGAGGTGAGAGGAGGCGTCGTCGCGCAACAGGCAACGGGGGCAGAGCTCGATATGGGCGAAGCGGGCCGAGTTGAACCTGCTTCCGCATCTCTCGCAGAGGTAGATGATGGTCTCCGTTTCCCGCCCGAGGCCTCCCTGGCCTGGGCCGACAAAGCCTAGCCGTTCGACGCCTTCGGCTGGACGCCTGCCCTAGCTGCGTCGCTTCCGCGCCTCGCGCGTCCAATATGGAGCCAGGTCGGCGAGGAAGGCGAGCGCGACGATGAACCACTCGAAGCCGTGGACGCGTTCGGAGCTGTCCCACATCACCGCGTAGGCGAGCGTCGTCCAGGGCAGCAGGAAGAAGCCGACGAAGGGGACGATCCAGGCGTCGTAGGCGCGGCTCAGCAGGTCGCTGAAGATCCAGACGAAGAAGAGCGCCAGGCGCGGGGAGACCAAGGCGAAGATGACGACGAAACAGCCCACGGCGCCACCGTATCCGCATTTACCCCCTCCCCGTGGGGGTAAATGCGGACGGCGTCGTCAGTTCACGGCCTTGTTAGTTCACGGTCTTGTTAGACCTGGGGCGTAGCCTTCCTTTCAGAACTTGAGAGAGGAAGACCACATGGACATTGGCAAGCTGATGATGAAGCTGAACGCCGACAAGACGCAGATGGTCGCCGCCGAGGAAGCGCTGCCGGGCCGCAGTGAGCCCGCCTTCCAGGTGCCCGAGACCCACGCGGCGCTCGGGACGCCGCTGCGGCCGCCCTTCCCGGAGGGGATCGAGGTCGCCTACTTCGCCCTCGGCTGCTTCTGGGGCGCCGAGCGGCTGTTCTGGGAACTGGACGGCGTCTACTCGACCGCGGTCGGCTATCAGGAGGGGACCACCCCGAACCCGACCTATGAGGAGGTCTGCAGCGGGCGGACCGGCCACGCCGAGGCGGTGATGGTCGCCTTCGACCCGAAGAAGGTCTCCTACGAGGATCTGCTCAAGGTGTTCTTCGAGGAGCACGACCCGACCCAGGGGATGCGCCAGGGCAACGACGTCGGCACCCAGTACCGCTCCGGCATCTACTTCGTGAATGACGCCCAGAAGGAGACCGCGGAACGGGTCCGCGACGCCTACGACGCCGACCTGCGCGCCGCGGGCAAGAAGCCGGTGACGACCGAGATCGAGCCCGCCGGCCCCTTCTACTACGCCGAGGACTACCACCAGCAGTACCTGCACAAGGTCCCGAACGGCTACTGCGGCCTGAAAGGGACCGGCGTCGTCTGCACCATCCCGGCCGCCGCATAGGCGGCCGGAGCGCCGCCGCCGGGCGCGGCGACTAGCATCCCGCGCCCGTGGCACCGTCCTTCGGTTCCTACATAGCCGGCAGCCTTGCCGTGATCGGGATAGTCGCCGCGCTCGGGCTCGGCGGCTACTGGTTGCGGCGCTGGATCGTGCCCGAATTCTCTGGCGCGCTGGCGCGCCTCGCCGACGCGACCCTCGCCGTCGCGCTGCTGGTGATCTCGCTGGAGATCCTCGGCACGCTCAGCGTCCTGCGCTTCGGTTGGATCATCGTCTTCACGATCGCCGTCGGGCTCGGTGCGGCGGCGATCGGCTACTGGCGGGCGGGGGAGCGCGGCGAGGAGGTCGAGGCGCCCCCGGTGACCAAATGGGCGCTGATCCTGGCGATCGCGGTCGCCTCCTTCACGATGGCCGAGTGGACCTTCCCGTCCCAGCTCAACCTCGATCTGGGGATGTACGGCGGCGACACCACCTGGTACCACATGCCGCTGGCGGCGACGATGGCCCAGCAGCACTCGACGGTCCATCTGCACTTCACCGATCCGCTGCGGCTCGCCGTCTGGTTCTACCCGCAGACCTCGGAACTGGTCCACGCCGCCGCGATCGTCCTCTTCAAGTCCGACTGGCTCTCGCCGCTGATCAACCTCTTCTGGCTGGCGATCGCCCTGCTCGCCTGCTGGTGCGTCGGCCGTCCCTACAAGGTCGGTCCGGCGACCCTGATCGCGGGCGCGATCATCCTCGACTCGGGGGTGATGATCGAAACCCAGCCCGGCGAAGCGCGCAACGACATCATGGGGCTCGCCTTCCTCGTCGCCTTCGCCGCGTTCCTGATCAACGGCCACCAGCGCCGCGCGCCGCGCGAGGGCGCCGCCGTCCAGGACGCGCCTGAGCGCAACGCGCCGCTGCTCGACAAGGGCCCGCTGATCATGGCCGGCCTCGCCGCCGGGCTGGCGGCCTCGGTGAAGACGACGTTCCTGGTGCCGGTCGCGGCGATCGCGATCGGCGTCTTCCTCTTCAGCGGCAAGGGGCGACGCTGGACGACCGCCTGGATACTCGGCCTCTCGATGCTGGTCACCGGTGGCTATTGGTACGTGCGGACGGCGATCAAGAGCGGCGGCAACCCGATCCCGATCACCAAGTTCGGCCCGCTGCACCTGCCCACGCCGGACCAGATGCCGCTCGATCCGCGGCCCCGCTTCGCCGTCGCCCACTATCTCGGCGACCCGACCATCTACCGGCTCTGGTTCTTCCCGCAGCTGGAGAACGCGCTCGGGCCGCTCTGGCCGCTGATCCTGATCATGGCGGTGGCCGCGGCGCTCTTCATCGTCGTGCGCTCACGCAACAAGGTCCTGCGCGTGATCGCCGCCGCGGCCCTGCTGACGGCGGTCGTGTACGTCTTCACGCCGCTCACCGCGGCCGGCCAGGAAGGCGCGCCGACCGGCTTCTTCACCAACACCCGCTACCTGATCCCGGGGCTGATCCTGGCGATGGTGATGCTGCCGCTCGCGCGGCCGCTGCGGGCGCCCGACCGCCGCGCCGAGATCACGCTGATCTTCCTCGGCCTCGTCTACTGGGTGACCGTGCTGGCGACGCCGAAGTGGTACCCGACCTACATCTTCGGGACGATCTTCATCACCCTGGCACTGGTCTGGACGCCGACCGCGCTGGCGCTGGGTCGCTCGCGCGGGTTGATGTCGCGGCGGATCGTCGCCGCGGCGGCGATGCTGATCCTGGTGCTCGCCGTCGTCCTCGGGCGCGCCCAGCAGGTCCAGTACGCCGACCAGCACTACACGAACACGAAACTCTTCCTCCAGGAAGGCGGCCCGCAGAAGGCCTACGAATACGCCCAGAAGCTGCAGCACAAGCGGATCGGGATCGTCGGCTCGAGCGAGATCATCTTCGGCCAGTACGGCTTCTTCGGCAATCCGCCGACCAACGAAGTCGACTACGTCGGCGTGCCCGGCCCGCACGGCGCCTACCGGCTCGCGACCTCCTGTCCGCAACTGATGGAACGGATCAACGCGGGCAACTACGACTATCTGATCATGTCCCAGTACACGCAGGACTCCCCGGAGAACGAATACTGGTATCCGATCTACGCCTGGGTGAAAAAAGACCCGGCGTTGGAACCGGTGGTCGAAGAGACGGACATCGTCCCCGAGTCGGACTTCGTCTTCAAGGTGAACGGCGAGCTCTCCCCGCAGTACTGCCCCTCGTCCAAGGGCGAAGCCGAGGCCAGAGAACAGGCGAAGGTCGAAGAACTCGAAGGCGAATAGGGGCGTTCAGGCGCCGAGCGCGTGGGCGCGGATCAGCTCGGCGGAGCGCTCGGGCTGCTCCCACCAGAAGAGGTGGCCGACGCCGTCGAAGATCTCCAGTTGCGCGCCGGGGATCAGGGAGGCGATCAACTCGCCGTTGGCGACCGGGATCATCTTGTCCTCGGTGCCGTGGATGACGAGGGTGGGCGCGGCGATCTCGGCGAGGCGCTCCTGCACGTCGTGGCCGCCGATCGCCCCGATCTGCAGTTGGACCGTCGCCTGGCGGGCCGGGAGCGCCCCGGCCATCGCGGCGAAGTCGGCGTAGTTCGACTCGTCGGCGCGGAAGCCGGGGGAGAGGTTCACCACGTAGGCCGCGCCGATGACGCGGTCGAGGTCGCCGGAGCCGAAGGCCTCGAGCAGCGGGCCGGCGTCTTCGGGCGCGATCAGCGAGGAGCCGGGACCTCCCGGGTAGGTGCAGCCGAGGGTCAGGGTGCGCAGCCGCTCCGGCGCGGCCAGCGCCACCTGCTGGGCGATCATGCCGCCCATCGAGATGCCGAGCACGTGGGCCGTCTCGAAGCCAGCCGCGTCCATCACCGCGACCGCGTCGGCGGCGAGGTCGGCGATCGTGAACGGCTCGCCGACCGGCTCGTTGTTGCCGATCCCGCGGTTGTCGAAGACGACGCAGTCGAAGTCGGGCCGCAGGCGCGACATGAAAGGCTCGCCCCAGGTCAGGTGCGTGCCGCTCATCCCCTGGATCAGCAGCAGCGGCTCGCCGCTCCCCGAGCGCTCCCAGTACAGCTCCGCCCCTGCTTCCCCTGCGGTCGGCACGCCGCGATCGTACGGGATCGGCGTAAGCACAGGTAATCTTTCCCGATGCGAGTCGCCTGGCAAGGAGCCCTACTCCCCGGCCTGAGTCGCCTCTTCTGCGCCCTCCTCGCCGCGCTCGTCCTGCTCGGAGCCGTGGCCATGCCGGCCGCGGCCCATACGAAGCTCTCGAGCGAAGCCGCCGAGGCCAAGGCGTCCCTCTACGCCACGAAGACCTGTGGCCATGACCCCTACTGCGCCAAGCACGGTGTCACGGGCTGTTACAGCGCCGGCCCGCGCGTAGCCCTCTGCCACATGTACATCCAGCGGGACACGCCGGTCCAGGGCCCCTATCGGTGCCAGAGGGAAGTCCGCATCGGCCTGAACCCGCCCGGAGACCGCGGCATCGTCAAGAGCTGGACCGGCTGGACCTGTCGACGCTGAAGTGGGTGTCGCGGCCCCGACGCCAAGGAGGCGCCGAGGCCGGGACGGAACTATTTGGTGCCGAGAATGTCGAGGGCGCCGCCGGTGAGGCTGATGCCGCTGCCGGTTTTGCATTTCCCTTCCAGCCCCAGGACGCTGAAGGAGTGGCTGGTCGGGGCGGAGGGAGCGAGCGCATACATCGATCCGATCCCTTCGATCGGGCCGAAGGACATCGTCCGGGTGGTGGCTCCGGTGCCTTCGTCCTCGACGACCCCGATGCCGACGATGTTCGGGATGAGTTCGTTGATGCTGGTCGGCGGGCTCGATACGTCGCGGAGCAAGAGCTCCTCCGCCTCGCGTGGCGCTTCACAGGTCCCGGCGAAGCTGATGTTCAGCGTGGCGAGATATTGGTCGTCCTCACCAGCCGGTTGGGTGTAGCTGCCGATCGAATAGAGCGCGGTTTTGCTGAACGCCTGCTGGGTGCTGGTGCGCAGCCGTGCGACGGCCTGCGTGAACGGCGTGCTGGGCGCGTTGATGTTGGCTCCGGTGATGGTGCTGCCGGCGATGTTCGAGCCGCTGACCGTGCCTGCGCCGATCTTCGCGCCGGTCACGGCTCCGTTCGCAAGTTTCGAACCGACGATCGCCTTCGCCTTGATCTTCGCGCCGGTGACCGCGTTCTTCTTGATTTTCGCGGCCGTGACGGCGTTCTTCTTCAGCTGCTTGGACCCGACGCTGTTCTTGCCGAGCTGGCTGGCGGCGAATGCGGTGCCGCCGCCGATCAGCAGGAAGAGACAGACGGTCGAGATGACGTTCGAGTAGGTGAGCTTGCCGCGTAGGCGTCTCATGGGTTGGACTCCCTGTGGTCGTGAGAATGGTCTGCCTGAAACCTCTCAGGCCCCCAGGGGATTTGCAAAGCCGCCAGACTGATGGCCGAGCCCCCGTAGCTCAGCTGGATAGAGCGTCGGACTTCTAATCCGAGGGTCGCAGGTTCGAATCCTGCCGGGGGCACTGACTGGTTGGAACGTGCGGCGGCCTGGCTTGCGCGCCTACCCGAGCGTCAACTTCACCTTCGTGGCGGGTGCCGGCACCTTGCCCGATTTCGGGTTCTGCTTCGTGACCTTGTCGTTCTTCGGGCTGGCGCCTTTCTTCCTCGTCACCTTGCCGAGGCCGCAGTCGGCCCGCTTCAGCAGCTTCTTGGAGGCCTTGAGCGTCTTTCCGACGAGGTTCGGCACGGTGCAGGTGGCGCCGGAGGTCGATCCTTGACCCGACGGCGTCGGGCTGCCGGGACCCGTTGCAGCTTCGTAGGTGAAGGTCTGGGAGGAGGAGGCGGCGGTACCCGCCTGGGTGGTGAGGCTGATCGGCACCGAGGACCCGGCCGTGCCGGGCGGGGAGATCGCGTCGACAAGGCCTTCGGAGACCTGCGTGAAGCCGGCCGGGATGGTGCCGAAGCGGACCGAGGTGGTCCCCTCGAGGTCGGTCCCGGCGATCTTGACCTCGGTGCCGCCCGCGGCGGGGCCACCGCTCGTCCCCAGCAACGAGATCGTCGGCGCGGGCTGGATCACGGCGTCGAAGGCGTATTCGGCGGGGATCTGGTTCCCTTCCGCGGTCGCGCCGAGGCCGATCGCGGGTTCCCAGATGACCGCCTCGTGGTCGATGCCGGAGGCGACGATGGCGGGCTTGTCGCCCGGGGGCACATAGAGACCGACCGTTTCCCCGGCGGCGATCGGCAGGTCGGCGGCGAAGGTCTGCACGCCCTTGGTCGACGGGGTGGCCGACGGGCTCTCGCCGGTCACGGTGTAGGTCTTGCCCATCTCGTCGCGCAGGGTGAAGAGCTGGAAGCCGGCACCTTCGGCCCCGAGCAGCCGCCAGCGGATGACGACGCCGTCCACCGGGGAGACGGCCTGGAAATACGGCGAGGTGGAGACCGTGTCGACCGCCAGGTAGGACTGGCCCTCCGCGAGCCCCGGGGTGTACGCCTCTTCCAGCGGGCTTCCGATCGTCACCGGGGCGGCCTGGGCGCTTGCGCACAGGGCCGCCGATGCCGCCGCGACGGCGACGAGGACCACGGCAGGTGTCGTCCTTCTCGGCTTTTGGTCCGCAGCTCGCATCTTCTGGACCGGGCAAATGATCCTGGGCGAGGGCATGACCGTCAACGATGACCCCCCGGCCGTCTACGCGACCGCCGGACGGAGCATCGAGGTCATCGGCGGGCAGCCACCGGCCTGCGCCGTGGCGGTGGGGATCGATCGGGTGGGCGATGGCCATCTGTTCGAGGGTCGAGAACAGATCGCCATGCTTTGCTCTGGGGACGGTCTCGCCGAGCACGCCGACCACCTACGCCGGACGGACGGCCGGGCGAGCGAGATGCGCTCACGGTCCCGTCAGGACTGGTCGGACCGCTGCACCTCGGTGAAGAGGTCGCCTTGGGCGGCCGCCGATCCCGACCTGCCGCCACCCGCGCCGCGGAGCACGAACGCGAAGCCGACGGCGACCAGCGCGCCGGTCAGGGGGCCGGCGACGTAGACCCAGTAGTCCGAGAAGGTGCCGCTCACCAGATCAGGCCCGAAGGTGCGGGCGGGGTTCATCGAGGCGCCTGATATCGGGCTGCCCCAGAGGCCCGCGAGGGCGATGTACCCACCGACCCCGAGCGCGCCGAAGATGCCGATGTTCTGGGCTCCGGATGCGGTCCCGAGGATGACGCTGACGAGGCCCAGGGTGAGCAGCGCCTCCATCAGGTAGCCCTGTCCGTCCGAGTAGCCGGGGGCGACATAGTTGGACCCGAAGCTCGCCGACACGTCGATCACCCCGTGCAGGAAGAGCGCCGCGAGCGTCGCGCCGATCAACTGGACGACGACGTAGCCCGGCACCCGCCGCCAGGGAAAGTCGCCGCGCGCCGCGAACGCGAAGCTGACCGCCGGGTTGAGGTGCGCCCCCGACACTTTCCCCATGAACAGGATGATCCCCATCACCATCAGCCCGGGGGCGACCACCGCGGCGGTGCGGCCGATCGTGTCCGGGAAGGCCTGACCCATCATCCCGCCACCGGCGGCGACGATCACCAGCAGGAAGGTCCCGTACAGCTCCGAGAAGAGGCGCCGCCACTCCTGGTCGGGATCCTGAAAGTCCCGCATCGGCGCGGTGACGTCCCGGTCGATCCAGGCGAGGATGCCCGACTCGGTGGTCGTCGGCGGCACCGGCGGCTCCGGCTTCATGCTCACAGCCCCGCCATCCTTCCGGCCGCCAGCCGTGGGAAGAACTGGGCGAGGACGCCGCGCAGGGCGGTGAGGGTCTCCTCGGTCGAGAGCTGCGCGTCGGGATCGCCCAACTCCGGCGGAATCTTGATCCCGGCGTCCTTCGCGTGCTCCAGCATCCCGCCGCCCGCGGCCTTGCCGAGCGTGCTGAGGGCTTTGCCCATCTGTTCGACGTCCATGTGGAACTGCGGCACCGGCAGCGCCTTCACGTCCGGCCAGCTCTCGGGATCGCGCGGGCTCTCACGGGAGAGCAGATGGTCGAAGGGGGCGGCGGCGGCATCGCGGGCGGTGAAGGCGTCGCCGAGGTCCCACACCTTGCGCAGCGTGGCGATCATCGAGGTGTGCCGATGCTCTGCGTTGATCACGGTGCCTTCCTCCACCCAGGGAGAGACGACGATCGCCGGCACCCGGTAGCCGGAGCGGTCGAACCTGAAGTCCATCTGCCCGGCTGGTGCGCCGGGATCGGGTGGGGGGACGGGTCCCGGGGGGACGTGGTCGTAGGTACCGCCGGGCTCGTCCCAGCCGATGAAGAGCATCGTGTCGTAGGCGTTCGAGCCCTCGGGGGAGGCGGCCGACCTGATCGCGTCGTAGATGCGGGCCAGGAACGCCTCGCCGCCGCGGATCGAGGACGGCGGGTCGGCCGGGACCTCGATCCCGGGGAGCAGTGCCCGCCCGCAGGCCGGGTGGTAGTCGCTGTGACCGGCCATCAGGTTGGGCTCGATCAGGCTGAAGTCCGGCAGGGTGCCGTCCGCCGCGTCTCGCTCGAACTCCGAGTAGGGCACGAAGTTCGTGGCGAGCCGGTCCTTCAGGCGCGGCATATGGATGATGCCGGTGAAGGAGAGGGCCATCGGCTCCTGCACGTAGACCTTCCAGGTGCGCCCGTGCGCCTCGAGCCGCTCGAACAGCGTTTCGGCGGTGTTGTGCCGGATCCAGTTCGACATCGGTTTGTTCACCACGAATCCGGAGGAGGTCGCCGCGGTCCAGAAGGACCGGTTCATGAACGTCTGCGAAGGGACCTCGCAGAACCAGTGGTCGAAGACGCCGAAGCCCTTGGCGATGCCGTTCAGCACCGGCACCTGCTTCGGCGTGTAGCCGGTCATGATCTGCGCGTACTCCTCATAGGTGGGCTGGCGGCCCATCTCCGCGGTGAACGTGCTGATGTAGTCGGTGACGAAGCCGTCCATCGTCGGCGCCGCGCCGGGCGGGGGCGCGTTCCAGGGGGCGCTGACGTCCTCACCGGTCTTCAGCCGGTTCTGCTCTTCCAGGACGTTGAAGAGCTGGACGTTGGTGTGGAAGTACTCCTCGCCCGAGTCGGGGTTGGGGGCATCCATGTCCGTCCCGATCGCGTAGGGGACCGTCCCCCGCTCGGCGCCGTGCTCGGCCCAGTCCGGGATCGGGTTGCCGAGGTCCTTGCCGATCACGCCCTCGAAGGTCTTGCCGTCCTCGGGTCCGTAGAGATGGCCCAGGAGGTTGTCGAACGAGCGGTTCTCGAACAGCACCAGGACGACGTGGTCCATCGCATGTGAGCGATCACGGTTCATAAGGCGCTCCTCGGGTTCGCAGCCTAGAGCCCCGCCGGATGACGGGCAACGAAGCCCGCCGTGGAGGTCGGCTCGAGGTGCCAGCGGGGGCCGGTGCCGCGCGCGTCGCCGACCGTGTCCCAACGCAGTCCGGCGATCTCCATGAAGGTGTGGTCGGCATTGGCGTAGACGGTGATCCACTTGCCGGGGCCGGGCTCGCCCCAGCCCTCGAGGGAGCCGGAGGTGAGCGGTTCCGGGATCAGGCCGCCGCCGAAGAGGGCGAAGCTGACCGAGCCGGAGCAGTCGTAGCCGTAGGAGTAGAAGGACTGGTGGCCGCCGCCCCAGACGTAGGGGCGGCCGACGATCGTGTTGGCCGCGTTGATCACGTTCTGGACGGCTTCCGGGGCGTCGGGGGGCGCCAGGGCGATGCCGGAGAGGAGGATCGCGGTCGAGCCGGTGTCGTCGACGCGGGTGTGGGCGAAGAGCCTGCCGCCGCCGGAGTGGGGGACCCTGGTGCCGTTGCTGCCCGCCGAGGCCGGTGCCATTTCGGCGGGGTCCTTGACTTCTTCGTCGGCGAGGGTCGCTTCCGGTTCGGCCGCCGTGGCTTCTTCGTCGGCGAGCTTGCGCTCGGTCGCGGCGATCTGCTTCTGCGCCGCCATCAGGGCGAAGCCGTGGCCGATCGCTTCGATCGCCCGTTCGGCGCGGGCGGCGCCGAGCGCCGTGACCAGCGTTTCGAAGGCGCCGAGGCTCGAGGAAGAGGCGGCCGCCCCGGACGAGCCGCCCGAGGACGATCCCATCGCCGCAGCGCCGGGTGCCGCCGGGCCGAGCAGGGCCGCTGCGATCAGGGCACAAGCCAGCGACCCGGCCACCCGCCGGGCTCGCTTGCCGCCTCTGCCGCTGATCTCAGTTGTGCGCGAGAAACCCATCGCCGGAACCCAGACCAAGGAAACCTTAGCCGGCGGCCGGGTCGCGGATGTGAAGCGACCGTTAGTTTCCTTGCGCCTTGAAAGTCCTCCTGATCCCGATCGCGATCATCGCGTTCATCGTCTTCCTGATCGTCCTCGGTGCGATCGGGCTGGGCGTCGCCTTCATCATCCTCGCCGCGGTCGGCAAGATCGGCCGACTGATCGGCGGTGCGGGGCGCCGGATCAGCAGGATCGGACGGCGGCAGCGGACCTGACGACTTCGAAGGCACTGCCCGGGATCGCCTTCAGCGCGTCGAGTTCTTCGTCGTCCCAGCGGCGGTCGCTGGTGCCAGAGATGTACCAGTTGGAGCCGTTGTCGGCGACGATCAGGCCGTATTCCTTCATCGCCATCGCGATCGCCCGCGCGGCCGGTCCCATCCTGCCCAGCGGGTAGCTCGCCTTCAGCCGCAGTCGCAGCCCCATCGGCGGCGCGGCGCCGTTGCCGGTGTCGCCGGCGCAGTGGGAGGCGGGATGGATCCAGGCGTTGCGGGTGCTCTCCATCGTCACCCGGATCGCGTGGTCGACATGGCCCGCGGCGGCTTCTTCGTAGCGGACCAGGCCTGGGAAGATCGGCAGCCCGGCGGCGTCGGCGGAGGTCCAGCCGTCGGGACGGAGCGCCGCCGAGCGCAGGTTCCATTCGACCCCCGTTTCGGCGTCCCAGTGTGGCTTCGGCCGCCCTTCGTAGCGGGCGTCGTAGAGCTCGTAGAGTTTGCAGGTCGACTTGTCGACGACGAGGACGTGGCGGTCGCCTTCGGCGCGGGCACCGCCCTCGACCGGCGCGTTCGCCGGGATCGGGAAGGGGCCGGGGGAGCTTTCCGAGCCGTAGGCGGTGTAGTGGATCGGCAGCTGCCTGGTCCCCGCCCCTACCACTGCGTAGGGGAAGCCGTATTCCCGCGGCGAGCCGAAGTCAGGGTGGATCGCGGTGCCCCCATGGGAGTCGATGTAGGCGATCACCCTGGCCGAGTTCGCCGCCCGCGGCGCCTTGGCGATGTTCTGGTTCCAGGCCGCCTCGGTCGCCAGCGAGGGAGCGCGCGGCGAGGTCGACGCCGGCGGATCGGGGAAGACCGTGCACGACCCGAGGCTCGGGTAAGGGCCGAGCGCCCGCGCCTGTCCCGCGGCGAGCGCCGCCAAGCACACGAGCCCCACCATCATCGTGGCGGCCCCCGCCGCCCAGGCATGCGTCCGAGCTTTCAGGGGCATGGGACCCGCAAAGCTCGTAAGCACGGGACGGCGGCGGGGTGCTTCCGAGCTTTGCCGCCACATATGGCGGGGAAGATCGGACACGGTCAGGGGATGGGTGGGGTAGGGCCCTCGCGGACGGTGAGGCGGCCGACCTCTAAGGCGTCGATCGAGAGCTCCTCGATCTCGACCTGTTCGAAGCTGGCGCGGCCTACCTTGAGGCGCTTCACCGAGAGACGGCCGATCGCGAAGCCACCGACCGCGGCGGCGCCGATCGCGAGGGCGCCGACCGCCATCGCCCCGACCGCCTCCGCGCCGCGCGCCTCGATCATCGTCGCCACCGCTCCCCGGGCGGCGGCTCCGTCGGCGAGGGCGCCGAGCGCCGCCGCCGGCCGGGCCTCCGGGCGCCATCCGCGTGGCCGCTTGCGTGGCATGCGCCCAAGGTACCGCCTGGCTAGCCTGCGGGAATGGATTCCGAGAGGCGACCGACGCTGCTGGCGGTGCGCCAGGTGCCGTGGGAGACGCCGCACCGGATACTCGACTCGTGCGGGGATCTCGATGTACGCCACGCCTGTCCGCTCGAGGGCGATGCGCTGCCGCCGCACGAGGAGGTCGCCGGCGCCCTTGTCATGGGTGGCCCGATGAACGTCGACGAGACCGACCTCCATCCCGGCCTGGCGACGACCCGCGACTGGCTGGCCGAGGCGGTGCGCCGCGAGATGCCGGTGCTCGGCATCTGTCTCGGGGCCCAACTGTTGGCGCGGGCGCTCGGCGCCGCGGTGGCGCCCGGCGCGGGCAAGGAGATCGGCTTCCATCCGGTCGCGGTCGATGACCCCGAGGACCCGATCATCGGTGGCCTCGCCCCGACCTCACGCGTCCTCCACTGGCACGGAGACGTCTTCGAGCTGCCGGACGGCGCCACCCACCTCGCCTCCTCGGCGCTGACCGGCCACCAGGCCTTCCGCCTCGGCAACGCCTGGGGCGTCCTCTTCCACCCCGAGGCCGATGTCGCCCTGGCCGAGCGTTGGATGGCGACACCGGAGATGTCGACCGAGGCGATCGAGGTGCTCGGCGACGAAGGGGCGGGGAGGATCGTCCCCGAGGCGGCCGAGCTGGAGGCGGGGCTGATCGCGGCGACGACGCCCGGCTTCGAGGCGTTCGCGGCGCTGGTGGCGCGCGGCGCTTAGCGGGAGGTCGGTCGGGGACCCGCGCGGTTCGAAACTTCGACCATCACGAAGTAACCAACCGTGCAGATTCCTGACCGTTCGACCACGACACGGATCTCCTCGACTCCCCGCAACCTCGGCCGTCCCGGCCACGGCACACCCTGCCGGGGTCGTGGCCGGGACGGGCGCGTCCCTTGCCCTGGCGCCGGCTCAGGTCGCGTGGAACCCGGTGGGAACCAGCCAGCCTTTTACCTCGCCACCGCCGCTTCGACGCCGTCGAGCATCCACTCGAGCCCCGGCTCGAAGCCGGAGTCGGGCGGCACGCCGAACGGGTGGCTGCGGTTGCGGCGACCGGTGATCTTCTTGATCAACGGCAGCTCGCCCGCCTCCAGGGCCGCGGCGACCTCGGGATCGGGATCGCGGAAGGAGTGCAGCGCGTCCTTGCCCGCCGGCCCGAGCGACGCGAGCATGCGCTGGCGCGCCCGCGCCCGCATGCAGTAGCCGGTGACGTAGTCGTCGATCGACATCAGGATCGCGCGGCCGGTCGGGGGGTCGACGTGGAGGCCGACCATGATGCTCACCGACTGCTCGACGTGGCGCAGGCGGTTGATCCGCGCCCGCGGCCTGACCGGGACGACGTCGAGGGTCCAAGGGTGGGCTTCGAAGGCGTCCTTGGTCTTGTGGGCGATCGCCCGCAGGGCGGTGCGCCAGTCGGCGGGGAGCGGCTCGGGAAGCAGCATCTCGGCGGCGACCGCGTCGCGCATCAGGTCGAGCAGCTCGTCCTTGGAGGCGACGTGCGTATAGGGGGTCATCGTCGCCACCCCGAGCTCGTCGGCCAGCCGTCGCATCGACACCGCCTCGACTCCCTCGGCGTCGGCGATCTGCACCGCGGCGGCGACGATCTCGGCGCGCCGGCAGGCCTTCTCCTCGATCGCCCCTCTCTCGGTCGGCGTGACACCCATCGTCCGTACACTGTACAGTCCTCTCTCCGTACAGCGTATGCCCGCCATCTCCGTCCAAGACCTGCGCAAAGCCTTCGGCGACTTCGAAGCCGTCAAAGGCGTGAACTTCGAGGTCGGGACCGGCGAGGTCTTCGGCTTCCTCGGCCCCAACGGGGCAGGTAAGACGACGACGATCAACATGCTCTGCACGCTGACCAAGCCCTCGACCGGCAAGGCGGAGGTCGCCGGCTTCGACGTGGTCGCCGCCCGCGACGACGTGCGCCGCCACATCGGCCTCGTCTTCCAGGACCAGACGCTCGACGGCTACCTCACCGCAGAGCAGAACCTGCGCCTCCACGCCGAGCTCTACGGCGTCGAAAAGGCCCTGGTCAAGCCGCGTATGGAGCAGGTACTGCGGATGGTCGGGCTCTGGGAGCGGCGCGACGGGCAGGTGCTCACCTTCTCCGGGGGTATGCGGCGGCGGCTCGAGATCGCCCGCGGCCTGATGCACTCGCCGCGCGTCCTCTTCCTCGACGAGCCGACGATCGGCCTCGACCCGCAGACCCGCGCCTCGATCTGGAGCTACATCCGCCAGCTGCAGGAGAGCGAGGAGATCACGATCTTCATGACCACCCACTACATGGACGAGGCCGAGTTCTGCGGCCGCATCGCGATCATGGACAACGGCGAGATCGTCGCCCTCGACACGCCCGCCGCGCTGAAGGAGGCGGTCGGGGCGGACCGGATCAGGATCGAGACCGCCGACGACGAGCGGGCGATCGCCGAACTGGCGGAGCGCTTCGGCCTCGATGCCGGAATCTCCGAGGGCGCGGTCAGCTTCGCCGTCGCCGACGGCGAGGAGTTCGTGCCGCGCCTCTTCGCCGAGATGGAGGTGCCGATCAAGGCGGTCAACCTCTCGCGGCCGACGCTCGACGACGTCTTCATGTCCCATACCGGGACGACGATCCGCGACGCCGAGGAGTCGGGCGCGAAAAACCGCAACCGCGCCGCGATGCAGGCGATGGCGGGACGGCGATGAGCGCGACCGAGACCGCCGCCGCGACCGCGACGGGGGGAGCGCCCGCGCCGCCCACGGTCGCGGTCCACGTGCCGCCGCGCAGCTGGCGCTCCGAGGTGCGCGCCGTGAAGATCGTCTGGCGCCGGGAGCTGATCCGCTTCCGCAACGACCGCATGCGGATCGCCACCTCGCTGGTCCAGCCGCTGCTCTTCCTCTTCGTCCTCGGCTCGGGC
The DNA here is from genome assembly GCA_035500835.1 of Solirubrobacterales bacterium. GTDB lineage: Bacteria > Actinomycetota > Thermoleophilia > Solirubrobacterales > 70-9 > VAYN01. Next base: position 28,721 of record DATJWW010000020.1, on the reverse strand, counting down.
CTCCAGCAGCTCTCCGCCGCGAGCACCGACGGCGTCGACCTGAAGACCTTCATCTACCCAGGCGTGCTCTGCATCTCGGTGATGTTCACCGGGATGTTCTCCGCCGCCTCGATCGTCTGGGACCGCGAGTTCGGCTTCCTGCGCGAGATGATGGTCGCGCCGATCCGGCGCAGCTCGATCGTCGTCGGCAAGGTGTTCGGCGGCGCCACCGTCGCCTCCCTGCAGGGGCTGATCCTGCTTGCCCTGGCCTGGGCCGTCCACGTCCCCTACAGCGTCGGCCTCGTCCTCGGCGTCTTCGGCCTGCAGTTGCTGCTCGCCTTCAGCATCACCGCCTTCGGCGTGATGATCGCCGCGCGCATCAAGCAGATCCAGTCCTTCATGGGCGTGATGCAGATGATCGTCACGCCGATGTTCTTCATCTCCGGGGCGCTCTTCCCGGTCGGCGAACTGCCCGGCTGGCTGACCGTCCTCAACCGGCTCGACCCGGTCACCTACGCGGTCTCGCCGATGCGCACGGTCGTCTTCAACCAGCTCGACCTCTCGGCGTCGGCGAGCGAAACGCTGAACCCGCCGATCACCTGGTTCGGCTGGAGTGTGCCGATCGCCCTGCAGATCTTCACCGTCTTCGCGCTGGGGATGATCATGCTCGGGATCGCGATCCTCGAGTTCAACGCCGGCGAGTAGCTCCCGCGGCGGTAACCTCGGCGCACGGCGTCGAGCGAGAGGAGCAGGTGATGGCAGTGGACTTCGAACAGCAGGGGCGGATCGCGTTCATCCAGTCGTTGTGGCACCGGGAGATCGTCGACGAGTGTCGTGACGCCTTCCTGGCGGAGGTGGCGGAGCGCGGCGTGTCGGCCGACCAGGTCGACCTCTTCGAGGTGACCGGCGCCTTCGAGATCCCGCTCCACGCCAAACGCCTCGCCGAGAGCAAGGAGTACGACGCGATCGTCGCCTCCGGCCTGGTCGTCGACGGCGGCATCTACCGCCACGAGTTCGTGGCCGAGGCCGTGATCGACGGTCTGATGCGCGTCCAGCTCGACACCGGTGTGCCGGTCTTCTCCGCCGTCCTCACCCCGCACCACTTCCACGAGCACGCCGAGCACGAGCGTTTCTTCCACGATCACTTCCAGGTCAAGGGGCGCGAGGTGGCGAAGGCCTGCACGGAGACGATGGTGTCGCTGCGTCGCCTGCCGCTCGCCGCGTAGCGCATGTCGCCGCGGGCGCGTGGGTAGGGAGGCGGCGTGGAGGTCACGCTGATGATCGAGGGCCAGGAGGACGTCACCTGGGAGGACTGGGTGGCGATCGCCGCGGCCTGTGAGCGCAGCGGCGTCGGCACCCTCTTCCGCTCCGACCACTACCTCTCGGTCGAGGACCGGCGCGAGCGCGGTTCGCTCGACGCCTGGACGACGCTCGCCGGGCTCGCCGCGATCACGAAGACGCTGCGCCTCGGGACGATGGTCTCGCCCGCCACCTTCCGCCACCCCTCGGTCTTCGCCAAGTCGGTGGCGACGGTCGACCAGATCAGCGGCGGCCGGGTCGAACCGGGGTTCGGGGCGGGCTGGTGGGATCGCGAGCACGAGGCCTACGGCTTCGACCTGCCGGAGATCGGGCCGCGGATCGACGCCTTCGAAGAGCAGTTGGAGATCGTCACCCGCCAGTGGGCAGACGGTGCTTTCAGCTTCGCGGGCGAGCACTTCCGGATCGAGGCGCTCGACGCGCTGCCGAAGCCGGTGCAGCGGCCCCGGCCGCCGCTCGTCGTCGGGGGCACCGGCGGCCCGCGCAGCCTGCGCATCGCGGTGCGTTGGGCCGACGAGTACAACACCGTCTTCCGCGGGCCGGAGGGGATGGCCGAGCTGCGCGCGAAGCTCGATGCGGCCTGTGAGCAGGCGGGTCGCGATCCGGCGACGCTGCCGCTCTCGTTGATGACCGGCTGGATCGTGGGGGAGACCCGCGAGGAGGTGGTCGACCGCGCCTCCCGTCTCTCGCGGTGGAAAGGGGAGGACGGCGATGGCGAGAAGTTCCTCGCCGGGCAGCGCGACGCGGTCATCATCGGCACCGTCGCGGAGGCCGTCGAGCAGCTCCGCGCCCTGCACGAGGCGGGCTGCACCAGGGTGATGGCCCAGCACCTCATGCACCGCGACATCGAGGCGATCGAATTGATCGGTCGCGAGGTCGCCCCCTCGGTCGCCGAGTTCTAGGCAACGGTTGCCGCCGGCTCGCTAGATTGATCCCGCGCGGTGGCAGTAGCTCAGTTGGTAGAGCTCCGGCTTGTGGTGCCGGCGGTCGCGGGTTCGAATCCCGTCTGCCACCCCTGAAGATCGACCTTCGAACCTTGCGGTGTGGCTTATCCGTCCATGCGACGGGTTTCCCACACCGCGTCGCCGTCAGTCGATCTTGACCTTCTTCGAGGCGGTGGCGAGAGTCTTGCCGCCGGCCGAGGCGCTCACGGTGAGCTTCAGCTTCTTGCCCGCCGAGGCGCCGCTCTTGACCTTGACCTTGATCGTCTCGGTGACCGACTTTCCGGCGGCCAGGCTCGAGATCCTCACCGCCGCCGGGGGCTTGGCGAGCTTCTTCGATGCCGTCGTGTTCAGCATCAGGCCCGAGATCGGGCCGGCGCCCGTATTGGTGACCTGAGCCTTGAGCTTGATCGTCTTGCCGGCTTCGATCGTGGCCGGTGCCTTGAGCTTCAGCTTCGCCATGGGGGAGGGCGCGCCGCCGCCTCCGCCGGGGGTCGAGGGCGGTGCTTCGGCCGTGCCGAGCAGTGACGCGGTCTCGCCACCTCCACTGGTGCGGATGGTCAGCGCTGCCGAGCGCGGACCTGGCGCACCGGTCGTCGGGTTGAAGGAGACGTTGAAGCTGCAGGTCTTCGTCGGCGGGATCGACTCCATGCAGGCGGACTGACCGGCAAGCTTGAAGTCCGATTCCGAGGAGAGCGAGATCTCGGTGACGGTGAGCGGCGCGTTCCCGGTCGATTGGATCGTGACGGACCTCGTGACCGGGGTGCCACCGATCACGGCCGAGCCGAATTCCTGGCCGGCTCCGATGAAAAGGACGGACGGACCCGTGCCCTGCCCGGTCAGCGAGATGGGCGTCAGGCCGTCGCTGCCGCCGGGTCCGGTGTCGGCTTTGACGAAGAGGGTTTCATTCGATGCTTCACGCGTGGTCGGGGCGTATTCGACTTCGACTTCGCATTCTTCTTCGTAGGCGACCGTCGCGCAGGCGGTCGGATCGACGACCGAGAACGGGTTGCCTGGCGAGCCCGAGAATTCGAGCCCGCTCACTTCCGCGTCTGGGCCGCCGAGGCCGGTCAACGTCACCTTGCGGACCTCCGTCTGGCCGATTTCGACTTCGCCGAAGTCGAGCGAGGTGGGGGAGACCGACAGCTCGGGTGAGTTGATCATCACCGCGACGCCCTGGGTCAGCGGCCCGCCGTTGGTGTTGGCGTCACTGGCGATCGCGATGTCGGGCGAGCCGTCGCCGTTGAAGTCCCCGACCGCGATCGCGCTGTCGAAGAAGTGCGGTTCGCCCACGCTGAAGGGCGAGCCCGGGGCTTCGGTCAGGTTCCCTGACGTGTCGCTGAGGCCGACCCCGAAGGACCCGTCGCCGTCGAAGTAGCCGGTGATCGCGGCATCGCGCCCGCTGCCGGTGACGTCCGCCGCGGCGAGGGCGTTGCCGTAGCCCAGGCCCTCCTCCAGCGCACCGCCGGTGTTGAGAGTGAGGAAGTCGCTCGAGCTGCCGAGCAGCGGCACGGTCGAGAATTCGCGTTCGCTCGTCAGGGCGTTCGTCACCCCGGTCGCGATCAGGAGATCATCACCGCCACCGCCGTTCAGGTCGGCCGTCGCCTCCTTGCCGACGAACCCGGATTCGGTGAGGCCCAGCGAGATCGGATTGGCCGTCGCAGGGGTAAAGGTGCCGTCGCCCTTGCCGACCTCGCCGTAGATCTGGTTATCGGCGTAGTTGCTTTCGCTGAACGGCCGCGACAGCAATGCGAGATCTTGCTCACCGCTGCCGGTGTAGTCGCCCACCGCGACGCCGACGATCAACGATTCTTCGGGGATCGACACCGGCACGGGGGTCTCCTGGGTGAAGGTGCCGTTTTCGTCGGTGATGATCTGGTACTCGGAGCTTTCGAAGCTCGGACTGTGGATCCCACCCGTGAGGACCAGGTCGTCCTTGTGGTCGTCGTGGAAGTCGCCGACCGCCAGCTCTCCCGCTTCGACGAAGAACGGCAAGGGCAATTTGGTGCTCGCGTCCGGGTCTTCGAAGGTCCCGTTCCCCTTGCCGAGGGCGATGTAGAGCTTGTAGGGGCCGTCGGTGTACGCGAGGTCCTCTTTGCCGTCGCCGTTGAAGTCGCCTGCCACCACGGTCTGGGCCGTGGCATTGGCGGCGGAGTCGATCGGCAGCGTCTGACCCTTGGTGAACGTCCCGTCGCCGTTCGCGAGCCAGACGACGACGCCGGATTCGTCGGCGACCGCCAGGTCGGTGTCGGAATCGGCGTTGAAGTTGCCGGCGGCGACGTCGGCGGCGCCGGTCATTTCCGGCAGCGGGCTCTGGCTCGTCGCCTGGAAGGAGAGCGCCGAGGCGAAGGACGGCACCGCCAACGCCACTGCGACGATCGTCGCAAAGGCGAAGACCGCCCAGGTCGAGACTGCTCTCTTCATGCTGATCCCCTCTCCATTCAACCCCGATATTTCTCGCGCAATCTATAACCCGGCGCCGCGCGAATAGGCTCGCGCGATGAAGGTGACGCAGCTGGACGGGGGTAGCTTCACCTCGGCGGCCGGGATCTGGCGGCGGGGAGAGCCGATGGACGTGCAGATGCGGTTCCCGATCCCCGTCTACCTGATCGAGGTGGGGGAGGAGCTGATCCTCGTCGACACCGGCCTCCACCCCGGTGCGGCCGCGGACGCCGGGGCGCACTACGAAGGGACCGAGTCGATGGGCGCGTTCCGACTCGGGCAGGAGGCCGGGATCGATGGCCAGGTCGACCTGGCGACGGTGACGAAGGTGGTGATGACCCACCTCCATTTCGACCACGCCGGCGGTCTCGACCTGCTCCCGGGCACCGTGCCCGTCTTCGTCCAGCGGCGCGAGTGGGAGGCGGGGCAGGACCGCGAGGCGATCGCCAGGAACTTCTACCTGCCGCGCGACTACGCAGGGATCGGCGACCAGGTGGTGCTCGTCGACGGCGACATGGATCTGCTCGGCGACGGCTCGATCGAGCTGTTCCTCACTCCGGGCCACACCCCGGGACACCAGTCGGTCAGGGTCGGCGAGCGGCTGGTGATCGGCGGCGACGTGACCCATTTCGAGGCGGGCCTCGACGATCACCGCTTCCCGCTCTTCGGCGACGACCTCGACGCGCAGCTCGTCTCGGCGGAACGGCTGCGCGCCCTGCGTGACGCCGGCGCCATCGTCAGACCAGGTCACGACCCGGCCGTGATCCGGCCCGGGCCGGTCGATTCCGAGGGGGTGTGAAAGAGTAAATCGATATTCTTGATAGACTTAGCCAAGAATGGATGCGGTCGACGTACACCAGCACCTCTTGGGAGAGCCGTTGATCGAGGCGCTCGGGCATCGCGCCGCCCCGCCGCGGCTCGCGCCGTGCCGCGAGGGCTGGATCTTCAAGCTCGCCGCCGAGCCCGACAGCATCCTCACCCCGGCCGCGATCGACGTCGAGCTCCGCCTCGCCGAGCTGGCGGCCGACGGGATCGACCGGGCGCTGGTCGCGCTCTCGACCGCGCTGGGGATCGAGTCGCTGCCCCGCGAGGAGGCCGAGGCGCTGATCGAGTCCCACCACCTGGGGCTCGAGGAATTGCCGATCGAGTTCGCCGGCTGGGGAGCGGTGCCGTTGGTCGAGCCTGACCCCGCCGACATCGACGCGGCGCTCGATCGTGGTTGCGTCGGGATCACGCTGCCCGCCACCGCTCTCGCGCACCCCGCCGCGGTCGAGCGCCTCGCGCCACTGCTCGAGCGGCTCGAGGAGCGCGAGGCGCCGCTTTTCGTCCACCCGGGTCCGGTTGCCCCCGGCGATGGCGCCGGGTCCGCCGGTCGGCTGCCGCACTGGTGGCCCGCGCTCACCGACTACGTCGCCCAGATGCAGGCCGCCTGGTTCGCCTTCCTCCACGCCGGGCGCCCATCCCACCCGCGCCTGCGCGTCCTCTTCGCGGCGCTCGCCGGGGGTGCGCCGCTCCAGCTCGAGCGCTATGCCGCCCGCCGCGGCGTCCCCGCCCCCGAGCCCGACCCGCTTGTCTTCTACGACACCTCCTCCTACGGCCCACGGCTGATCGGCACGATGGCCGCCGCGGTCGGCGCCGGGCAGCTCGTCCACGGCTCGGACCGCCCGGTCGTCGATCTGCGCACCGCCTGGCCCGACCCCGGGCTGCGCCGCGCCGCGATGGCCGTCAACCCCGACCGACTTCTCAACCCAGACCCGAAAGGAGCACTCGCGTGAACCAGCGCATCGAGGGCATCGCGCGGCCGAGCGGCCGCGACCTCACCGAGCAGGAGCTGATCACCGTCGCGACCGAGATCGCGGCGCGGCCGGAGCTCTGGACGGAATGCATCTCCCACGATCCGGAGCAGCGGACCTACGAACAGATCTTCCGCGACGAGCACCTCGACGTCTGGCTCCTCTGCTGGTCGCGCGACCACGACACCGGCTTCCACGACCACGACCTCTCGGCGGGCGCGGTCGCCGTCGTCGCGGGCAGCGTGCGCGAGGAGCGGCTGGTGCTGGGCCGCCCGGTCGATGCGCCGATCGCGCGGCTCGCCGAGGCCGGCGCATCGTTCTCCTTCGGCGCCGCCGACATCCACCGGGTCCTGCACGCGGGGAAAGGACCGGCGGTGACGATCCACGCCTACTCGCCGCCGCTGGTGCGGATGGGCAGCTACACGGTCGAGCCGACCGGGCAGCTGCACCGCCACGCCGTCTCCTACGAGCAGGAGTTATACGCTTCCGAGCGATGGCCGAGGACACCCGCCGCCCGATCCTGATCGCCTACGACGGCTCCGACTGCGCGGCGGTCGCGATCGACAAGGTCGCCGAGGAGTTCGGGCCGCGCAAGGCGATCGTGCTGGTCGTCTCCGAGGGCCTCGACCGGGTCCCCTTCTTCGGCACCGCCGGGGTCCCGGTCGAGCCGGAGACGATGGAACTGCTCAGCGACGCGGCCGAGAAAGGCGCCGCCGCCACCGCCGAGCAAGGCGCCGAGCGGGCGCGTGCCGTCGGCCTCGACGCGAGCACCGCGATCGCCGAAGGCGGCCCGATCTGGAGCGCGATCGTCGATGCCGCCGAGCAGTACGACGCGGCGGTGATCGCGCTCGGCTCCCGCGGCCTCTCCGGCGTCAAACACGCTCTGCTCGGCAGCGTCTCGGGCGCTGTCGCCCACCACAGCAAGCGCAGCATCTTCATCGCCCACAGCAGCTGAGCCGCGCGGACAACGGTCGGTCGTGAGTTGCGCCGCCGAGGCACTTGTGGTCGACGGCGGCGCCTCGGCATGATGTAGGGATGGCCGACACGATCATCGAAGCCCCCATCGCCGTGACCACGCTCCGCAACCACGTCGCCGGGGCCTGGCGCGAGGTCGAGGCGACCGAGACGCTCACCGACCGCGACCCGGCGACCGGCGAGGTGCTGGCCGAGGTGCCGCTCTCCGGCGCCGCCGACGTCGCGGCCGCCGCGGCCGCCGCCAAGGCGGCGCAGCGCGAGTGGCGCGAGGTCCCGCCGCAGGTCCGCGCCCGCCACGTGATGAAGCTGCGCGAGGTCCTCGACGCCCACCGCGACGAGCTCGCCGCCCTGGTCACGCGCGACATGGGCAAGACGACGGACGACGCGGCCGGCGAGGTGGGGCGGGGGATCGAGTCGGTCGAGGCGGCGATCGCGATCCCGCACCTGCTGAAGGGCCAGAACCTGGAAGGCATCGCCAGGGGCGTCGATGTCGAGCTGGTGCGCCAGCCGGTCGGCGTGGTCGGCGCGATCACCCCGTTCAACTTCCCGGCGATGATCCCGCTCTGGTTCCTGCCCTTCGCCGTCGCCTGCGGTAACGCCTTCGTGCTGAAGCCCTCCGAGCAGGACCCGCTGACCTCGGTCCGCATCTTCGAGCTGATCGCCGAGCAGGAGATCTTCCCGCCCGGCGTCGTCAACCTCGTCCACGGCGCCCACGACGCGGTGAACGCCCTGATCGACTGCGAGGACGTCGACGCGATCTCCTTTGTCGGCTCGGCCAAGACCGCCCGCCACGTCGCCTCGCGCGCCGCCGAGCGCGGCAAGCGCGCCCAGGCCCTGGGCGGCGCCAAGAACGCGATGGTGGCGATGCCCGACGCGGACCCCGAGGTGCTCGCCGCGGGCGTCACCTCCTCCGCCTTCGGCGCCGCCGGGCAGCGCTGCCTGGCGGGCTCGCTGCTGGTCCTGGTAGGCGACGAGGCCGAGCAGGAGCGCAGCCTGCAGGCCGTGGTCGAGGCGAGCCGGGCGTTGGTGGTCGGCGCCGGCGGCGAGGCCGCGACCGATGTCTGCCCGTTGGTCTCGGCCGCGGCGCGGGAGCGGGTCGCCGGTGAGATCGACCGGGCGATCGCGGAAGGCGCCGAGGCGGTGCTCGACGGCCGCGAGGCGGAGTCCGGGCCGGGCGGCGCCGCCCTCGGCCCGACGATCCTCGACAACGTGGCGGCCGACGCCCCGGCCGCCCGGGAGGAGCTCTTCGGCCCCGTCCTCACCGTCCTGCGCGCCCCCGATCTCGACGCCGCGATCGCCGAGGTCAACACCTCCCGCTACGGCAACGCCTCGGTCATCTTCACCACCTCCGGTGGCGCCGCACGGGCCTACCGGCGCGGCGTGGAGGCCGGGATGGTCGGCGTCAACATCGGCGTCGCCGCGCCGATCGCCTGGTTCCCCTTCTCCGGCTGGAAGGACTCGATCGACGGCGACCTGCACGCCAACGGCACCGACGCCGTCGACTTCTACACGCGCAAAAAGGTCCTCACCTCGCGCTGGTGAGCGCAACCGAGGGGTAATCGGGTGCGGATCGACGGTTCGGTCGCCGCCGTCTTCGGCGGCGCCTCGGGGCTCGGTGAGGCCACCGCCCGCAGGCTCGCGGCGGGCGGTGGCCGGGTGCTGGTCGCCGACCTCGATGCGGAGCGCGCCGCTGCGGTGGCGGGGGAGATCGACGGTGCCTGGGCCGCCTGCGACGTCGCCGACGCCGCCTCGGTCGAGGCGGCGGTCGCCGCCGCAGGCGAGCTCGGGACGCTGCGGATCGCGGTCGACTGCGCCGGGATCGCCACCCCGACCAAGCTGATCCGCAAGGGACGGGCGACGCCGCTCGAGGACTTCGCCAAGGTGCTCGCCGTCAATTTGCTCGGCACGATCAACGTGCTGCGCTGCGCCGCCGCGGCGATGGTCGCCGCCGAGCCCGCCGCCGACGGCGACCGCGGCGTCTGCGTCATCACCGCCTCGATCGCCGCCTACGAGGGCCAGGTCGGCCAGGTCGCCTACGCCGCCTCGAAGGCCGGCGTCGCCGGCCTCACCCTGCCCGTCGCCCGTGAGCTCGCCGACCGCGCCGTGCGGGTGGTGGCGATCGCCCCCGGTCTCTTCGACACCCCGCTCCTCGCCGGGCTGCCGGCGCCGGCCCGCGAAGAGCTGGCCGGCTCGGTGCCCTACCCGGCGCGGCTCGGCGACCCGGCCGAGTACGCGGCGCTGGTCGAGCACATCGCGCTCAACACGATGCTGAACGGCGAGACGATCCGCCTCGACGGCGCCCTGCGGATGGGCCCGGGCTGAGCGCCTGCCGCCCGCCCCGCGCCCTACTTCGACTCGTTGAGGGCGATCGCCTCGCGGACCAGGCTCTGCAGCGCCGCGGCGTCGATCTCGTCCTCCTCGTGGATGTCGATCGCCCGCCGCACGTTGCCCTCGAGGCTGGAGTTGAAGAGGCCCGCCGGGTCGTCGAGCGAGGCGCCCTTGGCGAAGGTGAGCTTGATGTATTTCTTGTAGCTCTCGCCGGTGCAGATGATCCCGGTGTGCTCCCAGACCGGGACGCCCCGCCATTTCCACGTCTCTTCGATGTCGGGGTCGACCTCTTTGATCAGCGCCCGCACGGCGGCGAGCTTCTCGCCCCGCCAGTCGCCGAGCTCGGCGATCCGCCGGTCGATCAGCTGCGAAGGTGAGTCGGCCATGGATTCAATGCTAGGTGACCTTTCCGCCCCGGGGCCGCCGGGGTTGGTGATCTTCGACTGCGACGGGGTGCTGGTCGACAGCGACCGGATCTCGCTGCGGATACAGGCCGAATGGATCACCGCGCTCGGTCTGCCGACCACCTATGAGGACTGTGTCCGCGACTTCCTCGGCCTGGGGATGTCGGCGACGCTGCGGATCGTCGGCGAGCGGCTCGGCGGGCCGCTGCCCGGCGATTGGGAGGAAGGGCTCGACGCGGCGATCCACGAGGCGTTCCGCCGTGAATTGCGCCCGATCGAGGGTGTCGCCGCCGCGCTCGACGCGATCGCGGTGCCGACCTGCATCGCATCCGGCGGCAGCCAGGAGAAGATGCGGTTGACGCTCGGGTTGACCGGACTTCTCCACCGCTTCTCCGGCCGCATCTACTCCGCGGATGAAGTCGAGCGCGGCAAGCCGGCGCCCGACCTCTTCCTCCACGCCGCGGCGCGGATGGGGGTCTCCCCGGGGCGCTGTGTCGTCGTCGAGGACAGCCCGGCCGGGGTCGCGGGTGCCCGCGCGGCCGGGATGATCGCGCTCGCCTTCGTCCCGGACGGCGATGGCGGCGTGCTCCCGCCTGAGGGCGCCACGGTCTTCACCTCGATGGCCGAGCTGCCGGAGTTGATCGGACGCGCTGCCTAGCGCGGGGCGAAGCTGGCCAGGTCGGCACCGTAGACGGGGCTGATCACGACCTTTTCCGTATTGATGCCGCTGGAGAAGAAGTTGGCCAGGGTGAGCGAGCCGAACGGCGCCCACGGCGCCTGCTTCATCACCTCGCGGTCGAGCTTCGCGTAGGCGGCTTCCTGGCGCGGGCCGAGCGGTTCGCGATCGAGCTTGGCGATCTGACGATCGATGGTCGGGTCGTCGAAGTGGGCCCAGTTCGAGTTTGCGGTCGGCTCGATCGATTCGCCGGAGAGCTGTGGCTGGAAGTAGTCGTTCGGGTGCGGGTAGTCGATGAACCAGTCGCCGATGCCGGTGTCGAGATCCGGCGTCGATCCGTTGCCGATCACCGTCACGTAATTCGCCGGCGCCACCAGCTTGAGGGTCGGATCGAAGCCGAGTTTGCGCAGCACGCCTTCGTAGTATTCGGCCGCCTGCTTGTTCGGGTCCTGGCCGTAGCTCCAGATCGTCACGTCGCGCTGCCGCGGATCGGCGGCGGCGATCAGTTCCTTCGCCTTCTGCATGTCGTATGGATAGGGGTGATAGGTACGGTGGCCCGGCATCGCCCTCGGCAGCACCTGCTGCATCGCCCGCATCTGTCCGCCGTAGATCCGTTCGAGCGCCGCCGGGTCGATCGCGTAGTTGACCGCGCGCCGCACCTGCAGGTTGTCGAACGGCGGCTTGGTGACGTTCATCCAGAAGTAGTAGACGTCGATCTGCGGCGTGACGACAAGCTGGGTGCCTTCGAAGCGGCTGCGCAGTTCGGCATAGCGGTCCGGCGGCGGCTCCTCCTCCATCCAGTCGATCCGGCCGCTCTCGACTTCGTTCACGGCGGTCTCGGGATTGGCGATGACGCGCGCGTCGATCCGGTTGAAATGGCCCGCCGGGATCTGCGGCAGGAGCGCGCCGTCGTGCTTCGCCCATTCCGGGTTGCGGCGGTATTCCCAGCGCTCGCCAGGCTTCGAGGAGACGATCTCGTACGGGCCGGTGCCGGGCGGCGGGTCGGCGGAGAGGTCTTCGCGCTTCGTCCCCGGCGGCAGCGGTGCGGCGAAGAGCATCGCCAGCTCGTTGGTGAAGGTGCTGCGTGGCTGCACGAGGTGGATGACGATGCGGCCGGTCCGGTCGTCGGTCTCGATCCCGGGGATGCCGCCGTGTTTGGTTTCGGCGAAATGTTCGGCGCCGACGATGTCGGTGTAGAAGGGCGTCGCCGGGGAGTCCATCGCCAGCACCCGCTCGATCGTCGAGCGAAAGTCGGAGGCGCGGACCGGCGTCCCGTCGGAGTAGCGCAGGCCTTGACGCAGGAAGAGCGTGTAGGTGTGGCCGTCGTCGCCGATCTTCGGCAGCGCCCGGGCGAGGCCGGGGATCACCTTCGTCCCCGCTGCGCCGTCGGCGTGGACATAGGTGAGCAGCGGCACGTAGGTCTCCCACATCGCCGACCAGCCTTCGAGCGTGTAGGACAGCGAAGGGTCGAGATAGTCGGGGAAGTTGGCGTAGGTGGCCTGGAAGGTGGTCGCGGAGGAGGTCGAGTCCGAGCCGCCCGAACCGCAGCCCACGGCGATCAGGGCGAGCGCCGCCACCGCCCCGACGAGCAAGGCGAGCACCCGCGGGCGCGGGCGTACCGCAAACCGTCCCCCTGGCCTGGAACTTGACACCACCCCGTCATTTTTATCGGCTGAGACCGTAAGCGCAAAGAAACTTTTGCGTCTCGCCTTACGACGGGCGTCGGTGACGGCCCAGCCAGGCCTCGAAGTCCGCGCCCGGCGTCGCCGCGTCGGGAGCGCAGAGGGCGCCCGCCGCGAGCCCTCTGCCGACCCTGCCCCAGGCGGGGAGACGGAGTGGCAGGCGCAACCGCAGCCCGCGGGCGTCGGCCCAGGTGCGGCTCAACTCCGACAGCGTCGCCACCCGCGGGCCGGCGATCTCCGGGAGGCGGCCCGCCGGAGCGCCGAGCGCGGCGTCGGCGAGGCGCACGGCGACGACGTCGGGGTCGATCGGCTGCAGCTTCGCGGTGCCGGTGGGCCGCACCCCGAAGCGGGCGAGGGCACCGAAGGCGCCGTCGAGCAGCTGGTGGAACTGGGTGGCGCGGAGGATCGACCAGGGCAGCGGACCGGCTTCGATCGCCCGCTCCTGTGCGACCTTGTCGCGGTAGTAGCCGAGTGGGATCGATTCGATGCCGACGATCGAGATCGCCAGGTGGTGGGCGACCCCCGCCGCGGCGCCCGCCTCCAGGAGGCGCTCGGTCCCGGCGACCAGCGTCTGCTTCGAGCGGCGGGTCGAGTTGACGGCGTCGAGGACCGTGTCGGTCCCCACCAGCGCCGCCGCCAATCCGGCGCCGTCGGTCAGGTTGACGGGATGGTGCGCGGCGCCCGCCGGAACGCCCGCGTCGTTGCGGCTGAGGACCCGCACCTCCTCGCCGCGGCCCAGCAACTCGGTGACGACCCGGGCGCCGATCGTCCCGGTCCCACCGACCACCGCGACCGTCATCGATCCCCACAGCCGAAGTCCATGACCGTCCCCAATTTACGTCACGGGCGCGTCGTCGCTCCGGGCGGAACCCTCCAAACTGGCTCGTGGAGCCGCGTACCGCCGGTCGAGAGGGTACGGTGCGCACGCCCCCGGAGACTCAAGGAGCGAGGTATGCCAAAAAAAGCGAAATCAACCCGGAAACCCGCGGCGAAAAAAGCGGCGGCGACCCGGGCGAAAAAAGGCGCAAAAGCTAGCGCCAAAAAAGCCACGAAAGCCGTGAAAAAAGCAACGAAAACCACGGCGAAAAAAGCGAGCGCCAAAAAAGCCGGCAAAGCGAAAAAAGCGGTGAAAAAACCCGCCAAAGCCGGCAAAGCCTCGGCTAAATCGAAAGCCAAAGCCAAACCGAAAGCGAAAGCCAAACCGAAAAAAGCGAAAGCGAAATCGGCGGCCAAAGCTAAATCGGCGAAAGCGAAACCCGCCGCCAAAAAAGCGAAAGCCAAAGGCGGCAAAACCAAAAAAGCGGCGAAAAAACGCGCCAGGAAATAGTCGGGAGGCGCTCTCGCTCCAGGCAGGATGACCCGCCCCCGCGCCGCGTCAGCTGAGCGCGGGGGCGCGGTTCTCTTCCGGCGGTGACGGGGCCGCCTCGATCCGTGCCGCGTTCTCCTTGGCGCGCCGTCTTCCCCAGGCGCCGGTGGTCAGCCCACCGACGCTCAGTGCGATCAACCCGCAGAGGGCGATGATCGCCCAGCTCACCCGCTGCGCGGAGGTGAACGCCGCGCCCGCGGTCACCGTCGTGACATGGTCGGCGATCACCGACCCGATGATCGCGACGCCTAGCGCCGAGCCCAGCTGCCGGGTGGTCGAGGCGACCGCGGCGGCGACGCCGGCCTGCTCGCGCGGCATCCCCGCCACCGCCGTGTTGGTGATCGCGGCGTTGACCCAGCCGAGCCCGGTGCCGACCAGGGCGAAGGCGACGATCAGTCGCGCATCGCTCGGTTCGCCGCTGGGGATCGCCGAGATCAGGCCCGCGGCGAGCACGGCGGCGCCGCCGATCACCAGCGACGGTCGCGGGCCGCGGTGGCCGACCAGTCGTCCCGACAGCGGCGAGAAGACCATCATCAGCGCCGCCATCGGCAGCAGCGCGACGCCCGCGTGGAGCGGGGAGAAACCACGCACGTCCTGCAGGTAGAGGGTGTTGAGGAAGAGGAAGCCGCCGAGCGAGACGAAGGCGCAGATCGAGACGACGGCGGCGCCGCTGAACGGCGGCGAGCGGAAGAAGCGGAGGTCGATCAGCGGCTCGGGGTGGCGGGCCTCGAAGAAGACGAGGAGGGCGCCGCAGATCAGCGACACGGCGAAGCAGGCGATGATCAGGTCCGAGCCCCAGCCGTGGTTCGGCGCCTCGATGATCCCGAAGACGAGCAGGCCGAGGGTGAGGATCATCAGCATCTGGCCGACCGGGTCGAACCGGCGCGGGTGCGGCGCCCGCGATTCGGGAACGAACCGGGAGGTGAGGAAGATCGCGGCGATCCCGACCGGGATGTTGATCCAGAAGACCGCGCGCCAGTCGATCAGCTGCACGAGCAGGCCGCCGAGCAGCGGGCCGCCGGCGATGCTGACCCCGGCGACGCCGCCCCACCAGCCGATCGCCCGCGCCCGATCGCGCGGCTCGGTGAAGACGTTGGTGACGATCGACATCGCCACCGGGTTCAGCATGCTGCCGCCGACCGCCTGCAGCATCCGGAAGGCGATCAGCCACCCGAGGCCGGGGGCGACGCTGCAGAGCAGCGAACCGAGCGTGAAGGTGGCGAGGCCGACCTGGAAGGTGCGCCGCCGGCCGAATCGGTCGCCGGTCGACCCGGCCAGCATCAGGAGGCAGGCGATGACCAACGTGTAGGCGTCGATCGTCCACTGGGCGCCGGAGACCGAGGCGCCGAATTCGCTCTGGATCGAGGGCAGCGCGACGTTCAGGATCGTCACGTCGAGCCCGACCATCAGGATGCTCATGCAGCAGATCGCCAGTACCAGCGCGCGCCGCACATGTCCACTCTCGGCCATCGCGCCCAGTCTTTCAATGTGACCGCGCGGGCTAAGGTGGGCCGGTGCTGCTCTACGACTCCGCGATCTCGGGCAACTGCTACAAGGTCCGGCTCCTCTTCTCGCTGCTCGGGATCGAGTGCGAGCGGCGCGAGGTGGACGTGGTCGACCGCTCCGGTCGGCTCGAGCTGCTCGGCGGACTGAACCCGGGGCTACGGGTGCCGACGCTGGTGCTCGACGACGGCCGGCCGCTGGCCGAGTCCGACGCGATCCTCGTCTACTTCGCCGAGGGCACCGAGTACCTGCCGACCGACCGCTACGAGCGCGCCCAGGTCCTGCAGTGGATGTTCTTCGAGCAGTACAGCCACGAGCCGAACATCGCCGTGCCCCGCTTCTGGGCGCACGCCGGGATCGTGCCCGAGCCGGGCGAGGTGGAGGCCAGGCGGGAGGGCGGCTACCGGGCGCTGGAGGCGATGGAGCGCCATCTGGCGGGGCGCGACTTCCTCGTCACCGCCGACCTCACCGTCGCCGACATCGCGCTGTACGCCTACACGCATGTCGCCGACGAGGGAGGCTTCGAGCTCGATCGCTTCGGGGCGATCGCCGCCTGGCTGGAGCGGGTCCGGTCGCTCCCCGGCTACATCTCGATCGAAGATTGAGCGCAAGATCCCGGGTTTTGCGGATTCCTCCCACGCCCGCCCCTTGCGCGCCGCGGCGGGGTCGGTAGGTTCCTCCCTGCGACCGGGAGAGGCCGGGCGCCCCGCCAAAAGCCAGGTGGGAGCCAAGCCTCAAAGGCGACGCAACCGAGCTTCTGAGCGCGAAGGCTACGCGTGCGGCAGGCGACGAGCGTCCCCCCGGTCGTTTTTTCGTGCCCGGTCCTGGTCGCTGTGGGCCGGCTATATGGAGGGCGGGGGGAGGGGGCCCGCGTTCGCCTCCACGGCGGCAGCGATCCGCAGCAGGAGCGCCTCGGAGCCGGGGCGGCCGATCAGCTGCAGGCCGACGGGCAGGCCTTCGCGCAGCCCGGCCGGGACCGAGACGGCCGGGCAGTCGAGCTGACTGAAGGGCGCCACGCAGGAGAGGAGGGCGGAACGGACGCCCCGGCGACGTCCGCGGACGACGATCTCCTCCTCGCCTGTCCGCGGCGCGAGCACCGGCGAGGCGGGGACGAGGATCGCATCGAGGCCCTCCATCGTCGCCGCGAAGGCGCGGGTGAAGAGCCGCCGATGGCGCTGGGCGCGGAGGTAGTGCGCGGCGCGGAGGCGATAGCCGGGCTCGATCCGGGCACGGACCTCGGGCGCGTAGAGGTCGCGCCGGCGGGCGAACCAGGGGGCGTGGGCGGCGGCCACCTCGGTCGTCTGGACGATGCGGTGGATCGCGGTCGCGCGCCGGAGGTCGGGGAGGGCGGCGTCAAGGATCTCGGCACCGGCCTCGCGGAGGGCATCGGCGGTTCCCTCGATCGCGTCGGCGACGGGCGTCGCGGAGCGGTCGAGGAGCGCGGTAGCCAGGCCGAGGCGGAGGCCGTCGACGTCGGGCCGCGGCGCGGGCGCTGGTGGGCGCCCGGCGAGGACATCGAGGAGGAGGGCGGCGGCGACGACGTCGCGGGCTAGCGGGCCGACGGAATCGAGGCTCCAGGCGAGCGGCACGATGCCCTCGGCTGGGACCAGCCCGCGGGTGGGACGGATGCCGACCACGCCGCAGAGCGCCGCCGGGACCCGGATCGAGCCGCTGGTGTCGGTGCCGATGCCTCCCTCCGCCATGCCGGCGGCGACGGCCGCCGCCGGCCCGGAGCTGGAGCCGCCGCTCAGCCGCTCCGGGTCGTATGGGTTGCGGCAGTCGCCCTTGTGCGGATTGCGGCCGTCGATCCCGCAGGCGAACTCGTTGGTGTTGCCCTTGCCGACGACGACCGCGCCGGCGGCGCGGAGGCGGGCGACGACGGTCGCGTCCGCCTCGGGATGGCGCACCCAGTCGGCGGCGCCCGCGGTGGTCGGCATCGCGGCGACGTCGACGATGTCCTTGACGCAGACCGGCATCCCGGCGAGGGGACGAGCCGGATCGGGTGCGCCGCCGGCGCCGCGCGCCGCGTCGATCGCGTCCTGCTCGGCGGCCGCGGCCCGCGCCCCTTCGAGATCGAGGTGGAGGTAGGCGTTCAGGGTCGGGTTGAGGCGCTCGGTCGCCCGGGTCGCCGCCTCGATCCGCTCCTTCGCAGACGCCACCGCGCTCACTCCCAGTCCTGTGGACCGCTCACCGGCGGCACGCCCTCGACCTCGTCCTCGGACATCGCCTCGGCGAGCGCCTCGAGCTCCGCCAGCTCGGCCGCGACCAGGTCTTCGGTGTCATCAGGACAGCGCGCCATCGCGGGAAGGCTAGCCCCCCGTGCGTTCGCAGAAATGATCGGATAGCGATCAGAACTGCGAACGCACTGCGTGGATCGCGCCGGTGGGGTAGAAGGCGGCCGTGTCTTCGGCGCTCCACCAGGCCTGGCCCCCGTTCGCCCTGATCGCCGGGCTGCTCCTGATCGGGCTGCTCGCCGATCGCGACGGGCTCTTCGCCTGGGGTGGCGCGCGGCTGCAGGCGCTGCCCGGAGGCGGCCTGGCGCTGCTCGGCGCGGCGCTCCTCCTCGATGCCGTCGTCACCGCCATCCTCAACCTCGACACCGCCGTCGTCTTCCTCACCCCGGTGCTGGTCTACGCCGCGCGCCGGCGGCGGGTCGCGGTCGAGCCCTTCCTCTACGGCTGCGTCTTCATGGCCAATGCGTCGTCGCTCTTCCTGCCCGGCTCGAACCTCACCAACCTGCTGGTGCTGGGCGGGGCCGGGGGTGGTGGCTCGGGCGCGTCGTTCGCGGCGAAGATGTTTCCGCTCGCGATCACCGCCGCGCTCGTCACCGCGGTCGGGATCGGGGTCGTCTTCCGGGGGGCCCTCGCGGCGCCGGTCGGGTCCGGGGGTGCCGACGGAGAGGCGGCGCGCGTAGTACTCGGCACCGGCCTCATCGCCACCGCGGCGGCCGTCGCCTTGGTGCTGGCGCTGAGCCAACCGGCGCTCGCCGTCCTCGCCGTCGGCCTCCTCGCCACCGTGGTCGAGCTCCTCCGTCGTCGGGTGACGGCCGCCGACGTCTGGCGGGTGCTCGGTCCGGCCGGCCTGCTCGTCGCCTTCGTCCTCACCGCCGCCCTCGGCACCCTCGCCCGGCACTGGGACGGGCCGGCCGAGCTGATCGCCGGGGCGAGCGGCCCGGAGACCGCCGGCCTGGCGGCGCTGACCAGCGTGCTGATCAACAACCTGCCCGCCGCGGCGCTCTACTCGGCCCACACCGTCGACCACTCGCGGATGCTGCTGCTGGGGCTGAACGTCGGGCCGAACCTGGCGATCAGCGGGGCGCTCTCGGCGCTGCTCTGGTTCCGCGCCGCGCGCGAGGTGGGCGAGCGCCCATCCTTACTCTCCTTCTCGCGCCGCGGGGTGCCGCTGGCATCGGCCGCGATGGTCGCGGCGATCCTCGTCGGCATGCTGACCTGACGGGCGCCGCGCGCTAATCTGCTTAAACCTGATCGGAATTAAGGAAAGGGAGAGAAAATGGCATTGCAGCTAGGCGATGAGGCACCCAACTTCGACGCGCAGACGACCGAGGGGCCGATCAACTTCCACGACTGGCTGGGCGACTCATGGGGCGTGCTCTTCTCGCACCCGAAGTCCTACACGCCGGTCTGCACCACCGAGCTCGGCTACATGGCCTCGATCGAGCCGGAGTTCGCCAGGCGGGGCGTGAAGATCATCGGCCTCTCGGTCGACCCGGTCGAGGCGAACGAGGGCTGGGCCAAGGACATCGAGGAGACCCAGGGCGCCGCACCCAACTACCCGATCATCAGCGACGCCGACTTCTCGGTCGCGAAGGCCTACGGGATGCTCGCCGCCGACGTCTCCGGCGATGCCGGCGACCGCACCCCGGCCGACAACCAGACGGTCCGCAACGTCTTCGTCATCGGTCCCGACAAGAAGATCAAACTGATCCTCGTCTATCCGATGACCACCGGCCGCAACTTCGACGAGGTGCTGCGGGTGATCGACTCGCTGCAGCTGACCGCCAACAACAAAGTGGCGACCCCGGCGCAGTGGCAGAGCGGCGACGACGTGATCATCGCCGGCTCGGTCAAAGAGGACGAGGCGAAAGAGCTGTTCGGCTCCTGGGAGTCACCGAAGCCCTACATCCGCATCGTCCCCGACCCGACCAAGTAGCGCCGCGGACCGCGTTCGCACTTCGTTCCGGTATCCGGAACGAAGTGCGAACTCACCGTGGGTCCGGCGGCGGCGAGATCTTGGTCGTCGCCGCCGCGTCGATCAAGGAGCGGGCGTGGTCGGCGTCCTCGCCGGCGGCCTGCATCAGGTCGAAGGCGATTGCCCGGGTCTGGCCGAAGACCATCGTCGGCCAGAGCGAGTTGCGGACGTCGGCGGCGCCCGCCAGCTCGACCGCGCGCGAGCCGAGCTCGCGGACGTCGGCCCGGGCGCCGTCCTCGCCGCGGCCGACCGCGTCGAGTGCCCGGGTCGCCTCGGCCAGGGTGGCGACGCCTTCGGCTAGACGCGGGTCCAGGTGGGCGCCGCGCCGCACGGCGGTGGCCGTGGCGCGGGCGAGGACGCGGGTGTCGCGGACCGCGTAGTCGATCTGCGGGGCGGCGCCCGCCTGCGGGTCGAGCTTCTCGAGCAGGGCGCGGCGGCGGGGTGAGAAGGCGGCGACCTCGCCCGCCTCGCTGACCGCCTCGTAGAGGATGTCGACACCGGCATCGAGCCGGCGGGCGCCATGCAGCGCCGCCTCGGCGGCGACGAGGTCGGGATCGGCGAGGGCGGCGGCGATCGCCTCGAGCGCCGCGGCGAGGTCGGCGAGCGCGTCGCGGCGCGCCTCCTCGACCGCCGCGAACGGCTCGTGGAAGGAGAAGAGGAGGCCGAAGACGATCGCCACCGCGCCGCCGACGCAGGCGTCGAGGAAGCGGTCGATCTCGGCACCCTGGCCGGGCAGGGTCATGATCAGGAGCGCCGAGACGGCGGCCTGGTTGATCAGGACCTGACCGCCGCCGAGCAGGAGGGCCGCCGCCATCACCAGGGCGACGAGGACCGCGACCTGGATCGCGCCGACGCCGATCGCGTAGACGAGCGCCGCGGCGATGCCGATCCCCACGGCGACGCCGATCGAGAGCTCGACCGCGCGCCCGCGCGTCTGGCCACGCGCCAGCCCCAGCGAGATCACCGCCGCGGCCGGGGCGAAGAACGGGTCCGGCTGGCCGACGATCCACTGCGCCAGCGCCCAGGCGACCCCGGCGGCGAGCGCGCACTGCAGGATCGCGAGCCAGGACCCCGAGAGCTCCTCGAGGCGGACCCGCGCCGCGCCGCGGAAGCGCTGCTGGAGGGCCCAGTCCCGGGACGACATCGGGCCGAGCGTACCCCGCCCGCCGGCCGGTGTTTTCGGCCCATCGACATCGGGTCCGACCGAGACTTCCTGGCCCTCGGCTACTTTCAAGATCCGTGACGAGCACGATCGAACCGCTGAGCTACCGCCGTCCGACGCCGCCCCCGCGGCGGTCGCGGCGCATCTGGCTGATCCCGCTGCTCTTGACGATCCTCGCGATCGGGCTGATCGCCGCAGCACTGGTGCGCGCGGAGACCGAGCCGATGCCCGATCTGGTCGTCCACCGGACCCTGCCGAAGGCGGTCAAGCTCCCCGGCAGGTCGTTCACGCCCGCCTGGCCGAAGGAAGGCGAGGCGACGGTGGCGGTCGAGGGCGTCGGCAGCCTCGGCTCGACCGGCGGCCAGAAGCCGGTGCCGATCGCCAGCGTCGCCAAGGTGATGACCGCCTACCTGACCCTGAAGCGGTTCCCGCTCGCCCCGGGCGAAGAAGGCTTCCACGTGCGGATCAGCAAGGCCGAGGTGGCCGAAGAGCACGAGCGGGTGGCGCTCGACCAGTCGACGATCGAGGTCAAGGTGGGGGAGACGCTGTCGGAGCGCCAGCTGCTCGAGGCGCTGATGCTGCCCTCCGCCAACAACATCGCGGCGCTCCTCGCCGTCCACGACTCGGGCTCGATCGGCGCCTTCGTCGGCCAGATGAACCGGGCCGCCCGCGAACTGAAGATGTCCCAGACCCACTACACCGACCCGAGCGGCTTCGAAGAGAGCACCGTCTCGACCGCCTCCGACCAGGTGAAGCTGGCGCGGGTGGCGATGCAGGACCCGACCTTCGCGGCGATCGTCGCCAAGCCCTCGGCGCGCCTGCCGGTCGTCGGTCGCGTCCTCAACTACAACGAACTGGTCGGCCACGACGGCTACATCGGGATCAAGACCGGCTCCGACGACGCGGCGGGCGGCTGTCTCCTCTTCGCCAAGCGGATGACGGTCGGCGGCCACACCTTCACCGTGCTCGGCGCGATCTTCGGTCAGCACGACGGCGAACTGGTCGACGCGGCGCTGGCCGGGGCAGACCGGCTCGCCGACTCGGTCGCCGCGGCGGTGCGGACGCGCGTCGCGATCCCCGTCGGGACCACCGTGATGAGGCTCGAAAACGCCGACGGCCACACGGTCGCGGTGAAGACCTCGCGGGCGCTGAAGGAGATCGGCTGGCCGGGGATGCGGACGCCGGTGCACCTCAGCGTCGGGCCGCCGCGGCGCTCGGCGACGCAGGGCGAACGCTGGGGCACCGTGACCGTGCACGGCACGACCGTCGAGCGGGCGCCCGCCGTGGCGGCCGCATCCCTGGGCGAACCGTCGCTCGCCTGGCGTCTCCAGCACCTGCCCTAGGCGCCGGCTACTCCGGTTTCTTCGCCTCCACCTCGGCGGGCTCCTTGCCGTCGAGCGAGTCTTTGAACTGGCGGATGCCGGAGCCGAGGCCGCGTGCCGCTTCGGGCAGCTTCTTCGGTCCGAGGACGAGGACGGCGATGATCAGCACGACCAACAGGTGCATCGGGCTCTCGAGTCCACTGAACATGGATCTGCCTCCTCTGGGAGTCGTTTACGGGACCGCTGAATCCTACGCTCGCCGCCCGGCCGGGGATCAGTTGCCGTGGGCGGCCTTGCCCAGGCCCTGCACGGTGGAGCCGGTGACGACCTTGGCGCAGTCCTTCGGTTCGGGGTCGATCGGGTCGACGATCGCGGTCCCTTCCGGGTGGCCGGTGCGACCGCACTGGATGTACCAGTCCTTGACCCCGTCGGCGGCGACGATCACGTCGTTGCCGCCACGGCCGAAGAAGCTGTCGACGCCGGGCTGGCCGAGCATCACGTTGTCGCCGGAGTCGCCGATCAGGACATCGTTGTCGAAGGAGCCCTCGATGTCCTCGTCGGAGCGGGGAAGGCGCACTTTGTCGCAGTGCTTGATCGCGTTGATCCAGGCCCAGCCGGCTTCCAGCGAGATGTAGAGCGTCCCCGGATGGGCCTGGGTCTCGGCGAAGGAGGCGTCGTCTTCGCCCGGGCCGCCGTCGAGCGTGCCCCCGGCGCAGCCACCCCCCGCCGCCAGCAGGTCGCCGCCGCCTTCGCCGTAGAGATAGGTCGGGCCGGGGAGGCCGCCGATCAGGCCGTCGGAGCCATCGCCGCCGTAGATGTGATCGGAGCCGGGGCCGGACTCGATCAGGTCTTCCTCGGGGCCGCCGTGGATCGTGTCGTCCCCTTCGCCGCCGTTGATCCGGACGAAGTCGACCGCTTCGAGGCTGCCTTCGACGCCGAGGCTGTCGTTGCCGGGGCCGAGATCGGCCATCAGCCAGCGCGCCGGGCCGAGCGTCGGGCAGGTGACCTGCTTCGGTTCGCCGACGGTCCGCGCGCAGCCTTCGCCGGCCGCCAGGGGCGCCGCCGCCTGCACCTTGAAGGTGCCGGTGGTGCCGGGCCCCCCTTCCACGCCTGCTTCCGCGGCGAACGACACGACGAGGTCGTCACGCCCGGTGCCGCCGACGATCTGCAGCCCGCCGCCGCCTTCGGGGTCGGGGTCCAGGCGGACGTAGGCGGAGCCGACCGGCGCCGGTTCGTGTCCGCAGGAGATCCTCGTCGGCCCGCCCTTGCAGTGGTCGTCGCCCTGGCCGCCCTCGAGCGTGTCGCGCCCGCCGCCGCCGATGATCGTGTCGTTCCCGGGGCCGCCGTCGATCGCGTTCGACTGCTTGTTCCCGATCAAGGTGTCGTGGAAGGCCGAGCCTTCGATCGACTCGAAGCGGAAGAGCCGGTCGTGGCCGTCGCCGAGCGCTTTGTGCTGGGGCAGGGACACCCAGACGCCGCTGCCCTTGCGCCCCGCGACCGAGGTGGAGAACGAGGCGATGTCGCCCTTGCCGGGGCCGCCGTCCATGCGGTCGTAGCCGTAGTCGCCGCGGACCAGGTCTTCGTTGCCGGGGCCGCCGTTGACGGTGTCGATCCCGAGCCCGCCGCTGACTTCGTCGCGATTGCCGCCGCCACCGCTGACGTGGTCGTCGCCGAGATCGCCGAAGACGCGATCGGTCCCGGCGCCGCCTTCGATCCAGTCGTTGCCGCGGCCGCCGTGGATCAGATCGTCGCCCGGCCCACCGCAGATGATGTCGTTGCCGAGCCCGCCGTAGATCTTGTCGTTTCCGGGCCCACCCCAGATCACGTCGGCTTTGTCGGTGCCCTGGAGGACGTCGTCGCCGTCGGTGCCGACGATCGTCGCCCGCCTGCCGTCGCACCGCGGGGCGCCCGATTCGGCGCCCGCGGCGGTCACCGCGAGGACGGTCGCAAGCAGGCACGCGAGCAAGACGATGAGGGCGATGGGTCTCCTCACGGCGGCACATTCTGGCGCGCGCCGCGGCGCCGTGCGGCGGCGTGGCGGCACGGGCTAGCGTGGGGCGGATGGCGACGCGTCCCCGATCTTCGGTCGAGGCTCGACTGGGAACCAGCAAAGGGATCCGCGGCAACCCCGCGGTGGCGGTGTCGATGGTGCTCGGCTCGATCTGCTCGGTCCAGAGCGGCGCGGCGCTGGCGACGACGCTCTTCGACCGGGTCGGGCCGGCGGGCGCGGTGCTGCTGCGCTCGGGCATCGGGGCGCTGATCCTGCTCGCCGTCGCCCGTCGCGACATCCGCCCACTGCGCGGGCGGGCACTGCGCGACGTCGTCCTCTTCGGCGTCGTCCTCGCGGCGATGAACCTCAGCTTCTACGCGGCGATCGATCGCCTGCCGCTCGGCGTCGCGGTCACCTTCGAGTTCACCGGGCCGCTGGCGGTCGCCGTCTTCGGCTCGCGGCGCCGGCGCGACCTGGTCTGGGCGGCGCTCGCCGCGCTCGGCATCCTCCTGCTTTCGGGCCTGCTCGGCGGCGGCACCACGATCGACCTGCTCGGCGCGCTCCTGGCGCTCTTCGCCGGTGCCTGCTGGGGTTGTTACATCCTGCTCAGCGCGCGGGTCGGCGGGCGCTCGGAGGGGCTCGGTGGGCTCGCCGTCGCGATGGCGCTCTCGGCGGTCCTGGTGGCGCCGTTCGGGATCGTCCAGGGCGGCGGCGAATTTGTCTCCGGGAGCGTCCTCCTCGCCGGTCTCGGCGTCGGCCTGCTGAGCTCCGCGATCCCCTACGCGCTCGAGCTGGAGGCGCTGCGGCGGCTGCCGAACGCGGTCTTCGGCGTGCTGATGAGCCTCGAGCCCGCGATCGCCGCGCTGGTCGGCTTCGTCGCCCTCGGCCAGGGCCTCGACCCGGTCGAAGCGGTGGCGATCGCCCTCGTCGTCGCCGCCAGCGCGGGGGCCCTGCGCTCGGCGGCGACGCCGGCGCCGCGCGACGGCTGACCCGCCGCGGACCCGCCCGACCACACTTGACTCCTCCCCGTGCGTTCGGGGAAAGTTCCCGAAACCGGACAGAAGGCGGCCCTCGGGAGAGCCGGCGGAAAGCGAGTCGAGTTGAGTCACATCGAGTCCCTGCGTGCACGGATCGCCTTCGCCGCAGTCCTCGGTGCGGTCTCGCTCCTCGCGATGGCGCTCTGGTTTGCCGGCATCGGATCGGCCGACTCGCCCAACGTGCTCACGACCTGCACTCGCGCCGCGCTCGAACAGGCGATCCACGAAGGCGGCTCGATCGAACTCGAATGCCCGTCGTCGCCGACGACGATCTCCTTCAGCTCCGGCGGTCCGATCGTCGTCGGTGGCGGCGAGGAAGCATCGATCGCGCCCGCGACCGGCCAGAGCATCACCCTCGACGGTGGCAGCGCGAAACAGATCTTCAAGGTCGAAGGGGGCAAGCTCACCCTGACCAAGCTGAAGCTCAACAACGGTGTCGTCAAAGGCGAAGACGGCGGCGACGGCGACCAGGGAGAAAAGGGCGAAGACGGCGAACCGGGTGAAGACGGAGAAGACGGCGAAGACTTCGGCGACGGCGAACCGGGTGGGGACGGTGAAGAAGGCACCGACGGTGCCGACGGGACGGACGGCGGTACGGGTCTGCCCGGCGGACCGGCCCAGGGTGGCGCGGTCTACATCGCCGCCGGCTCGAGCGTGATCCTGGTCGGTGACACCTTTGCCACCGACCACGCGATCGGCGGTGCAGGCGGCGGCGGTGGTGACGGGGGAGACGGCGGCGAAGGTGGGGACGGCGGCGAAGGCGGTGAAGGGGGCGGCATCTTCGGCGACGGCTCGACCAGCGGGCGCGGCGGCGACGGTGGTGCGGGCGGCGACGGCGGGCGCGGCGGCATCGGCGGTGCAGGCGGGGGCGGTGGCAACGCCTACGGCGGCGCGATCTACGACGCTGGCTCGCTCGAAGTCAAAGGCTGCAAATTCTCCGCCGGGGACTACGCCCAGGGCGGCAAGGGCGGTTCTGGCGGTGGCGGCGGCAAGCCGGGTACGGGCGGCTACGGCGGTGACGGAGGCAACGGAGGCGTGGCGGGCGGCGAAGGTGCGATGGGTGGCCGGGCGGGCTTCGCCGGCGAAGCGGGCAGCATCGCCCCGGCCGGGCACGGCGGCAACGGCGGCCCCGGAGGGGAAGGGCTCGGCGGCGCGATCTACGACGCCGCCGGGGGCACGGTGAAGATCTCCGAAGCGACGACCTTCACCGGCGACCAGGCGCTCGGCGGCGCGGCCGGGTCCGGTGGCTCGGGGGCGGCCGGGGACGAAGCTTCTGCCGGCGCCAACGGCGGCTGGGGCGGCGGTGCGGTCAACGGCGGCGGCGAAACGCCGACCACCGCGGCGGCCGGCGCCGATGGGCTCGATGGCGGCGAAGGCGGCGAAGGGGCTCCCGGCGGCGACGGCGGCCAGGGCGGAGAGGCGAAAGGCGGAGCGGTCGCGGCGGCCGCCACCGGCCTGACTGTCGACGAAGCGACCGCCTTCACCACCGACGAAGCGACCGGCGGTGGCGCCGGCAAGGGCGGCGCCGGCGGGAACGGCGGCGACGGCGCCGACGGCGGCTGGGGCGGTTGGGCCGGCGCGGCCCAGTGCGGCACCAAGGTCGTCGAATGCGACAGGGGTCCGGCCCACTACGCGAAGGGCGGCGACGCGGGCAGCGGCGGCGACGGCGGCAACGGGGCCAACGGTGGCGCCGGGTCCCTCCACGGGGCGGAAGGTCTGGGCGCCGACGTCTACACCACCGCCTCTCACCCCGGCGGTACGCGCGGCGCGGGTGGGACCGGCGGCAAGGGAGGCAAGGCCGGCGAAGGCGGCGAGGCCGGCCAACCTGGCGAGGGCGAACCGGACGGAAGCCCCGGGCAACCCGGCGAGCCAGGTGTGGCGGGCGAGCCGGGGGCGGGCGCGCCGCCGGAAGGGCTCGACCCGCCAGTGCTCAGCGCGACCTCGCCGGGGTCGCCGGGGAACAAGACGACGATCAAGGTGTTCGGCGACGCGGCCGCCGGCTCCACCGTCCTGATCTACGGCGGCGTCGGGTGCGGGGGCAGCGCGATCGGCGGCGGGACGGCAGGCCAGCTCGTCTCGCCTGGCGTGATGACGATCGTCCCCGCCGACGCGACCACGACGCTCTACGCGAAAGCCTTCGACGACGAAGGCTCCTCGTCGTGCTCGAGCGAACCGCTCGACTACACCGAGGACTCGGTGCCGCCGGAGACGACGATCACCGCGGGCCCCGAACAAGGTTCGACGACCGCGGAAACGACGGCGACCTTCGAATTCGTCTCCAACGAGGAAAAATCGAAGTTCGAATGCTCGTCGGACGGCGGGTCCACCTGGGGCTCCTGCAAAACCCCGGACAAATTGTCCGGGCTGAGCACGGGCGCGCAGAGCTTCGAGGTGAAAGCGATCGACCCGGCCGGCAACCCCGATCCCACCCCGGCGATGCGTGAATTCACGGTCTCCGGCTCGGGCTCCGGCGGCTCCGGCCATGGCGGCGGCAAGGAAGGCGGTTCGATGCCGCCGAAGCCGAAGATCGCCGGCCACCCCAGATCGGTCGTCGTCGCGACCGGCCCGAAGACGAAGGTCAAGTTCACCTTCGGCTCGGGCGTCTCCGGGGCGAAGTTCAAATGCCGGATGGACAAAGGGCGGTTCAAAGCGTGTACCTCGCCGGCGACCTTCAAAGTCAAGCCCGGCAAGCACACTTTCTCGGTCGAGCAGGTCGGGGTGGGCGGGGGCGTCGGCGCGACGAACAGCTTCAAATTCAAGGTCACGGCGTGGAAAGGCTGAGCGCGGTCGGGTAGAAGAGGCCCGTGGCCAAGGCGGGCGAGAGCGGATCAAAGGGCGTACGGGTGACCGTGCGCGGCGGCGTGCAGGGGGTCGGCTTCCGCTATGCGACGGCGGAGCGGGCGCGCGGGCTCGGGGTGTTCGGCTGGGTGCGCAACGAGGACGACGGCAGCGTGGCGGTGCACGCCGAGGGGCCGGACGCGGCGGTCGACGGCCTGGTCGAGTGGCTCGGCGAGGGGCCGCGGGGCGCCGCGGTGGAGGGGGTCGAGGTCGAGAAGGGCAAGGTCGAAGGCCACGAGCAGTTCGCGGTGCGTGGGGTTAGCGCCGGGGTCTTCGTCGTCCAGGAGCACCAGGCGACCGCCCACCACTGGGACCTGCGGCTCGAGGTCGAGGGCGCGATGCGCTCCTGGGCGGTGCCGAAAGGACCTTCGATGGACCCGGCGCAGAAGCGGCTCGCGATCCAGGTCGGTGACCACGAGATGTCCCACAACGAGTTCGAGGGCAGGGCTGGGGAGGGCGGCGTGATCGTCTGGGACCGCGGCACCTACGAGCAGGGTGGACGGGTGGTGTGGCCGGAGGCGCTCGAACGCGGCCACGCGGTCTTCGTCCTCCATGGCGAGAAGCTCGCGGGCGGCTTCGCCCTGCAGCGCACCCGGCCGGGGGAGAAGCCGCAGTGGCTCCTGATCAAGCGCAAAGACGACGAGGCTCGCCCCGGCTCCGACGTCGTCGCCGAGTCTCCGAAGTCGGTGGTGAGTGGCGAGACCCTCGCCGAGCTGCTC
Organism: Solirubrobacterales bacterium; assembly: GCA_035500835.1. Classification (GTDB taxonomy): domain Bacteria; phylum Actinomycetota; class Thermoleophilia; order Solirubrobacterales; family 70-9; genus VAYN01. Next base: position 38 of record DATJWW010000020.1, on the reverse strand, counting down.
GCCGGGTAGTGCGTTCGCAGTTCGTTCCGGTATGCGGA
>DATJWW010000019.1:0-44914 GCA_035500835.1 Solirubrobacterales bacterium | reverse complement strand
ACGGGCGCGATCGCCCAGGGGAAGCGCGCCGCGGAGCAGATCGCGACCCTGTAGACGGCCCTACCCGACGCGGAAGAGTTCCAGCGACCTCGCATACCGCTCGCCGAGGACTCGCTTCACCATCGCGCCGTCCTGTGTCTTCAGGTCCGGATCGCTCGCCAGAAGAGTGGACGCGGCGGATCGCGCGCGTTCCCCGAGAGCGACGTCGGCGAGCGGGTCCGCGACCTTGAAGGTGGGCACCCCGCTCTGCCGCTCGCCGAAGAGGTCGCCCATGCCGCGGAGACGCAGGTCCGCCTCGGCGATCGCAAAACCGTCCTCGGTGTTCACGAAGATGTCCAGCCGCCGCCGCGCGTCGGGGCTCACGTCGCCGAGCAGAATGCAGTAGCTCGCATCCGCGCCGCGGCCCACGCGGCCGCGCAGCTGGTGGAGCTGCGAGAGCCCGAACCGTTCCGGATGCTCGATGATCATCACGGTCGCGTTCGGCACGTCGATGCCGACCTCGATCACCGTCGTCGCCACCAGCACGTCGGTCTCCCCCGCCGCGAATGCCGCCATCGCCGCGGCCTTCTCGGACGAGTGCATCTGGCCGTGGAGGAGCCCGACCCTGAAGTCCCGCAGCTCCCCGCGCCGCAGCCGCTCGGCCTCCTCCCCGGCCGCCTTGCCGGGCAGTTTCTCCGATGCCTCGACCAGCGGGCAGACGACGAAGGCCTGGCGCCCCTCCCGCAGGCGCGCCCGCAGGAACTCGTAGGCGACCTCGCGGTCGGCCTCGCCGACCACCTTGGTCGTCACCGGCTTGCGGCCCGCGGGCAGCTCGTGGAGCGCGGTCGTGTCGAGGTCGCCGTAGGCGGTCAGGGACAGCGTCCGCGGGATCGGCGTCGCCGTCATGTGAAGGACGTGCGGCGCCATCCCCTCGACCCCCTTGGAGTCGAGCGCGCGCCGCTGCTCGACGCCGAAGCGATGCTGCTCATCGACCACGCAGAGGCCGAGCCGGGCGAAGCGCACGGTCGGCTCGATCAACGCGTGGGTGCCCAGGATGAGTCCCAGCTCGCCGGAGGCGAGCTGGTCCAAGGCTTGCCGACGGGTCGAGGCAGGCGTGGCGCCAGTGAGTAACGCGAAGGGGATCGCCTCTTCGGCGAGCAGGCGGCCGAGGGTGATCGCGTGCTGCTCGGCGAGCGTCTCGGTCGGCGCCATCAGCGCCGCCTGGTGGCCGGCTTCGAGCGCCCGCAGCATCGCGTAGACGGCGACCACGGTCTTGCCCGATCCGACCTCCCCCATCAAGAGGCGCTGCATCGGCTCGCCGGAGTCGAGGTCGACGTCGATGTCGGCGAAGGCGGCGCGCTGGTCGGCGGTCGGGGCGAAGGGCAGAGACGTGAGCCAGCGCCCCACCATCTCCCCCGGACGCCCGAAGCGGGGCGCCGGCCGGGCCAGCCGGTGACTGCGCTTGCGGGTTGCCAGCAACGCCTGATGCAGGAACAGCTCTTCGAAACCGAGACGTCGTCGCGCCTCTTCGAGCTCCTCGGCGGACTCGGGGAAATGCGCTGCGTGGATCGCCGCGCCTACGGACCCCAGTTGACGCTTCGCTCGCAAATGCGCCGGCAGACCCTCGATCGCGTTCGGGGCCAGTTCAACCGCCTGCTCGGCCCATTCCCGGATCCTCTTGGGAGGGAGATCGTCCGTTGCGGGATGGACAGGGACGAATGAGCCTGATTTCTCTTCGACCGGCTCACCGGCCCCCGCCGGAGAGACCAGCTCCCATTCATTGACAGCAAGCCCTTTCGAGCTGCGCTTTCCCGTCAGCAAAAGGGTCGAGCCTTTTTCCAGCTTTCCGCTAATCCAAGGCTGGTTGAACCAGGTGGCTCTCACCTGGCCCGATTCGTCGCCCACCTTGACCCCGACCATGGTGAGTTTTCCTCGCCGGAACGGGCGGGGGGGATTGCCCATCACCGTCACCAGGACGGTGCCGGTCTCACCCTCCTCGAGCGACGCGAGGGGGCGAAGCTGGCGGTCGCGATGGCTCCTCGGGAAGCGGTAGAGGACGTCGCCGACAGTGGCGAGACCCGCCCTCCTCGCCGCCTCGGCGAGCTTCGGGCCGACGCCGTCGAGCGCCTCGACGCCGACCTCGAGCGCGCTCGGGCGCGGCCAGTGCACCGGGGCGCCCAGCAATTCGGCGCGGCTCGGCTCGCCGACGCCGGCGAAGCCACGCACCGCTACTGCGCCGCGAGCAGCCACCACCAGCTCGGCTGGCCCCCCTCGTGCTTCTCCAGCTCGACCCCCTCGGGCACGTGGGCGTCGACCCCGTCGAGGGGGATCGGGGCGTCGGCGCCGCCGATCACGGTGACGATCTCGGCCTCGGCGGCGAGCACCTCGATCGTCGCCAGCAGGGTCGACCCGGCGCCGCCCCAGGCGACGATCTCGCCATCGGCGAAGCCGACCGCGTCGCCCCGCTTGAAGCGGCCCCCGGCGTCGTCGCGGGCGGCCGGGGCGACACCGCCGGTGGCCACCTCCTCGAGCGCCGCCGCCAGCCGCTCCACGTTCTCGTCGAGGGCAGCCGCCGGATCGAACTCGACCAGCGCCAGCAGGCTCGCCTGCTGCGATGTCGCGGGCACCACCCGGGTCGGCTTGTCGGAGAGCTCGCAGGCGCGCTCCGCCGCCATGATCACGTTCGAGGAGCTGGGCAGGACCAGGACTTCCTCGGCCGCCGCGCCGTGGATCCCGGCGAGCAGCTCCGAGGTCGATGGGTTGAGCGTCTCGCCGCCGGGGACGACGTCGGCGCCGAGCTCGGCGAAGAGCCGTTCGAGCCCCTCCCCCGCCGCCACCGCGACCACCCCGGTCCGACCGGCCGCCAGCCGCGCGTCGCGTTCGGCGACCTGCTGGCGCATGTCGGCGACGTCGACGTTGCCGACCGTGCCGATCCCCTCGAAGATCTCCATCGCCGCCTCCGGGCGATCGGTGTGGACGTGGACCTTGAGCGTCGCTTCGTCGCCGACCACCAACACCGAGTCGCCGAGCGCCTCCAGCCGCGGCAGCACGGCGCGGTCGTCGAGTCCGGAGCCGGAGACGATGAAGTTGGTGCAGTAGCGGTAGCGGCTGTCCTCATGGTGGGGACGGGTGAGCCGCGGTGGCTCGCGGTGCGGGACCTCGGGCACCGGCGCGCCGTCGCCGCGCAGCCCGGCGACGATCCCGGCCATGATCAGCACCAGGCCGTGGCCGCCGGCATCGACGACCCCCGATTCGCGCAACACCTCGAGCTGCTCCGGAGTCCGGGCCACCGCCCGCTCGCCGTCGGCGATCGCCCGCTCCAGCACCTCGGCCAGGATCGCGTCCTGCTGCTCCTCGGAGACCTCGGTGCCGAGCCGCTGTTTGTCGGCCGAAAGGTGGGCGAGCTGGCGGGTCAGCGAGTGGGCCATCTCGCGGAAGACGGTCAGCATCGTCCCCTCGGCCGGTTCGCGCACCGAGTCGTAGGCCGCGTCGGCGGCCGAGGCGAAGGCGGCGGCGACCAGCAGCGGGTCGACCAGCTCCCCCGGCCGCGAGGCGAGCTCTTCGGCGGCGCCGCGGACGATCTGGGAGAGGATCACGCCGGAGTTGCCGCGCGCCCCCATCAGCGCCGCCCGCGCCAGAGCCTGGACCAGCGCCGTGCGCCCGACCTCGTCGACCGCACCGTCGTCGACCCGGTCGAGCTCCTCCAGCACCGAGCGCAGCGTCATCGCCATGTTGTCCCCGGTGTCGCCGTCGGCGACCGGGAAGACGTTGAGGTCGTTCACCTCCTGGCGCCGCGCCTCCAAGGAGGCCAGCGCAGAGCTGACGACCCGCCTGAAGCGGGCGATGGATGGATCGGGCATCTGGGCGTAAACCTAGTGACCGGGAGCGACGAGAGGCCCGAGTCGGTACCTTCATTCACTCTCTCGCCCCCGCGCGATCCCGCCGCGCCCAGCCACGAAGGAGATCAGCTTGCGCCGCTTCGCCACCTGGATCACCGGCCACCGCCTCGTGGTGATCATCGGCTGGATCATCGCCCTGCTCGTCATCGGCGCCATCGCGGGCAAGAAGGGCGCCGACTACTCCGAAGAATTCAAACTCCCGGCCTCCGACTCGACCGAGGCCTACGAACTGCTCGAAGACAGCTTCCCGCAGCAGTCCGGCGGCACCGCGACGATCGTCTTCAAGGCCGACGAAGGGGTCGAATCCCCCGCCGTCCAGAAGAAGATGGAAGGGGTCTTCAAGGCGGTCGAAGGCGAGCCGCACGTGACCGAAGTCGCCAGCCCCTACGGCGGTTCCGGCGGCGCCGCGGCGATCTCCGAAGACGGCAAGATCGCCTACGCGACGATCCAGTACGACGTCGCGCCCAACAAGCTCGACAAGTCGAGCACCGAAGACATCATCCACACCGCCCAGGGCGCCTCCGGCGAAGGCCTCGAAGTGCAGCTCGGCGGCCAGCCGGTCGAAGAAGCCAAAGAAGAAAGCGGCGACTCCTCGTTCGGGATCGGCCTGCTGGCGGCGATCATCATCCTGCTGCTCGCCTTCGGCTCGGTGGTCGCGATGGGGCTGCCGATCATCACCGCGCTCTTCTCGCTCGGCGTCGGGCTCAGCCTGGTCACGCTGGGGACCTACGTGCTGAAGACGGCGAACTTCGCCCCCGTGCTGGCGGCGATGATCGGGCTCGGGGTGGGGATCGACTACGCGCTCTTCATCCTCACCCGCTTCCGCAACAACCTCGACGAAGGGTTCGAGCCGCGCCAGGCGGCGATCAACGCCGTCGACACCGCCGGTCGCGCCGTGCTGTTCGCGGGCTCGGTGGTGATCATCGCCCTGATGGGGATGTTCCTGCTAAACATCACCTTCCTCTATGGCGTCGCGGTCGCCGCCGGGCTCTCGGTGCTGCTGACGATGATCGGCGCGCTGACCCTGCTGCCCGCGCTGCTCGCCTGGGTCGGCCACCGGGTCAACAAGTGGAAGATCCCGGGGCTGGCGGGCGGCCGCAACACCACCCGCGAAGACACCAAGTGGTACGCCTGGAGCCGCTGGATCCAGAGGCGGCCGTGGACCGCCGCGATCGTCTCCGGCGCCATCCTTCTCCTCCTCTGCGTGCCGGCCCTGAGCCTCCGCCTCGGCGTCAACGACGCGGGCACCAACCCGAAGGGCCAGACGACGCGCGAAGCCTACGACCTGCTCGCCGAAGGCTTCGGGCCCGGCTTCAACGGCCCGTTCACGATGGTCGCCAAGCTGCCCGCGCCGGGCAAGGGAGAAGGCATCGAAACCCTCTGTAAGGAACTCGAAGGCGAAGAAGGCGTCGCCTCGGTCACCAAGGTCACCTTCAACGAAAAGGAAACCGTCGGCCTCTGCCAGGTCTACCCGACCACCTCGCCGCAGAGCGCCGAGACGACCGACCTGCTCGACCACATCCGGGGCGACGTGATCCCGCCGATCGAGGCGAAGACCGGCGCCGTCCTCCACGTCGGCGGCATCACCGCGATCTTCGAGGACTTCGGCGACGCGATCTCGGAAAAGCTGCCGCTCTACATCGGCGTCGTGATCCTGCTCTCGGCGCTCCTGCTGATGGCCGTCTTCCGCTCGGTGCTGGTGCCGCTGAAGGCGATCCTGATGAACCTGCTGTCGATCGGCGCCGCCTTCGGCATCACCGTCGCGGTGTTCCAGAAGGGCTGGGGGGCGAGCGTGATCGGGGTCGACCAGACCGGGCCGATCATCGCCTTCTTCCCGATCTTCCTGTTCTCGATCGTCTTCGGGCTCTCGATGGACTACGAGGTGTTCCTGATGTCGCGCATCCACGAGGAGTGGGAGCGCAAGAAGGACGCCTCGGAGGCGGTCACCCGCGGCCTCGCCCTGACCGGGCGGGTGATCACCGCGGCGGCGGCGATCATGATCACCGTCTTCGCCTCCTTCATGCTCGGTGACGAACGGGTGGTGAAGCTGTTCGGCCTCGGCCTCTCCTCGGCGGTCCTGGTCGACGCGCTGATCATCCGCTCGGTCCTGGTCCCGGCGATCATGCAGCTGTTCGGCAAGGCGGCCTGGTGGATGCCCGACTGGCTCGGCCGGATCCTGCCGAACCTCGCCGTCGAGCCCGCGGACCATCCCGCCGACGGAGCCGCGAAACCGGCGGTCGCCACCGAGAGCGAGTAAGTCGTCACACGGCGTCTGCGTTTACCCCCATCCATAGGGGGTGAATGCAGACGCTAGGCGGCCTTGGTGACCTTGTTGCTCTTCAGGCAGCGGGTGCAGACGTAGGCACGGAGCGGGCGGCCGTCCTCCTCGATCCGGACCTTCTGCAGGTTCGGCTCGAAGCGGCGCTTCGTCGCGACCATCGAGTGGCTGCGGGACTGCCCGAACCCGGGCTTCTTGCCGCAGCTGTGACATACCTTCGCCATAAGGACGGAGGATGGTAGCCGGTCAGCCGACTCGGCGCTTCAGCAGCGCCATCCGCGCAACGGTGAGCGCCGCGTTGCGCCCCTGGTCGCGTTTGTCGCCGCCGGCCCGGGCCAGCGCCTGCTCCATCGTGTCGCAGGTGATCACCCCGAAGGCACAGGGGACGCCGGTCTGGAGCTGGACGTCCTGGACGCCGCGGGCCGCCTCGGCGCAGACGAAGTCGAAGTGGGCGGTCTCGCCGCGGATCACGACGCCGAGGCAGGCGACCCCGGCGAAATCGCCGCTCGCGGCCAGCAGCTTCGCCGCGAAGGGAAGCTCGTAGGCGCCGGGCACCGAGTGGTGCTCGACCCGGCCGCCGCGCACCCCGGCCAGCTCGAAACCGGCGTCGGCGCCCGCTTCGAGCCGTCGCGCCAGGTCCTCGTAGAAGCGGCCGACGACGACCGCGAAGCGGAGCGTCCCCAGCGCCTCGCGCTCGGACGGGTCGAACTGCTCGAGGAAGGCGCCCCCCTCAGCCATCGCCGCCGGGGCCCTGGCGGCCGCGCTCGGAATCGCGTTCCTCCTCTTCGTGGAGCATTTCCTCGTCGAGGTCGAGCCCCTGGTGATGGAGGATGTGGCCCATCTTGTCGCGCTTGGTGCGCAGGTAGGCCTCGTTGTGGACGTTGGGCGCGGACTCGATCGGCACCTGCTCGGTTACCGAGAGGCCGTACCCCTCCATGCCGACGATCTTTTTCGGGTTGTTGGTGATGATCCGGATGCTGGTCAGTCCCAGGTCGCCGAGGATCTGGGCGCCGATCCCGTAGTCGCGCAGGTCGGCGGGCAGGCCGAGCTTCAGGTTGGCTTCGACCGTGTCGGCGCCCTCCTCCTGCAGTTTGTAGGCGCGCAGCTTGTTCAGCAGGCCGATCCCCCGCCCCTCCTGGGAGAGGTAGAGGAGGACGCCACGGCCCTCGCGCTCGATCATCGCCAGCGACGCCTCCAGCTGCTCGCCGCAGTCGCAGCGCATGCTGTGGAAGACGTCGCCGGTGAGGCACTCGCTGTGGACGCGGACGAGCACGTCCTCGACCCCGTCGACGTCGCCTTTGACCATCGCCACGTGGTGTTTGTCGTCGACCAGCGAGCGATAGCCGACCGCGGTGAAGTCACCGAAGGCGGTCGGCAACGCCGTCGCCACCACCCGTTCGACCAGCTTCTCGGTGCGCCGCCGGTAGGCGATCAGGTCGGCGACCGTGATCATCTTCAGGTCGTGCTTCTCGCAGTACGGGATCAGGTCGGGGACGCGCGCCATCGAGCCGTCGTCGTTCATCACCTCGCAGATCACCCCGGCCGGGATCAGGCCGGCGAGGCGGGCCAGGTCGACGCTCGCCTCGGTGTGGCCGGTGCGCTCCAGCACGCCGCCCTCTTTCGCCTGCAGCGGGAACATGTGGCCGGGGACGACGAGGTCGCGCGGCCCCGAGTCGGGGTCGATCGCCACCTGGATCGTGTGGGCGCGATCGTGGGCGGAGATCCCGGTGCTGACCCCACCCGCCGCCTCGATCGTCACCGTGAAGGCGGTCTGCAGCGGCGCCTCGTTCTTCGCCGCCATCAGGTTGAGGCCGAGCTTGCGGCAGCGCTCCGGGGTCAGCGCCAGGCAGATCAGCCCGCGTGCCTCCTTCGCCATGAAGTTGACCGCCTCCGGCGTCGCGAACTGCGCCGCCATCACCAGGTCGCCCTCGTTCTCGCGGTCTTCGCCGTCGCAGACGACGACCATGCGGCCGCGGCGGATCTCTTCGATCGCCTCCTCGATCGTCGCGAAGGCGCTCTCGGTCTCGGTGGTGGTCTCGTTGCTCACGCTTGCTCCTTTCCCGCGAATGGTGACAGCAGCCGCTCCACGTACTTGGCGACGACGTCGACCTCGACGTTCCAGGCGTCGCCGACGGCGGCGTCGCCGAGGTTGGTCCGCTCCAGCGTCTCGGGGATCAGCGAGACCTCGATCCAGCCCTCGCCGAGCGCGGCGACGGTGAGGCTGACCCCGTTCAGCGCGACCGAGCCCTTGTCGACGACGTAGCGGAGGAGCTCCTCGGGGAGCTCGACCCGGACACGGCGGGCGAAGCCGTCCTCGGTGATCCCGGTGACCCGGCCGGAGCCGTCGGCGTGGCCCTGGACGATGTGGCCGCCGAGGCGCTCGTCGGCCCGCGTCGCGAGCTCCAGGTTGACCCGGGCGCCGGGCGTGAGCGCGCCGATCACGGTCACCGCCAGCGTCTGGTTCATCGCCTCGGTGGCGAAGCCGTCGGCGTCGGCGTCGGTCGCGGTCAGGCAGACGCCGTTGACGGCGATCGAGTCGCCGAGCCCGATCTCGGGGCCGAGCCGCGTCCTGATCCGAAGCCGTGCGCCCGCGGCGCCGCCCTCGACGGTCTCGACGCTGCCGATGTCCTGCACCAGTCCGGTGAACATCACCACTCCTTGAATCGGGTCCGGATCAAAGTGTCCTCCCCCACCGTCTCGGCCCGCGTCGCGTCGCCTTCGAGGCGGGTCGGCGGCAGCGCGGGGGCGGGCCCGCCGAGGACCAGCGGGGCGACGAAGACGCGCGCCTCGTCGATCTGCCCGGCGGCGGCGAAGGCGCCGACCAGCGTCGCGCCGCCCTCCAGCAGGAGGCTGGTGAGGCCGCGGCGGCCGAGCTCGGCAAGCGCCGCCTCCACCCGGGCCGCGGGCGTCTCCCCGGCGGCCGCGACCGTCTCGACGCCGGCCGCGAGCAGCGCTTCGAGCCGACGCCGGTCGGCGTCGGGGCCATGGACGACGGTGAGCGGCGCTTCGCCCGTCGTCGCCACCAGCTGCGAGTCGAGCGGCAGGCGGGCGGCGGAGTCGAAGACGACGCGGACCGGGCGGCGGGCTTCGCCGCCCATCCGCGCGGTCAGCAGCGGGTCGTCGGCGAGCGCCGTGCCGATCCCGACCGCGATCGCGTCGCATTCGCCGCGCCAGACGTGAACCAGCTCGCGGCTGCGCTCGCCGGAGATCCAGGGCGAGGCGCCCGCCGCGGTCGCCGTGCGACCGTCGAGCGACATCGCGGTCTTCCAGATCACCAGCGGCAGGCCGCCGATGCCGTGCTTGCGGAACGACTGGTTGAGGAGGCGGGCGGCGCGGGCGACCTCGTCGTCGGGGTCGATCAGCTTGACCTCGATCCCGGCCGCGCGCAGCTGGTCGGGGCCGCGGCCCGAGGCCTTGGCGCTCGGATCGCCGGAGGCGATGCAGACGCGGCCGATGTCGGCCTCGACGATCGCCTCGACGCAGGGCGGCTGGCGACCCTGGTGGGCGCAGGGCTCGAGCGTCACGTACAGCGTCGCCCCGGCGGGGTCCTCGCCGCGGCGCGCGGCGTCGGCGAGCGCCGCCCGCTCGGCGTGCAGCCCGCCGAGCTCGGCGTGGAAGCCCTCGCCGATAACCTTCCCGTCGCGGACGACGACCGCGCCGACCAGCGGATTGGGGCTGACCCGACCGCGGCCGCCCTCGGCCAGCGCGAGCGCCCGCCGCAGGAATTCAGAGTCGCCTGGTGTAGTTGACTGATCAGTCAATCAGCCGATTCTAGCCGCGCCGGCACCACGCTTCGACCCCCACCCCACGTACTCTGGGGACCGCCTTTGAAGTTGATCATCCAGATTCCCTGCCTGAACGAGGAAGAGACGCTGCCGGCGACGATCGCCGACCTGCCGCGCTCGCTCGAGGGCTTCGACAGCGTCGAGCTGCTCGTCGTCGACGACGGCTCGACCGACCGCACCGTCGCGGTGGCGCGCGAATGCGGGGTCGAGCACATCGTCCGCCTCACCAACAACAAGGGGCTCGCGGCCGGATTCCAGGCCGGGCTCGACGCCTGCCTGAAGCTCGGCGCCGACGTCGTCGTCAACACCGACGCGGACAACCAGTACGCGGGCGCCGACGTCGCCAAGCTGGTCGCGCCGATCCTCGCCGGCGAGGCCGACATGGTGGTCGGCGACCGCCAGGTCGAGGGGATCGAGCATTTCTCCGACTCCAAGAAACAGCTCCAGCACTGGGGCAGCTGGGTGGTCCGCCGCGTCTCCAACACCGAGGTCACCGACACCACCTCCGGCTTCCGCGCCTACAACCGCGAGGCGGCCCTGCAGCTCTCGGTGGTCGACAACTTCACCTACACGCTGGAGAGCCTCGTGCAGGCGGGCAAGATGCTGGTCGCCGTCGACGAGGTGCCGGTGGCCACCAACCCGCAGACGCGCGAGTCGCGCCTCGCCGGATCGACCGGCGACTACGTGCGGCGCAACGCGCCCGCGATCCTGCGGATCTACGCGCGGTATGAGCCGCTGCGCGCCTTCGTCACCGCGGCGATCGTGGTCGGCGTGCTGGCCGTGATCGCCTGGCTGCCGTTCCTGATCGACGCGATCTTCAACGGCAACTCGAGCGGCCACATCCAGTCGCTGATCCTCGGCGCGGTGCTGATGATCGCCGCCGTGCAGCTGTTTGCGCTCGGCGTGATCGGGGACCTGCTGGCCGGGCAACGGGTGATGACGCAGCGGGTCTTCGAGCGGGTCAGGCGGGTCGAGCTGGCGCTCGGCGTGCCGCCCTCGCACTACGAGAAGGGAGGGGACCCCACGAGGGGGTCCGAGTCGGAGGCCCCGACCCGGGTGGTCGATCCGTGAGCTCCGACAACGGGCACTCGACCGCCGGGGTGGCGCTGCAGCGCGACGAGGCGGTCTCCGCCGAACAGTACGGCAAGACGGCGGGCTTCCTCGCGGTCGGGGTCGGCATCACCGGGGTGATGACCTACGGCTTCTTCCTGGTCGCCTCCCACACCCTCTCGACCACCGACTACGGGCAGATCTCGATCCTCTGGTCGGCGGTCTTCATCACCATCTCCACCCTCTGCTGCCCGATCGAACAGCTGCTCTCGCGCCACGTCTCCGAGCGGATGGCGAAGGCGGAACCGGTCGGCCAGACGATCCGCGTCGCGGCGACCATCCAGCTCGGCCTCTCGCTGACCTTCGCGGTGCTCGCGCTCGCCTTCCGCGACCCACTCCAGAACGGCCTCTTCGACGGCAACGAAACCCTCTACTGGGTCTACTTCTCCTCGGTCCTCTGTTACGCGGTCAGCTACTTCGCCCGCGGCTTCCTGGCCGGCAGCCAGCGGTTCAAACTGTTCGTCGGCCTGATCCTCTCGGAATCGTGCTTCCGCACCCTGTTCGCGGTGCTGGTCGCCGCGGGTGTCCTGCACGGTCAGGCGGCGGTCGCCTTCGGCATCGTCGCGGCGCCGATCCTCGGGCTGATCATCGTGCCGATGATCTTCTTCCGCCGCCACGTCGAGGAGCGCGCCGCAGCCTCGGCGGCCCCGCCGCCCGAGGGCGAGGAGCACGAGCACTTCTCGATCCTCCATGGCGGCGGATTCGCCGCCGCGGTGCTGCTGATCATGTTCTCCGAACAGGCCTTCCTCAACGCCGGGCCGATCATCACCGGCGCGCTCGAGGGCGCCACCGCGGCGGCCTACATCTTCAACGTGCTGATGCTGGCGCGGGCGCCGCTGCAGCTCTTCCAGTCGGTCTCGACCTCGATCCTCCCCCACCTCACCCGCCTCCATACCTCCGAGGAGCCCGATTCCGACCGGGAATTCGGCCACACCGTGCGGATGGTGCTGCTCGGGATCGGGGCCTTCACCGCGCTGGTCACGGTCGTCGTCCTGATCGCCGGGCCGAAGTGCATGGAAATCGCCTTCGGCGACAAGTACAGCTACGACCGCCTCGGCCTGCTGCTGGTGACCTTCGGGATGGGCCTCTACCTCTCCTCGGTGACCCTCAACCAGGCCGGTGTGGCGCAGGGCCAGGTGCGGCGCTGCGCGGTCCGCTGGATCACCTGCGCGGCGGTCTTCATCGGCTGGAACTTCCTGCCGATCATCGGCGACCAGCAGCGTCGCGTCGAGGTCGGCTTCCTGCTCGCCGCCGCCGTCCTCTTCACCCTCCTCTGGTGGGTCTACACCCATCCGAAGGAAGCTCATCCCGAGGATGTGCCCCAACCCGGCTCCCCGGAGGAGATCGAGGCAAGGTTGGCGGCGTTCGACGAGAACGTCTGACAGCGGTGCGAAGGGAGCGCGTGCGTTGCACGCTCGCCTAGGGTCCCTGGATGGGGCATCACGATGCCGTCCTGATCTTGATAGCGGGCGTCCTCCTGGCGGCCGGGATCGCGGGGGCGCTGCTGGCCGACCAGGTGCGGGTGCCGGCGCTGCTGCTCTTCCTCGGCCTCGGGATGCTGGCCGGGTCGGAAGGCATCGGCGGGATCGACTTCCAGAACTACGACCTGGCGCGGACGCTGGGGACGATCGCGCTGGTCCTGATCCTTTTCGAGGGCGGGCTCACCTCGGGTTGGTCGGAGATCCGCCCGGTGCTCGGCACCGCGGCCTCGCTGGCCACCCTGGGGACGCTGGCGACGGCGCTCCTCGCCGGGGTCGCGGCGAAGGTGATCTTCGACCTCACCTGGCTCGAAGGGCTGATCGTCGGCTCGGCGATCGCCGCCACCGACTCGGCCGCGATCTTCGCGGTGCTGCGCAACTCGACCCTGGAGAAGCGGCTGGCGCGCTCGCTCGAGGGCGAGTCGGGGATGAACGACCCGGTCGCCCTGCTGCTCGTGATCGGCTTCATCGAATGGATACAGCAACCGGGGTACGGCGCCGCCGACATGCTCGGGCTGATGGCGCTGAAGCTGGCGGTCGGGGTCGTCGTCGGGTTGCTCCTCGGACGGGCGGCGGTCTGGATGCTGAGCCGGATCGAGCTCCCTTCCGACGGGATCTACCCGGTGGCGACGGTCGCCGCGGCGGCGCTCGCCTACGGCGTCTCGGAGATCGCCCATGGGTCGGGGCTGCTCGCCGTCTACCTGACCGCGCTGGCGCTCGGCTCGGCCCGGATCCCGGCCAAACGCAGCGTCGTCTCCTTCCACGAGGGGCTCGGCTGGGTGTCCCAGATCAGCCTCTTCATCCTGCTCGGGCTGCTGGTCTTCCCGGGCGACCTGGGCAGTGTGGCGGGCAAGGGGCTGGCGCTCTCGGCGGTCCTGATCTTCGTCGCCCGGCCGCTGGCGACCTTCGCCGCCACCGTCTTCTCGCCGCTGAACGTGCGCGAGAAGCTGATGCTCGGCTGGGCCGGGCTGCGCGGCGCGACGCCGATCTGGCTGGCGACCTTCCCGGTCGTCGCCGGGGTGCGGAGCGGCGAGGAAGAGTTCGCGATCGTCTTCTTCGTCGTCGTCACCTCGACCCTGGTCCAGGGAGCGAGCTTCGAGCCGCTGGCGAAGCGCCTGCGCCTGACCACCGACGAGCCGGCGCTGCCGCGGCGCCTCTTCGAGTCGGGGCGGATCAGGGAGATGGGCGGCGACATCGTCGCCTTCCGCCTGCCCCCCGGCGCCGCCGCGGCGGGCCATCCGGTCCGCGATCTCGGGCTGCCCCGCGAGGCGCTCCTCAACGTGATCGTCCGCGACGGAGACGCGATCCCGCCGCGCGGCTCGACCGAGCTGCGCGAGGGCGACGAGCTCCACGTCCTGGTGCGGGGCGAGCTGCGCGAGGAGGTCGAGCGGCTGACCGAACGCTGGGTGAAGGGACCGGTCGGCAAACCGCCGCCCCCGCCACTGCCGCGCCGCGCCGCCTCCCAGGTCTTCTCGGTGCGCCCGCTGCGCGCCGGTGAGGACGCCGAGACCCCGAGCGAGATCGACGGGATCGGGGTCGAGGCGGTCCTGCGCAGCCGTCGCGACGAGATCGGCGCGATGGCGGCGCTCGCCGATGGCCGCTACGCGGTGACCAGCGAGGAGCTGGTCGCCATAGGCGGCCGCCGCGCCCTGGCCGGCTGGTGTGAGCGCCGCGCCGAGGCGGCGGATCTTGACGCCGACGAGAAGGCTTGGCTGCAGGAGGTCACCGGCGCCCTGATCGCCAGGGGCCGCAGGCGTTAGACGATCGACCCGAGGAACTCGGTCAGGTGGAAGGGAACGCGGAAGGGACGCGGCCGTCCCGGCCACGACCCCGGCAGGGTGTGGCCGTGGCCGGGACGGCCGAGGGTTCGGGGAGAGGGCGTGGGGGGATCGGCGTGCTCCGGGGAGAGAGGCGCGTGTTCCTCCACGAAGGCCGTTGAAGTCCACTCTTCCGTGAGCGTTCCCCATCAGGCCCACCACGATCGTGCCCTCCGGACCGGAGGGGAGACGCGTGAGGATCTGTCAAGTCCCCGGCATCTTCCATACCTCCGTGTGAACTTCCCTGCGAACCCCTCACGTCCCGGGGACGCACCTCGGACGGGCGCCCCCGGCGGCAAAGATCGACCCCCTACAGCCCGAGGTCCCGTACGCCCGCCTCGTTCCAACCGAGATGGTGCGCGACCTCGTGGAAGACCGTGCGGGTGATTTGCTGCCTGAGCAGGCTTGGGTCGAAGCCGAAGTCGCGCTCGAGGGTGTCCTGGTAGATCACGATGTGGTCGCGGAAGTTGTCGCGGGCCATGGTGTCGCCGATGTAGTGGCCGTAGGCGTGGAACTCGTGACCGCGGTCGGAGATGACGATCGGGACGTCCTTGAGCACGTCCTGCACCTCGCCCGGCAAAGCGTCGATCGCCTCGATCACCGCTTCTTCGAACTCACTCGGCTGCGGCTGGCCGGGCGGCATCTGCGCCAGCAGCTCACTGCGTGTCGCGATCCGCCGGTACTCCTCCTCGGGCATCTCGCCGCGACCGAAGAGCATCGCCGCGAGCGCGGCGAACACCACGACCCCGGCTCCCCCTGCGACCCACGCCCCGAGCCCGCTGACTCGCTCCCAAGAGAACGGGTCATCGACCAGCAAGATCCCCAGCCCGACGAGAAAGCAGGCCGCAACGACGACTCGAGCCGAGGTTGAGAGCCGCTCACTCATCCCTTCAGCGTAGACCGGTGGAGGGAGCCGGGGGTGACCCTGAGCGAACCTCCCCGCAGTTCGTGAGCGAAGGGTCACCCCCGGCTCCCTCCGGGCGCTCCCGACCCTTCTCAGGAAGCGCCGGCGGCGCCGGCGATCGCCTGATACGCCGCCGCGGGATCTGCGGCACCGAAGATCGCCGAGCCGGCGACGAAGAGGGACGCTCCCGCAGCAGCGATCGGTCCCGCCGTCTCGGTGTCGATGCCGCCGTCGACCTCGATCGCCGCGGCGCCGATCAGCGGGCGCAGGCGTTCGACCTTGTCGGGCGAGGAGGCGATGAACGACTGGCCGCCCCAGCCCGGGTTGACGCTCATGCAGAGGACCACGTCGGCAAGGCCGCGCAGCTCGGCGACCGCCTCGACTGGCGTCCCCGGGTTGATCGCGACGCCGGCGCAGCAGCCGAGGTCGTGGATCGCCGCCAGGGTGCGGTTGGCGTGCGGGGTCGCCTCGGCGTGGAAGGTGATCGAGTCGGCGCCCGCCCTGGCGAACTCCTCGATCTGGCGCTCGGGCGCCTCGATCATCATGTGGACGTCGATCGCCCCGCCCGCGGCGTGGACGAGGTCGGCGACGGCGCCCGCGACCAGCGGCCCGATCGTGATCGGCGGGACGAAGTGCCCGTCCATCACGTCGACGTGGATCACCCGCGCCCCGGCGGCCATCACCTCCTCGACCTGGGCGCCGAGCCGGGCGAAGTCGGCGGAGAGGATCGACGGCGCCACCCGGGGGGCGGCGATCAGCTCACGGAAGCGCTCGCTCATGGCGCCCAGCCTACGTCGGTTTCAGCATCGATGCCCCGCACGTCTGGCACTGCATGTCCGCGGTGTGGGTCATCCGCGCGATCGTCTGGTGTTCGCCGCACTCGGGGCACTGGGAGACGAGTTCGAAGCGGCTCAGACAGTTGACGCAGCGCAGCCGGCCGGGCAGCTGGGTGGGGCGCAGCCAGGGCTCGCCGCAGTTCGGGCAGGGCGCCCGATCGAGCACGCTGCTGGTGGCGCCGGGCTCGGACATCGGCTAATCATGGCGGGTCAGGCGGGCGATGAAGAAGCCGGTGGTGCGGTCGCGGTCGGGGCGCAGCTGCAGCGTGCGCGGCTCGTGTGGCGAGGCCAGCTCCGGGGCGAGCGCGCCGAGGTCGTCGAGCGCGAGCGGCGGCACCTGGTCCGCGGCGGAGGCTTCGAGCAGCGCCCTGATCCGGTCCTCGTTCTCGCGCCGCGAGATCGTGCAGGTCGAGTAGACGAGCGTCCCGCCCGGCCGCAGCACCTTCGCCGCGCCGAGCAGCGCCTGCTCCTGCACCGCCGCCACCCGCTCGATCGTGCGCGGGGATTTACGCCAGCGCGCGTCGGGGCGCGAGGCGAGGGTGCCGAGATCCGAGCAGGGCGCATCGAGAAGCACCCGGTGGAAGCCCTCGGGCATCGGCAGCGAGGTCGCGTCGCCCTCGAAGACGGTGACGCCGTGGAGGTCGAGCCGCCGCGCCTGGGCAGAGATCTCGGCGGCCCGGCGCTCGTCGAGCTCGACCGAGATGACCTCGCCGCGATCCTCCATCCGCGCCGCGATCTGGCCGGTCTTGATCCCCGGCCCTGCACAGAGGTCGAGGATCGTCTCCGCCGGACGGGGGCCGAGCACCTCGACCACCGCCGCCGACCCGCGGCTCTGCGGAGTCAGCATCCCGTCGGCGACCAGCCGCGGCACCGAATCGCCTACCCGTCCCGAGAAGACCATCGACTCGGGGACAGCCAGCGGCCACTCCCCCGCGGCCGAAGAGACGTCGATGCCCTCGCCGCGCAGTCGCGCCACCAGGTCGGCGCGCGCCTCGGCGTCGGCCGCCCGCATCGCCACCTCGGCGGGCTGGTTGCAGGCCGCGAGCAGTGAGCGCGTCGCCTCGCCGCCGAGCTCCTCCCACCACATCTGGGCGAGCCAGAGCGGCGCCGAGTGGGCGACCGCGGCGCCCTCGGGGGTCGAGTCGTCGCCGAGCAGGTCGGCGTTCAGCTCCTCGCGCTCGCGCGCCGCGCGCCTGAGGATCGCGTTGACGAAGCCGGAGGCGTGGGCGGCCTTGGCGATCTTCACCAGCTCCACCGCCTGGTCGACGGCGGCGTGGTCGGGCGTCCCGTCGGCGAAGAGCAGCTCGAAGAGGCCGAGGCGGAGCGCCGCGGCGACCGGCGGGTCGAGCAGGCGCATCGCCCGCCCCGACAGCCGTTCGATCGCCGCGTCGGACGTCCCCCGCCGCTGCACCGCGCCGTAGGCGAGGCGCTGCCCCTGCGCGCGGTCGCGCCCGGCCAGGCCAAGGCGCTCCGCCCCGGCACGGAAGGCAAGCTCGGTATGGGCGCCGCGCTCGAAGGTCTCGCGCAAGACCTCGAAGGCGAGCGCCCGCGGCGCCGCTACGGGCATCGGCATCCCTTCTCCGCATTTACCCCCGCGGAGGAGGGGTAAATGCGGACGCTCGCGTCGGCGCTCACGCGAGCGTCGGCGGCTCGTGGCCGCGGAGATAGTCGGCGGCGCTCATCGGCTTGCCCCCGGCGGGCTGGACGGTTTCGAGGCGGAGCACTCCGTCGCCCGTGCCGATTACGAGGGCATCTCCATCCGCCGCAACCTGACTGATGGCAGGTGAGGTTGCGGCGGATGGAGATGCCTTACGCACCCCCAACCGCTCGCCACCCTCGAGTTCCAGATACGCCCCGATGTGCGGGGTCAGGGCTCTTACCTTCGCCGCCAGGTCGGCGGCGCTCTCATGCAGATCCAGGCGCCGATCCTCCGTGGTGATCTTCTCCGCGTAGGTCACCGCCGCCTCGTCCTGCTCGGTGAACGCGAGGGTGCCGTCCCCGAGCAGGTCGAGAGCCTCGACCAGGAGGTCGCCGCCCAGCTCCGCCAGCCGCGACGCCACCGTCCCGTAGTCGTCCTCCTCCCCCAGCTCGACCGCCGCCCGCAGCGCCACCGGTCCCGAGTCGAGCCCGGCGGTGAGGCGCATGACGCAGACGCCGGTGCGGCGGTCCCGGGCCATGATCGCCCGCTCGATCGGGGCCGCGCCGCGCCAACGCGGCAGCAGCGAGGGATGCACGTTGAGGACCTCCGTGAGGCTGAGGAGCGGCTCGCGGATCAGCTGCCCGAAGGCGCAGACGAGGAGCGCCTCCGGCGCGGCGGCGCCGAGCCGCTCGACCGCGTCGGGGTCGTTGACGTCCCCCGCCTGCAGCAGGTCGATCTCCCGCTCCCGCGCCAACTCCGCCACCGGCGGCGGCGCGACCCGGCGGCCACGGCCCTGGCGGCTGTCGGGCGGGGTGACGACGAGGGCCGGCGCGTGTGGAGAATCGAGGAGCCGGCCGAGGACGGTGGCGGCGAAGTCCGAGGTGCCGAGGTAGACGGTCCTCACGCGTCGGTGCGCGGCTCGCGAAGCTCCTCGCCGGGATCGTCCCCGTCCTCGACGGGCGGGTGGTAGCTGCCCCCTTCGCGGAGCGCCCGCAGCGCCGCCTTGCGTTGCGCGCGCTCCGTGCGGTCGAGGATCAGCACCCCGTCGAGGTGGTCGATCTCGTGCTGGAGCACCCGTGCCTCGAGGCCCGAGGCCTCGATCGTGACCGGCTCGCCGTCGACGTCGCGGCCGGTGAAGCGGGCATGGAGCGGGCGCTCGACGTCGACGGTCACCCGCGGCAGGCTGAGGCACCCCTCCTCGGCGATCGCCTCTTCGTCGGAGAGCCACTCGACCTTCGGGTTGACCAGGGCGGCGGGCTCGTTGTCGGAGCCGGCCTGGAAGACCAGCAGCCGGCGCAGCACGCCGAGCTGGGTGGCGGCGAGGCCGACGCCCATCCCCTCCTGCATGATCCTGATCATCCGGTCGACCTCGGCGCGCAGCTCGGGGCCGAACTCCTGCACCGGGGAGGCGCGGCTCTTCAGCACCGGGTCGCCGAACTTGACCACGTGGGCAAGGGCCGCTTCGCGGCGCTCGATCAGCCGCTGGTGGAGCTCCTCCTCGTCGTCTGCGGCGTCAACCGTGTGCTCGTCGCTCACCGCTCGATTGTAAAGCGCGCTCATTGAGGGTCGACGTCGACGCCGATCGCAACTTCGCGCAGGGCGCGATCGGCGGCGTGGCGCTCGACCGTGGCGCGGGCCGCGGCCACCGTCCCGGCGCGATCCTGCGCCTTGACCAGGAGGCGGCGCCGGTGCCGTCCCCGCACCCGGAACATCGGCGCCGGCCCGAGCAGCTCGGAGTCGACCGGGAGGCGGGAGCGCAGGTCGGCGGCGATCGCGGCGGCGGCCGCGTCGACCTTCTCCTCGGCCTCCGAGGAGAGGTTGACCCGCAGCAGGTGCGAGTAGGGCGGATAGCGGAGGGCGCGGCGGCGCTCCAGCTCGCCCGCGAGGAAGCCCGCCGAGTCGTGGGCGGCGGCGCGCTCGATCGAGGCGGCGCCGGGCGCCAGCGTCTGCACCATCACCTCTCCCCCGGCCTCGCCGCGCCCCGAGCGTCCCGCCAGCTGGGCGACCATCGCGAAGGTGCGCTCCTCGGCGCGGAAGTCGGGGAAGCGCAGGGTCGCGTCGGCGTCGAGGATCGCACTCAGCGTCACCTCGGGGAAGTCATGGCCCTTGGCGACCATCTGGGTGCCGACCAGGACGGCGCTCGCCGCCTCGCCGAATTCGGCCAGGATGCGGGCGTGGGCGCCGCGCCGCGCGGTGGTGTCGGAGTCGAGGCGGAAGACCGGCATCGGATCGAGGCGCTCGCGGACGAGCTCCTCGATCCGCTCCGTCCCGGCACCGGCCCGGGCCAGCGTCGTCGAGGCGCAGACCGGGCAGGCACGTGGCGCCGGCTCGGCGTGCGCGCAGTGGTGGCAGACGAGGCGGCCCGACTCGCGGTGGACGATCAGCGAGACATCGCAGTTGGGACAGCCCCAGTGGTGCCCGCAGGAGCGGCAGGTGAGCCAGGGCGCGAAGCCGC
Organism: Solirubrobacterales bacterium; assembly: GCA_035500835.1. Lineage (GTDB taxonomy): Bacteria > Actinomycetota > Thermoleophilia > Solirubrobacterales > 70-9 > VAYN01. The sequence continues at coordinate 24,734 of DATJWW010000019.1, read as the reverse complement.
GCCGGTTGATCATCACGATCGCCTTGCGACCGGCGGCGCGGACCACCTCCAGCGCCGCCCAGGTGTCGGCGTGGAGCGGACCGGAGCGCGGATCGACCTCGCGCATGTCGACGACATCGACCGGCGGCATGCGGAGGCCGTCGACGCGGCGGGGGAGCTCCAGGCGGGGGAGCTCGAGCCAGGTCTCCGGCCGCGGCGTCGCGGTCCCGGCGACGAGGACGGCACCATGCTCGCGGGCGCGGCGGCGGGCGACGGCGCGGGCGTCGTAGGTCGGGTCGCCCTCCTGCTTGTAGGAGGGGTCGTGCTCCTCGTCGATGACGACCAGGCCGAGGTCGCGAACCGGCGCGAAGACCGCCGAGCGCGGGCCGACGCAGACGCTCGCCTCGCCGCTCCGCAGCCGCTGCCACTCGTCGAAGCGCTCGCCCTCCGAGAGGGCGCTGTGGAGGACCGCGAAGCGGTCGCCGAGCCGGGCGCGGAAACGGGCGACGGCCTGCGGGGCGAGGCCGATCTCCGGCACCAGCATGATCGCGCCGCGGCCGCGGGCGAGCGCCGCCTCGACCGCCGCCAGGTAGACCTCGGTCTTGCCCGAGCCGGTGACGCCGTGGAGGAGCTGCTCGCGGGGCGCGCCGGCCTCGCCGTCGAGCGCCGCGACCAGGGCGTCGACGGCGGCGCGCTGCTCGGGCAGGAGGCGCGGCGGCTCGGCGGCGGCGCGCAGGGCGGGCGCGGCGGGGGCGCGGCGCACGCTCGAGTCGCGGGTGGCGACGAGACCGCGCCCGGCGAGCCGGCGCAGGGTCGCGCGGTCGGCGCCGACCGCGGCGGCCAGCTGCGATGCCGACATCTCGCCGCCCTCGGCGAGCGCCTCGAGCGCCGCCCGCTGCTTCACCCCGAGCCGCCCACCGCCCTCCAGCGCCGCCTCGCCGGCCGGCGTGATCTCCGCCCGCAGCTCGGTCTTGGCCCGCACGGTGCGGCCGGCGCGGCCGGTCCCGGTCCCCGGCGGCAGCACCAGGGAGAGACCGCGCGAGGGCGTCGAGCAGTACTCGCGCGCCACCCAGAGGCCGAGCTCGACCAGCTCCGCCGGCGCCCCCGCCCCCAGCGCCTCGATCGGCTCGGCGAGCCGCTCCGGCGCCAGCTCCGAGGAGTCGGCCAACTCGACGACGACGCCGAGCAGGCGCCGCGGGCCGAACGGCACCCGCACCAGGCTGCCGACCTCGAGCCCCGCCATCGCCTCCGGCCGGCGGTAGTCGAACGGGCCGCGCAGCGCACGGGCGGTGGTCAGCGGCTCGACCTTCAGGATCGCCATCCCCGTCGAGGTTATGGATGCCTGGGGACGCGGCGAAACCTCGACAGGCGCCGGGACGAGCGCATATGCTGCCGCCCGTGAGCATCAACCTCTCCGCGGGCGAGACGATCATCTTCGAGGGCCATCCCTCGTGGCGCGCGATCATCGGCTTCTACCTCAAAGGCATCGTCATCGCGATCATCCTCGGGGTCATCGCCAAGCTGGTCTCGAGCACCGGGGCCGTCTTCGGCGTGATCATCGTCGTGCTCGGCCTGACCCTGCTGATCGGCTTCTTCAAACGCTGGTCGACGACCTACACGATCACCACCCGGCGGCTGAACATCAAGCGCGGGATCATCTCGCGCGAGATCCAGGAGACCCGCCTCGAGCGCGTCCAGAACGTCAACTACAGCCAGTCCGCCTACCAGCGGATCATGCAGATCGGCGACGTCGACTTCGACACCGCCGCGAGCGGCGACTACGACTTCATCTTCTACGGCGTCGCCGACCCCGGCGATGTCGTCCACCGGGTCGACCAGGCGACCGGTGCGAACGCCGCCGGATCACACGGCCTGGGCGAGCCGCAAGCTCCCGGCGTCTAGACGAGCTCAGGCCGTCGCGGCGCTCGCGCCGGCGGCGCTCTTCAGGGCCTCGACGCGGTCCGTCTTCTCCCAGGTGAAGTCCGCGTCCTCGCGGCCGAAATGGCCGTAGGCGGCGGTCTTCTGGAAGATCGGGCGGTGCAGGTCCAGGTACTCGCGGAAGGCGCCGGGGCGCATGTCGAACTCGGCTTCCACCAGCGAGGAGATCTGCTGGTCGGGGAGCTTGCCGGTGCCGAAGGTCTCGACCATCAAGGAGACCGGGTGGGCGACGCCGATCGCGTAGGCGACCTGGACCTCACAGCGGTCGGCGAGCCCCGCGGCGACGACGTTCTTCGCCACGTAGCGGGCCGCGTAGGCGGCCGAGCGGTCGACCTTGGACGGGTCCTTGCCGGAGAAGGCGCCGCCGCCGTGGCGGGCCATGCCGCCGTAGGTGTCGACGATGATCTTGCGGCCGGTGAGGCCGGCGTCGCCGACCGGGCCGCCGATCACGAACTTGCCGGTCGGGTTGACCAGGAAGCCCGCGCGCAGGTCGCCCTCGTCGTACATCCCCGGCACCTCCGACGCCAGCACCGGCAGCACCACGTGCTCCCAGAGGTCGGGCTTGATCGTCCCCTCCGAGTCGACGCCCTCCGAGTGCTGGGTCGAGATCAGGAGCTTTTCCACCGCGACCGGGCGGCCGTCGGCGTAGCGCACCGTCACCTGGGTCTTGCCGTCGGGGCCGAGGTAGGGCAGCGTCTGGTCCTTGCGGACCGCCGCCAGCCGCTCGGCGAAGCGATGCGCGAGGTGGATCGGCATCGGCATCAGCGCCTCGGTCTCGTTCGAGGCGTAGCCGAACATCATCCCCTGGTCGCCGGCGCCGGCGATGTCGAGCTCGTCCTCGTCGGCCGGGTCGACGCGCGTCTCGTAGGCGTGGTCGACGCCCTGGGCGATGTCGGGGCTCTGCTTGTCGACCGAGACCAGCACCGAGATGTGGTCGCAGTCGTAGCCGTAGTCGCCGTGGTCGTAGCCGATCCCGCGCACCGTCTCGCGCACCAGCTCGGGGATGTCGAGGTGGACATCGGTGGTGATCTCGCCGGAGACCACCGCCATCCCGGTGTTGACCAGGGTCTCGCAGGCCACCCGGCCGCCCGGGTCCTCGGCGAGGATCGCGTCGAGGACGCCGTCGGAGATCTGGTCCGCGACCTTGTCGGGGTGACCCTCGGTGACGGACTCGGACGTGAACAGGTGCTCGCCCTCGGCGAGTGGCTTGGAAGTCGGCATCGGCGAAGCGTAGAGGAAAGCGGGGGGCGTTACTTCGGGCGTCCGCGACCGCCGGAATGCGGGACGAAGTCGATCACCAGCGGGACGCCCTCGAGGCCGTAGGCCTCGCGCATCCTGTTCTCCAGGTGGTAGGCCCAGTCGCGGGCGATCAGCTTGCGGTCGTTGACCTGGATCGCGATCCGCGGCGGGCTCTCCCCGACCTGCGCCGCGTAGTAGAGCCGCAGGCGGCGGCCGCGTCTGGCGGGCGGCGGGGTCTTCGCGGTGACTTCGGCCACGAACTTGTTGAGCTCCGGCGTCGGGATGCGCGAGGCGGCCCGATCGGCCAGCTCGAGCGCCTTCGGCAGCAGCGTGCCGACGTTGCGGCCGCGGGTCGCGCTGGCCGTGATCACCGCCGGGCGCAGGCGCAGTTTGCGCGAGACCCGGATGCGGGCGTCGTCGATGTCGGTCTCGCCAACGTCCCACTTGTTCAGCACCAGCAGGGTCGCGCAGCCCGCCACCATCGCCATCTCGGCGATCCGCAGGTCCTCGGCGGTGACCCCGTCGGCGGCATCGCAGACGACGATCGCCACGTCGGCCCGCTCGACCGCCCGTTCGGAGCGCAGTTGGGCGTAGTAGTCGACCGTCCCGGCCACCTTCGAACGGCGCCGGAGGCCCGCGGTGTCGACCAGGACGACGCGACGGCCCTCGACCTCGAGCTCGGTGTCGATCGCGTCGCGGGTGGTGCCGGCCAGGTCGGAGACGATCACCCGGTCGGAGCCGAGGAAGGCGTTGACCATCGAGGACTTGCCGACATTGGGGCGGCCGATCACGGCGACGCGGACCGCGTCGTCGGGCTCCTCCTCACCGGTGCGGTCGCCGAGCGCGACGACGATCGCGTCGAGCAGGTCCCCGGTGCCGAGCCCGTGCGTCGCCGAGACGGGCAGCGGGTCGCCCAGCCCGAGCGAGTGGAACTCGGCGGTCGCGGCGTGGTCGTTCGGGCGATCGGCCTTGTTGACGACGACGAGGACGGGGACTGCGGAGCCGCGCAGGGTGCGGGCCAGCTCCGCGTCGCCGGCGCGCAGCCCGGCACGGGCGTCGACGACGAGCAGGATCGCGTCGGCTTCGGCCATCGCCACCCGCGCCTGGGCCTGCACGTCGCGGGCCAGCTCGGCCTCGTCCTCGAGGTCGATGCCGCCGGTGTCGACCAGCTCGAAGCGCACCCCGTTCCACTCGGTGGCGAGCCGCTTGCGGTCGCGGGTGACGCCCGGCTCCGGCGAGGTGACCGCCTCGCTGCCGCCGACCAGGCGGTTGACGAGGGTGCTCTTGCCGACGTTGGGGAAGCCGACGACGGCGATCGTGGCGCTCATCGGGGGGTCTCCGGGGAGGGAGGCCCGGGGGACCCTTCGCTCACGAACTGCGGGGAGGTTCGCTCAGGGTCCCCCGGGCCTCCCTTCGAGCGAGCGCCGAGGCCTCGCTCTTCAGCGAGGCCGACCACGCGGGCGACGACCTCTTCCAGCGAGAGGCCGGTGGTGTCGATCTCCACCGCGTCGTCCGCGGCGCGCAGGGCGCCATGCTCGCGCTCCCTGTCGCGGGCGTCGCGACGGCGTTGGGCGGCGAGGACCGAGGCGACGTCCTCGCCGGTCTCGGCGGCGCGGCGGCGCGCCCGCTCCTCATCCGACGCCGTGAGGAAGACCTTGAGCGGCGCCCCGGGGCTGACCACGGTGCCGATGTCGCGGCCCTCGGCGACGTAGTCGCCGGCCTCGATCAGCGCCCGTTGACGGGCGACCATCGCCTCGCGCACCGCCGGGTGGACGGAGACCCGTGAGGCGTCGGCGCTGACCCCCGGGGTGCGGATCTGCTCGCTGACGTCGCGGCCGCCGAGCAGCACGCGGCGCCCGTCGAAATCGATCTCGAGGCCCGCGGCGAGCGGCCCGAGCGCGGCACCGTCGTCGGGGTCGACCCCGGCCTCGCGCGCCGCCAACGCCACGCTCCGGTACATCGCCCCCGAGTCGAGATAGGTGAAGCCGAGCTCGGCCGCGACGGCGCGGGCGACGGTTGACTTGCCGGCCCCGGCCGGGCCGTCGATCGCGATCACCATGGCGGCAGCGTATGGATCAGCCGGATCGATCGCCGCGCCACGGGCCGTCCTGCAGGGAGCCCAGGTCGGCGACGAAGCCCGGGTAGCTGACCGCGGCGGCGTCCATCCCGGCCACCTCGACCCCGTCGCGCGAGGCGACGCCCGCGACCGCACCCAGCATCGCGATGCGGTGGTCGCCATGGGACGCGATCGTGCCGCCGCGCAGGCCATCGGTCCCGACGACGACCATCCCGTCCTCGGTCGGCTCGACCTCGCCGCCGAGCGCCCGCAGGGCGTCGGTGACGGTGCTGATCCGGTCGGACTCCTTGCGGCGCAGCTCGGCCGCGTCGCGGATCGTCGTCGTCCCCTCCGCGAAGCAGGCGGCGAGGGCGACGAGCGGCAGCTCGTCGATCGCCAGCGGCACGTCGGCGCCGCCGACCTCGCAGCCGTGGAGGTCGGAGTGCCCGATCCGGATGTCGCCGATCGGCTCGCCGCCCTCCTCTCCCTTCGGCTCGATCTCGATCCCGCCGGCGCCCATCCGCTCCAGAACGGTGAGCAGGCCGACGCGGGTCGGGTTGAGGCCGACGTCGCGGAGCAGCACCTTGCTGCCGGGGACGAGGGTGGCGGCGACGATGAAGAAGGCCGCCGAGGAGAAGTCGGCGGGGACGACGATCCGGCCCGGTTCGAGGCGCCCCGCGGGGGCGACGACGACCGTGTCGCCGTCGCGCGAGACCTGGGCGCCGGCGGCGCGGAGCATGCGCTCGGAGTGGTCGCGGGTGGGGAGCGGCTCGACCACCCGCGTCTCGCCGGTGGCGAGGAGCGCGGCGAAGAGCAGGCAGGACTTGACCTGGGCGCTGGCGACCGGGAGCTCGTAGGCGATGCCGTGGAGGGGCGCGGCCTCGATCTCGAGCGGCGGGAGGCGCTCCTCGCGGGCGCCGAGACGGGCGCCCATCCGGCGCAGCGGCTCGGCGACGCGGTCGACCGGGCGGCGGCGGATCGACTCGTCGCCGTCGAGCGTCCAGCGCCCTTCCGGCTGCCCGGCGAGCCACCCCGGCAGGAGCCGCAGCAGCGTCCCGGCGTTGCCGACGTCGATCGTGGCCGGACGGGCGCCGCGCAGGCCGACGCCGCTGATCCGCAGTGGCGCGGAGCCGAGCCCGTCCCCTGTGACGACCGCCGCACCGTCCGCCTCCGGCGCGCGCAGCCTCGCCCCGACGCTCTGCACCGCGGTGAGCGTCGAGAGCGTGTCGGCGGCGGCGAGGTAGCCGACCACCTCGGTCTCCCCCTCGCCCATCGCGGCGATCATCGCGGCGCGGTGGGAGATCGACTTGTCGGCGGGCGGGCGCAGGGCGCCGCGCAAGGGCCCGAGCGGCTCGAAGCGGGCGCCGTCGCTCATCGGCCCGGCGGCCGATCTCCGGCATCCACGACCGTGACCGCGTGGCCGAGCTCGCGGACCAGCGCCGCGCCGCGCTCCGCCTGCTCGGCGCCCGCGACCCACAGCGACACCGCCCCCGAGGTCATGTCCGGGGCCGGGTGGAGCGCCATGTCCTCGATGTTCACCCCGGCCTCGCCCAGCGCCAGGGCCAGCGTCGCCATCGTCCCCGGCCTGTTGGCGACGACGATCCGCAGCTCGATCAGGGGACCGTCGGGGCGCTCGGCTTCGAGCAGGCGACGGCGGTCCTCGCCGGCGGCGGCGTGCCAGGCGGAGATCGCCTCGGTGTCGCCGGCGCGGATCAGCGTCGCGGCCTCGCCGAGGCGGCGCGCGACCGCCTCGACCGAGTCGGCGACGGCGTCGCGGTTGGCGGTGAAGATGTCGGCCCAGATCGCCGGGTTGGAGCCGGCGACGCGGGTGGCGTCGCGGAAGCTGGGGCCGACTTCCGGGACCCGCTCACCGCCTGTCAGGTCGGCGGCCGCCTCGGCGACGAGGACGTTGGCGACCGCGTGTGGCATGCCGCTGACCGTCGCCATCAGGTGGTCGTGGGTGGCCGGGTCGATCGCCTCGGGGCGGGCGCCGATCCCCGCCACGGCCCGCTGCAGGCGGTCGTAGAGGAGGCCGTCGCAGCCCTCCGTGGGAGTGAGGTACCAGCGCGCCCCCGCGAAGAGGTCGGCGCTCGCGTTGGCGACCCCGGCGGTCTCCGCCCCTGCCAGCGGGTGCCCGCCGACGAAGCGCCGGTCGCCGCCGACCGCGGCGACGATCTCGCGCTTGGTCGAGCCGACGTCGCTGACCGCGGTGTCGGGTCCGGCGGCGGCAAGCGCCGTCGCGGCGAGCGCCGGCAGCCGCCCGACCGGCGCCGCGCAGAAGACGATCTCGGCGCCCTCGCAGGCGACGGCCACGGAGTCGACGGCACTGTCGACGGCGCCCTTCGCGAGCGCCGCCTCGCGCGTCCCCGGATCGGGGTCGAAGCCGACCACGGCCGCGCCGAGGCGCGCACGCGCCGCCAGCCCGATCGAGCCGCCGATCAACCCGATGCCGAGGACGGCTATCCGCGGCGCCCCGGGCCCGCTCATCTACTCAGCTGCGCCGGGCCTGGACCGCCGAGGCGAGCCGGTCGAGAACCTGGACGGTGTCCTCCCAGTCGAGGCAGGGGTCGGTGATCGACTGCCCGTAGACGAGCGGCTCCCCCGGCCGCAGATCCTGGCGGCCCTCGACCAGGAAGGACTCGAGCATCACGCCGACGATCGCCTTGTTGCCGTCGGCGATCTGGTCGGCGATTTCGCCGGCCGCGAAGAACTGCTTCTCCGGGTCCTTGCCGCTGTTGTCGTGGGAGGCATCGATGACCAGCCGCTCGGGCAGCCCGGCGACGCCGAGCGTGACCAGCGCGTCCTCGACCTCGGGCACGTGGTAGTTCGGCATCCCGTGGCCGCCGCGCAGGATGATGTGGCAGTCGGGGTTGCCCGTCGTGTGGAGGATCGCGGGGGCACCGGTGTCGTCGATCCCGGCGAAGGCGTGCTGGGCGGCGGCGGCGCGGACCGCGTCGACCGCGACCTGGATGTTGCCGTCGGTGCGGTTCTTGAAGCCGATCGGCATCGAGAGGCCGGAACCGAGCTGACGGTGGGTCTGGCTCTCCGAGGTGCGGGCGCCGATCGCCCCCCAGGAGACCGCGTCGGCGATGTACTGAGGCGTGATCGGGTCGAGGAACTCGCAGCCGACCGGCAGTCCGAGGTCGACGACCTCGAGCAGCAGTTTGCGGGCGACCCGCAGGCCGGCGTTGACGTCGGCGGAGCCGTCCAGGTGCGGGTCGTTGATCAGGCCCTTCCAGCCGGTCGTCGTCCGCGGCTTCTCGAAGTAGACGCGCATCACGACCAGCAGGTCGTCGCTCAGCCGCCGGGCCTCGGCGGCGAGCCGGTTGGCGTAGTCGAGGGCGGCCTTCGGATCGTGGACGCTGCAGGGGCCGACCACGACCATCAGCCGCGGGTCGCGGCCGTGGAGGACGTCGACGACTTCCCCGCGGCCGCGGATGACCGCCTTGGTGCGCCCGTCGCCGAGCGAGAGCTCCTCGAGCACCTTGCCCGGTGGAGTCAACTCGACGACTTTGGCGATCCGCTGTTCACGGACGCCGTCACGCTTGGCGCCCTCCATCCCGATGATCATCTTGCCTTCTTTCTCCAAAGCGGTGCAATCGTAACTTCCCGTCGGACTGACGCGAACCGGTGTGGGTGTGTGGTCGCACACCCGCAGGGGCGGCGCCCGGCCGAGGACTGTCGCGGTGCGGCCGAGGGCCGCCGGGCCGGACGCCTAGCTAAATCGCCAGTAATACGCGGTGAAGGTGCCACGACCGGATGTCGCGCCGAGGGCGCGAACGGGTTCGGAAGCGGTGGTGGCGGTCCTCTTCACAGTCCTGAGGTTGTACCACGCAAGGGGACGCGGGTCCACCACTGTCCCCCACCCGGGGAAGATTCGACCTCGGCAGGGACGAGGCTTGCGAGGGCGGGAGTCCTGACCCCCTCCTCTCTCAAACTCGGGCGAAGATCGCGCCCAGCTGTCCGAGAGCGCGGTCTGCGCCCTCGTTACAAGCCGTTCGGAGAGGGTCAGGACTCCCGCTACAAGTCCGCGGCCAAGGTTCGCCGCCCCAGGCCGATCCCGGTCACCCTCCGAACGGCTTGTAACGAGGGGTCGCGATGGTCGTCGGACGGCCGGAGCACGCACCATCCCCGAGTTTGAGAGAGGAGGGTGACCGGGATCGGCCCCGGACCTCTGTCCCTTACGCCAACAGACCCGCAAGCGCCGCAAGAAAGCGCCTGTCCTCGTCCTCGGTCCCGTAGCTGACCCGGATGTGACCCGGGTCGCCGAGCGGCCCGCCGGGGCGCACCACGATGTCCTCGGCGGCGAGCCCGGCGACCACGGCGGCTTCGTCGTTCTCACCGAGGTCGATCCAGGAGAAGTTCGCCTGGGACTCGGACACCCAGAGGCCGAGCCCACGCACCCCTTCCTGCACCCTGATCCGCTCCGCCACGGTCGCCTCGACCCGGGCCAGCACGTCGTCCTGGTGGAGGATCGCCTCCGCCCCCGCCGCCTGGGCGAGCGCGTTGACGCTGAACGGCTGGCGCACCGCGTCGACCGCGGCCCGGAAGTTGGAGCTGCCGATCGCGTAGCCGACCCGCAGCCCGGCCAGCCCGTAGCACTTGCTGAAGGTGCGCAGAACCACCAGGTTCGGGAAGTCGCGCAGCAGGTCGAGCGAGGCGTCGGGGTCGTCGTCGGTCTGGAACTCGACGTAGGCCTCGTCGAGGATCACGGTCACCCGCGATGGGATCTTCTCCAGGAAGGCCGCGATCGCCGCCGCCGGGTGGTGGGTCGCGGTCGGGTTGTTCGGGTTGCAGACGATCAGGAGCTGCGTCGCCGCGGTGACCTCGACCGCCATCGCGTCGAGGTCGAGCGAGTCGCCCTCGCCCAGCGGCACGCGGATCTCGCGCGCCCCGGTCAGCGCCGGCAGGTACGGATACATCGAGAAGCTCGGCCAGGCATAGAGGATCTCGTCGCCCGGCTCGCAGAGGGCCGAGGCGGCCGCGAGCAGGATGTCGCAGGAGCCGTTGCCGACCGCGACCTTCCCCGGCTGGGTCTCGTAGCGGTCGGCGATCCGACGCCGCAGCAGCGTCGCGTCGGGGTCCGGGTAGCGGTTCATCGACCCGGCCGCACGGGCGATCGCCTCGACCACCTTGGGATGCGGCGGTCGCGCCGACTCGTTCGAGGCGAGCTGGGCGATCCCCCCGGAGGCGATCGCCTCCGGGGCCTGACCGGTCGGCACACCGGCCTGGTAACCCGGCATCCGGGACAGCTTCTCCGCGTAGGTGACGGTCATCGGCCGAATTGTGGCGGGTCCACCTACTGCGCGGCGTTCAGATCGACGCGCAGCTTCTGCGTCTCGCCGACATAGACGTGCTCCGGGACGGCCCCCTCGGGCGCGTAGTAGTGGAGCATCACCCGGATCACCCGCTCCATCGAACCGGGGACGGGGATCTCGCGGCAGCAGAGCAACGGCACCGTGTCCAGCCCGAGCTGGCGCGCCGCCACCGCGGGGAACTCCGCATCGAGGTCGTCTGTGGTCGTGAACAGGCAGCTGACCATCGCCTCGGCCTCCAACGAGTTGCGCTCGATCAGCTCCCGCAGCAGCTCGGCGGTCGCCTCGAGGATCGCCTCACGCTCGTTCGCCTCCGCCTGCACCGCGCCGCGGAGCGCGAAGAGCCGCCGCTGCGGTCCTTGATAGCTGCCCAGATCCATCGGCCGCGGATCATCCCAGAGCCGGAGAATGCGCGGGTTAAGCGCCGCCACCGGGGCGAGATCCCCCGCACTGTGGCTTATCCGCCCATGGGACGGGTTTCCCACACCGCGGCGTTGGCAGCGACGCTGAATCGCCTCGCCGAGCGTCAGCATGGCGTGGTCTCCGGCACGCAGATGCGGCAGATCGGGTTCACGGACGATCGGATCGAGAGCTGGGCACGACGCGGCCATATTCATCGCCTGCTGCGTGGCGTCTACGCGGTCGGACAGCAGGGGATCGACGAGCGAGGACGGATCCAGGCCGCGGCACTAGCCTGCGGCCCTGGAACGGTCGTCTCCGACCGCAGCGCCGCGTTCCTGCTCCGGATCGGGGAGCGCTTGCCTCGAGTGATCGACGTGATCGTGCCCCGGCAGCAGGGACGCGAGATCCATGGGATACGAGTCCACGCCGTTCCCCCTCCGTCCTCCCATGAACTCCTGGTCGTCCACGGCATCCGCTGCACGAACGTCGCCCGGACCATCGTCGACCTCGCCGGGACCTATGGAGAAAAGGGCCTGGGCGAAACCTTCGGGCGGGCGGCGACGGAGGGTGTTCTCGACCTCGCCGCGATCGACGCGATCCTCGACGGGGGACCGAGGCGCCGGGGCGCACCATGCCTCAGGCGGGTGATCGCCGCCTGGCGGCCGGCCGCCGAGATCGTCAGATACGCGACGGTGCGCAGCCTCTTCGAGGCGAAGCTCCTGCCGCTGATCGCCGCCGCGGGCATACCGTTGCCGCGCATCAACGCGCCGGTCCGCACCGCGCGACGCATCCTCGAGGTCGACCTCCTCTGGGACGCCGAGCGCTTCATCGTCGAGGCCGACAGCCGCCGTCACCACGGCACCGAGATCGCCTTCGAGCGCGACCGCAAGCGCGATCGCGAACTGATGGCGGCCCGCTACACCGTTCTCCGCGTCACCTGGCGCGAAGTGGAACACGAAACCGAGGCCGTCTTCGCCGCGGTCCGGGGCGAGCTTGGGCGACGCGGGAACCGGCGGAGCGCGGCAAACGGCGGCCGATCTCGCCCACCCACCCGCAATTAGGTGGGCGAGATCGGTCGTCTCTCATGCCTGCGCCCGTCTTCCTCGCCCGCGGCCCGCAGCGCATCGACCTCCCGATCGCTCAACCGCCGCGCCTCGCCCTCCCCCAGCCCCCCGAGCTCCAGCGGCCCGAAGCCGATCCGCCGCAGCGCCACCACCTCGTTGCCGACCGCGTCGACCATCCGCCGCACCTGACGGTTGCGGCCTTCGCGGAGGACGATCTCGATCTCCTGCCTCCCGACCACCCGCACCTGGGCGGGCGCGGTCGGGCCGTCCTCGAGCTCGACCCCCTCGCGCAGCCACGCCAGCTCCCGGTCGCCTGCGGGACGCGCCAGCCGCGCCCGGTAGGTCTTGGCGACTTCGTAGCGGGGATGGGTGAGGCGGTTGGCGAGGGCGCCGTCGTTGGTGAGGAGCAGCAGGCCGGTGGAGTCGGCGTCGAGGCGGCCGACCGGATAGAGGCGGGCCTGCGAGTCGACCAGCTCGACGACCGCCCGGCGCTCGCCCGGCTCACGCGCGGTCGAGACCACCCCGACCGGCTTGTTCACGGCCCAGACCTCGAGCGCCTCGGCCCCGATCGGGTCGCCGTTCACCCGCACGTCGTCTCCCTGATCGACATCCCACGCCGGATCGGTGACGACCTTCCCGCCGACCGTCACCAGGCCCTTGGCGATGATCTCCTCGGCCTTGCGCCGCGAGGCGACACCGCCGTGGGCGAGGTATTTGGCCAGCCGCATGCGCGCGGCGCTACTCGGCCCGCTGTTCGCCGGCTTTCAGGAGCCGGTCGCGCAGCTCCCGTTCGTCCTCGGGGGTCGGGTCGAACTGCGAAGGGTCGGGCAACTGGTCGAGGCCGGCGAGGCCGAAGAGCCGCTCGAAGAGATCGGAGGTCTTGAAGATCGTGGCGCCGAACTGGGAGCGTCCCGACTCCTCGATCAGGCCGCGATCGGCCAGCGTCTGCACCGCCGACTCGGAGCTGACGCCGCGGATGCGGGCGATCTCGGGTCGCGAGACCGGCTGCAGGTAGGCGACGATCGCCAGCGTCTCTGCCTGCGCCGGGGTCAGCGGCGGGGTGCGGGGCTTGGCGAGGAGGCGGCGCGCGGCGCCCTCGGCCGCCGGGTCGCTCGCAAGCGCGAAACCACCGCCGATCACCCTGAGGACGACCCCGCGCCTGCCCTCCTCGAGGTCTTCGCCGAGCAGCTCGATCGCCTCGGCGACCTGCCCCTCGGTCGCCTCCGTCGCCTCGGCGAGGTCGGCGACGCTGACCGGGTCGGGCGAGAGGAAGAGCAACGCTTCGACGGTGCGCGAGAGGTCGTTCACGACGACGCCCCACTGCCGCGCAGGACGCGGATCGGTCCGAAGGTCTCGCCCTGCTCCCAGGTCACCTCTCCCCTGCGATAGAGCTCGAGCAGGGCGAAGACGGTGACCGCCTGGGTCAGCCGATCCTCCTTGCCGAACTCCTCGTCGAAGTCGAAGGCGGGGCGGCGCGCGAGCGCGTCGCGGAGGATGCGGAGGCGGAGCTGCAGGGAGACGGTCGGGCGGATGTGGGAGACGTCGACTTCCTCGGGCTCGCGCAGCAGGTCGCCGATCGCGGCGCCGAGGCGGGCCGGGTCGTAGACGGCGACCGCGGCGTCGACGGCGACGCGGCGCAGGCCGGCAGGGAGCGGCGCCGAACGATAAAGGAAGCCACGCTCGGCCTCGAAGCGGGCGGCGAGGACGGCGGAGGCGTCGCGGTAGCGGCGGTACTCGAGCATGCGGGCGAGCAGCTCCTCGACCGCCTCCTCGGGCTTCAGCGGCTCGAGGCCCTCCTCCTCGCGGGGGAGCATGAGCCGCGACTTGAGCTCGAGCAGAGCGGCGATCAGAACCAGGAATTCGGTCGCCGCCTCGAGGTCGAGCTCGCCCTTCTCTTCGAGGTGGTCGACATAGGCGACGACGACCTCGCCGAGCTGCAGCTCGAGCAGGCTGACCTCCTCGCGCAGGACGACGGCGAGCAGCAGGTCGAAGGGACCGGCGAAGACGTCGAGGTCGAGATCGAGATCGGCGACCGGCATCGGGCGAATCTAGCGCGGACGCCGGAAGCTAGGCGAAGCCCATCACGCGCCGGACGTCCACCAGGGTCGCCGCGGCGAGCGCCCGAGCCTTCTCCGCCCCGGCGGCGAGCGTCGCCTCGAGCGCCGCCTCGTCGGGCCGCAGCTCCTCGTAGCGCTCGCGCACCGGCGCCAGCAGCTCGACGACCCCGTCGGCCACCGCCGCCTTGAAGTCGCCGTACCCGGCGCCCTCGAACTCGCGCTCGACCTCCGCCCGCCCGCTCCCCCGCGCCACCGCGAGGATGTCGATCAGGTTCGTCACCCCCGGCTTGTCGGGCGCCGCCCGCACCTCGCGCCCCGAATCGGTGACCGCCGAGCCGACCTTCTTGCGGATCGTCTTCTCGTCGTCGAGCACCAGGACCGTCCCCTGCTCGGTCCCGCCGGTCGTCGACATCTTCATCGTCGGCTCCTGCAGGTCCATGATCCGCGCGCCGACCTCGGGGATGCGCAGCTCGGGCACCACCAGCGTGCCCCCGCCGAAGCGGGCGTTGAAGCGCCGCGCGATCTCCCGCATCAACTCGACGTGCTGGCGCTGGTCGTCGCCGACCGGCACCTCGGTCGCCCGGTAGGCGAGCACGTCGGCGGCCATCAGCACCGGGTAGTAGAAGAGCGCCGCCGAGGCCAGCTCGCGCGCCTTCCCCGACTTCTCCTTGAACTGGGTCATCCGATCGAGGTCGCCGTGCGAGGTGACCGCCGACAGCAGCCAGGTCAGCTCGGTGTGCTCGCGCACGTCGGACTGGCGGAAGAAGATGCAGCGCTCCGGGTCGAGCCCGGCGGCGAGCAGGATCGCGGCGGTGTCGAGCACCCGCTCGCGCAGGTCCTCGGGGTCGTAGGGGACCGAGATCGAGTGCAGGTCGACGACGCAGTAGATCGCCGGGTCACCGCGGTCCTGGCCCTCGACGTACTGGCGGATCGCGCCGATGAAGTTGCCGAGGTGCTTGCGGCCGGTCGGCTGGATGCCGGAGAAGATGATCGGGGCCTGGTCAGCCATCGGTCGCCAAATCTAGTCGGCGGTCGCGGCGGCGCGGGTTCTCGATCCCCAGCGCGGCGACGATCCCGCCGAGGATCATCAGGCAGCCGGCGAGCAGCGCGCCGAGGTGGAAGGCGGACGTCGACGCCGCGGTCGAGGCGGCGACGATGCGCGGCGCCTCGGCCGGGCCGACCCCGTCCGTCTCCGGGACGCCGAGCGGCTGTTCCTTCGCTTCCGCGACCGCGCTCGTCGCCGCCGGACCCAGCGGGCGCGAGCCGAGATCGGCATCGAGCCGCGCCCCGAAGTGGGCCGAGATCACCGCGCCGAGCACCGCGATCGCCAGCAGCCCCGCCACCCGCGAGACGCCGTTGTTGACGCCGGAGGCGATCCCGACGCGACGCTCGGAGACCGAGTCGAGCACGGTCGCGGTCAACGGCGCCACCGTCGCCGACATCCCGAGCCCGAACAGCAGTACCGCGGGCAGGACGTCGGCGAGGTAGGAGGCGCCGGCGTCCAGCCGCATGAAGAGCAGCATCCCGACGCCGGCGACGATCGGGCCGAGGGTCATCGGCAGCCGCGGCCCGACCCCGGAGGCGAGCTTGCCGAACCGCGGCGAGAGGAAGAAGAGGCAGAGCGAGATCGGCGTCGTCGCCAACCCCGCCTCGAAGGCGCTGTAGCCGACCACCTGCTGCACGTAGAGGCCGACGAAGAGGAGCCCGCCTGCAAGGCCGCCGTAGACGGCGAGCGTGGTCAGGTTGGTGACCGCGAAGTTGCGGATGCGGAAGAGCGAGAGGTCGAGCATCGGCCGCGCGGCGCGCGCCTCCCAGGCGACGAAGGCGAGGAAGCAGGCGACGCCCGCCACCAGCGGCACCCAGACCAGCGGGTCGCCCCAGCCATGGGTCGGCTGCTCGATCAGGGCGAAGACGGGACCGGCCAGCCCCGCCGCCGAGAGCAGCACGCCGGGCAGGTCGACGCCGCGGGAAGCCTCCGGGTCGCTCGACTCCTCGACGAAGCGCAGCGCCAGCACGACGGTCGCCGCGATCAGCGGGATGTTGACCCAGAAGATCGCCCGCCAGGAGATCAGCCCGACCAGCGCGCCGCCGCCCGCCGGGCCGAACACGGTCGCGATCCCGGTCCAGGCCGTCCAGGTGCCGACCGCCCTGCCGCGCTCCTCGCCGGAGAAGGTGGCGGCGACGATCGCCAGCGAGCCGGGCACCAACAGCGCGCCGGCGACCCCCTGCAGCGCCCGGGCGCCGATCAGGAACTCCTCGCTGGGGGCGAGCGCGCAGAGGATCGAGGTGGCGCCGAAGGCGAGCAGGCCGATCACGAAGAGGCGCCGGCGGCCGAACTGGTCGCCGAGGCTGCCGCCGACCAGGAGCAGCGAGACCATCGTCAGCATGTAGGCCTCGACCACCCACTGCTGCCCGGCCAGCCCGGCGCCGAGCTCGCGCCCGAGCGAGGGCAGCGCGACGTTGACGATCGTGCCGTCGAGGAAGACGACGGTGGAGCCGAGGATCGTCGCGATCAGGGTGAGGCGCTGGGACCGGGACACCGGTCGAGTCTAGGAAGCGGCCGTCGCCGCAAGTTCGCGACCGTTCGCTGCCTGCGCTTGCGCACCGAACTCAGCTTGGGAGAATCCCTGACATGGCGAGAGCGATCTGGTCCGGCTCGATCAGCTTCGGGCTGTTGAACGTGCCCGTGCGGATGTACAGCGCGGTGGCGCGGCGCAACATCGCCCTGCGCGAGATCCGCGCCTCGGACTCGGCGCGGATCAAACACCGCCGCATCGCCGAGGGCACCGACGAGGAGGTCCCCTACGAGGAGATCATCAAAGCCTACGAGTTGACCCCGGGCCAATACGTGCCGCTGACCAAGGCCGAGATGGAGGCGCTGGCGCCGGAAAAGACGCGGGCGATCGACGTCCAGGACTTCGTCGACCTCGACGAGATCGACCCGATGTACTTCGACAGCCCCTACTACCTGGGCCCGGCCGACGGCGCCGAGAAGGCGTACTCGCTGCTGGCCAGGGCGCTCGCGTCCTCCGGCAAGGTGGCGATCGCCCGCTTCGTCCTGCGCAACAAAGAGCACCTGGCGGCGATCCGCAGCAACGGCACCCTGCTGACCCTGACGACGATGCGCTTCGCCGACGAGGTCGTGCCCGCCGAGGAGCTCGAGATCCTCCCCGAGCAGGCGGCGAAACCGGCCAGACGCGAGCAGGAGATGGCCGAGCAGCTGATCGACTCCCTCTCCACCGAGTTCGACCCGGCCGCCTACACCGACGAGTACCGCGAGCAGCTGCTGGCACTGATCGAACGCAAGGCCGAAGGCAAGGAGATCGTCGCCACCGAGGCCGAGGCGCCGGAGGCGACCAGGACCCCCGACCTGATGGCGGCGCTGGAGGCGTCGATCGCCGCCGCGCAAGGCGGCAGACCGGCGAGGAAAGCGCGCCGGAAAGCGGCGCCGAAAGCCAAGAAGGCCGCCGCCAAGAAATCGCCCGCGAAGAAATCCTCGCGGGCGAAAGCCAAGACGAAGTAGGCCGACCCGTGGCGTCGAGCCGCCAGGTCGAGATCGAGGGCAAGGAGCTGAAGCTCACCAACCTCGACAAGGTCCTCTACCCGCAGACCGGCTTCACCAAGGGCGGGATGATCGACTACTACGCCAAGGTGGCGCCGGCGATGATCCCCCACCTGAGCGGCCGCGCCGTCACCCTGCGCCGCTTCCCGGAAGGGGTCGAGGATCTCGACGCCGCCTTCTTCGAGAAGCGCTGCCCCAAGCACCGGCCGAAATGGGTGAAGACGGCCCGGGTCGAGGCAGGCCCGCGCGCCGGGAAGATCGACTTCTGCGTCTGCGACGGGCTGCCGACGCTGGTCTGGATGGCGCAGCTGGCGACCGTCGAGTTCCATCCCTCGCTGTCCAAGGCGCGCGCGCCGAAACGGCCGACCGTCCTGGCCTTCGACCTCGACCCCGGCCCTCCCGCCGACATCGTCGACTGCTGCCGGGTGGCGCTCCGCCTGCGTGACCTCTTCGGCCACTTCGGGGTCGAGAGCTTCCCGAAGACCTCGGGCTCGAAGGGGATGCAGGTCTACGTCCCGCTCAACTCGAAAAAGGCGAGCTACGAGCTGACCAAACCGTTCGCCAAAGCGATCGCCCAGCTGCTCGAGAAGGAGACCCCGGACGAGGTTCTCTCGACGATGAAGAAGGTCGACCGCGAGGGCAAGGTGTTCGTCGACTGGTCCCAGAACCACCAGCGCAAAACGACGGTCGCCGTCTACAGCCTGCGCGCCCGCGAGCACCAGACCGCCTCCACTCCGGTGACCTGGGACGAGGTCGCGGCGGCCGCCGATTCCGGCGACAGGGCGAAGCTGACCTTCGAGGCCGACGCGGTGATCGACCGGATCGAGCGCCACGGCGACCTCTTCGCCCCGGTGCTGGAGCTGGAGCAGGAGCTGCCGGAGCTCTAGCGCGCCGGCGGGCGCCACATCTGGGTCACGCCGTGACCCGCGATCAGCTCGACCTCGCGCGTCGGCCGGAAGCCGAGGCGTTCGTAGCGCACCACGTTGGCCGGGTTCGAGGACTCGAGGAAGGCCGCGGCGGGCGGGTCTCCGGCGTCGATCTCGGCCAGGCAGTCGGCGGCCAGGCCGAGCCCGTGGCCGTGACCGGAGTGGGCGGGATGGGTGCCGAGCAGGCTGAGGTAGAAGTGCGGCGGCTCGTGCGGGTGGTTGCGCCCGAAGGCATCGCAGAGCTCCAGCACCCGCGCCGCCGAGGCGGGCTCGCAGGCAGAGGCGACGATCCCGGGCAGGCGCTCTTCATCGGCGGGCGACATTTCCGGCGAGCCGGGCGGGATCCAGAGCGCCACCGCCTCGACCCCGTCGGTGACCCGCACCCAGCCGAGGTCCATGGCGGCGGTGCAGAAGAAGCCGAAGACCTCGGCCAGCGCCGCCAGCTTGCGCTGTCGGTCGGCGTCTTCGAAGGCCCAGCCCCAGAGCGGGTCGTGCTCGAAGGCGAGCGCCATCACCTCGCCGATCGCGTCGCCGTCCGCCTCGGTGGCCGCGCGCATGCCCATGCGCCCCACCCTCTCACGTGGCGCTCAGCCGAGCGGCTGGCGGACGACCGGCCTGCGCGTCGCGCGCACCTCGTCGAGGCGGCGGACCGGGGTCGAGTAGGGCGCGTTGCGGGCGATCTCCGGGTCGGCCTCGGCCTCGGCGAGGATCTCCTCGATCGCGTCGGCGAAGGCGTCGAGGCTCTCCTTCGTCTCGGTCTCGGTCGGCTCGACCATCAGCGCCTCGTCGACCAGCAGCGGGAAGTAGACGGTCGGCGGGTGGAAGCCGAAGTCGAGCAGGCGCTTGGCGAGGTCGAGGGTGGCGAGGCCGAGCTCGCTCTTCATCGGCCGTCCGAAGAGGACGAACTCGTGCATGCAGTGGCGGTCGAAGGCGACCGGGAGGCGCTGCCCGGCGCGCCCGGCGGCGAGGCGCGCCTTCAGGTAGTTGGCGTTCAGGACCGCGGTCTCGGAGGCCTCGGTGAGGCCGTCGGCGCCGAGGCTGAGGATGTAGGCATAGGAGCGGACGAAGACGCCGAAGTTGCCCTGGAAGCCGCGCAGGCGGCCGATCGACTTCGGCCGCTCGAAGTCGAGGTCGAAGCTCGGCCCGTGGCCGTTGGTGGACTCGCGGCGGACCACCTGCGGGCGCGGCAGGAAGGGCTCGATCCGCTCCGACACCGCGATCGGGCCCGCCCCCGGGCCACCGCCGCCATGCGGCTGGCTGAAGGACTTATGAAGGTTCAGGTGGACGATGTCGAAACCCATGTCGCCGGGCCGCGTCCGCCCCATGATCGCGTTCAGGTTGGCCCCGTCGTAGTAGAGCGTGCCGCCCGCCGCGTGGATCAGCGCCGCGATCTCCTCGATGTTCTCGTCGAAGAGCCCGAGCGTGTTCGGGTTCGTGAGCATCAGGCAGGCGATCTGATCTGGCTCCTCCTCGATCCTGGCGCGGAGGTCGTCCATGTCGACTCCACCCCTCTGATTCGTCGCGACCTTGACCACCTCGTAGCCCGCCATCGTCACCGAGGCCGGGTTGGTGCCGTGCGAGGTGTCGGGGGCGAGGACCTTGGTGCGGACCTCGCCGCGATCGGCGTGGTAGGCGCGGGTGAGCAGCAGGCCGGCGAGCTCTCCATGGGACCCGGCCGACGGCTGCAGGCTGACGTGGGGCAGGCCGCAGACCTCCGACAGGCTCTCCTGCAGGAGGTACATCAGCTCGAGCGCGCCCTGGGCGCGGCGCGGGTCCTGGGCCGGGTGGAGGCGGGCGTGGCCGGGCAGCGCCGCGACCCGCTCGTTGAGCCGCGGGTTGTGCTTCATCGTGCAGGACCCGAGTGGGTAGAAGCCCGAGTCGAGGTCGAAGTTGCGGCGGCTGAGCCGGTTGTAGTGGCGGACGATCTCCGGCTCGGCGACCTCGGGGAGGTTCGGCGGCTCGGAGCGCAGGAGGTTCGCCGGGATCAGGTCCTCGATCGGCGCCTCGGGGACGCCGGCCTCGGGCAGCACCGCGGCGCGCCGCCCCTTCTTCGACTTCTCGTAGATCGTCGTCGCCCGTTCCTTCTGCATGGGCGCTTCAGTCAGCGTCATGCGATCGCCCCCTCGGAAGCGTCCTGTGGAGCCTTACCGTCGCTATGCGACGGTTTCTCTCCACGCTCTGCCGCGATCGCGGCGCCGAGCGCCTCGGCCAGCTCGTCGATCTGCTCGACGGTGCGGCGCTCGGTGATCGCGACGAGCAATGCGTCGTCGTACTCCGGGTACTCGCGCCCCAACGCGTATCCCGCTGCGATCCCGCGCTCGGCGACGCGATCGAGCACCGCGCCGACCGGCGCGTCGAGCCGCACCGCGAACTCGCGGACGACCGGCCCGTCGTGGAGCAACTCGACCCCCTCGACCGCGGCGAGCCGCTCGCGCGCGTAGGCGGTGCGCCGCACCAAGAGCTCGCCCAGCTCGCGAAAGCCCTCGCGCCCGAGCCAGGCCAGGTGGACCATCGCGCCCAGCGCGTTCAGCGCCTGCGCGGTGCAGATGTTGTTGGTCGCCTTCTCGCGGCGGATGTGCTGCTCCCGCGTCTGCAGGGCGAGGACGAAGCCGCGCCGCCCGTCGACGTCCTCGGTCTCCCCCGCGATCCGTCCCGGCATCCGCCGGATCTGCGCCTCGGTCGCGCAGAAGAACCCGAACGACGGCCCGCCGAAGTCGAGACGATTCCCCAGCGGCTGACCCTCGCCGAGGGCGATGTCGGCGCCGCACTCGCCGGGCGGCCTCAGTATCCCCAGCGTCATCGGGTCGCAGGCGACGACCAGCAGCGCGCCGTGCTCCTTCGCCGCCGCGCCGAGCGCCTCGACGTCCTCGACCGCGCCGAGGAAGTTGGGGCTCTGCAGGATCACCGCCGCGGTCTCGCCGTCGACCGCCGCCGCCAGCGCCGCCGCGTCGGTGAGGCCGCCCTCGAGCCCGACCTCGACCACCTCGGCGCCGTAGCCGGCCGAGTAGGTGACCAGGGTCTCGCGGCTGTGCGGGTGGACGCCGCGGGAGACGACGAACTTCGAGCGTTTGGTGGCCCCCATCGCCAGGTAACCCGCCGAGGCGACCGAGCTCGGCCCCTCGTAGAGGCCGGCGTTGGAGACCGGCAGCCCGGTCAGCTCCGACATCGCGGTCTGGAACTCGAACATCACCTGCAGGCCGCCTTGGGAGATCTCCGGCTGGTAGGGCGTGTAGGGCGTCAGGAACTCCGAGCGCGAGGTGATCGCGTCGACGATCGCCGGCACGTAATGGTCGTACATCCCGGCGCCGACGAAGCAGACCTGCTCTTCGGCGTCGGCGTTGCGCGCCGCCAGTTCTGTCAGCCGCCCGTAGACCTCCGCCTCGCTCATCCCGGCGGGCAGCTCGAGCGGCCGGCCGAGGCGCAGCGGGCCGGGGATCTGCTCGAAGAGCTCGTCGACCGAGTCGACGCCGATCGCGGCCAGCATCTCGGCGCGATCGTCGGGGGTGGCTGAGGTGTAGCGGCTCACTCCTACTACAGGCTAGGGAAGGCGGTGGCCGGCCCCACCTAGCGATCCAGCAATTTCTGGTACTCGGCGGCGGAGAGGAGCGCCTCGGCCTCCTCCGGGTGCGACAGCGTCACCTTCACCAGCCAACCTTCGCCGTAGGGGTCCTCGTTGATCTGCTCGGGGCTGTCGGAGAGCGCGTCGTTGACCGCGGTCACCTCGCCCGACATCGGTGCGATCACATCCGACACCGCCTTCACCGACTCGACCTCGGCGTAGGGCTGGTCTTTGGTCAGCGCCGTGCCGGGCTCGGGCGGCTCGAAGAAGACGACCTCGCCGAGCGTGTCCTGGGCGTACCAGGTGATCCCGAACGTGGCCGAGTCGCCCTCGACCCGGACCCAGTCGTGCTGGTCGTGGTAGCGCAGGTCGTCGGGGTAGCTCGCGTCGGCCAAGGTTCAGCTCCTTTCGTAGAGGGGCTTGGAAGCTATCCGGGCGGGGCGATGCTTGCCACGCACGTCGATCTCGACCTCGGTGCCGGGCGCGGCCAGCCCGGCGTCGACGTAGGCCATCCCGGCGCCGATCCCGAGCGAGGGCGCGAAGGTGCCGCTCGTCACCACGCCGACGTGCTCGCCGCGGGACCCGAGGACCGGGTTGCCGTCGCGCGGGATGCCGCCGCCCTCGATCGTGAAGGGGACGAGGCGCTCGGCGGTGCCCGCAGCGCGGGCCGCGGCGATCGTCGGCGAGCCGAGGAAGCCGGTCTCCTCCTTGCAGCACCAGCCGAGGTCGGCCTCGATCGGGTTGCGCTCCGGGCTCAGCTCGTGGCCGTGCAGCGGGTAGCAGACCTCGAGCCGCAGGGTGTCGCGGGCGCCGAGCCCGCAGGGGACGACGCCGGCGTCGCGTAGCTCCTTGAAGATCGGGATCGCGACCTCGGGGTCGATCAGCATCTCGACCCCGTCCTCACCGGTGTAGCCGGTGCCGCAGATCAACGCCGGGCGGCGGCCGACGCTCTTGGCGGCGACCTGGAAGCGCGGCGGCAGGTCGAGGTTGAGCGCCCGTTCGAGGGTCGCCCGGGCGTGCGGCCCCTGCACGGCGAGCATCGCATAGCGGTCGGCGACGTCGCGCACCGCGACGTCGTGGTCGCGGCTCCAGCGGCCGAGCCAGGCGAGGTCGGTCTCGTGGTTCGCCGCGTTGGTGACGATCAGGTAGCGGTCGGTGCCGAGCCGGTAGCAGAAGAGGTCGTCGATCACCCCGCCGGCCTCGTTGCAGAGGCACGAGTACTGGGCGCCGCCGACGGCGATCTTGGCGACGTCGTTGGAGAGCACCAGCTGCAGGAACTCGAGCGCGCCGGGCCCCTCGACCTCGACCTCGCCCATGTGGGAGACGTCGAACATCCCGGCGTGGGTGCGGACCGCGGTGTGCTCCTCCTTGATCCCCTCGTAGAGGACCGGCATCTCCCAGCCCGCGAAGGGCACCAATTTGGCGCCCAGCTCCTCGTGCTGCTCGTAGAGCGGGGTGCGGCGGAGGGCGGCGACGTTCACGCCGCCCAGCGTACTTACTCTTTGAGGAAGCCCGGGACGTCGATGTCGTCGTCCGACACGCGCAGTTTGCGGATGTCGGTGTCCTCGGCGGAGACACGCGGACGGCTCTCGTAACGACGCCGCACCCGCTGCGGTGAGCGGGCCAGGAGCTCGAAGCCCTCGAAGCCGGTGGCGATCACGGTGACGCGGATCTCGTCGTGCATCGACTGGTCGACGACCGACCCGAAGATGATGTTGGCGTTGTCGTCGGCCTCGGCCTGGACCAGCTGCGCCGCCTCGTTGACCTCGAACAGGCCGAGGTCCTCGGGGCCGGTGATGTTCAGCAGCATCCCGGTCGCGCCTTTGATCGACTCCTCGATCAGCGGCGAGGTGATCGCCGCTTTCGCCGCTTCGAGGGCGCGTTTCTCGCCCGAGGCGGTGCCGACGCCCATCAGCGCCGAGCCGGCGTCGCGCATGATCGTGCGCACGTCGGCGAAGTCGAGGTTGATCAGGCCGGGGATCGTGATCAGGTCGGTGATGCCCTGGACGCCCTGGCGCAGCACGTTGTCGGCCTCGCGGAAGGCATCGAGGATCGTGGTGCGCCGCTCGACGATCGCGAGCAGCTTCTCGTTCGGGATCACGATCAGCGTGTCGACGTTCTCGCGCAGGCGCTGGATGCCGTCCTGAGCGGCGTTGGCCCGGCGCGTCCCCTCGAACGCGAACGGCCGCGTGACGCACCCGACAGTCAGCGCGCCGATCTCGTTCTTCGCGATCTCGGCGATCACGGGCGCCGCACCGGTCCCTGTGCCGCCTCCCTCGCCCGCGGTGACGAACACCATGTCGGCGCCCTTGAGCGCCTCCTTGATCTCGTCGCGGGACTCCGCCGCCGCGCCCTGGCCGACCTCCGGGTTGGCGCCCGCGCCGAGGCCCTTGGTCAGATCGTGGCCGATGTTCAGCTTGATGTCGGCGTCGCACATGGCGAGCGCCTGGGCATCGGTGTTGCACGCGATGAACTCGACCCCTCGGAGGCCGGCATCCACCATGCGGTTGACCGCATTGGTGCCGCCGCCGCCGACACCGACGACTTTGATTACTGCGAGGTAGCTACCGCTTTCCATTCGTGACCGTCCGACCCTTGAGTTAGCGTTGAGCGTTTTGTGGTCAGTCGCTCTTAGCG
>DATJWW010000018.1:0-64569 GCA_035500835.1 Solirubrobacterales bacterium | reverse complement strand
CGTCGGCGACGGCAACAACGTGGCCCGCTCGCTGGCGGTGCTGGGGGAGCTGGCCGGGGTCGAAGTCGTCGTCGCCGCGCCCGCCGATTACCAGCTGGAGGAGGCGCACGGGGTGAAGCTGACCGGCGACCCGCGCGCCGCGGCCGCCGATGCCGACGTCCTCTACACCGACGTCTGGGTCAGCATGGGCGACGAAGACGAGGAGCGCCGCCGCCGCGATCTGGCGCCCTTCCGGCTCGACGCCGACCTGCTCGCCGTCGCCAAGGACGGCGCGGTCGTCATGCACTGTCTGCCTGCCCACCCCGGCGACGAGGTCACCGCCGACGTCATCTACGGCCCGCGGTCGGTGGTCTGGGACCAGGCCGAGAACCGCCTGCACGCGCAGAAGGCGCTGCTCGAGCTGCTGCTCGGCTGATGTACCCGGAGCTCCACCTCGGGCCGGTCACCATGCAGACCTTCGGGATCTGCTTCGCGCTCGCCTTCCTCGCCGCCGGCGCACTGGTCTGGAAGCGCTTCGGGGAGCTCGGCAAGCCGCGCGACTGGGGCTACGAGATGGGCTTCGCGGCGCTTGCGGGCGGCCTGATCGGCTCGCGTATCTACTTCCTCGTCCAGAACTACTCCGAGGTCAAGGGCGATCTCGTCGGCCACCTCTTCAGCGGCTCCGGGTTGGTCTGGTACGGGGGCGCGATCGGCGGCGCGCTGGGGGTGATCCTCTGGGCGCGGTGGCGGGACTTCCTCAACCTGACCTTGC
The DNA here is from genome assembly GCA_035500835.1 of Solirubrobacterales bacterium. Classification (GTDB taxonomy): domain Bacteria; phylum Actinomycetota; class Thermoleophilia; order Solirubrobacterales; family 70-9; genus VAYN01. The sequence goes on along the minus strand of DATJWW010000018.1, from coordinate 63,818 downwards.
TCGACGTCGCCGCGCCCGCGCTGGCACTCGGCTACGCGATCGGCCGCTGCGGCTGTCAGCTCTCCGGCGACGGCGACTACGGCAAGCCCTGGAACGGTCCCTGGGCGATGGCCTACCCGCACGGCACGCTGCCGACCAAGGTGACGGTGCAGCCGACGCCGGTCTACGAGACGCTGGCGATGGGGCTCGGCGCCTGGCTCCTCTGGCAGCTGCGCGACCGGGTGCGGACCGGCTGCCTCTTCGCTCTCTACCTCGTCTACGCGGGGACGGAGCGCTTCCTGGTCGAGTTCCTCCGCCGCAACGCGCGCGACTCGCTGGGGCTGACCGCCGCGCAGCTGGAGAGCCTGGTGATGATCGTGGTCGGTGTCGTCTGGATCGCGATCGTCGTCCAGCGCCACGGAGGCATCGGCCGGCCGGCGGCGAACGAGTCTCGCGATGCCCTGCAACCCGCCGGCTGAGCGGATCTGGCTACCATGCGGGGCTGCACGCAAGAGCTTTCGAGGTAAACCAACGAGAGGATAGGCGGGGAATGTCGCCTGTAGACACTGAGAAGCAGGAGGGACCTTCGGCGCGCACCGTCAGCGCGCTGGTCGACGATGCGGCGGAGCGGCTGGCCGCGGTGGGGATCGACACCCCGCGCGAAGACGCTGAAGCGATCGTCGCCGACGCGCTCGGGGTCGAGCCGAAAGAGCTCTCGGTGGACAGTGCGGAGGGGGTCTCCGAGGAGGTCGCCGCCGACATCGAGGCGAAGGTGAAGCGCCGGCTCGACCGCGACCCGCTTGCCTACGTGCTCGGCCGCGCCCCGTTCCGCAACCTGGAGATCGCCGTCGACGAGCGCGTGTTGTGGCCGCGCAAGGAGACCGAGCTGCTGGTCGACGTCGGCACGAGGCTGCCGCAGGGTGCCCGCGTACACGAGGTCGGCACCGGCTCCGGCGCGATCGCGCTGGCGCTGATGTCGGAGCGTCCCGACCTGGTGATCACCGCCTCGGACCTCTCGCCGGAGGCGGTCGAAGCGGCGCGCGAGAACGCCGAGCGGCTCGGCCTCGACCTCGACGTCAAGGTCGCCAAGGGCATCCCGGACGACCTCGGCGACGTCGACCTGGTGATCGCCAACCTTCCTTATGTCACCGACGACACCATCTTCGAGCGCTCCCCCGAGATCCGGCACGAGCCGCGGATCGCGGTCACCGCCGACTGCGGCGAGGACGGGCTCGGCGTGATCCGCGGGCTGATCGCGGAAACGCCGTCGGGGACGCGGATGGCGCTTGAGCACGACACCCATCACGGCCCGGCGATGCAGGAGCTGCTGAACGAGGCGGAGACCCTGCGCGACTACGAGGGCAACGAGCGGGTCAGCGTCGGCCTGGCGCCGTGAGCGGCGATCGCTCCGCCGACACCTCGGGCGCGAGCGAGGCCAACCGCCGCGCCAAGGTGGAGCGGCTGCGGGGCGAAGGGGTAAATCCCTACCCGCACAGCTTCCTGCCGCGCGACCACGCCGCCGACATCCTGGCGGCGCACGACCCGGCGGCGCTGGAGGAGGGTGAGCATCCGGAGTTCCGCTACCGGGTGATGGGCCGGGTGACCGGCAAGCGCGGTCACGGCAAAGTCGTCTTCTTCGACGTGCGCGACGTGAGCGGGCAGGTCCAGGCCTACGCGCGCCGCGACAGCCTCGGCGAGGAGGCGTTCGGGCGGATCGAAGACGACCTCGACCTCGCCGACATCGTCGGGGTGGAGGGCACGCTCTACGTCACCAAACGGGGCGAACTGGCGATCAGCGTCGAGGACTTCACGCTGCTGGCGCCGGCCCTGAAGGACCCGCCCGACCTCTTTCACGGGATCAAGGACCCCGAGGTGCGCTATCGCCAGCGGGAGCTCGACCTGATCGCCAACGAGGGGTCGCGGGAGATCTTCAAGAAGCGCTCCGAGCTGACGTTCGCGATCCGCGACTACATGCACGAGCATGGCTGGGTCGAGTTGGAAACGCCGATCCTGCAGCGGCTGACCGGCGGCGCCGCGGCGCGCCCCTTCGTCACCCACCACAACGCGCTCGACCGCGACCTCTTCCTGCGCACCGCGACCGAGCTCTACCTGAAGCGGGCGATCGTCGGCGGCTTCGAGGACGTCTACGAGTTCGGCAAGTTCTTCCGCAACGAGGGCATGTCGCCGAACCACAACCCCGAGTTCACGATGCTCGAGATGTTCGTCGGCGGCGCCGACTGGAACGGGGTGATGGAGTTCGTCGAGCTGTTGGTCGCGAACGTGGTCGAGAAGGTGATGGGGACGACAGTGATCGAGCGCGACGGGGTGGAGATCGACTTCAAGGCGCCTTGGCCGCGGGTGGTGCTGCGCGACGAGCTGCTGAAGGAGACCGGCGTCGACATCTATGAGGCGAGTCGCGACGAGCTTGCCGAGGTGGCGGGCGACGATGCCGAGGAGACCGATGACTGGGCCGGGCTGGTTGACACCCTGCAGGGCAAGCTGGTCGAGCCGAAGCTGATCCAGCCGACCTTCATCACCGTGCTGCCGATCGACATCTGGCCGCTGGTCAAGCACCACCCGGACGACCCGAAGGTGTGCGAGGCCTTCGATGGGATCGTCGCCGGCCTCGAGATCGTCGGCGGTGGGACCGACATCAACGACCCGGTCGAACAGCGGGAGCGCTTCGTCGGTCAGCGCGAACGACAGGAGACCGGCGCCGAGGAGGACCCGCACCCGACCGACCTCGAGTTCGTCCGTGCCCTCGAATACGGCATGCCGCCGGCGAGCGGCTGCGGCCTCGGCATCGACCGTCTGCTGATGCTGATGACCGGCAGCAAAACTCTGCGCGACGTGATCATCTACCCCGCGATGCGCGAGTCGCCGGGTTCCTGACCTGAGTCCGTAGGACCAAGCGAGGGCGTGACGGCGGCGCAGCGGCGGTGCTCTGCACGACGCGCAGCCGACGGTGCGGCCGCGCGCCACGTCATACGGATCTCAGGAGGCCGCCGTCGATCGGGATCGTCGTGCCGTTGATGTAGGCGGCGCGGTCGGAGGCGAGGAAGGCGACCAGGTCGCCGTACTCCTCGGGGAGCCCGAGGCGGCCGGCCGGGACGGTCTCGCGCGCGTCTTTTTCGGCGTACTCCAGAGAGCCCTCGGGGTCGGCCAGTCGATCGGTGGCGAACTTGCCGGTGACGACCGTATTCACCGTGACCCCGTCGGCGGCGACCTCCCGCGAGAGCGTCTTCAGGAAGCCGACCGTCGCGAGCCGGTTGGCGTTGGAGAGGGTGAGGAATGGGATCGGCTCGACGGTCGTGTTGGAGCCGACGTTGACGATCCGCCCCCAGCCGCGCTCGCGCATGCCGGGGAGGACGCCCTCGGCCAGCACCCGCACGCCGAGCACCAGCGAGCGGAACGCCGTTTCCCACTCCTCGATCGAGTTGTCAAGCGCGGTGCCGAGCGGCGGTCCACCGGTGTTGGTGACGAGGATGTCGATCGGCCCGAGGTCGGCCTCGACCTCCCTGACCAGCTCGCCGAGCCGGTCGAGGTCGGCCGCATCGGCGACGAAGGCGGTCACGTCCCCCTCCAGCTCTTCGACCACCGCGTCGAGCCGCTCGCGACTGCGGCTGGCGATGGCGACACGCGCGCCCTCGCGGGCCAGCGCGCCGGCTATGCCCTTTCCGATCCCCTTGCTGGCGCCCATCACCAGCGCGACGCGCCCCTCGATGCCAAGCTCCATCTGGCCAGCTTACGACGCCGTCGCACCCGGCACGCCCGAACCCCGCCGCCCGGCTATCGTTCCCGTCGAGCGCCCGTAGCTCAGTGGTCAACGGGTCCCTCCGGGGGCCCAAAGAGCGTCGGTCTTTCAAGCCGAAGGTCGCCAGTTCGAATCTGGTCGGGCGCATCGATCCCAACGCCGCTCATAGCCTCGAATCCGGCTTGAGCACTGGCTTTGCCGGCTTCCGCACCGATCCTCGCCGACAGGTCAACGGAAGTCAGCGAAAGTCCATAAAAGGCTGTTTTCGCACCCTTCTCTTCCCTTGGCCTTCCCTTGGGGTCAGCCTGCCGAGCCGGGTGACGCGGGTGTCGGGACGGCGTCGCGTCCGGCCGGCATCAGCACCTCGGCCACCGAGGGGCAGCCGCCGCTCTCGCAGCACGACTCGATCTTCTGCCGACAATCCTGGCACCACCAGGCCGAGCGCATCCAGAAGAGCCGATGAGCCTGGCCGGTCATCGCACAGAGCATCGGCCGAGGATGGCGGAGCGGTCGGCGGCACGCCGTAAGGCGAGCTTAGATCCGGCTTCCTTTGACACAGGCTCGTATGTGCGCAACTTTCGACCGAGGGTTCCGTAGACCTTTGGCACCGGGAAGAAGTAGGAAGTTCCGAGCACCACTGGGGATTGTCGGTCAAGTCTGGATAGGGCGAGCAGGAGAGTGGAAGCCCACCGCCTTGCTTCATGCCCGCAGGCTGCGCTCAACGAAGGGTCGCCGAAGTCACCCGCAGGGCGGCCGTAACAGTGCTCTCGCCGGGAAGAAGACCGTGCTCGAAGAGCCAGGCGGTCCCGCTCCGATACGCGGCTACTCCGCCGAGCGCCTCGAAGCCATCCACAGGGAACTCAGGGAAGCGCGGAAGCTCATTCGCTCCTGCTGAGGGTGGGAGGTAGTCACCGGGTGGCCGGAGATCGTCAGCAGGTGAGGCCCAACGTCTCCGATATTGGAACCCAACACCCGCAGTCGCCCGCAGTTGAGTTCGCTTGAGCGGTCGATTCGTGAAATGCTCCGGCCGTGACGGCCGGCACCCCAGCCGAGGACGATGCTGTCGAAGCCCTCGAGCCTGAGGACCCGCCAGCCGCGGCCGATGCCTTTGATGGCGAGATCAAAGTTGCGTCGAGGATCGTCGACTATCTGAGTTCGGGGCTCTACGAGTCACCGGCCGCGTGCCTGAAGGAGTTGGTCAACAACTCCTACGACGCCGATGCGAAAAAAGTTGAGGTCTACGTCAAACCTGGCGCAGACCAGATCATCGTGGTCGACGACGGCCTCGGTCTCACCCGCGACGAATTCATTCGGCACTTTGAACGAGTGAGTGAGTCTCACAAGCGTGACAAGCGAGGCACCACCCCCTCCGGGCGCCCGCTGGTCGGGCGGATCGGAATCGGGTTGATTGCCGCGAATGAGCTCTGCGACGAAATGGAGATCGTTTCGACCAAAAAGGGGCAGTCCGAGCTTCTCAGAGTAACCATCGACTTCGAGGCGATGCGCCTCGACCCAGCGGGTGGTGAACGCCGAGACGCCGAGGGCGACGGGGACGAGTTCAAGAAGGGTGACTACTCCGGATGGGTCGAGAAGGCCAAGAAAGGAGATCACTACACCCGCATCTACCTGAGGCGTATTCGTGATCACGCAAGACTGATGTTTGCGGGGATACCGCATGACGCGGAGACCGCCGGAGACGATTCTCTCTACGGCCTCAAACCGGAGACGATCGTGGGGAAGCTCGAAGATTCGAACCTTCGCTCATGGTCTGAGTTCGATGAGTATTCGCAAACGATGTTGGAGGTCGGACTGAACGTCCCCGTTCGCTACGCGCCAGGATGGATTCCGTCTGACGTCAAGCGCCGAGTTTCTGACTTTGAAGATCAGGTCGAGGAAGGTGACTTCACCGTGATGTACGACGGGACCGATCTCCGTAAGCCCACCGTCCTGAGGGGGCCCGAGGGCCACTTTCTACGAAGGTTTGCCTTCGAGGGGGAGAGCGTGAACGCCATTGGCTACTTCTTCGCCAAGCGGCGGGCATTGGTGCCTCAAGAGCTCAACGGCGTCCTGATCAGGATCCGGCGGGCAGCGGTGGGGGACTATGACCCGAGTTGGCTCGACTATCGGGCGACCCTCAATCCCTTGTTCCAGAGTTGGATCTCGGCCGAGATCTGGGCGGACGACGGTCTCGAGGATGCGCTCAATATCGACCGCCGCACCTTACGCGTCACCCATCCGGCGTTCGTCGAACTTCAGGCGGCCTTCCACAAGTCTTTCTCCAAAGTCTTGTCCGAAGCCCGCGACGTCTTCTATACGAAACGAAGCGCGACCCGGCGGGCTGACCAGGCGCGGGAGCAGGTCCAGCGGATGAAATCGATCGCTTCCGAGCATGGGGTCAGCCTGCCTCCGACGCGCACGATCAAGGATCTGAACCCCGGAGCGGACGAGGGCGACAACAAACGCGCCATCCGACGCGCCGTCTCAACGATGACGGTCTCCGAGGTCTACGAGCTGGCACTGGAGGTCGCTCGCAGCGAGCTCAGCGAAGCTCAATACCGCAAATTCGCAAACGCCCTCGCTCAACGCCTCCTCGAATAAGCCTTGACGCCCTCCGTGCACACGGCGATGGCCGGCAATCGGCCAGAGAAGCAGACGATGCGCCAACTATGGGTCGAGAGGGTGGCCCAGGCGCCGCCTCGCGTGAGAAAGGAGCCGCTCTACCTGACGCTGGCTGGGGCGGAGGGCCGCGACGTCAAAGCTCTGATCGATGCGGGGCTGATCAAGGTTTCGGAGATCGGCGCGATCCTGGACGAGGACGCAGACAAGATCGTCGCAATTGAGGCCGACGAAGAAGCGTTCCTGCAGCTGAAAAGGACGATCGAGGGGCTCGACGCGCGCAAAGATCGGATCGAGAACCTGCTGCGCAACGAGAGTCCATTCAACTGGCCGCAGGGAGAAGAGCGCGAGATCTTCCGCGCTCGAGTCGTGAACTTCGACTTCGATCGGGCATTGGTCGTGGAGGTTCGCGAGGGCCAGCTTGCATTTCCGCAGCTGAGTTGGGTCGCGAAGGTCGCGGAGATCCACGGGCATGCGCCTGCGCTCGACTGGTGCCTGATGTTGACTTTCCAGGGCCAGGTCCAGTGGCCGAGTGCAGTCGAAGATGCGGTCAAGAAACTGCTCGCCGACAACTTTGAGCGTACGCAAGATTTCTCCGCGAGCGTGGAGAAGCTGTTAGGTCCCGACGCGGTTTCAGGAATCAGCGGTGGCGATACCGATCTCAAATTCTCCGAGTTGGACGAGCAGATCCAACAGTGCGTCTTGATGACGCTGGTACCCAAGAAGATCATCGAAATGGTGAGGGGCTCCGGATGGTGCGTCAAAACCCACCACAATGTCCGCTACGGCGGCACGGAGGCGCGGGCACCCATGGTCAGCTTCGTATTCGACTTCGTGTGGAGCGCGCGAGGGACGACGGAGCCGGGGACCGTCTACCGCGAGTCGCTGCTTGATTCAGTTGCCGGGCCTGTCGAGATCGACCCTGAGGGCGCCATCGTCCCTCTCTTCGAGTGAGCACTCGCTGATCGCGATCACGGCCGCGCCCCGTTGTAGACGGCGCTGTCTGGTCTCGGCGCGACGTCGACGAACAGACTGCTGAGCACCGGCGGGACTGAATCGCCGGTGCTTGCCTCTAGTTTCTCGCCGATCTGCTTGTGGGGGAGCGCGGGTCCTGCCCTTGACGTGCTCCCGTTCCGGTAGACGAAGATCTTGCGACCGGCAACGACCTTCTCGGCTTCCGCCGAGCTGATGACGTGTAGTTGAGCTTGGATTCCGAACTTCGACCCGGGCGGGCGTTTTTGGAGTTCGGTGACCGACTCTTCGTAGCTGCGGCGCTGACCGTCGGTTGCGTTGTCGACTATGAAATAGATCTCGGCAGCGCCGAACTTACCCGCCTCGAGCGTCGACTTCGATGGAAGGACCAATGCCCCTGCGGGCCAGGCGACATCCTGGCGCCTTCTCGCGGCTGCTCGCATGAGTACGACCGGCAACTTCAACATTCGTAACTTGACCAGCAGCTCGGCGTTTGCCGACGAGCCGTTTGATTTGTCGGCCTTGGCCTTCGCGCGAGCGAGAATCTCGGGTCTGATGATCCGGGCAAACTCGTCGATGTGGCGCTTGACGAGCTCGGTTCCGATGCCGCGCCTGCCGAGGCGCTCGGCCTCGGCGACCACCACACCCGAGCCCGCGAAAGGGTCAAACACGACATCTCCCTCGTCAGAGCTCAGCAGGATCAGACGCTCGACCAGCTCGGGGGGTAGTGGACAGGCATGAGCTATCTCGCCGCGTCCCCAGCTTCCCTGCTTCGGTATCGGGATGTTCCAGACGTTGGAAGGAGCTTTTCCCTCAGGGTTGTATCGCTCGGGGAATCGGACCCACCAGTCCTTGAGGTCAAGGTGCTCGCGTAGGCGCCCGAGCCGATATTTCGGATCGGGTCCTTTGACGAGAAGGAGTACGTACTCGAAGGCATTTCTCAGGCGGGTACCATTGGACCAGGGAAGAGTCCGATCCTTTTGCCAGATGATCACGTCTCGCAAGGTCCAGCCGCGATCTTCTGCGACGGTCGCGAGATCAAATGGAACGGGCAGGAGTTTGCGAGGAGCCGGACCCTTTGCCATATAGGTATCGGCGATGAGCCACAGCGATCCATCATCGGCGGTGCGTCTGAAGATTGCGTCGAAGATGTCGCCCATGTCGCCCAGGTACTCCTCGTAGGCTTGGCCGTGCCCGATCTGGCCGGCGACGCCGTAGTCCTTGAGGGCCCCGTACGGCGGGGACGTGATGGTGGCCGTGATCGTCGGAGAATCTCCATTTGACCGATGATCGAAGAGCCCATCCAGCTCTCTCGCGTCGTGTCTGTGGAGCGTCCAGAAGGTGCTCGGGCTCCTGTCGCGCCCGGCGCTCATTGATGCCGACGATCAGACGGCTGGCTGTGGCGATACCGCCGATCCATCAACTGCGCGCGGTCGAATCGCCTGGAGTCCCTCGTCGGGCATCCGCCTCGTAGAGGAGGCCGAGGCTCTCCAGGGTCTCGCGAGCCGTCAAGGCAGCAGCTTGCCCTCCGTCGCGAACCTTCGCGGGATTGTAGAACCCGGCGATCTGCTTCAGGGCCGATCGCATCGTTTCCGCTTCTTGTTGAGTGATCGCTCTCAGCACGGCTCCATCCTAATCTTCTGAAGCCGGTCGATCGTGCAAGCTGACTGACTGGCTCACCCGCCGAATCCCCGTCCGCCTCAGCTGCGCCTCAGAACGGTGGTGGCGTCTCGGCGCCGCCGCCGAAGCAGGAAATCTGCTCAGGAATCGGGGTGGCTCGTCGCGCCGGGCTCGAAGCTCGGCTGAACCGCGGACTGCTCCAGATCAATGCGGCGCTCATGGTTTCGCCCGCGTGTAGATCCTCTCGCCCGAGCCGGCTCCTTTTCGGTCCGCTCCTTCGGGGTGTAGAAAGCGGTCGATGAGCACTCCGAGGACCTACGCCGCCGAGGGGGTGATCGACTTGCCGCCCGCGCTGCTCTTTGGTCCCGAGTTCCTCGGCTTGCGTAAGCGCGCGTGCATCGGTGGCATCGACGTCACTCTCGTCTTTCCAGACTTCGAGGCGAAGGGTCACGGCTTTGAGCCCATCCTTCCCCGGCAGGCTCGGATCGATTGGGTCGGTTCCTTGAAGACGCTGCCCGACGAGGACGATCCCGGCCACCCTTTCGGCAGGGTCACCGCCCACGACGGGCCGAAGGAGATCATTGAGTTCTCCCCGGCCCGGTTGCTGCTACGACCTCGCTCCCATCTCACGCTTGCGGAGGCCCGTCGACTCCACGCGGCCACCGACGACTGGACCGACCAACTCCAGACCTGGATCGAGGTGATCACTCGCCAGGATCTCCGCGAGGAAAAGGTGAAAGTCGAGCATGTCGGCGCTGGCGCCTGGGTCTGGGTCGACAAGGGCAAAGAGGGGAAGATCTTCCGCGGACGCCGAGAGATCACCCTGTCCTTCGGGGAGAAGCTGCAGGTCACCGCGTCGCAGTGGGGGAAGATCCTCGCCAAAGTGAGCCAGGACATCTTCCCGCCCGAGGCTCACATCTTCCTCCGCGACGCCCGCTACGCGGACAATCTCGGCCGCCGCCGAAGGTCGGTCCTCGACTCGGCGACCGCCGCCGAGCTCGGCTTGGCGAAGCTTCGTGACGATCTCCTTCGGGGCACCGACGGACGGGTCGCCGCGTACGTCGGTCGTGAGGCACGCCAGATCGGTGGCCTGATCGAGTTCCTGAAGGCGATGGGACGGGAGCTGCCCGGAAAGATCCAGCAGGAGGTCGGCGAGCCACGAAACCGCGCCATCCACGAGGGCCGGGAGCCGGATGCCGAGACCGCACGGGCCGCTCTCGCCAAGGCCGAGGAGATCGTCGACGTCGCTTTCCCGTTGGGGTCGTTGCTCTAGCGCTTGCGGCGCCGCTGACTCTGGCGCCGAATTACCAATTCAGATCGAAAACATGCTCGAGCAGCATCCATCTGTATCCCGATCTATCCCAGGTCGAAATCTGGGAGACGGTGGCCGATGGCGACGATCCACGCGCCGACCTGCCTCAGCTGCGGCTGGTACGGCGAGGGCCAGGCGCGGCGCCAGGCCGCGGTGCCGGAGGGTGAACAGCACGAGCGTGGCGATGAGCATCCACCGGCCACCGCTCAGGAGATGAAGCAGGCAGGCGGTTTGGAGCACGTTGAGCGCCCGGAAAAACCCCGGAATCGCATTCCGGCCCCGCACCCCATGCCCAAGCGGTTTGAGATGGCCCTGCGCAGCCGATCCCGACCGCCCCCGATTCAGGAAATCAAGATCGATCGGGATCGGCTGCTGGTGCCGGTGATGGCAAGGGCATGGGGTGCGGGGGTGGGCGGTAGGTGGAAGTGACGGATCGGATGAAGAGTTGGGAGAGAAGAAAAAGAAGAGAAGAAAGAAGAAGACACACACAGACAGGCCGGCCGCTCGGCGCGAAGGAAGAAGGCGGGAAGCCGAGACGTCGCCGAGCGAGAAGGGCGGGGGATACCCTCCGGTCGTGGCCGGATCGGTGAAGGCTCAGAGGGTGCCCGGCGGCGTGGTCCACAGGCTGCCTGCGGACCTGCGCGAGGCGCTGGTCGGCGACGCCACGGCGTTGGCGGCCTGGAAGGACATCACGTCCCTGGCCCGCAACGAGTTCATCTGCTGGGTCACCGACGCGAAGAAGCCGGAGACCCGCGCGCGCCGCATCCGTCGCACCCGCGAAGAGCTCGAGGAAGGCATGCGCCGGCCCTGTTGCTGGCCCGGCTGCAGCCATCGCGAACGCACCGGACGTTGGTTCCCGCGCGCTCTTGTAGGCGGCCTCCCCGGCACGCGGTGTTGCCTCTGCAATTCTTCTTCTTGATGGCCGACCTTCCGGTGATCGCCTGTTCGCTCGCCGCGCCCGACCTGGAGGAGCGCCTCCGTCGCCTCGGCGAGCTCGGTGCCGCCTCGCTTCGCTCCCGCCGGCGTGAGGGGACGAAGGAGGTGTTGCTCTTCGACGGTTCCGCAGCGGCGCGACGCTCGCTTGAAGAGGTCGTCTCTGCCGAGCGGCGCTGCTGTCCCTTCCTCGACCTCCGGCTCGAGGATCGCGGGGAGGCGATGATGCTGACGATCGAGGCGCCGGCGGACGCGGCGGCAGTCGCCGCAGGCCTGGCCGAGGCGTTCGGAGCGACAGACCGGAGCGCCGCCCCGTCCACGGGCCGACCCCTCCGGACCGGATCGGTGAAGGTCGATCCGGCCCCGTGGCGCTGAACAGAGCATCGGCTCGGCAGGATCGATGATCCGATGCACCGCGTCGTCGATGCGATGAACGTGATCGGGTCCCGGCCCGACGGTTGGTGGCGCGACCGCGCCGGGGCGATCCGGCGACTGGTCGGCCGGCTCGACCGTTGGGCCCAGCGAGAAGAGGAGAGGGTGACGGTGATGCTCGAGCACGAGCCCCGCGAGGAGCTTCGTGCCGAGCGGATCGAGATCGCCTGGGCGCGAGCAGGCGGGGCCGATGCCGCCGACCGCGAGATCCTCGCTCGCCTCACCGACTGGTTGGCCGACGACGAGGTGGTCGTCGTCACCTCCGATCGTGACCTGACGGCGAAGGCCCTCGCCTCCGGCGCCGAGGTGGTCCCAAGCCGTCCCTTCCGTGCTGAGCTCGACCTGCTCTGGTTCGGGACAAACCGGCCGCTGCCCCCGTGAGGGCGCCGTGGTGGTCGGTCCATGCGTCGAGGATCACATCCCCGGATCGCGGTCCGCGGCGCGCCTGCCATAGTCGGCCAGTCCGGCTCCGAGCTGCGCGGCCGAGCGCTCTATCCACTCACGGAGCGCCGGTTCCTCCGGGTCGGCCGAGCGCCGCGAGCGCACGAAGGAGAGCGCCTCCGCCGAGGCGGTGATCCGCACGAGGGCGATCAGCTGCGCGGCCGCTAGCCGGGTCTCCGGCGAGGGGACCGCTTCGTTTCGCTCGCCCGCGAGGAGCGCCGCCATCTCGACCTCGTAGGCCTCCCACATCCGTCGCAGGCGGGAGGCGACCCCGGCGCTGGAACCGATCGTTCGGTGGAACTCCTCGAGCCCCTCGGGGCCGTCTTCCTCGTCGAGCGCGGCAAGGAGGACGGCCGTGACGGCCTCGAGCGGGGTGCGCCCGGCCGGTCGATCCTGGACCGATTCGAGCAGGCGTCCGAGCAGGCGCTCCTCGTCGGCGAAGACGAGGTCCTCCTTGGAATCGAAGTAGGTGAAGAGCGTCTTCACCGAGACGCCCGCCTCGGCGGCGATCTCGGCGACCGTCACCTGGTCGTAGCCGCGCTCGGCGAAGAGACGCTCGGCCGCCTCGGCGATCGCGGTGCGGATGCGTCGCTTGCGCTGCTCGCGGCGCCCTGTCGATCGCTCCTCGGGATCCGTCGGCATGGATGGAGGATAGCGAAATCCACTTGACAGAAAAAAGTAAGTCGCTAACCTTTTGGCGATGGCAACCCCTCCTGATCCCTCCCGACGAGCCGAGAGCCCCGTCCGGTCCCGAGCGGACGAGCCGCGCGTCCCCGACGGCAGGGGGCTCCTCCTCGCCCTCGTCCCGCTGAGCCTCGTCCTCTTCATCGCCACCCTCGACCAGACGATCGTCGCCACCGCGATCCCGACCATCGGCCGTGACCTCGGCGATCTCGACAGCGCCCCCTGGATCGCCACCGCCTACCTGCTGACCAGCGCCGTCACCACCCTGATCTTCGGCAAGCTCGGCGACATGCACGGTCGCAAGTGGATCCTCCAGTTCTCGATCGTGGTCTTCCTCGCCGGGTCCTTCCTCTGTGGCATCGCACCCTCGATCGGCGCCCTGATCGCCTTCCGCGCCCTGCAGGGGGTGGGCGGCGGTGGGCTCAGCTCGCTGGTCCAGGCGATCACCGGCGACCTGATCCCGGCCCGCGAACGCTCGAGATACCAGGCCTACCTGGGGATCGTCGCGACGCTCGCGATCATCGCCGGCCCGCTGCTCGGCGGCTTCTTCTCCGACGCTCTCTCCTGGCGCTGGATCTTCTACGTCAACCTGCCGGTCGGGATCGCCGCGCTGGCCCTGATCGCCCTCCGCCTCCACCTGCCGGTGCGTCGTTCCGGGGGCCGGGTCGATCTCGCCGGCGGCGCCCTCGTCACCGTCGCCTCGACCGCGATCATCACCGCGACCGTGCTCGGCGGCGAAGGGCACGGGTGGACCTCCGGCCTGGTGCTCGGCCTCTTCGCGACCGGGATCGCGAGCCTCGTCGCCTATCTCCGGGTCGAGAGCCGCGCGGCCGAGCCGATCACCCCGCTCGGTCTCTTCCGCAACCAGGTCTTCTCGATCTCCTCGGTGCTCTTCTTCCTCTCGACCCTCGTCCTCTTCGTGGCGATGCTCTACGTGCCCGCCTTCATGCAGGCCGTCCACCATTACTCGGCGTTCGACTCGGGCCTCTTCCTGATCCCGCTCCTGGTCGGGTTGATCGTCGCCACCGCGGTCTCCGGCCAGCTGATCGCGAGGACGGGTCGCTACAGGATCTACCCGATCGTCGGCTCGGTGCTGACCGGGGCGGGGATGTTCGTCCTCAGCCTGATCACCGCCGGCACCCCGGTGGTCCTGCTCGGCGCGCTCCTGGTCGTGATCGGCGCCGGGCTCGGCTTCTTCGTCCAGGTCTCGCTGTTGGCCGGCCAGAACGCGGTCCCCGGTGAGGTGATCGGCATCGCCACCGGCGCCCTCAACTACTTCAAAACGCTGGGCGGGGCCTTCGGCGCGGCGATCTTCGGTGCGATCCTCGCCTCGCAGCTCCACGGATCGACCGTCGCGGACTACGTCCCGGCCTTCCAGACCGTCTTCTTCTGGGCCGTCCCGTTCGTCGCCGTCGCCCTCGTCCTCGCCCTGGTGATGCACGAGAAGCCGCTCTCGGAGGAGATGATCGCGGTGGCCGCCGGTGAGGCCGAGGTGCCGGAGTACTGAGGCTCTCCACCGCCTGCACCGGGACGGTGAGCGGATTCATCGGCTGGTTTGCCTCCCGGGCGCGGAGGTGATGAATGGTGCCCTACGGCGGCATCCGGAGATCGCGAAGCGGGAACCGACCTGCACGAGAGCGTCCGAGCCGCTGGTCGACTCGCTGCTCGGCTACACAGGTTCTTCCCCGAATTCCGTTGTCGCCCCGGCTCCGAGGTGCACGAGCCGACCCGACGGTCGTGTGGCTCGCCCCCGCGTCCTTCTCCTTCTCGTTCGCCTCCGGCACCTGTCGCCCCGAGCCTGACGGCTGCCCGCCGGCCCTGCAAGGCGCCGCTCCGCGGGCCTCGCTCCGCGCCCTCGCTCCGCTCGGGTTCCGGGCCGGCGTACCGCCGCCTTTCGCCTCGGCGACAGCCGACGTCGAGCAGAGGAGGCAGCGATGCCCGCAGCGACCACCACCGAGACCACCGGCCCCAGGGTCGAGCTCGGCCGTTACCGCACCGATGAAGGAGAGCGCGTCCTCGTCGGCCGCCGCATCGACGGCGAGGTCTTCGTCTACGACCACCCGGTCGGTCCCGGTCGTCCCTACTTCGTCGAGCGCGGCTTCTCCTCGAAGGCCGAGTTGGCGGTCCTGATCGCCGACTACCGCCGTCGGGCCGTCGAGTTGGGCGCCTGCCCGATGAGCGCCGCGTGGTAGTCGGGCGGTCATCGGCCCTCGCCGCAGTGTGAGCCGGACCCCCGCATTCTCGCGCGCTTCGCGCGCGGGGCGGGGGCACCGGCTCCCGCGTCGGGCGGGGCGACGACGACAAGGAGCAGATCATGGACAAGGACACAGGAGCCGGATTCGACGCGGAGGAGTTCGAGCAACTCCTCCGCGAGGTGAGATGGGCGCTCACCCGCGCGCTTCGCGACCTCTACCGCCTCCACGACGGCGACGCGGAGGCCGTCGGGCAGGAGATGGTGTCCCTGCACGCCGACGCGGCCGAGAGGGCGGCAGAGCCGATCGTGATCAGGGTCGAGACGTTCGGCGCCGCCGTGCTGGTGACCCTGCGCGAGTACGTCGTGGACTACGTGCAGGACTGGGCCGTCGGTCTCGAGGAGGCGTGGACGGTCCTGGCGGAGGCGCCCGACCCACTCGTCTGCAACGCCGACGAGTCGATCCGCGATCCCCGGCTCCTCCAACTCCACACCGCCCTCGACGAGGATCTCCTGCGCGCCGAGATCGAGCGCCTGGAAGGGGAGCAGCCCGAGTAGGACGGACCCTCGCCGCCGCGTGATCCGGACCCCCGCATCGTGGCGCGCTGCGCGCGCGGGGCGGGGCACCGGCTCCCGCGTCGGGCGGGAGCCTCCACATGGAGGTATCCGATGCAACTGCTCTGTCCCGAGTGCTGTTCGGAAGAGGTCGGCCCTCACCTCGACCCGTCGATCGAACTGCTGCGTTGCGGGAACTGCGGCGCCGAAATGGATCGTGACGAGGCACTCGTCATGATCGCCGAGGCCGAGTCCGGCCTGGCGCAGCCGGTCCCCGAAGGGCTCTTCGTCCTCGACGTCGAAGGCGCCCGGGCCGAGTTGAGCGATCCGGACGGAGCGATCCGCGTCGTCGACCCCTACAGCGACGCCGACGAGCTACACCGGCTCCTCGACGACGCCCAGGAGAAGGAGATCGTCCGGTCCCGGTTGGCGAGGGCGACGATCCTCGTCTACCCGCTATCGATCGCCGAGCCAGACCCGATACTGGCCGTCCATCTCGGCGACGGCCCGACGCTTCTCGGCTTCGAGCAGAAGCTTCGTCGCCGCGAGGACGACGAACCTCTCGCCTTCACCGTCCGGGTTCTCGAGGAGATGGTCGACGAGGCGAACTCACTCGCGGCCGGCCGGGCCGCGGACGGCGTGCGCCTGGACCGCATCGCGGCCTTCCTGAACCGACCCGGACAGTGGAACGGCGGTGACGTCTGCGAATTCCTCGCCGAGGAGATCGTCGCCAGCGGCCGCCGGCTGCTCGACGCCGACGAGTAGGACGACCGCCGATGCGGGCGCCGCCGCCGATTTTCGCGCGCTCCGCGCGCAGGCGGGCGGCACCGGCTCCCGCGTCGGGCGGGAGCCCCTTGTAAGAGAAGGAGTCATGACATGACGACGACCCAGTTGGTCACCCCCGAGATCGAGCTCGACCGGATCCATGTGGTCGACGGATTCAACGCACGTCACCATTTCGACCAGGCCTCGTTGGAGCGGATGGCGAGGACGATCAAGGAGCATGGGATCGTCCAGCCGCTCCGGGTCAGAGAGCGCGAGGACGGCGATTTCGATCTCGTCGCCGGCGAGCGTCGCTACCGCGCCGCCCGTCTCGCCGAGGTGGAGAAGGCACCCATCACCGTCGGCGAGGGCAACGCCCACGTCGAGGCCTTCATCGAGAACGTCCACCGCGCCGGGCTCGACCCGGTCGAGGAGGCCGAAGGACTCGAGGCGCTCGCCGCCGACCGCGGGCTGACGACGAACAGGGCGATCGCCGCGGAGGTCGGGATGTCCCAGCAATGGGTCGGCGGCAGGCGACGGCTGCTGAGGTTGCCGGCGCTGGCCCGGGAGGCGATCGCCGCCGGCACGGTGCCGATCGAGGCCGAGCCCGAGCTGCGGAAGATCGCCGCGGCCTCGCCGCGGATCGCCGAGTGCGTCTGCGAGGTCTTCGCCCGCGACGACACCGAGACGGGCGACTTCTGCCGCGACGTCGACGAGCTGCTCTACGCGGTGGCCGACGCGGTGGGCGAAGAGGTCTGGGAGGACCCGCCGACGATGATCGACCCGCGCCACGTGCGTTTCAGCGAGGTCATCGAGGACCGCGATGAGCGCGAGGCCCTCGCCGGCCGGTTCCACGCCGCCGTCGGCTACGTCTCCGGCGCGAAGGACGATCCGGTGATCGGCCTCGGAGAGGTCGAGCTGACCGTCGCCGAGGCGGCGGGCGCGCTTCTCTCCTACGAGTCCCGCTCCGGCGAGTTCTCCTATGCCGTCACCTACCTCACCGACAAGGAGATGGCCGCCGAGCTGGTCAAGGTCGCGGTCGAGAATCGCGAGAAGGAGGCGAAGAAGCGGGAGAAGGAGGCCCGCAGGCGCGAGCGGGAGATGGAGAAGGCGAGGGAGACCGGTGAGGTCCCCGGTTCCTCGGAGGTCGCCGCCGGCGTCGAGGAGGAGCGCGAGCGCCGCGAGGCCGAGCGCGACGCCGCCCGCAAGGAGGAGGCGGAGCGGCGGAAGGCCGCCCGCTCCTACAACGACAGGGTCGGTGTCGCCCTGATCAAACGGCGCGGGGCGAAGGGCCGCAAGCGCTTCGGCCTGGCCCGCGCGAAGGCGGGCGCGATCGCCCTGGTCCTCCACGACCGCACCCTCGCCGCCGCGGGACTGCGGCTCGTGATGCCCCAGATGCAGGGGCTCCAGACCGAGGCCGTAGACGACGACCCGGCTGGCAAGGTGACCTATGCCGCGATCAACCAGGCGAGCGAGTTCCTGATCGGCCGGATCGAGGAGGCGAAGTCGGCCGCCGAGGTCGACGAGCTGATCGCCGACGCCCAGATCGCGGCGATCCTCGCCGACGACGACGCGCTCGAGCCCGGCGAAGGCGCCTATCGCCACGACCCGGCCGAGGAGAAGATCAGGGAGATCCTCTCGGCGGAGATCAAGGAGACGGCGCCGCGGCGCTCGCCGAAGCAGCGCAAGTCCGGCGAGAAGGCATAGCCACCGAGGGGCCCGGCGTCGTCGGCGTCGGGTCCCCTCGACTCTCCTCCGGCTCCGGGATCTGGTCCGTGGAGCGGTCGGCCCTCCAGGTTGGCGGACCTCCTCCGGCCCGGCCACGCCGTGCCTCCCCCGGCCCGCCGGGGCGGGGCCATGAGCACTCCACGACCACATACCGCGAATCCGCCCACCCCGAAGCAGCTCCGCTACCTGCGCGACCTCGCGCTGCGCACCGGCCAGTCCTTCACCTATCCCCGAAGCGCCGTCGAGGCGAGCCGCGCGATCGAACGACTGAAGAAGCTCGGCCGGACCCCGGCCGACGACCGGCGGCGTGAGCTACGGGAGTTGAGTCGCGAGATGGACGAGCATCGCGGCGACGCGTCGCGGATCGATCAGGAGACCGAGCTGGAGGGCTACGGGAGCACCGCCCGCTGGTCGAGCTTCGTCGAGGACGAGGAAGAAGAAGAGGCCAAGGAGCGTGAGGCGCAGGAGCGTGCCGCGTCCTGGCGCTGACCCGCCGGCGGGCGAGGCCTCCCGATCCTGGCACGGCTCCGCCGTGCGGTCGGGTCGGCGATCGCCCGCCGCCGGGGCGGGCGCGAGCGAAGGAGGAAGTGATGAGCGCCTACGTGGTCGACCCCGCCCACATCGACGTCCTGCTGAGCGTCGCGATCCACGGCCCGCGAGACCGGGCCGTCCGTCACCCCGGCGACGGGTGGCATCCCCCATATGTGAACGAGCTCCTCGACGACCGCAGCGGTCCCCTCACGGCCGAGGACGCGGACGAGGCCGGTCGTGCCCTCCTCGCCGAGTGCATCGAATCGGTCTCCTACCGCTATCCCGACGACTCCCTGGACGAGCTGCCGGGGCCTCGACCGATGCCCCGGCCACGCCAGTACGAATGGACCGACTTCGGCAGCTTCCTGACGGCGATCGAGGCCTGTCTGGCGATCGACGGCTACGGATACCAATCCTGCGAGCACCCGGGCTGGAACACCAGCGGCCCGTTCTGGTTCTGCCACCGGTTCCGCTGCGCGCTGGTCGGCGCCATGCCCGGCTACCACGAGGCCCGGTGGCACTGGACCGCGGAGGCCGCGCTCGCCCGCGCGCCACGAGTAGGCGGCCGGTCGCGCCTCGACCGATAGCCGTCGACCGCATCGGCGATATCGAACCCTGACGGTGCTTCGGCTCCCGCCGCGCATCCCCGGACGCGGGAGGCCGGGTGCAAGATCGCCGGTCGTCCCTGGTGCGCCCGGCCGGTAGCGGAGGAGATGCGCGTTGGTCAGTCCATCCCGGTCCTCCCCGGGGGAAGCGGTCATCCCTCCTTGCCTTCAGCTTTGCAGGCGCCGTAGGCGCTTCAACCCCCAAGGAAGCCGGGGGTTCCCCTCGCCCGCGGCTCGGTTCCGCGTCCCCGGTCGCCTGCCGCTCTCGGCTGCGTCAACGACCACCTCCCGAGGAGGAACCAGAGATGAACATCAACAGCGTCACCCTCACCGGCAACCTGACCCGCGACCCCGACCTGCGCCCGCTTGAATCGGGCACCAAGGTCGCCAACCTGCGGATCGCCGTCAACGGCCGCCGCCGCACCGCGGGCGGCGAGTACGTCGACACCGTCGACTACTTCGACGTGGCGGTCTTCGGCGCCCAGGCCGAGGCCTGTGCGGAGTACCTCGCGAAGGGTCGCCCGATCGCGGTGGACGGTCGGCTCGACTGGCGCGAGATCGGCAGCGGCTCCGAGCGCCGCGAGTACGTCAAGGTGATCGCCGAGCACGTCCAGTTCCTCGGCCGCAAACCGGAGACCTCCGAGAAGGAGCCCGCACAGGAGAGCCTGCCCGAGGCCGAGCCGGTCGCCGCCTGAACAGCGGTTCCCGTGAGGGCGCCCGCGACTGCGGGCGCCCTCTTTTCGTGTCTTCGGATCGCAGGCCGCCCGCCGCGCGGGCTCTCCCTCCAGTGTCGCCCGGCTGCACCGGGCCTCGGTCGGGCATCGCCCCCGCGTCGGGCGGGGGCCTGTCCCGAGGAGGAACCGATGTACCGATCGACCGTCGCCAGGCCGGCACCCACGGGCGCCGCCGCTGTCCGGACGCGACCCGACGCGGACCCCTACCGGCTCGCCTGCGAGGTGGCCGAGGTCCTTGGCCGGATGAGCTTCGACGAGCGCGTCGGCGCCTACCGCGCCCGCGTCTTCTCGCCACACGCGCTGGCGGTGGCCGCGGCCTGGCTGCCAGGGGAGATGCCCCTGCTTGACGGCGAGTTCGAGTGGATCGCCCACGACCTGGAATAGTCGGGCATCCCCCGATCGTCGGTCATCCGTCCAGCCGTGAAACGGAATGACCCGCTCGAAGGGTCGGCTCCGAGCTGCTCGCGCACCTCGGGTCCTCCGTGCGCTCGTCGTAGACCCCGCCCGTGCGGGGTCGCCTCGGCCAGCGTGGCACCTGACGGCGCGTCCGGCCTCCGTCAACCCACGACGGACGGAGGCCCACGATGGACGAGCAGGAGAGGACCCGCGAGGTGCGCGAGCTGGCGGCCCGGATCTACGAGGACCGCTACGCCTATCTCTTGCGGATCGCGAGGCGCAACGCCGCGACCCGAGGTGATGCCGAGGAAGCGCTGCAGGAGGCCTTCGCCTACTTCATCGCGGGCTACGACCCGGACTCCGGCGCCCCGCCGCTGGCCTGGATCACGACGACGATGAAGCGGCGTTGCTGGCGTCTACGGGATGGTGCCCACCTCGAGCGCCGGTTGGTGTCGGGCGCCGGCGCCGAGCATCAGGAGCCGACCGGCGCGATCGAGGGCGCCGCCTCGGAGGCCCGGCCGCTCGCCGAGCGGGTCGCCGAGTGCGACGAGGCCCGGCGTCACTTGCGCCGGCTGAGGCCCGATCAGCGCACCGCGCTCGGGATGCTCGCCGCCGGTTGCAGCTACCGCGAGATCGGGCAGGTCCGCGATTGGACCGCGACGAAGGTCAACCGCTGTGTCTATGAGGGGCGGCGGGCACTGCGAGGGGTCGCGCGCTGAGGCGCGCGACCCACGGGCCTCTCTCGGTCGGCACCCTTGACCCAGATGCGAACATATGTGCTGGCTATCTGCTTCATTCCACTAACCTGCATGGGAAGTGGATATGTCGCAGGGAGGCGCACGCGAGGACCGGCCGATGGGAGGCCGCGACTACCCACGCGACCGCCCCGAGTTCCGCCGCTTCTTCCCCGACGAGCAGGCCTGCCTCGCCTATCTGGCCCGGCTGCGCTGGCCCGATGGCTTCCGCTGCCCCGCCTGCGGCGGCGAGGATGCCTGGAGGACCTCCCGCGGCCATCTGCTCTGCACCTCCTGCCGTCGCCAGACCTCGGTCACGGCGGGGACCGTCTTCGCCGGGACCAGGACGCCCCTGCTCGACTGGTTCGAGGCGGTCTGGCAGCTGGTCTCCCAGAAGCAGGGCATGTCGGCCCTCGGCCTGCAGCGGGCGATGGGCCTCGGCTCCTACGAGACCGCCTGGGCGCACCTGCACAAGCTGCGCCGGGCGATGGTCAGGCCGGGGAGGGAGCTTCTCGAAGGGACCGTCGAGGTCGACGAGGGCTTCGTCGGCGGGCGGGAGATCGGCATGGACGGCCGCCAGACCGCGGAGAAGTCGATCGTCGTGGTGGCGGTGGAGGTGCGCGAGGGGAGCAGGGGCGAGTTCGCCGGGCGGGCGCGGCTGACCCGCGTGGAGCGCGCCACGAAAGACAGCCTCGAGACATTCGTCACCGATGCCGTGGCCCGCGGCTCGGTGATCCGCACCGACGGCTGGAACGCCTACGGCGGCCTCCCCGCCCTCGGCTACGACCACCGCCCGGTCAACGTCTCCAGGAGCGGCGGGCCCGCCTCGGTCTCGATGCCCCACGTGCACCGCGTCTTCGCCCTGCTCAAGCGCTGGCTCCTCGGCACCCACCAGGGGTCGGTCCAGCCCCACCAGCTCGACTACTACCTCGACGAGTTCACCTTCCGTTTCAACCGCCGCCGCTCCCGTCACCCCGGCCTGCTCTTCTACCGCCTGCTCCAGGAGGCGGTCCGCACCGAGCCGATACCCCTCAAGGCGATCCTCGGCGGGCACACCGGGCGGCGCGGGACGAACCGCGAGCTGCGCGAGGAGAGGCTGGTGGACTGAAGCGGGCACCCCGCACATATGTTCGTATCGAGCATCTGGTCGAAATCTGGGAGATGCAAGGCGAGGCGGGCACCCTCTGGACCCCCGCCTGCCTCTCCTGCGGCTGGGTCGGCACGGGCGGTCCGCGGCGCGCCGCCGAGGCCGAGGGCTCCCGACACGAGGCCGACGAGGCGGCACCGATCGTGATCGCCCGGCGGCCCGTCGCGAACCACCGGCGATCTCCCGGCCGACGACCACGGCCGCCGGTCGACTGAGGGCGGTCCGTTGGTCTCCGAAAACCTTCCCGCGCTCGAAGGCCATCTCGATTCCGCTCTCGCCACCGGCGACCTCGATCGCGCCCTGGCGCTCGCCCGCCGTGTCGATGCCGGCCGCCACGGCGGCCTCGACCTCGACCACGCCCTCCGGCTCACGGGGTTGATGCTGGCGCTGCGCCACCCGCGCGGGACCGAGGCCGCCGAGCGCTGGCACGGGCGCTTCCGCGCCGAGCGCAACCCGCGCCGGGTCGAGGACGAGATCGCGGGTGCCGCGCTGCGCGGCCTCGGCGAACCCGAGATCGCAGGCTTCTGCGAACGCATCCTGCGCCTGACGATCGGCGCCGACACCTCGCCATGAGCGCCGCCCGGCTCGGCGACCTCGACCGTGCCCTCGCCCACCCGGTCGACCTAGACCGGGCCTGGTCGACCGCCCACGGGCTCCCCTACGTGCCGCTCGATCGCCGCCTGCGGCTGGCGATCCGGCTCGGCGAGGCAGCCGACCCCCGCTACGAACCGACCGCGCGGCGGGTGCTCGTGGGCGTCCTCGAGGACGTGGGCCCGACCCTGATCGTCGCCAAGACCTTCGCCGACGCACTCGCCCACGCCCACACCGGCATCTACGTCGAAGAGGCCCAGCGCGCCCTCTGGCGCAATGTCCCCGAACTGCGCCGGATCGAGCTCCGCGACGCGGGCTTCGACTCCTGGGCGCGCCGGAACCCCGGCTTCGCCTGATCGCCACCCGCATCGACCCGCCGGGGCCTCTGACCCACGCATTCCGCCCACCCCGATCAGGTGCCACCATTCGAGCGGTTCGGGTGGGGGAGGCCCGCTGTGTACCGGCGCCGGCGCTCGTACCATCCGTCGCGCCTGCGGTGAGACACCCGGTGGGGGTTGAGGTCATAGCCGCAGCGATCCCGCCGGAGCTCGTTGTGAATGGTCACCGCCCTACCTGGACGCGTCGGGCGCCCGTCTCAGCGCCGTGACCTGCTCGTCACTCGGCGCAGCGCTGCTGAGGGAGTGCATCGCCTCGGTCTCCCACCGTTATCCCAACCATGCTCTCGATGAGTTGCCCGGTCCGATTCCGATACCACGCCCGATCACTACGAATTCACCGACTTCGGCACCTGCCTCTCGATCGTCGAGGTCTGCAAGACGATCGACTGCCTCGAGTGCCAATCCTGCGACCACCCCGGTCAGGCCCGGGCGCGACGCCATCTTCGGACAGATCGGCGGCCGACCTGGACGCCGGATCGCCTCACCTTAAGATCGCCGTATGTCCGTCGATCACCTACCCGAACTTCGCGCTGCGCTGTTGGAGACGATGACCGATCCCCTGCGCATTCGTGTCTACTCCTCGATCTACGAACGGCCCGGCGCAACGGTCGCCCAGGTCGCCGCCCGGACCGGCGAGCCCACCCGACGGGTCCGCCACCAGATCGAGCGGTTGGTCGCCACCGGGCTGGTCGTCGCCGAGGGCGAGTCGGCGCGGCGGAACACCCGCGAGCGCCACTACCGGGCACTCGTCCAGGCGATCATCGTCGACGTCGACGGTGACGATTGGACCGAGGAGGAGCGCCGCAGGCTCTTCCTCGCCGTCCTGCGCTACATAGTTGCCGACATCAGCCGGGCGATGCGCGAGGAATCCTTCGGCACCCGCCCCGAGCACACCGAGGTCCGTGTATCCGGTGAGGTCGACGAGGCCGGCTGGCAGGCACTGGCCCGGATCATGGCGAGGGCCACCAAGGAGATCGAAGAGGAGATGCTCGCCAGCGCCGCCCGGCTCCGGACCGAGCGCGGACGTGGGTTCGAGGTGATCTCCTCCCTGCTGCTCTTCGAAGCGCCTTCGTGGGGCCCCGACGATGGGGACCGGCAGGGTCCGCGGCCCTCGATGTGGCTGGACGAGGACACCGGGACCTGCGCCTGAGGGTTCCGCGCCGCCGCCAGTCGCCGGATCGGGTATCCGGCCGACCCCGCATCCGGAGCCGAAAGAGCTTTGGGTTGAAGTCCGTCCAGTATTCCCCGCCTTGACGCGAGATCGGCGTAAGGGTCAACGTGGCACGGCCTCCGGGGGACGGGGGCACGGTGCCCTCGAGGCACCGGCCAGGGGAGCCGTGCCGAGGATGTGCACGACTGGGATCGATCGGAGTGGGCGTGCTACGAGCAGGGCGAGATCTCGACAGTTGCCGGTCTCTGACGCGAGGCCCGGGTGCCCGTACTGCCGGCTCGCCCGCCACGCGCCTAGTCGCCTCCGGCGGCCTTCCTCCTGCCTTTGCCCTCGAGCTGGTTGACCAACTCGCCGGGCTCGACGCCGAGTCCCTCGGCGATCCGCAGGATCGTGCTGAGGCGGGGCTCGCGGCCGCCGCGCTCGAGCCGCCCGATCGAGGTCGGATGGACATCGCTCTCGCGTGCCAGGCCGTCCTGGGAGACCCCTTCGCGCGCCCGCAGCTCGCGCATCCGCCGGCCGAAGGCGTGGCTGAGGCGCTCGGGATCTTCGTGGAGGGGGAGTGTCGACATCTCGGAGAGCGTTGCGACTCCCGACCCCTTGGACTAGAGCATAGCGGTCGTGGGCGTATTGGCCGTGAGCAGGTTGGCAGGGAGCGTATTGGTCTGCTACGTTGTCGCCCGGTCGCGCTCCGGCGCGGCGCCATCAGGCAAGGGGAGCCGCGGGAACGGCTCATGGCAGAGGGAGCGGCAGTGGAAGCGACGCGCATCAAGACCGAACCTCGGCCCCTGGCGGGCCGATCTGCACCGTCCGTGCCCACCCTGGCCGGCGATGCGGCCCTCGCACCGGCCCGGATCGGTGGGGAGATTCCGATGAAGGGATGTGCTCGCACCTCGGATGGCCTGATGCGAGGCCGTACCGATCACCGACTTCCGCCACGCGCACCTTTGACGGTGCCGGGCGTCTCGGCTGCCGGTCCATTTTCCCTGGTGGGCGGCGCCGCGCTGCCTCTCGACAGTCCATCCGAGAGCGCACGTGAGGGTGGTCTCCCTGGCCTCCCACTCCGGCGGGGCGGTGCGTCTTTCGGCCGCCGCCCCGCCCCAAGTCTTCTGACGGGCGACTTCGCGTCGATATCCGGCTCCGACCAAGTATCTGCGGCGCCCCGCCAGGCGCCTGCCGCCCGAGCCCTACCTGACTCAGCCCGCCCTGTCGCCCTGGGAGCGCCCTCTCCGGTTTCGGCGCACGCCCAGGCTTCCGGGACCGCCGGCTCCGCGCCGCCCCGGACCTTCCACACCACCCCCGACGCACCGACCAATCACTGGTCGGAGACGTTCGACCTGACCGCTACGGCCCCGGCGCTCCCGCGTCCCGCCGACGAGCTGTCAGGTCGGACGGCTACGGCCCACCACGTCCGCAAAGGAGCACTGGTATGAACCCGTCGTCCCGCACTATCCGCTCGCGCCGTCCGGCGCTCGGCCTGTTCGTCCTGGCCGTGGGGGCGCTCCTCGCACTGGCCCTCGCGCCGCTCGCATCTGCAGCATCGCGACCCCTGCTGCCCCCGCCAATCACTCACGAAGGTGAATTCACCGGCGCCTGCGGAGTCGCAACCGACTCCCACGGGGACCTCTACGTCAATGAAGGCAGCGGCCGTGGCAAAGTCTTCGGACCGGCGGGTACGTTGCTGACCTCCTATACGATCTCGGGGACCACCGGATGCTCGACCGCCGTCGACTCGAGCGGCGCCGTATACACGGCGGCCGCCCTTGGTCAGGTCAACAAGGTGGTCCCGAGCGAATTCCCTCCGACCGCCGCAAGTGGCACCGGCAATCTGACCGAAGCCTCAGCCGAAGTCAGCAGTTTCTCCACCTCAAGTGGTGCATTCGCGGTCGGCCAGACGATCACCGGCACCGGGATCCCCTCCGGGACGACGATTCTGGCGATAACTCCCGGTGCATTGACGCTTTCAAAACAAGCCACCGCAACTGGCAGTGCGGTCGCTCTGAGCGCCGGCACCACCTACTCTCCCGACACCTCACTCAACGGGGTCGGGCGCCTGGTGAATGCGCCTTTGCTCGGCGTCAACGCCGTCACGGTCGATCCGGCGAATCAGGATGTCTACGTCACCGAGCCGGCCGGCAACGAGGTTCAGGAATACAAGAAACCTGCCGAAAGCTACAAGCTGAAATGCAAAGGCACCGAAACCACGGAACTCACCGAAACCTCCACGACCGCGGAAATCAAGGCCGCGCTTGAAGCCGCCCCGGTGTCATGCGGCACCGTCACGATCACCGCGGTGTCTTCGACCAACGGAGTAACTCAGGCACGGCTGAAACTCGAATTCAGTGGCGCCCTCGCGCAGACCACAGTCGCCCCTGTGGAAGTCATCACGACCGGAGGAAACGAAACCGCCTACGAGATGTTCAAGGGCGCGAACGAACAGCACATCTCCGTCTACAGCAGCAGTGGAATCCTGTTGAACACGATCAAACCCGCCATCAGCGGCGCCACCTATTATGGCATCGACGTCTGCGGCAGCACCGGAAACATCTATCTGGTCGACGCCGCACACAAAAAAGTCCTGGTCCTCAATTCGACGGGGACCTCCATCGTTACCGAAATCGATGGCTCGACGGCTCCGGGAGGACCGTTCGGAACGATGACGAAATCGCTCTTGGCTGTCGACCAGTCCAACTGCGACGTGCTCGTTTCTGACATCAGCAGCCATGCTGCGGTGGACGAGTTCACTGCAGGCGGCTCCTACGTCACCCAGCTCACTCACACTACGCCGCCCTTCGAAGAAAGCGGCCCCTCAGACGTCGCGGTCGATAACTCAGGGACCGCGAATCAGGACAATGCCTACGTCAGCTCAAAAACCAACGTCTTCGCCTACGGGCCGCTCACCAGCAGCGCCCACAAGCTGAACCTCGACACCTCGGGCTCGGGCACCGGCAGCTTCGAATGCGAAGTCGAAGGCAGCGGCACTCCGGAACCCTGCGAAGAAGAATACGAAGAAGGCACCCAGGTCAAGGTGATCCCGGTCGCCGGCGGACACTCCCTGTTCGATGAATTCACCAATGAACACGGCGGCGAATGCACCGGTGCGAGTTGTGAATTCACGATGGACGCCGAACACACCGCCAACGGCAGGTTCGACCTCGAAACCTTCGAACTGACCCTCTCCCACACCGGTGAAGGTTCGCTCGAGGCCGAATGCGACGGTTCCACCTGCGCCTCGCTGACCGCGATCCCCTTCGGGACCGCGGTCAAGGTCACGGCCGACCCCGATACGGGCGCCGAAACGACCGGATTCGCAGGTACCGGCTCCGCCGGGGGATGTGAAGCCGAAGGTTCGCCGTGCGTCTTCGAGATGGAAGAGGACAGCTCGATCACTGCCGAATTTGGGCCCGTAGAAGAGTTGCTGACGATCGAAGAACCGGGCACCGGGACCGGCGAAGTGGAATGCAACGGCGGCTCCTGCGCCGGCCCTTGGTTCTACGGGGAATCGATCGAAGTCACCGCCACCCCGACCGGGGGCTCGACCCTCGGTGCCCTGACGGGGACCGGCTCCGCCGGGTCCTGCTCAGGCTCGCCCTGCAGCTTAGAGATCAGGGAAGCCACCACCGTCTCTGCGCTCTTCAACCCGCCCGGCGCGGCGAGCCTCACCGTAGGCAAGGGCGGTAACGGTGAAGGCACGGTTACCAGCGCCACCGGCGGGATCGACTGCGGCCCGACCTGCTCGGGCAGCTTCGTCGTCGGTGAAACCGTCACCTTGACCGAGGAATCCCACGAACCGGGCTCGATCTTCGTCGCCTGGAGCGGCAACTGCACGCCGACCAGCCTCACCGAATGCGAGGTCGAGGTGGGATCCGGCGGCAGCTTCGTCACCGCCACGTTCGCAGCGGTGCCGGTGCTCACCGAATTCGCGGGCGAGGAGGGTCCATGTGAATTCGGCGGCACCAAGATCGAATATGCCGGCGCCACCGAATATGTCTGCAACGGCAGGATCGGCCAGGACGGCCAACCCGGCAAGACGATCGTCACCCGCAGCTTCAGCGGCTCGAAGACCGTCGGCTCGACCACCTGCACCGAAGGGGGCCTGGAAGTCGAAGTCGAAGGCGAACCCTCGACCCTGACCCTTGTCTGCAACGGCGCCAAGGGCATCGAAGGCCAACCCGGCAAGACGATCGTCACCCGCAGCTTCAGCGGCTCGAAGACCGTCGGCTCGACCACCTGCACCGAAGGGGGCCTGGAAGTCGAAGTCGAAGGCGAACCCTCGACCCTGAAGATCGTCTGTAACGGCGCCAAGGGCGCCACCGGCAATACGGGCGGCCAGGGTCCGCAGGGCCCGGCCGGCGAAGCCGGAGCCCCCGGCACCCAGGGCCCGACCGGCCCGACCGGCCTGACCGGCCCCCAGGGGAACCCTGGCGCTCCTGGCGCCACCGGCTCCTCCGGTACCCAGGGACCGACCGGTCCCACCGGCGCCCAGGGCCCCCAGGGCAAGCAGGGCCCCGCCGGCAAGGTCACGGTGACCTGCAAGGTGAAGGGATCCAAGAAGGTCACCTGCACCGTCAAGTACCCGAAGGGCTCGAGCCAGAGCAGGCACCTGAGGTGGAGTCTGCGCCGGGCCGGACGCACGATCAGTCACGGCAACACCACCGCCGGGCGCCTCGACCAGATCCTCGGCAACCTCGGCTCGGGCACCTACGTGCTCCACGTCGATGGGCGGAAGACCCGGATCGAGATCCCGGCGAAGGCCGGCGGGCCGAGCCACCACCACGGCTGAGGCCTGATCGCCACCGGGCACCGGGATCCACGGAAGCCGCAGGGAGAAAGAGATGTCACACGGAGAGAACAGCGAAATGCGACGGCTCATGAGGAGTCTTGTCGTCGCTCGTTTCTCACCTTTCCTCACCGAGGGTGATAAGGGTCGGTCCCGAGCCGAGAGGTCCGCGGACCAGGAGCGCCGCGCCAGGCGGGGCAAGGACGCCGGGAGCGCGAATGGCGGCGCTATTAGCGCGACCGAGGACGCCGGCCCGCGCGGCTCCGTCGCCGGCGCGCTCTCGCGCGCCGGCAGGCGCGCCGCCCTGGGATGCGTGACTCTCGCGATGGGGGCGGCCCTTGTCGCCCCCTCGGCCCAGGCGGACTGTCCGAACGAAGCTATCCGCATCGAACAGGGCGCCTCCTACCTGCCCGGCTGCATGGCTCTCGAGCAGGCGACCCCGCCGGTGAAGTACAGCGCGCCCACGCTCTACCCGTCGTTCTCGGCGGACGGCGAACGGCTGCTCTTCAAATCCACCGCCCGGCTCGGCGACAGCACCAGCTACGTCAATCCCCTCGGCGACTTCTATGTCGCCGGCCGCGGCGCCGGGGGGTGGAGCACGTCGGCGACTACCGCCCCGGGATCCTTCGGTTTCGGCGAACAGTTCGCCGAAGTCCCTTTGGCCTTTACCTCCGACTTCGGCGCCTGGGTCAGCTTCGGTTCGACGCGGGCGCAGTACTTCCAGGGCGAAGCCAAACTTTGGGAAGGCACCTCGGCCGGCTCGTGGAGCGTCCGCTCACCGCTGCTCGCGAGCATCTGGCCGGGCCGGGTCCTCGGCCTGAACGAAAGAGCGGCGCTCTTGGTCCATGAAGTTGTCGGCGCCTCCCCCGACCTCTCCCACGTCGTCGCCCAGGCGGGCAAGGAAGTCGCCTGGCTCTCCGGTGACCCGCAGCCGCCGAAGCTGCCGAGCATCCTCGAACCTGCCAACTCCTACCTGATCGCCGACGGGTCAGGCGGCGAACCGACCATCCAACTGCTTGCCCGCGACAGCTCCGGCGCCGTTTGGGGCGGCAACTGCGGCGCCTGGCTCGGTGGTGGCGGCACCTCCAAGGAACCGGGCGGGCGGAACCAGGGCGCGATTTCCGGCGACGGGTCGCGGATCCTCTTCTCGACCCGCCCCGGCCAGCCCTGGAACCCTGAAACCAACACCGGCCCATCCTGCGAAGTTGAAAGGCCGATCCGCATCATGGTCCGCGAAGAGACCCCTACTGGGCCGCAGGTCTTCGAACTGCTCCCTGCGGCGCCTGCAATCGGAAGTGACTTCTTCGAAGGTGCCTCCGAAGATCAGAGCAGGATCTATTTCACCAGCTCGCGCGCTCTCTTAAGCACCGATCTTGACACGGGCGTCGCACAGTGCAGCGCCACGCTCGGCGGCTCCAACGGCTGCGACCTCTACCTCTACGAAACCACCCCCTCCGGGTATCGAATCGTCGATGTCTCCGCCGGCGGTGCCGGCGACCCGACCCCAGGCGAAGGCGCCGACGTCCTCAAAGGCGTCACTGCGATCTCCGGCGATGGCTCGCGCGTCTACTTCGTCGCCCAGGGAGTCCTTACGACCGATCCCAACGCCGAAGGGGCGACGGCCGAAGCGGGCAAGGCGAACCTCTACACCTACGATGCCGACACCGGGAACACCACGTTCATCGGTGTCGTCACGTCCGCGGATGCTGGAAAGCTATACGGATCCACTTCCAGCCATCCGGGAAGCGTCGTCGCTGTACCGATGCTGGGCGAATCGGATGGCCGACAGCTCGGGGGTGACGGGCACGTCCTCCTCTTCCAGTCCACCGCCTCACTCACCTACACCGACACCGACGGCGGGCACCTCGACATCTACCGCTACGACGCCGCCGCGACGCCGCCGACGCTCGAATGCGTCTCCTGTCGCCCCGGCGGGCCGGACCCCGAACCCCTCGACGTTGGTCCGCGCGCGAACATCGGGCGCAGCTCGCAGAACACCGAATTCGCCGAGTGGGAACGGTGGGCCGACGAAGGAGGGGATGGGATTGTCTTCGCCACGAAGGAGGCACTCCTGCCCGAGGATACGGACGGTGGCGAACTCTCCGACTACCTCTGGTTGGGAGGCCATCTGACCCTGTTGCCCGGAAACGGCGCGCAGCCGACCATCTCCCACTCCGGTGCAGAGGTCGCCTTCGAAACCCCCCGCGCTCTGCTGCCCACCGACACTGACACCGCGATAGACATCTACGTCGCCCGCGAAGCTGGCGGCTTCCCGGGCGCGCCTCGGATGGTGCCCTGCGCGAGCGAAGCCTGCCAGGGGCCAGCCGTCGCCCAGCCGGCACCTGTCGCCGCCGCCGGGACCGCGAGCTTCCAAGGCACCGGTAACCAGAAGGCGCCCTCAGGCTGCCCGAAGAGCAAGGCTCACAAGAACCGCAGGTGCGTGAAGAAGCACCACCACCGAGAGAGGCAGAAAAAGAAGCACGCTCACCATAAACACAAGAAGAAGCATGGACACGGCAAGCAAGCCGGCGGAGAACGAGGAGGCAAGAAATGAGAGTCCGCAGCACGCTGTTAGTCATCGGCCTGCTGGGCCTCCTGCCCGCCTCGGCCCTCGCTGCGGAACCGCCCGTCCTTGGCATCCACATCACGCGCACCCCCGAAACGGTTCCCGCCAACGAAGAACTGATCACCTACAGCGTCGGGGTCAAGAACGAAGGCATCGCGACGCCGGAACCGGGCGACGAACTTCCCTGTAGCCCCGAAATCTGGCTTCAAACGTCGTCCTTTTCTTATCAATGGGTACGCGAAGGGGTCCCCCTCGAATCCGGCGAAGACATCGCCCACGGTTCCCGGACCGCCACCTACACTGTCCAGGCTGCCGACGCTGGCGCTCAGTTGCAGTGCCTTGTGACGGGAGAAAACATGGTGGAAAACTCGGTCGACCATACCGTCGGGCACCGCATCGGCGTCACCTACGCGTCCCAGCCAGCCACCGTTGTCGCGCCGCTACCCTCCGAATCGGGTCCGACGGTGACCGGCAACGAATCTGCGGCACGGCCAGCTACCAATAAGGTCGGAGGAGGCTCCTTTGTCGAAAACCCCGGCGACGAACTGACCTGCATCTCGCCCAGTTCCCATTGGAACACGATCGCGACCGCCTCCACGGCGGCCGGTTCAAAAACGCTCACCAAAGTTACGACCGCTACCGGCCTTCTCGTGTACGCGACCGTCGTGAAAGGCTCGACGAGCGTGCAGTTCTTGCCGGAAACGACGACGGGGCGCTATCTCGAAGGCCAGACCTTGGTCGGGATAGAAGGATGGGAAAGCACCTTCGCTGCCGGCACGACGATCGAACGGGTGGAAGGAACCACGCTGATCCTCAGCAAGCCGGTTGCGAGTACGGCAACTGGGGGAAGTAACCCAGTGGTCGCGGCCGGTTCCCAGCCTCTGGAAGCAGGCCAGGGAATCGCTGGGGCCGGCATTCCGGCGGGCACGACGATCGAAGCGGTCAGCGGTCGCACCGCAATTATGTCGGCTCCGGCCACGGCGACCGGTACCGGAGTGCCGATCACCGACCAGGCGGCCGGGATCGGCGTCTGGCACTTCGAATGGCTGCTCAACGGGACGGTGCGTCCGGGCACGCCGGGCAGCTACCCCGCCGCTGGCGAAGTGACCGGGACGACCGCGACCACCAGCACCTTCAAGGTCGCCGCTTCCGAACTCGAACAACCGGGAGGCATTCAGTGCGTGGCGTGGGCGACGAACGGCGAGGGGACTGCGGGTCAGATCTCGGAATCCCGGTGGACGACGACGCCCGCACCGGAAGTGCCGAGTAGCGTCAGACCGGTGCAAGGTCCCAGTAGGGCGCCGAGCGTCGAAACCGGCAGCCCGACCGCTGGCCCGGTCCACATCGACTTCGAGCTTCCTGGCGGTGCACAGACCAGGATCTACGAATACAAGGCAGAAGGCTGGAGCTGCACCGCCCATCAGCCCTCGGGGGCTACCCACGCGAGCATCGACTGCGAACGTGAAGACGCCCTCGGCCCTCAGCAGTCATATCCCGAACTGAGAGTGAAAACGAGCATCTTTGGCCCCGACCTCGAACAGCCCGCCGTCGCCGTCGCCGAAGTCGAAGGAGGTGGCGCGGTCTCCGCGAGGGCCGAAGATGTGCTGGCGCTGGCTCCCCCAATTACCTTTGGGATCGAATCGCTGGCGACGATGGTGCTCGACCGCGACGGGGCCGACTACACCCAGGCCGGCGGTCATCCGTTCTCATCCGCCCTAGCCCTGGCGATTAATCCTCGCATCGGCTATAACGACATACCAAGGGCGGTCGAGTTCCTCAAAGATATCGACACCGATCTCCCCCCCGGCTTCGTTGCCAACCCCCAAGCGGCCCCCCGCGAATGCGCGACCGTCACTCAGGTCTCGACCGACACCTATGCGGCGCCGACCTGTCCGCGGGAGAGCATCGTCGGCGCGGTCGACGTCGACACCAGCCAGACCGGGCCACTCACGGGCCTGCCGCTCTACCTGCTGCACGCCGAAGACGGGGCGCCGGCGGAGTTGATCTTCTCCATCAACGGCTATAACGGCGGCGCCGCGCGCTACCCGCTGATCCCGCGGCTGCGGTCCGCCGAAGGCTATGCGATCTCCGTTGAAGCCCCCTCGACGCCGAAGTACCCGCTGGTCAAGAGCATCAGCGTGAAACTCTGCGGATACGGGGCGATCCTCGGGCCGCCCTTAGGGGGAGAAGGATCCCAGTACAAAGGCGTCGCCGATGTGACCGGCTGCAGGATCCCTGGCGAACCCGGCGCTAACCCGAGGCCCCTCGTCACCAATCCCACCCGCTGCTCGGGCACCCCGCCGGTGACCAAGGTGTCGATCGATTCCTGGGAAAAACCGGGCGCCTTCCACAGCGCCGAAGCGGTCTCGCCAGAAGTCACCGGCTGCGGCTCGGTACCCTTCGAACCGACGATCGCATTCGAGCCGACCACCCATCGCGCCGAATCGCCGACCGGCCTCGACGTCACCTTGAAGGTGCCGAGCGAAGGACTCGAGACCCCGGGGGCGATCAGCCAGTCCGACCTGAAGAAGGCGCTCGTCACCCTGCCGAAGGGGATGTCGGTGAATCCTTCTGCCGCGGACGGGCTCGGGGCTTGCAGTCCTGGACAGATCACCCTCGGCACCAACGACCCGGTTAAGTGTCCCGAATCGTCGAAGATCGGGAGTGCCGAAATCACGACGCCACTCCTCGAACGGCCGCTCCAGGGCTCCATCTACCTGGCCGAACAGGGTCACAACCCGTTCGGAAGTCTGCTCGCGCTCTACCTGGTGGTCGAATCGGCCGAACGCGGCATCCTCGTCAAGATCCCCGGCCGGGTGGAACCGCAGGCGGATGGCCAGATCCTCGCCGAATTCGACGAAAATCCGCAGGTCCCATTCTCAAAGCTCGAACTGCACTTCAACTCCGGCCCTCGGGCGGCGCTGATGACCCCGCCGTCATGCGGCACCTACGGTGTCGTCTCGAAGCTCTACCCGTGGGCGCACCCGGGAACGGCGATGGAATCCACGGATACCTTCCAGATCACCGAAGGGCCGAACGGTGGTGCCTGTCCTGGCGGGGGCCTCGCCCCGCAACTGAACGCGGGCCTCGCGAACCCGATCGCCGCCACCACCAGCCCCTTTACCACCCAGCTCACCCGCGAAGACGGCAGCGGGCGCTTCACCGGCCTGAACCTCGCCCTGCCCCCGGGGGTCACCGCCTATCTGAAGGGCGTCCCGTACTGCCCCGACTCCGCGATCGCCTCGATATCGGAAGCCGAAGGCACCGGGCAGGCGCAGATCGAACATCCCTCCTGCCCGGCGGCGTCGGAGATCGGCAGCGTGAGCGCGGGG
Source organism: Solirubrobacterales bacterium (assembly GCA_035500835.1). GTDB lineage: Bacteria > Actinomycetota > Thermoleophilia > Solirubrobacterales > 70-9 > VAYN01. The sequence continues at coordinate 28,857 of DATJWW010000018.1, read as the reverse complement.
GTAGGTGCCGGACCCACCCCCTACTACGTGAACACCGGCCACCTCTATCTCGCCGGCCCGTATAAAGGCGCGCCGATCTCGATTCTCGCCGTGATCCCGGCCGTCGCCGGCCCCTTCGACCTCGGATCGGTCGTCGTCCGCAACCCCGCCTTCGTCGACCCCGAAACCGCCCAGGTGACGGTGAGGTCCGATCCGATCCCCACCGTGGTGCACGGCATCCCGGTCGACGCCCGTGACATCCGCATAGATGTGGACCGGCCGCACTTCACGCTGGCGCCGACCAGCTGCGAAGCCAAGGCGGTCACCGTCCAGGTCTTCGGGGAAGGCGCCGCCGCCGCCTCGGTGTCGAATCGCTTCCAGGTCGGCGGATGCTCCTCGCTGCCGTTCCAGCCGAAGCTGAAGGTCTCCCTGAAGGGTTCGACCAAGAGGATCGGACATCCCGCCCTGACCGCGGAACTGACCGCGAGGCCCGGCGAAGCAGGCATCGCGCGCGCTCAGGTGAACCTGCCCCACGGCGAGTTCCTCGACCAGGGGAATCTGAACAAGACCTGCACCAGACCGGTGCTCCTTGCCGGCGCCTGCCCGGCGAGCACGGCCTACGGGAAAGTCAAGGCCTGGACGCCGCTGCTCGAAGCTCCGCTCGAAGGCAACGTCTACCTGGTCGGCGGCTACGGCTACCAACTTCCCGCCCTCGTCGCCGACCTGGACGGACAGATCCGTGTGACGCTCGTCGGCAAAGTCGACTCCGGCCCGAACAAGGGCATCCGCAACACCTTCGAAGTCGTCCCGGACGCCCCTGTCAGCCGCTTCGTGCTCGAGATGAAGGGTGGGAAGAAGTACGGGCTGCTCGAAAACTCCGAAGACCTCTGCAAGGCGACCAAGAAGGCGCGCCAGGCGATCGTGAGGTTCACCGGACAGAACGGAAAGGTCGACGAGTACAGGCCGGTGGTCACGAACCAATGCAAGAAGTCGAAGGGGACGGGGCAGAAGAAGAGCGGCTGACGACTTGATCCAAGGCTTCTCGGCCGACTTCCTGGTGGCCGGAAGACAGGCGTCGGACACCTCTCCCTGCGGTGCCGCGCCCGCCGATCGTCGGAGCTCCCTGGTCCGACGTTCGATCCCACGAGAGACACGCTCGGGGCGCCGGCCATCGACCGGCGCCCCGACCTCTCGCCCGTTACGTGCCTGAGCAGAACACACCTGACGACGGACCCGTCCCCATCGCCGGTCGCGACGACCGACCCGCCGCGCTCGCCCGGCTCCCGGTCGGCCGCCACGGCCTGCCACGCGAGTTCGTCGAGGAGAACCAACGCAACCGGCTCATCGCCGCGGCGCTGGAGGTCTTCACGGCGCGCGGCTACGCCGAGGGCTCCGTCGCCGAGGTGATTGCCGCGGCCGGCGTCTCGCGCAAGACCTACTACGCCCACTTCACCGACAAGGAAGGCTCTCTTCTCGCCACCGGCGATGTCGTCGTCGCCTGGCTGACCGGGCAGGCGACGCACGCCGTGCGGGACGTCGACGGTTGGGCGCGCGCGGTGGTCGCGGTGGTGCGCTCGCTCACCGCCCTCCTCGGCGAGGACCCGCGTCTCGCGCGACTCCTGACCGTCGAGCTGCTCCGTGCGGGCGCACCGGCGCGGGCTCGTCACGAAGCCCTGATCGAGCGCCTGGCCGCGGGTCTCAGGGCCGGCCGCGAGCTCGGCGGCTGCGCCGCCGAGCTGCCCGCGAGCCTCGACTGCTTCCTCGTCGAGGGTGCGGTCTCGATCGTCACCCGTCTTGCCCTCTTCGGCGAGGGCCGGACCGTCTCGGGTCTCGCCTGCGAACTGTCCGAGCTCCTGCTCGCCCCCTATGTCGGTGGCCCGGTCGAGGCCCACAGGCTCGTCACGGACGCCGGCCGTCCTCGACGGTGATTTCCGTCCTGGTGGCGAACGGTGACGAGAAACAGAAAGTGACAGTATAGAAACAACACTGTACGTAAAGCGACGGATTAAAAGTGTGGAAAAAGGGGGGCGATTTCAGGAGCCTCACCGTCTAACCGTTGTATGTCGAACACACTCCTACACCTCCCGTCACTGCCCGCGTCGTCCCATCGGCGTGTGGATGGTGATCGCCGACTCCTCTCCTACGTCGGTCGCCACGGTGCCGTCTCGATCGCCCACGTCATGGCCGCCACCCGACTGGGCCAGAGCGCCGCCTACGACCGCGTCGCCTCGCTGGTCGAGGCCGGCCTGCTCGAGCGCCTCGAGCTGCTGCGCGGCGCACCGACCCTGATCCGCGCGACCCGCTCGGGCCTCCGCTGTGCCGGCCTCGGCATCGCGCCGGCGGTCGTCTCGCCCGGCTCCGTCGACCACTGGCTCCGCTCCGCCTCCGTCGCCCTCGATCTCGAAGCCCGCCACGGTTCCCACCGCGTCCTCACCGCCCGCGAGCTGATCTTCGCCGAGCGACACGAGGGACGCCCGATCGCCTCCGCCAAGCTCGGCGAGCTCCCGAACGGCGCGCCCCGTCTTCATCGACCCGACCTCGTCGTCCTCCCCCCGGCCCACCCTTTGGTCAAGGACGCACCGCTCCATACATACGGGCAGGGCACGACCACCCTCGCCGGGGCTAGCGACGCAGTCGCGGGTGCGACGGCCCGAGGTATTGCTGCCGCCCGGACCTCGGCTGGCAGCAGCGGACGCGAAGCGGAGCAGCTGCCGGTTGTGTTTGAGGTGGAGCTCACCCCTAAGTCCCCGAAGACGCTTCGGGAGATAGTCCGCGGCTGGCGCCGCGCCTCCTGGGTCGAGGGGGTCCGCTACCTCTGCGAGCCGGGGCAGACCCGCCGCGCCGTGGAGCGCGCCGTCGAGAGGCTTCACGCCGGAGATCGAATCGAGATCGAGGGGATCTCCCGATGAACGCCTCCCAGAAGCACGCGGTCGGCGACGTCGCCGCCTTCCTCTGGGGCCTCGTCTGGCCGCTCCTCCTCGGTGCCGTCCTCGGGGTGGGCGTCTGCTGGCTCCTGCAGCGCCGCCGCCTCGCCTGGACCTGGACGCTCCTCGGCTACCCGGCCACCTACTGCCTCTGGTTCCTCGAACGGCGGATCGGCGTGATCGTCCTCGCCGCCACGATCACCGCGACCTATCTCGGGCTCACGATCCACGGCGAACTGACCCAGGCCGGCGGTGAGGAGGCCCGTGCGGCGCGGCAGCGGCGCGGGCCGCTGACCTTCGTCCGCACCGCGATCCGTCGCCGCCGCGCCCGCAGCGCCCGGCGCCTCACCACCGAGGGCCTCGCGATCGGGCCTTCGCGCGGCGGCCGCGTCTGCCGCATCCCCTTCGGCCTCGGCGACGGCGTCCACGGCCTGATCGCGGGCGCGACCGGCTCGGGCAAGACCGTCACCCAGGCGGCGATCGCCGAGGCATACGTCGACGCGGGCCTCAGTGCGATCGTGATCGACCCGAAGGGCGACGAGGACCTGCGCACGACCCTGGAAGCGGCGGCCCGCAGGCGCGGGGTGAACTTCCGCATCTGGACCCCGACCGGCCCCTCCGTCTACAACCCGCTCGGCCGCGGCGGCCCGACCGAGATCGTCGACAAGGCGCTCTCCGCCCACCGGTGGTCGGAGCCCCACTACGAGCTGGCGACCCAGCGCCTGCTGGGCCACGTGCTGGCGACGATGCAGGCGATCGGCGAGTGGCCGCCGACCCTCTCGGGGGTGGTGGCGAACATGGACCCCGAGGCACTGGACGCCAAGGCCGACAAGGCCGGCGGCGCCCTCGCCGAGCGGGTGTCCGCCTACGTCGACTCGCGGACCTCCAAGTCGAGCGCCGACCTGGGTGGCGGCCGCGACCGGCTCGCGGTGCTGGCCGAGTCCGAGCTCGGCCCCTGGCTCGACCCATCGCTCGGCGACGGGCCGCTACTGGATCTGCATCAGAGCGTCCTCACCGGCGAGGTCCTCTACTTCCACCTCGACGCCGACCGCTACCCGGCCGCGTCGAAGCTCCTCGCCGCGGCGCTGATGATCGACCTGGTCGGCCTCACCTCCGAGGCCAGGCACTCCAAGCTCGGCGCCCTGCTGGTCGTCGACGAGTTCGCCGCCCTCGCCGCCGAGCAGGTCTCCCGCCTCTTCGCCCGCGCCCGTTCGGCCGGATTGAGTCTGCTGCTCGGCACCCAGAGTCTCGCCGACCTGCGCGGCGCCCGTCCCGACGACCCCTCCGACACCCTGACCGAGCAGGTGCTCTCGAACGTCGAGTTCACCCTCGCCCACCGGATCGGCGACCCGGACTCGGCCGAACGGCTCGCCCGGCTCGCAGGAACGGCGCCGAGCTGGACGACGACCCACCGCACCTCCGGCCGGCTCTTCCCGATGCAGACGGGGGAGGGGACCAGGACCCGTGAGCGCGAGTTCCTGATCGGCCCCGACGAGTTCAAGCGCCTGCGCACGGGCGAGGCGGTGGCGATCCAGCCACGCACCGCCCACCCGGCCGAGATCGTCTCGGTCTGGCCGCCGCGCAGGGGAGAGGGGTGAGGCCCGATGCCGCCGATCTCCGGACCCCTCCCGTCGGCTTCTCGCCCTTCAATTTTCGCGCCGGCGTCGCTCGCTGCAAGGCCCTTTGGGCCTCGGGCTGCCGCCCGCCCTCGACTTCGCCTCGGGTTCCGCTCGCTTCCCCCGGCGCACATCTGCGGCCATCGAAGCCGACGGAAAAGGAGCGACAGATGCAGACCGTCCATGGAACGAGGCGAAGAGGCGGGCGCACGATGAGCACCGCGACCACCTCCAGGGCACGGATCCGCGAGCCGCGCCCGACCCAGCCGCTGCCGCGCCTCCTCTTCACCCGCGAGGAGTCGGCGCGTATCCTCGGCATGAGCCTCAGCCATTTCCAGCGCCACGTCCAACCCTTCCTGCGCTGCGTCTACTCGGGGCAGCTGAGGCTCTACCCGCCCGAGGAGCTGAGACGGTGGATCGACCGGGAGGTCGACGGCACCGGGGTCAGGGGGTGAGCGGGATGAGCGCCGTCCTCGCGCCCGAGCGGCGCTACGTCGACACGCCCACGCGCTACGAAGGCGTCTTCGCCCGCCACCGGCTGAGCTGTGCGCTGGCGATCGGGCGAAAGCGCTGTACCTGCACGCCCTCCTACTACGGGATCGTCTGGGATCCGGCGATCCGCCGCAACCGGCGGACCAAGCGGGTCGCCTTGATCCGTGAGGCGAAGAACCTCCGCGACGACCTCCAGGCCCGGGTGCGCAAGGGCACGGTCACCGATCGACCGCGGCCGGTCTTCTTCGAAGACGCGCGGCGGGAGTTCATCGCCGACTGCCGCGCCAAGGTCGTGCTGAACAAGCAGGGCAGGCCCTACACGCCCAAGGCGATCACCAATCTCGAGTCCTCTCTCGGGCGCCTGCCGGAGTCGCTTCGCAAGAAGCGTCTCGAGGCGATCACCCCCGCCGACTTCCAGCACGCGGTCGACGGCTTCCGTCGCGAGGAGTTGTCGAGCTCGCGGATCGGCGCGATCGTCAACGCCGCGCGCTCCTTCTATCGCTGGGCCATCGCCCGCGGCAAGGCGACCGGGAACGCGCCCGGGTCGATCCGCCTGCCGGCACCCGACTCGACCGAACGCGATCGGGTCGCGACGCCCGGGGAATTCGCCCGCCTGCTCGATCTGCTGGACCCCCGCGACGCCCTCCCCTGGGCGATCGCCGGCTACGGCACCGCCCGACTGCAGGAGATCCAGGTCCTCGAATGGCCCGAGGTCGACTTCGAGCATGACGTGATGCTGCTGGCGGGCGACGAGGACGCGCGGAAGTCCGAAGCGGCGAGGCGGATCGTCCCGATCGTCAGGCCGCTGCGTCGCCGGCTCTACGCCGAGTGGGTCAGGCAGGGCAGGCCGACGACCGGCAGGGTCTGTCCGCCGCGCAAGCGGTCGAGGTCGGGCCTCCTCTCGCTGAACCAGCTCTCCAAGCGCGTCGCCCGCAAGTGGGAAGACGCAGGTCTGCGGCCGATCGGGCTGCAGGACTCCCGCCACACCGCGGCCACCTGGCTCGATCACGCCGGGGTCGCCCCGAAGGTCTCCTCCGTCTTCATGGGCCACAAGGCCCCCAGACGCCAGGCCGACGCGGCGCCGATCACGCTGCGCCGCTACACCCACGTCCTGCCGGGCGAGCTGGAACGCGCCCGCGACCAGCTCGACGTCTTCCTCGTCACCCGCGAGGAGGAGGAACAGCACAGGTCGTTCAAGGTCGGCAGGGATGGATGACTCAGGGAGGTCGCTCACCGGCCTGCCGGTAGCGTGGCTGCGATGAGCGCCCGCTATCGCCGTACCCTGGATCGCGCCCTCGGGGCGAGACTATGGGTCGAATTCACCAGTGTCGGCCGTGAGATCACCGACTACGCCGTCGTCCTCCTGCTCAAAAGAGGAGCGGGGACCGAGACGATCCGTGTCTATGACGGCGCGCATGGACACAACGAGATGCACCGATATGGCCACCGCGCGGGGAAACAGCCGGGGACGCCGTTCCACGGCGGTACCCTTGGAGAAGGCATGCGCGCCGCGATCAAGGAGGCCGAGGTGGGCTACCGTGAGATGATCGAAGGATGGGAAAGACGATGAACACCGACAGCAGCAGGTCTCCCGCCGCCAAGGTGATGGACGAAGCGATCGACCTCGCCATCGAGGGCCGCTCGCCCTATCCCGAGCACGCTGCGTTCATCGATGCCGACGCGCCCGGGGTAGGCGACGAGATCCGGGATGCGGCGGACGAAGGGCTGTCGGTCGTCCTGGTCGCCGCCGACGGCAGCACCACGATCCTGCGCCCCGAGCCCGTGGCTCACTGAGCCTTCCCGGGCCACAGTCTTCCTGCATCTCAGATCGGATTCTCTTCCCTTCGTCCTTCCCTTGGACGTAATTTCGCCTGATTTTTGGCTCAACCATGCGGCCTGAGCCGCGAAGGTCGTAAGCCTTTCAAGCCGAAGGTCGCCAGTTCGAATCTGGTCGGGCGCATGCTGGATCTCAGGCGCAGAGCCAAAAGTAGCCTGCAACGACGGACGAAATAGCGTCGGTCTGCCGCTTGGGTCATCGGAGGTCAGGCGAGGTCTGCACGCACGAACAGGCGCTGATTCAGAGCTTTCGGTCCCTTCACGGTCCCTTTGAAATAGGCGATTTTCGACTCCCGACTGGCACAGCGGTGAGCGGGAGCGGACCTCCACCCGGCTCATATCTGGCGAACATCGTCGACGGGGGCGATACTTGACTGATGACCGATCGCCGAGGGGCATACACGGCAGACCGAGCAGCGGCGCTATCCGGTGTTCCGAAGTCGACCGTCCATCACTGGGCGCGCAAGGAGTGGCTGGTTCCGAGCGTCTCGTCCACGAAGGTCAAGCTCTGGTCCTACACGGACCTGATGGGCCTACGAGCCATGTATTGGTTGCGCCATCCAAAGCCGACCTCCGATGGATACGAGATCCCGTCGACCTCGATGTCCGTGATCCGGGAGGCACTTGCCGAGCTCGACCGGATCGACCTTGGCCTTTGGGAGGAGGACCGTGGATTCATGGTCCGGGTGAATCGTGCCGGCGAGGTGTGGGTTGGCCCTGCGGGGGACAGCGCGCCTGTTGGTGGCCACCTCCCGCTCGAGGACCTGGATCTGATCGAGCCGTTCGAGTCAGAGGCGGGGATCAGGGGGCCGAATCTGGTCCAACCGCGCTCGCGACTCCGGATCATCGCCAGCAAGTTGGCGGGAGCTCCCCACGTCATCCGAACCCGACTCGAGACGGAGGCACTGGCGGCAATTGCCAGCCGCGGGATCGCGAAGGACAAGATCTTCAACCTCTATCCAAGCTTCGATCGACAAGCGATCGAAGAGGCGCTGGATCTTGAGGTTCAGTTGGCTCGCAACCTCGAGCCACTCGCTGTCGCCGCATAACTGAGGCTTCGCCGGTGGCTCTGTTCGCGCTCGACCACAACTATCCGGCGCCGATTGTCGATGAGGCACGGCCGTACCTGCGGGATGTCGAGCTCGTGCCCATCGGCGACATCGACGCCAGGCTCCCCGACTTCGACGACTGGGAGTTGCTTCTCGCCCTCTACCACCACGAGCGCGATTGGGACGGCATGGTGACCAACGACACCAGCATGCTAGAGCAGGACCGAGAGCTTGCGGTCCTCGGCTTCACCTGCCTGACCCTGGTGGCGCCGGTCGCGGCCGGCCACGATCCGATCCGTTCGACCGGGTTAGTGCTTGCCCACATCGAGAACATCGCCAGCAGGACCACTCCGTCCAGGCCTCAGGTCTGGAAACTGCATGGACGTACGCCCCAGGGCCAACATCCTGACTTCTTCCTCGAGACGCTCGCGCGACGGGCAAGCCTGGATCCGATCGACTTGCGCAAGGCGGCAATGCCGGATCGGGACGTCTTGGTGAGAAACCCCCTTGTCGATTAAGGGTTGGCTCAGTCCAGAGCCACGGGCCTTACAGCTTGAAGGTCGGAGTCAGGTCCTGGAGCCAGCGGTCGACGTTGTCCCGAAGGAGCTCCTTGCCAGTGAGGTTGCCAGCATGGACGACGATGCTGTGACCTGCGCGGCGCGGCGGGATTCCTGCTTGTCCAACGGGAAAAAGATCCCGGAGGTAGACCATGCATGCGTCGAGCTCCTTGATGTCCGGCGCCTTTCCATCCTTGTGGGCCATGCAGCGCTCGTCTGCCCAGCGGCTTACACAGGACACCAAAAGGTCGGCAATTTCATGCATGGGCCCATTCGAACATGCCCCTAATGACGAGGAGAAGCCTCGATCCTTCAGAGAGGGCATCGGATGGTGAGGCAGGCGAGGCCATCCCTCGCGGTGACCGCTTTCATAAACCTCCTGAAAGTGCTTGAAGTCGTCTCTTCCGTCGATCATCAGAAGATGCGGTCCTTGATCCCCCTCCTCCAAATAGAGAGTCCCGGCGAGTCGTTGCAGCGTGTACTCGAAGGCTCGACGCTGGACGTAGGAGTCCTTGCGGGTCGCCTGGCCAGGGGCTTTGAGACGAAGGGGGCGGAAGTCCTCCAGGAGCGAGATCACTCCCCTGACCGGCAGGCGGCCGATCGCGGTGATCAAGACCCGACGTTGATCGGGCCCTTCCGGCCAACGCATGGAGTACTTGACCGGCCGCCCAATCTCGATTCCGGCCTTGACTCGGGCGGCGGCCCATTCGGATTCCGCCATCGGGAGGTCGGCGAGGTCCAGCACGATACCTCCCACCGAAAGGATGCCGTGCCGACTCTGCTTGCTCTCGTCGAGAACGACCAAGTGGGACGGCATGAGACCAGGGTATTTAGTCACCAGAGATCGCTGATCATTTGAGTGACGTCACGCAAGAACGCACCCGCCGGGGTGACTGACGAGGAAATGGCGCCTCGCCGTGATGTCGGTGATGCCATAGATGAGGACGCCGCCGTCGACCGTCATCGCGGCGATGTCCTTGGCAAGCTCGCGGCCGTTACGCGTCACCTCGCGCTTGAAATCGAGATTGGGACTCTCTTCGGCTTGGCCGATCAGCAATTCGACCTCATTCCAGCTCTCCGGTCTCCACGTGAGGATTCGCTCCTAGGCGCCGTGGCACCGCTTGTACTTCTTGCCCGAACCGCACCAGCAAGGGTCGTTCCGGCCGACGGGGCGCCCTTGGCGGCGAAGCGCCCCTTCCTCCTCGCGCTCGGCCTGGCGGCGCAGGAACCATTCCTGATCCATACCGTGCTCCGCCATCATCGCCTCGAGGGCGGCGATCTTCTCGGGCGGGATCGGCTGGGGCGTCTCGGCAGTCGGATCGAAGAAGAGCGGATCCTCGGGACCTGGCGCCCGACCGAACTTCTCTTCAAATGCCTCACGTTGGCCCTCCAACACAGCCATCGCCTCGGGTCCCAGGTCGGCCTCGTAAGAGGCGCCGGCCTCGGCGGCGCGTAGCGAGGGCTTCAGCCGCACCCCGCCGCCGACGGGATCCGGAGCGAGATCGTGAAGGCGGACCAACTCCCGGTTGAAGAGGTCGGGCGCCCCCTCGAGAAAGCCGACCCGTCCGGCCTTCTCGTACCTAGCCATCAGCCAGGCCGGATCCTCACCGACATCGCGGGCCAGCATCGCTCCAGCAAGGCAGTCGATCGGCTCGGCGAGCATCCAGAGGACGCCGGAAAGCAGGTGCCGCACCGTCGTCCTCGTCCCGCTCGCCTCGAAACTTTGGGCCTCGGCAGTGACGTCGATCTCTCCCTCGACCTCCAAGCCCTCGACCAGGCCCTTCAATGCGGCAATCTCCGTGCCGTCGTCAAGGACACCGAACCACGCCGAGCCGTCCTCCAGCACGTGGACGACGGCTGCCTCGCTCGCCCGTACTAGGACGACGAGCACATGCTCGAAGCCTCCCGATTCCTGGATCCCGGCGGCGATCCGGGCGCAGCGCGCGATGCTGTCCATTCCGTCTGCCTCGCCTCGCGGGTCTGCCATACCGCGAGCGTACAAGTTAGAGTTTTTCATCGCACCGGCGGCAATTTGACGCTGAGTTTCCGGAGTCAGGGAGCTACCGCTTCGGGAGCGGACGCGATCGAAATCGGCATCTGGACCGGTTTCCTGCACGCTAGGAGGGCGGCGCTGCCATACCGTTGCGATTCCTGCAGAGAGATACGTATGATCGGCGCGTGATTCTCCACGGTAGCGGCCGCTTGAGGTCCCTCGACAGACACATCTCGGCGATCCCGAAGGGTTCGACGATGATCATCGGCCTCACGTCGGCCGAGGAGCACCGCGCGAAGTTGCTCGCTCTTGGCTTCTCCGAGCACCTGGTGCCGGGCGAGCGACTTCTACCTCCACGACTAGGGCCGGTAAGCCGATACAACGCCGTCGGCAAAGAGATCGTCCATCGCGATAGACCGAAGGAAAAACTTACCAGGCAGATCGTCTGGGAATGGGAGCAATGGCGAGGTCGAGATACCGAAAGACGATCGAAGATCGTCGATGTCCCCTACGAGCGCTATCCACGCACCCAGGTTCCGCCGCCGAGCATCGAACTTGCCCTGGCACGAGATTCCGACGGCGAGTTGATCGTCGTTACCGATCGAGTCGACTACCGCGATGAGGAGGCAGCCGAGATCCTTCATCGCATCAACCTCATGCGGGAGCTCTTCGCCGAGGCCGCCGTGCTAACCGAGGATCTTGAGCATTTCGTTATCCCCGCCTTCCAGAGGTTGAACTGGGAGGTTCTTCCTCCCGGGGAGATGCCTTGGGATCAACTGCAAGAACGCCTTGAGCCCGTCCTCAAGGAGAAGTTCGGCGAACGCGAGCGGCCGGTGGTCGAGTATCGCCTGCAGGTTCTGACCGAAAAACACTCTCCGGGACTGACCGCCGTCGGCCGGGCGGGGTTCGACGGTTATCTGATCTTCGGCTATCCGGAGAAGGGTCGCTACGTATTAGAGAATCTTGACTACGGCAATGCGACTTACGTCTTCGGGCGGAATTGGGAGGAACTCTCCCAGTTGACCAAGAGGGAGATCATCGCCGATGACCTGCAGCTCGCGCGCGTGATCCATCGAGAAGGTTGGGCCGACGAGATCGACGAGATCCTCGCCTAAACGGGCCGTGCCATTGGTTGAGCGACGGGAGGGATGAGCCGGTCCCCGGGCCACCGACGAGCAAACCGTCCTCTTTCTCGAGCCTGCACCCTTCCTCCTTCGGGCGGCTATCGGCCGAACTCAGATTTCGGTCCCTTTGACGGTCCCTTCAATCGAAAAAGCGACCGATAGTGGCTCACAGAGCCAATTAGAGAAGACTCATATCGGTCTTTCAAGCCGAAGGTCGCCAGTTCGAATCTGGTCGGGCGCATTCCTCGTTTGTTCGGCGCCACCTCGGCGTTCCGGGTCGCCGATCGTTTATGGTGGTGAGGAAGGTTGAGGCAGTTCGTTTGCCTGTAGAAAGTCCCTGTAGGCCTCGTGCTGCATGCCCTCGAAGCAGGTTTCAAGCACGAGTTCTGCCGGCGGGGCTGCTTCTGCAAGTAGTTGGCAGGGAAGTCGAACTCCTACCTGGGGGTTGCTCCAAAGCTCGGGGCGCGTTCGCATCACTTTCTCGTAGCGCTCGCCGAAAAGCGTCAGGTTGGTCCCACCGGGAAAGGCGGCGCTGGGCGATAGAAGCCCCCGATACCCGGCAGCCCTCAGCTCGTCTGCGAGTTGCTGGGCCGCCCCGTGATCTCCGACGGCGATCCTGGGGTCGAGACCGCAGGCGACGTAGTCATCGAACGTCGAGAGATCGGCGATGTCGTTCTCCTCTACGTGCACCAACCAGAGTTTGCGCGTGTACTCCTCGGCGCGGGCATGGGCGCGGATGCTTTCGTAGCGGATCAGCTCACACCAAGCGCCGGTCGCCTCCAGCGCCAGATACTGGGCATATCCCTCTCCTTGTTGATGCCAGCGGCCACTGCGCTGACTGGGAACGGCCTCTCCGGCTGCATGAAAAAGGGGCGCGGTATCAGGTGCAGTTTGCCTATAAGCCCGCCACGGACCCGGCAGGCACCCCGGCTCAGTTAGCCAGCTGGCCACGGGAGCCGCGGGCGAGATTGACCAAGATCTCGTAAGCCGTCGCTGGATCCTCTTCCAGTAGCTGCAGCGGCGTACTTCCCTCGAGCTGATCGTGCTCGGCTTCGAACCACATCTTCACGCCAACGGCCGTCATCGAACTCCGGATGTAGGTGAGAATCTGAGCTATCAGCACAACTCGATCGCCGCTCTGGCGAATCGGATTCCCGTGTTGCCATGAGCGCACCGTCTTGGTCGACACCCCGAGCAGACGTCCCAGATCAGATACGGGAAGCTGAACGAGGGCGCTGAAAATAAGCCGGGCCGCCACCCGTGGATCATCGAGCTGCTCGTGGACCAGCCTGCGATGCAGGCGCCGCGCGATGTCCGCGGTCTGCATCGTGGCAAGTTCGATCTTGCCGCCGGCGTCCAACCCTTCTGGGTCTGCGTCGAGCAGCTTTCTCAACTCGACGACCAACTCCAACAGCTTGCGGACGTCGTAGTCCTCGACGCCCTCCGGCATCGAGTTTGAAAGGTCCAAGACGGCATCGACCACTTGCTGGTGCCAGGTTTGCCGCCTTTCCACCAGCTCGATTCCCCGGTCTTTGCGAAGAGGAGGCCCGCCGGCAGGGGAAACCAGGTCCTCGATCTGCTCAGCCTTGGAGCGAAGCTCCTCCAAATCAGGGGACGGTCGAACTGCAATCGCCATCAGGAAACCCTCCGGTTCATCATCCTCGATCCTTCTATTCGGACTAGAAGCATAGCGGACCTGGAGGAGATTGAGGAAACCGCCCCGAACAAAGGTCTTCCTTCGATTACACAAAACTTTGTCGAAGTCGGCATATGATGCCGCCTGCCGCGACGTGACCTTTCGTTCAGACCCTAATTGGCCACCCTTTCTGTGGCACCATCGAGTCCACACGGAGAAGCGCAAAGAGCGCCTCTTCTACTGGCGCATGGCCTTCGACCAGGGATACGACCGTGATGCGGTCACGGTCGGGATCGAAAAGGCATGTGATCAGCATGGGGTCAAAGCGGTCATCGTCTACGAGCTCTTCGGCTCCGTCGACGTTCTCGTTCGTGCCTGGATTCCCGAGGGCTGCACGTTTGACGACCTGAATCGAACCTTGGAGGACGAGCTGGCTCCGGCCGGGCTAGGGCAGTGGGCTTCGTTTGAAGTCGACTGCATGGTGCGGCACTGGCCATTCCTGAAGGCGGACGGCTCCACCGACAGTCCGGAGGATCGGTGGATCCTGCGCCTTCAGGACTCGGAGATCGAAGAGGTCGAGCAGAAGTGGCCCGACATCCGGGACGACCTTCGACAGCGTCTCGAAGACCGTCACCTCCTGGCCCCGATGGCCCCACATGTCTCCGAGTTGCCGGGCATCAAATTCGCCATCGAGGTGAGCAGTGAGGGCTTGACGGATGTGCGCAGGCTCGCGGATCTCGAGCAGCGCCTGGTGGACATCCTCGAAGCAGCCGACGACATCGCCCAGCGGTCCCTCTACTCGGGAACGGGCTTTGCCCAGTTCTTGATCATGGGCCGAGTCGACTACGAGAAGTTCCATGCCATCCACAGCAATCTCATAAGTGAGATCAACCTGGCTCCGGTGAGCGACGAATACGAGACTCGCACGCTGACCCACATCAGCGGTCAGCGCGGCTATCGCATCGCAAAAGAAGGGCTGTCAGGTGGCAGACGAGAGGGGAGGGTCGCTGCCTTCCTGCGCCGACGCCTTCCGGGGGCTGGCGAATCCGACCGCAGGTTGGAACCCGGTGAGGACTTCGGCGGCCGCTACGAGATCGGGGAATATCTGGGACGCGGCGGGTTCGCCGACGTATATGAAGCATTGGACCGCCTCGAGCGCGTTCGGAGAGCTCTGAAGATCTTCCGTCCGCCCAACCGCGAGTCGGCGCTGCGAGAGATGGCGGCCCTTCGGAAGGTCAACCACCCCAATGTCGTGAAAGCGATCTGGTACGACCAGGCAGGACCGCTTTCGTATCTGGTGACCGAGTTCATCGAGGGGAAGAGCCTCGACGAAATTCCAACCGCGGCTGCTGGTGGGTCCCCACGTCGCGATGAAGTCTGGGCGTTGGAAATACTGATCGAGACGCTCCGCGGCCTGGAAGCCGTACATCCCGATGATGTAAGGCTCGGTGAACTGCGCGCCAAGGACGAGCTGAGTCTCAAGGAGCTTGCAGAGCTGCAGTCGTTACGCGAGAACGGGCTCGTCCATCGCGACATCAAGCCCGAGAACATCATGGTCGGAGAGGACGATCACGTCACGATCGTCGACTTCAACATCGCGTCACCTGCATATGAGCAAGGAAGGACCCGCTCCGGCACCACGGGCTATATGGCCCCCGATGCAGGGTATGACGGTTGGGAGCCGGCCGACGACCTGTTTGCGTGTGGCGTCGTGCTGTACGAGCTGATCCTGGGCACCCATCCGTTCCCTCACCGCGAGCCGGTGGCGGGTGTCGATCCGATCGATCCCCGCAGCATTTGGCCAGAACTCCCCGACCAACTTGCGCAGCTGCTTCTCCGCGCGTGCAATCCCGTTCGGAGTGAGCGCTTTCAGTCTGCTTCCGAAATGCGCATCGCACTGGAGGCGGCGCGCGAGAGCATCGAAGGCCTGGAGGGGGAGGTCCGCCTGGCCCTCTGGCAATGGCGGCGACAAGAAGAGACCCAGGTCGACGTCTCGACCCCCGAAGGCGCGTCTCAACCACGCACCGAAGAGTCGATCCGGCTCGCCCGCATCCTTGTCAGGCGCGTAGAGGAGTTCCCTTTCTCAAACGAAGGCTCGCACGATCACCCGGAGGCGGCGGCTGATGGGTCGGGTAGTTCTGACGGCTTCCGCGGCGACGATGATGATGACGACGATGGCGACGATGATGATGACGACGACGATGGCGACGACGACGCAGAGCGAGATGAGGTCTTCAGCTCGGAGGATTAGGCTGGGACCGTGCCTCGGCGTCTCCCGTCGCTTCACCCCCGTGTCCTTCAGGCGTCTGGAAGACATGACCATGGTTTGACCCTGCCATAGTGCCCTAGGAGTTCCCCGCTCTACCGTCACCAGCCGCCTACGGGCGGTCGAGGAGCACCTCGACGGGACCCTTGCCTCCTGTCACGCTGAGCTGGAAGCGGCGCTGAAGGTGGAGAGGTTCGTCGTCCCCGCGGGGACCAGGAGGCGTGAACGGCTGCTCAGCCTCTGGCGCCGACACTCGGCATCGGCGTGCCGCCGCGACGCAGCTCGGCGTCGGCGACGACGTCGAAGAAGGCGTCGTTTCGGCCTCGTCGCACCTTGTGTGGCATCAGGTGGTGGGCGGCGCGGTGGCTTGTGGCGAGGGTGCGGAAGGCGGCCTCCTCCGACGCGCCCCACGGGATGCCGAAGATCTCGCGGACGCGGGGCGGCAACGTGCCCTTGACGAGCAGGTTCTGGACCGCGCGGTTGAGGCGCGCGCCCACCGGCACCGGCTGCTCGAAGGCGACGACCGGGGCGAACTCGAGCGCATGGGGCGTCGCCATCAGCTCCGGCGAGGCGAGCTTCGCGGCGAACCAGGCGGCGAACTCGGGATAGGTCGACGGCGCCACCTCGCGCGGCATCCCGAAGAGCTCGCCGAAGCGCAGGTAGTCTTGCCAGAGGCCTTCGCGCTCGGCGTCGGAGAGAGACCGGACCGTGGTCTCGTATATCGCCCGGCCCGAGTCGGCGATCACCGCCAGCGTCCAGAGCATCAGCTCGGGGTCGAAGGCCGAGTACGTCGAGCCCGGCGGGTACGGGCCCGCGCCCTCCGGCAGGCTCCCCTTCACCCGTTCGTGCTGATGGTGCACCCGGGCGAGGATCCGGTCCGCCTCCGCCTTGGTGCCGAGGAAGATCGTCTCCTGGGCCTTCGCGGTCCGCACCAGACGCTCGAAGGGCCGGTCGCCCGCCTTCGTGCTCAGCATCGTCCCGGTGTAGGTGAGCGGCTCTAGTGCCCCGATCAGCAGCGCCCGCTGCCCGTAGAGGAGCCCCACCGAGCGCTCGCCGTGGACCCGCCGCGCGATCGATTCGCCGGGTGGGAAGTAGTGCATCCCCGCATCATGCCGGCTGGCCGGCCGGCGATCTGATGGACGGTCGCCCCGGATCGCGATCGTCAGCTCCGCGCGATCCGCGCCCTCTCGTCCCGCATCGCCTGTCTCGCCGCCTCCGGTCCGACGAAGGGGACGAGGACCGAGAAGAGAATCTCCGGGCCGAGGGCGGGAAGCTCGGCCGTCGCGCCCGCCTGTATCCGCTCCATCACGATCGCCTCGCCCGCGCCGACCGCGAGCAGCTCCACCGCGGCGGGAAGCTCGACGCCCTGGGCCAGCTCCCTGGCCGGCGTCAGGAGCGGGGCCAGACCCTCGACGAAGGCCTGGTAGTGGGTGAGGGCGGCCGGTCCGATCGAGGGGAACACGCGCGCGAGCGCCTCGGCCATCGCCGAGCGCCGGGCGAGCTCCGCGAGCAGGACCCGCAGGCCCCCCGCGATTTTCTCCGGCCATGTATGGCCCGAGCGGCAACCCTCGACGATCGCCGCGTGCATCTGGTCGGACAGCTCGGCGAAGGCTTCGAGCAGACAGGCGTCCTTGTCCGGGAGGCGAACCGACCACTCCTCGCCGTCAAGGTCGGCCCGGTGAACTGCCGCCTCTACTTCAAGCGCTGGATATCCCTTCTCGACAAGCTCCTCGAGCATCGCCTCCAGCAGGCGTTTGCGCTCGGGTCGCGCGACGGTACTCATTGCGATCCACCTCGTTCTCACCTGCCATCTCTGATCATCTCCCTGGCCAGCTCCGCGAACCCAAGCGCCTCCCGTTGGTCCAGAAATGGCACCACCGTCCCATAGGTGATGTCCGGCAAAAGTCTTGGCAACTGCTCCGCGCGCCCGGCGATAAGTTCGCGACGGATCAGGAGCTCGGCGCCGCCGAGGGCGCCGCGGGTCGCGCTCGCCGGCGCCGGGCCGGCGGCGAACGAGCGGATCCGGTCGATCAGCGAGCCGAGGATCCGCAGCCCCGCCGTGTAGCGCTCGTACGCCGCGGCGGGCATCGCATGCCGCGCCTCGATGCAGGCGAGCCTCGCGTAGGAGGGCTGCGCCGCGAACAGTTCGAGCAGCGCCAATGTCGCCCCCAGCAGGCGCTCCCATTCCGGCAGGCCGGGCCGGTCGGCGTCGAGCACCGCGCGCGTCGTCTCCGCGAGGACCTGGTCGACCGTCGCCAGCGCGCAGTCCTGCTTGTCGTGGAACTGACGATCGAAGGCGGCGCGATCGAGGTGCGCGCCGCGCGCAACTTCGTCGACTTCGACCTGCGCGTAGCCGACGCTCGCGCACGCCGCGGCCATCGCCCCGATCAATCTTTCGCGCTCGGAGGGAGCCGTCAGATGGCTCGTCTCCGGCGGCCGGCTCTCGGGCCGGTCCACTCCCCCAATTCCCATCGGCGCGGGCAATATCGCACCTGGATGGACCCAAGGCAACGCTTACAACGATGGGTGTCGAGTGCTCAGAGCACGGGGTAATCCCGCGTCTGGCGAAGGCGTCTAAGACCCTGATCTGCGCATCTCGTCGGCGGCGCGGGAGGGGCCGATGAAGGGAACCAGGAGCGAGAAGAGGATCTCCCCCTCCAGAGCCGAAAGGCCTCCGGCGCGGCCCGCGACGATCTCCTCGAAGACGAGCGCCTCGGCCGCTCCTACCGCGAGGGTCTCGACCTCGCCGGGTAACTCGACGTTCTTGCCGGCGGCCCGCCCACCCTCGAGAAGAGGGGCGAAGCTCTCGACGAACGCCTGGAACCGAGCCTGCGCGCGCTGTCCGATCGCCGGGAAGTCACGCACGAGGACGGCGGCCCGGACCGGGTCGCGGGCCAGCTCGGCAAGCAGCGCCGAGAGGCCCGCGCGGATATGCGCGGCCCAGTCCTCGCCGGGACCGACCGCCCGGCACGCGGCCCGCACGAGCCGATCGAGATGGTCGGTCAGCGATCCATAGGCCTCGAAGAGGCAGGAGTCGATGCCGCCGTAGGTGGCGGCGAAGTCCTCCTCGGATACCCCGGCCCGCTCGAGGACGATCTCGAGCCGGATGCCGTGGTGGCCGCGCTCGGCCAGCTCCATCAGCAACGCCTCGTGCAATCGATCCCGGCCGGCGGCCTCGATCTCCGTGTCATTCATTTCCACCACCCAAATCCCAAAGGCCCCCGATCCCTGATGCGCCGCGATAATACATGGGTATTTGAAGGAAAGAAATCGGTTTGAGAAGGACGACTATCCTGCTCTGCGATGGAGGGATCGCTCTCACGGCTCTCGCAGGTGAAGCCGGGCGGCCACGCCTTGCGGCGTGAGGTCGTCGTCCACCATCAGCGTGAGCGCATCCTCGCCGCGACGGTCGCGCTGGTTGCGGCAAAGGGCTACCGGTCCGTCTCGGTCGCGGCGATCGTCGCCGAGGCGGGGGTGTCGCGCCTCAAGTTCTACGAGAACTTCGGCTCCAAGCAGGATGCCTTCCTCGCCGCCTTCGACTCGGGGCTCGAGGAAGCCGCCACCAGGGTCGCGGCGGCGGTCGCCGAGGCCGGGGAAGACCCCGTCGCCCGGGTGCCGGCGGGGATCGGCGCCCTGCTCGACCTCCTTGCCGCGCGGCCCGACCCGGCCCGGGCGCTGATCGTCGAGGCGCGTTCGCTCGGTCCGGAGATGGCCGGGCGGCGCGATTTCACGATCGCCGTCCTCGCTCCGTTGGTCGAGGGCGTCCGCGATGTCGAAGGCGTCGCCGAGCTGCCGGTCGGCACCGAGGAGGTGGTGTTGGGCGGCCTCGACTCGATCCTCTACGACGCACTTCTCGGCGGCGAGCCCGATCCGCTCACCCGGCTGCGACCGGCGCTGGTCGAGTTCGCCCTGCTGCCGTTCGTCGGCGCCGCCCGCGCCCGCGCCGCGGCCGCGGCCTGAAAAAGCGCCTCCGGTCGGGTACCCAGGGCGCCTGCCAAGCCAATATCCTCGCCTGGTGCCGAGCGATCCGCCCGGAGACACCCCGGACCTGCCCGACGATCTGGCGCGGCTCCCGCATGGCCGTCACGGCCTGCCCCCGGAGTTCGTCGAACGCAACCAGCGCCAACGTCTCCTCGCTTCGCTTGTCCGCGGTGTCGCCGAGGACGGTTACAACGCGGTGACGATCACCACCGTCACCGACGGCGCCGGGGTCACCACCCGCACCTTCTACAAATACTTCGAGTCGGTCGAAGCCTGCTATCTGGCCGCCTTCGATCTCGGCGTAGAGGAGCTGGGGGAGGCGCTCGCCACCGCCTGGAGCGGGGAGGAGGAATGGCCGCTGCGGGTCCGCGCCGCGCTCGCCGCGGCGCTCGACTTCTTCTCCGCCTCGCCGCCGCTCGCCGCCCTGCTGCTGACCGAGCCCTTCGTCGCCGGCCAGGCGATCTCCCGCCACTACCAGGCGGAGCTCGTGCGTCTCGTGCCGTTCCTGGTCGAGGGCCGTGCACTCGGTGAGGCCGGTGAGGATCTCCCCGAGACCACGGAGCGGGGATTGCTCGGCTCCCTCTCCTCGCAGATCGGTCGAAAAGCCACCGCCGGAGAAGCCGAGAAGCTACCCGGCCTCTTGGCCGAACTGACCCAGTTCGTCCTCACGCCCTATCTCGGACCTTCCGAAGCCCGAAAAATTTCGGTCCGCCAGTAGGCCCCGCAAAGCGGCTCCAGGGGCGGGATTCCCGCCTATTGAGCGAGTAATTTCGCGTATATAACCCACTATCTTGCCTTGAACATGACAGTTTCTTGTGCTTAAACTGCTGATGGCTTTTTGAACAGAAGGCCAGAAGTCATTTGGGACAAGCGATCCGATGGGCAGGGGCTCGGCGGATCAAGGGAGCGCTTCCGGGGGGGCCCGGGATGCGCGCCGGGGTGACCGGCAGGGAGAGGTCAAGTGCAATCCAGGGAATCGCAGACCGAGCTTCGGGGCGCTCGCAATCGTGACGCGCACCCGTCAACCCGGCGCCGGGCCACCCCCCATCGTGCCCGCGTCGATGCGGTGACGGCTCTCCTCCCTGGCGAGTCGCGCCCGCGGGGCGGCGACTCCCTGCGCCGCCCCGCCAACTTCGCCTACAGCGCAATCGAGAACTTTCACACCGCCATCGATGTACCGACCGACACCTGGTCGGAGGCGTCCGACCTGACCGCCGGGGCCACCATGCCCCGACCGTCAGGTCGAACGGCTACGGCCCACCGCGACAAAGGAGTGACCACATGAACCCGTCTCCTCGTAGCCGTCCGTATGGCGGTGCCTCCGCCGGCCTCCGCCGGCTCATCTTCCTTGCAGTCGTCGCCGCGCTCTTCATCCTCGTGCCGGCCGCGAGCGCCTTCGCGGCACCGACCCAGACGGTCAATATCACCGGCACCGGCAGCGGTGAAGTGGTGAATTACGTTGAAGAAGGAGAGCCGGCGACGACGCCGCCTATCGCCTGCTCCTACGACGGCACGAGCACCAGCGGTGTCTGCGTGGCCGAACTTCAAGAACGGGAAGAAGGCGAAGAAAACTGGGGCACGCTCCTGGAAGCGAAGCCGGCACCGGGTTCCGAACTAGTCGGCTGGACCAAGAGTGCCAACAACCCCGCTATGTGTCCGTATGAATCCGAACCCGAATACTGCTACTCGAGCACCCATATCGGGGCCGAAGAAGACATCGAAGTGACCGCGATCTTCGCGCTCGAATCGACCGGCCCGCCCTCCTTCAAGCTGAACCTCCACACCTCCGGCACCGGCTCGGGCACCTTCATGTGCAAGATCGAAGGGGGCTCCGAAGAAGCCTGTGAGGCCGAATACGAAGAAGGCACCGGGGTCGAAGTCGTCGACCACCCGGCCACCGGCTCCCACTTCGTCGAATTCAACGCCGAAAACGGAGGCCAATGCTCAGGTGCGACCTGTGCGTTCACGATGACGGCGGAAAAGACTGTCAACGCCAGGAACGATCTCCTCGCCGAGACCTTCACCGAAGGGGTGACCGGCCCCGGCTCGCTCGAATGCAAGGACGAAACCGCATCAGGCAGCTTCGGCGCCTGTGCGGCGAGCTACCCCTACGGCCACACGGTCAAGGTCAAGGCCGTCCCGGACACGGGTGCCCACCAGGTGACCCTCGCCGGCTCGGGCTCGGCATCCGGCCACTGCGCCGGCTCCGAATGCTCGTTCACGATCACCGAAGCGAGCGGCGCGAGCGCGACCTTCGCGCTCGACGAAGAGACGCTGACGATCGAAGAACCGGGCTCGGGCACCGGCGAGGTGAAGTGCAACGGCGGCTCCTGCGCAGGTCCGTGGCTCTACGGCGAGACGATCGAGGTCACCGCCACCCCGACCGGGGGCTCGACCCTCGGCTCCGTGGGCGGCACCGGCTCGGCCTCGTCTTGCTCGGGATCGCCCTGTACGTTCGAAATCAGGCAGGCGAGCACCGTCTCGGTCGCCTTCGACCCGCCGGACGCCTCGACCCTCACCGTCTTCAAGGGCGGCGACGGACAGGGCACGGTGACCAGCCTCGCCCCCCATACGGGGATCAGCTGCGGCACCGAACCATGTGAAGCCGTCTTCGAAGAAGGCCAGACCGTCACGCTCGAAGCCGTGGCGTCCTCGGGCTCGGCCTTCGCCGGCTGGATCGGCTGCCGCGCGGTCGCGGGCGAAGTGACCAAATGCCACGTGACCCTCGGCGGCCCGGAGGTGGAAGTCACCGCGGTGTTCATGGCCAAGGGTGAAAAGGGCGAAACCGGATCCCAGGGCCCGACCGGACCGACGGGTGCCACGGGCCCGACCGGACCGACGGGTGCCACCGGACCGACGGGTGCCACGGGACCGACCGGCGCCACCGGTGCACAGGGTGCCACCGGGGCGACCGGCGCCGCCGGAGCCCAGGGTGCCACCGGAGCACAGGGTTCGACGGGTGCCACCGGAGCCCAGGGCGCGAAGGGCGACACCGGCTCCGCCGGCGCCCAGGGCCCCGAAGGCAGGCAGGGCCCCCAGGGCCCGGCCGGCCCGAAGGGCACCGTGACCTGCAAGGTCAAGCAGTCGGGTGGCGGCAAGACGAAGGTCACCTGCACCGTCAAGTACAGCGGCGGATCGGCCTCGAGCCGTCCGGTGAAGTGGCGGCTGAGCCGCGGCGGCCACACCATCCGCCGCGGCACCGCACGCCACGGGCGGCTGCGGCTCGACGGGCTACCCGCCGGCCGTTATCGCCTGCACCTCGAGGGTCAGAAGGACAGCCGGACGATCGTCGTCGGCTGAGCCGCTCCCCGACAGGACCGTAACGCAGATCGGAGAGAGGGAGAGAGGATCGGAATGGCAGGTATAGCTCACATCAAGGCAGCAGCAATGACAAAGCGAACGCTGGTCTGCGCCGCCGTCGCAGTGGTAGGCCTGCTCGCCATCCCCTCCCTCGCTTCCGCCGACTATCAACAGGTCTCCACCTTTGCTCCCAACGGCGAAGGAGCGACCGCCACCAGCATGGCCGTAAACCCCAGCGGCGTCGGCGGGGTTGAAGCCGGCAGCGTCTACGTCGGCGGCGCGAATCGCATCCTGCGCTACAGCCCGACTGGGCAGCTCAAAGAAGCTTGGGGGTGGAAGACGATCGCCTCGGGTCCCGACCTGCCCGATCAGGTCAACCAGATCAAGGTAAGTGCGACCTCCGGCAGCTACGAGCTCGCAGTCCAGTCGGCATCGGGTGTAGCGAACTTCACCAAAGGCTCCACTGTCGGCACCTTCAGGACGGAAGTCGGCGCCTTCCATGTCGGAGACATCTTGTTCGGATCTCCAAACGTTCCTTACGGCAACGGCACGGGCACTATCGCCGCCGGTTCGAAGACCGTGAGCGCACTCAAGCACGAAGGAGGCGATCTGACCGTGGGCGAGACGATCGTCGGCCCTGGGATCCCGTCCGGCACGACCATTGTCGCGATTTCCGAAGAAACCCCTTTGCTGAAGCAGTTGACCCTGTCCAAGGCGGCCACCGAATCCCTCGTCGCCGCGCCTCTGCGTTACGCCGCCGCTATCAGCGCCATCGATTCCGGCACCTCTGGCACGATCGAAATTTCGGTCCCCGCCAACGGCAACACCAATAACGCGGGCCCTAGGACCACCAAGGACATAGATCATCTCCCCGCGACCGAGATCACGGCCCCGATCTCGACGGCGGCGGGCGCCGCCGAACTCAAGGCTGCCCTCGTCGCGCTCCCGGCCTTCGAAGCCGCCGACCTCTCGGTCTCCGGCGGTCCTGGCGATGCCGAAGGCACGACGCCTTACCAGGTCACCTTCGAAGGCGCCTACACCGGCAGCCCCGTTCAGATCGAACCGACGGCACCGAAGCTCGCCGGGGGCGCTCCCTCCTCGGCCGTCGCGATCAGCACCACTGTCGGAGCTTCGACGCCGGGCTTCCAGCGCTGCCGGATCTTCGTCGGCGACCGCTGCTCACTTCCTTACGGTGGCGTGAATGTCGAACAAGCAGAAGGCGTAGGCGATTTTCGGGGACCAGAAGGAATCGCCGTCGATCCCACGACCGGCTACGTGTATGTGCTCAACAAGGCAGGCGCCGAAGCCACCCACAACATGATCGAAGTGTTCAGTGCCGACGGCTCTGAAGTCATCGCCCGCTTCGGTGATGCCGTCGACCGCCCGATCGCGGAAACGCCGGAAGACCTACACGTCAGTTATCATATTCTAGGTCCTGAAAGCATCGCCGTCGACGAAGCAGGCAAGATCTATATCGGCGATGGCTACATAGAAGGTTCACCGAGTCGGGTGATGTGCCTCCGCCCCGAATCTCCGGGCGACTATCACCAGTACTCCTACTGTGGCTCCTCCCAGGATATTCACCCCGGAGGTTACCCAACCTACATCGCACTCGACGACGCCGGACACCTCTTCGTCGGTGAACGAGAACTGATTCAGGAGTTCTCGCTCGCGGAACCGGCGGCTGCGCCGCTCTGCGGCGGCGCCCCCAAGGGCCACCTCACCGCGATGACCACCGACCCGCTCACCGGGGAAGCCTTCTATTTCAACGAAGTCGCCAGTGCTCGCGCCATCTATCGCCTCAAGCCGTGCGATCCCCAAGCGGGCCACTTCGAAGAAGCCCAGGTTCGCATCCAGCCCCTGCCGAAGCCGGACCTGATCGGCGCGCTCGCCTTCAACCCGACCCGGGCTTGGAGTCCCAACCGCTCCCCCGGAGCTCTCTACGGCATCGACTCCAGTTCCTATGGTGGGCTTGGCGAAGGCGGTTACATCTTCGCTCCCGCCGAATTCCACCCGCCGACGGTCCTCGCCGAGTCGGTCAGCGACACGCGCACTGCCTCGACGGTCCTCCATGCCGAAATCGATCCTCACGGTTATGCCACCCACTACGTGTTCCAGTACCTGAGCGAGGCCGAATACCAGGCCAACCCGGCGGGCGAACGCTTTGCCGGCGCAGCTGAAGCCCCGCTCGGGGGCGGCCAGATCGGATCGGCCGGCGTCGGTCAAGGTTCCGCCACGCTCAGCGGTCTCGCTCCGGACACCGGCTACCGATTTCGGGTCGTGGCAAGCAGCGTATGCAACGAAACCGGACAGCCCTGCGTGACCGACGGCGAAGCAGCAGGGTTTGCCACTTTCCCGCCTGCCCCTCCGGGTCTTCCCGACCACCGTGCCTACGAGCTCGTTTCACCCGCCCACAAGCTCGGCGGTGAGGTGTTTCCGGCTGATTCGACCGTCAAGAGTTGCTACCAGGAATGCAAGCCCCGGCCGGAAATCGGCGTTTTCCCGATCCAGAGTGCCCCTGACGGGGAAGCCGTGTCCTATACCGGAGAGCCCTTCAACCCCGCCGAAGGCGCCGTCTCCGACGAGTCCTATGTCTCGCGGCGCACCGAATCCGGCTGGCAGACCTCCTCTCTGATCCCGACTCTGCCCTTGGGCCGGGAAACGCTCGCCTTCGATTCCACCCTGCAGACCAGTCTTCTCGGCGACGAAGGCGGTGACGTGCCCGAGTTGCAGGACACCTCCGAACCAAGCTCGCTCACGCCCCTTCTCAGTCAGGCGCTGACCGAACCTAAGTTCACCTACGCCGGCGGCTCAGCCGACTTTTCACGCCTCTTTTTCGAAGCCAACGGCACCCTCACTGGTGAAACCCCCTACGCTCCGGCGCCATCGGGCGTCGGCCGTGAGCTCTACGAATGGCACAACGGCGAGCTCGCGCTGGTCAATGTCCTGCCCGGCAACGCCGCGGTGGCCGAAGGCGCCAAATTCGCCTCCCTCTTCGCCGACACCTATGCGGTCTCAGAAAGAGGAGACAGGGCCTACTTCGAATATGAAGGCAACCTCTATGCGCGGATCGACGGTACCGAAACTGTACTGGTCTCTGGGCCTGAGCGCTCGAGCCCCGATCCGCTCGGTTTCCGGCCGGATGTGTTCTGGCGGGCTGGGGCCGATGGCTCCCGCGCCCTGTTCTCGAGCTCTGAGGAGCTGACCGAAGACGCCAACACCGGTCTCGGCCAGGAAGTCCTCCTTTCCGCCACCGCTGGCACCTTCAAGCTCTCCTTCGAAGGTCAGAGCACCGGCGCCGCCGGCACCGGCAACCTGACCGCCGGCTCCACCACCGTCTCGGGCCTGTCCACCACGGCCGGCGTCTTCACGGCCGGCGAGGCGATCTCCGGCACCGGCATCCCCGCCGGCGCCACGATCGCCTCCTGCTCGCCTTCCTGTGGGCCCGCCGCCACCTCACTCACTCTCTCGAGCTCGCCCACCGTCACCGGCACCGGCGTCGCTCTGCGCGCCGACCTGTCTTTCAATGCTCAGACCGCCGCGATCCAGGGCGCCCTCGAAGCGCTGCCGACGATCGGGCACGGCGGCGTCTCCGTGTCACCCCGCAACGGCAACCCCACCGTGGTCTTCGCCGGATCACTCGCCGCCAACGACAGCACCCCGCTTGTCGCCGACGGCTCGGGGCTTACCGGCACCGTACAGCTGCGCTCCTTCCGCCCCGGCACCGACCTCTACGAGTGGAATGAAGGCACGCTTGTCGACCTTACCCCTGCGGGCAGCGGCTCCTTCGGCTTCCAAGGCATCCTCGGTCAGAGCAAAGACCTCTCGGACATCTACTTCGTCGACACGGCGGTATTGCCCGCCACCGCGGGCGAACAGAACGAAAACGGGGAAGAACCGAGTGCGGGTGAAGACAATCTCTATACCTACTCCGAGGGGCACCCCCGCTACATCGCGACCCTCGCCGCCTCTGACGAAAGCAGCGCCGCCGAGGCAAGCTACAGCGGCCGCTTCTTCGCCTTCACCTCAACCCGCTCGCTAACTGGCTACGGCAACCTCGGACCCTGCCAAAAGGTGAGTGAAAGCAAATCCAACATCGTCCCCTGTGAAGAGGTCTTTCTCTACGACACCGCGTCCGGCAATCTGCTTTGCGCCTCCTGCGACCCGACCGGCGAAGCGCCGATCGGTCAGTCCACTCTGAGGCAGATAGGAGTTAGGAGAGGGAAGGTGTCCTACCCCCAGCCGCGCTACCTGACCGACGAAGGCCGCCTCTTCTTCGACAGCGCCAACTCGCTCTCACCGCGCGACAACAACGAAGGGGTCGAAGACGTCTACGAGTTTGAGCCCTACGGAGCCGGCCCGCAAGGGACCTGCCAGCGCCAGGAAGGGTGCGTCTTCCTGATCTCCGCCGGCACCGAATCGGTGGACTCCAACCTGCTGGCCGTCGACGAAACGGGCAAAAACGTCTTCTTCACCACCCGCGACCGCCTGGTGCCCGCCGACAAAGACGAACTCTTCGACGTCTACGATGCCCGTGAAGGCGGCGGCTTCCCCTCCGAAACCGAAACCCAGCGGGCCGAATGCCAGGGCGAATCCTGTCAGCCCTCACCCAACCCGCCGGCCGAAGTGACGCCTGGCTCCTCCTCCTTCCATGGGACCGGAAACCTGAGCGAAGGCTCGGGCGCCGCGCGACCCTGTCCGAACGGCAAGCACAGGGTCGAGCAGCGGGGTAAGGCCCGCTGCCTCGCCAAGCACAACGGCCGGCACAAGCGCCACCCCGGGCGGGCGCACCACCGAGCCAATCGCGACCGGAGGGCCCACCGATGAATCTCGCAAAGATCCTGAATCTCGCAAAGACCCCGATCGCGCTCTGCGCTCTGATTGCCGCCCTCGCCCTGCCGGCCGCCGCACAGGCCGACTTCGGCCTCGTGCCTGGCCAGACCACGGCGACCGCCCTCGCCCGTAATGGCACGATCGAAGAACAGGCGAGCTCACACCCCGCTGGCTTTGCCGTTCGGTTCCAGCTCAAGGCTGGTTCCGATGGCACGACCGAAGGTGGCGAAGTCCGCGAAGCGACCGTCGATCTCCCCCCTGGTCTGATCGGTAATCCCACTGCGGTCCCGGCCTGCTCCCGTAAGGACTTCGTGGGCACCTCACCGCATTGCCCGGCCGACACCCAGGTCGGTGTCCTCAGGGCCGCCATTCCTGTGCTCGGCCTTCTTTTCGCGCCCGTCTATAACCTCACCCCGCCGCCCGGGACGCCGACCATGTTCGGCTTCAGTCTCTTCGGCAAAAACGTCTTCCAGTATGCCTCGCTGCGCAGTGAATCCGGCTACGGCCTGCGGGTCTCCTCGGTCGACATCCCGCTCGAACTCAAAGAAGTGACCGAGACGATCTGGGGGGTTCCCGCCGACCCCGCCAACGACGGCGAACGCTTCTGTCGGGTAGGCGAAAGCATCGCTGAACCGGGCTGCTCCTCGACGGCTCCTCTCGCCCCCTACCTGACGCTGCCGGCTCGTTGTGACGCGCCCTTGCAGACCACGGTGCAGGTCGACTCCAAGCTCGACCCCGGCAACTACGTGGGCGAAACGGTTGAATCGCTCGACTCCGGCGGTAACCCCTCTCCGCTTGTCGGCTGCGACGCCGTCCCCTTCTCCCCCCAGGTCGCCTCCCAGCCCACCTCCCGCTCGGCCACCTCGCCCTCAGGCCTCGAATTCCAGCTGAAGCTGCCCGACGAAGGCCTCACCAACCCCGACGGCATCGCCGAAACCGAGCCCGAAAAGGTGGAAGTCACCCTCCCCGAAGGGATGACCGCCAACCCCTCCTTCGCCGAAGGGATCTCGACCTGCTCGGAAGCCCAGTACGCGGCCGAGCAGCTCGAAACCCCCGTGGGCGGGGGCTGCCCGGAAGCCTCCAAGCTCGGCTCCGTGGAAGCCCGCTCGCCCCTGCTCGAAGAACCGATCGTCGGCTCCCTCTACCTGGCCACCCCCTACCAGAACAGGTTCGGCTCCCTCGTCGCCGTCTACATGGTCCTCCGCGCCCGCGAACGCGGCGTGATGATCAAGCAGGCGGGCGAAGTCCAGCCCGACAGGAGCACGGGCCGG
>DATJWW010000017.1:0-9462 GCA_035500835.1 Solirubrobacterales bacterium | reverse complement strand
TGGCCCGCTGTACGGGCCAAAGGTCGACCGCCCGAGCGGGAGACGGGGCTCGGCGAGCTGGCGCGCCGCTATCTGGTCGGGCACGGTCCGGCGACCGACGCCGACCTCGCCCGCTGGGCGGGTCTGCCGCTGCGCGATGCGCGCGCCGGGCTTGGCGCGATCTCCCGGCAACTCGTCGACCTCGGCGATGGTCTAGTCGACCTGCGCCAGAGTGAGGAGCCCGCGCCCCTTCCTCCGCCGCGCCTGCTCGGCCCCTTCGACCCGGTGCTGCTCGGCTGGACCTCCCGCGACTCGGTCGTGGGCCCGCACAAGGGCCTGGTCACGAACAACGGCCTCTTCCGCCCGTTCGCGATGGTCAAGGGTCGCGCCGTCTCCACCTGGCGCTTCCAGAAGGGAGCAGTCGAGATCGAGCATCTCGAGCAGGTGACGAAGAAGGCTGCGCGCGAACTCGATGCCGACGCGCGCGAGGTCGAGTGCTATCTGACGAGCTAGGTGCCTGGAAGTTTCGGCGGCATCGCGTCGCCCGGGGGCGCCGGCTTGTCCTGCCCCGGGGCAAGAGTCAGCTCTTGCTCCCAGACATTGTTCAGCGACACTTGCAGGTAAGCGAACATCGCGGGTGAGAGGAGCAGGTAGAGGATCAAGGCGAGCCAGCCGTTGAGCGGCTCCTGGTTGGCGACGTTGGCCGCGCCCTGGACACGCTGGGTGCCGCGCCAGTAGGAGATCAGCGTCGGGATGAGCAAGAGGATGCAGCCTGGGAACACCGCCAGCGCCGAGTTCATCGGGTTACGGCCGAGGTCGTATCCCTTCGACTCGCCGTAGGCCTTCAACTCCTTATTGACCTTGTACCACCAGACAAGGTGGTAGATCCCAAGCGTGATGAACGGCAGCAGCGCAACCGCCCAGGGGCTGCGGATCTTGAACTCCTGGTCGGAGTTCGGAAGCTGCATCTCGGTCGCCATGGCGCGGCATCCTGACAGGTTCCACGGCGCCCGGCCGAGGTGTTCCCCGATCCTCCCGCCGGTCGGGTGGCCGGCCGCTACGGCGCTCGCTCGCCCGGGTCAGGCGGAGGCATCTCGCTCGGCGGGCTCTGCGGCGTCGGCGGAGGCGGGGGCGGAAGCGGTGGCGTCTGCCCAAACGGCGACGTCATGGTCACCGCGCCTTTGCCGTCGGGGCCGGGGCCGTATTGGTTGGGCGGCCCGGACTCCGTGCAGGCGAAGATGATGAGCACGATCCAGCCGACCAGCGGCACGAACCCGATCAGGATCCACCAGCCGGTGCGGTCCGTGTCGTGCAGGCGGCGGCAGAGGACGGCAAGGTTGGGGATCAGGAAGGCCAGCCCGACCAGGCCGGCGATTGCCGAACTCCCGATGCCCGCGTCGATGATCGTCGCGACGATGACGATCAGGACGTAGAGCAGAACCCAGAACCAGTAGGCGGAACGCGAAGACCGCCCGCTGAACGTCGCGTATTTTGAGAACCCGTCATTTATTGCCTCGGCGAAGGTCACGTGTCACTTGCTCCTATGGATTGGGGTCGGGACCGGCGCTTGAACCGACTGTCGCCTCTGCACCGGACGAGTTGATCTGAGTGCTAAGTAGATGAGCGCGACGAAGATGAAAGGAGATGCGGGGTTGGACCTGATCCCCGATTTCAGACGACCGCGCCAGAGGAGTGCAAGCGCACGCCCCATCCCGCAGCCGGGACAGTTGCGGCCGGTTGCCCGATGAATCGGACATAGATCGGGAATGGGACGCCCCAGGACAGTCAGCGGCATACCCGCCGCCGGCGTCTTGGTGGCGACCGAGAGTGCTGCGGTCGTCAGCAGGGCGCCGGCGGCGACGCCGCCGCTAGGCCTTGCCGAGTTGCTGCCAGATGACATTGCCGAAATCATCGACCAGCACCATCTCGCGCTTCTCGCCCCCCGTTGCGGCGATGATCGCCCAGACGATTCCCCAGAGCAAACAGGTGAAGATGGTGAGGATCGCGTGCAGAACGTGGTTGACCGGCTTGCCGCTTACGAGGACCGCCTGGAATTCGCTCTGGGACTCGATTCGGAGACCACGCGCCGCCGCCGCCTGAAGTTGCTGGGCGAGGATGACCTTCCGTTCATCTGCCGTCCTGCGAGTGCTTGTGACCTCGCTCCCGCCGTGCACGTGATCGGTCCATGCACCGCCGTCCCAGTAGCGCATCAGGTTTGCGCCGCCGGCGTTCGGGTCCGGATACCAACCGGCCGGCGGGCTAGGGGAATCCTGCGGAGCGGGCTGCTCTGCAGCGTCCGGAACGGGCTCAGGATTGTGAGATTCCGATGAATCCGCCATAGCGGACCGGAAACTTATGTTCAATTCAATATGGCTGTCAA
The DNA here is from genome assembly GCA_035500835.1 of Solirubrobacterales bacterium. Lineage (GTDB taxonomy): Bacteria > Actinomycetota > Thermoleophilia > Solirubrobacterales > 70-9 > VAYN01. The sequence goes on along the minus strand of DATJWW010000017.1, from coordinate 7,103 downwards.
ATCAGGGTGAGCGAACTCGTCGCCGCTCCATCAGCTCAGCTTCGGGCTCGTCCAGGGCGCTTCGAGCCGGCGCACCAGCTCGTCGCCGAGGCCCTCGATCGGGATGCGGACCTGCTCGAGTGAGTCGCGGTCGCGCAGGGTGACGGTGTCGGTCTCCATCGTCTCGCCGTCGACGGTGATCCCCCAGGGGGTGCCGATCTCGTCCTGGCGGCGGTAGCGCTTGCCGATCGAGCCGCCCTCGTCGAACTCGGCGGGGAGGCGGCGGCGCAGATCCTGGAAGATCTCGCGAGCCTTCTCCGGCATCCCCTCGCGGGAGACGAGCGGGAGGACGGCGACCTTGACCGGGGCGAGGCGGGGGTGCAGGCGCAGCACGGTGCGTTGGCGTCCCTCCACCTCCTCGACCTCGTAGGAGTCGACGAGGAAGGCGAGCGTCGCCCGGTCGGCGCCGGCCGCGGGCTCGATCACGTGCGGGACGTAGCGCTCTTTGGTCTGCTGGTCGAAGTACTCGAGCTTCTCGCCGCTGAACTTGGCGTGCTGGGTGAGGTCGAAGTTGCCGCGGTTGGCGATCCCCTCCAGCTCCGACCAGCCGATCGGGAAGAGGTACTCGACGTCGCTCGTGCCCGAGGAGTAGTGGGAGAGCTCGTCCTGCTCGTGCGGGCGGACCCGCAGATGGTCGGGGCGGATGCCCAGCTCCGTGTACCAGCGCTCGCGGATCTCGATCCACTCGCGGTACCAGCGCTCCGCCTCGTCGGGTGGGACGAAGAACTCCATCTCCATCTGCTCGAACTCGCGGGTGCGGAAGATGAAGTTGCCGGGGGTGATCTCGTTGCGGAAGGACTTGCCGACCTGGGCGATCCCGAACGGCGGCTTCTTGCGGGCGAAGCCGAGCACGTTCTTGAAGTTGATGAAGATGCCCTGCGCCGTCTCAGGCCGCAGGTAGACCTCCGAGCCCTCGCCCGCCACCGGCCCGACGTGGGTCTCGAACATCAGGTTGAAGTTGCGCGGCTCCGAGAGCTCACCGCCGCACTCGGGGCAGCGGATCTCGCCGTCGGGGTCGCCGCCTTCGGCCGCCACCGCCTCGCGCAGATGATCCTCGCGCCAGCGTTTCTTGCACTTGCCGAGGCACTGCACGAGCGGGTCGGTGAAGCCCGCCAGGTGGCCGGAGGCCTCCCACACCTTGGGGCTCTGCAGGATCGCCGAGTCGAGGGCGACGATGTCGTCGCGGTCCTGCAGCATCGAGCGCCACCACTCGTTCTTGACGTTGGTCTTCAGCAGGACGCCGTAGTGGCCGTAGTCGTAGGTCGAGCCGAGCCCGCCGTAGATCTCCGAGGAGGGGAAGACGAAGCCGCGCCGCTTGCAGAGCGCGACGATCTCCTCCATCGTCACCTCGGTCTCGGGCTTCTCCTGCGGGGTCGTGGCCATCTCCGAACCGTAGCGGCTGCGATAATCGCGGGTCCCGTGCCGATCTACGAGTACAAATGCGACAACGGCCACGTCTTCGACGTGATGCAGAAGATGTCGGAGGAGCCGCTGACCGAGTGCGTCGAGTGCGGCGCCCCCGCCCACCGCGTGCTGACCGCGCCCGCGGTCCACTTCAAGGGCTCCGGCTTCTACAACACCGACTACGGCAAACGCAAAGGCGCCGGCAACGGGTCGGGCGGCGGCGAGAGCTCCTCCTCGGAGTCGAAATCGTCGAGCTCCTCGGACTCCGGATCGAGCTCCTCGGATTCCGGCTCGAAATCGGACTCAAAGGCCGCTGCGAGCTCCTCCTCCAGCTCCAGCGATTAGCGCTTGATGAATTTGGTCCCCCATAGGGGACCAAATTCACGCAGCGCTCAGTTCATCAGCCGGTGCACGGCCCGGCGGCGTAACTTCTGGGGGACTTCGACCGAGCCGCCCGGCCCGATCCCGCACTGCGCCTCTTCCTTCGGCGTGCCGCAGAGGACGTCGGTCCCGCCGGTGCCGCCGATCGCCGCGGCCAGCACCAGCTGTGGCATCGTGAAGAAGCCCATGTCGGAGACGAACGCTTTCGGCGCCGTCCAGCCGATGATCGGCCCCTTGATGAAGTTGTAGGGGAGGCGGCTGATGCTGGTCAGGCGGTCCTTGATCCCGTTGATCACCGCCTGCTGGGCCTTCGCCCGGTCGAAGTCCGAGTAGCCGTAGGTATAGGCGCTCTTGCCGGGGCCGGGGCATTCGCTCGGCTCGCGGATGCGCGAGTAGGCGAGCGCCTTCTCACCGTCGAGCGTGTTCTCGCCCTTCTTCAGATGCAGGGTGATCCCGCCCTGGCCATGCCCGGAGCCGCCGGCGATTTCGGCACAGAGCTTGTGCGGCAGGTCGACTTCGACGCCGCCGACCGCGTCGACCAGGTTTTCGAGCCCGGTGAAGTTGATGATCGCGACGTGGTCGATCTTGATGTGGAGGAACTTTTCCACCGTCTTGATCTGCAGCGCGGCGCCGCCGAAGGCGAAGGCGGCGTTGATTTTCTGCGGCGTCTCGCCGGGGATTTCGGCGTAGGAGTCGCGCGGGATCGAGAGTTTGTTGAAGGTGCCGCCCCCCGCCCGGATGACCATCAGGGTGTCCGCCCGGTATTCGCCCTGGTAGCAGGGCTTGTGCGGCGCTTCGCCCTTTTCCTGCTGTTCGTAGCACTTGGGGTTGTTAGCCGCGCCCGGTTCCTTGGTGTCGACCGGCCGCGCGTCGGTCCCCATCACCAGGATGTTCTGGGCGCTGGGCAGGATGAACGGGTTGCCGTGCAGGGCGTCCTTCGCTTCCCCCGCCAGCTTGAACGACTGCAGCTGGGCGGAGACCGCGAAGGCGAGGAAGCTGATCACGATCCAGCCGACGACCGCGATCCCGACCCAGAAGGCGACCCGGCGCCAGCGCGGCTTGCGGCGCGGCAGCCCGGCGCGGTCGTCGCGCTTCCATGGCAGCTTCAGAGCCGGGAGCCGGGAGCCTCCACCACCACCGCCGGAGCTGTAGTTGGTCCGGCCCGGTTCGTCGGGCGCCCCCCCACCGGCCGCCGCCGCGCCTTTCGCGGCGCCGTCGGAGCCGGGCACGCCGCTCCCGCGCAGGCGCGAGAAGAGGCCCCGCCGGGAGCGGTAGACCTTGTACTCGGGCTGGCCCTGGGGGCGCTGCCCACCTTGGTCAGGCGTGTCGTCAGGCATGAAAGGGTCCGAAACCGTAGTCGAGGTTTCTTAGGAACAACGAACTTCGCCGGATGGCGCGATCCGCCTGCAAAGCCCGCGGGAAGAGCCTTGCGCCGCGGAGGCCGGAGGACGACTAGCCTTGGCCCGGTGAGTGAGGTGGAGACGATCGGAGTCGACCTCGGCGGGACGAAGGCCCAGGTCGGTGTCCTCGCCGGTGTCGAGACCCTGTGGGAGAGCCGCGAGGCCTCCCACGGCCAGACCGAGGACGAGCTGGTCGAGATGCTGGTGCGCGAGGTGACGGCGGCGCGCGACGCGCGCCCCGACGCGGTCGCGGTCGGCCTCGGCGTGCCGGCGACGATCAACCAGGAGCGCGGCGAAGCGATCGCCGCCGTCAACCTGCCGCTCGCCGACCTGCCGCTCCGCGATCTGATCTCCGAACGGGTCGGCCTGCCGGTCTTCCTCGACAACGACGGCAACGTCGCGGCGCTGGCCGAGTACCAGTACGGCGCGGCGCGCGGCAAGCCGACGATGGTGATGCTGACGATCGGCACCGGGATCGGCGGCGGGCTGATCCTCGGCGGCGAGATCTTCCGCGGCGCGACCGGGGCGGGGGCCGAGCTCGGCCACGTCGTGATCCAGGCCGACGGCCCGCCCTGCCAGGGCAACTGCCCCAACCACGGCTGCGTCGAGTCGCTTGCCTCGGGGACGGCGCTCGGCCGCGAGGGCCTCGCCGCCGCCGAAAGCGCCCCCGACTCGGCGCTCGGCAAGGTGCTCGCCGAAGGCAAGGAGGTCCACGGGCTGGCGGTCACCGAAGCGGCGCTGGCCGGCGACGAGACCGCGATCGGCGTCTTCGATCTGATCGGCGGCCGGCTCGGCGTCGCCTGCGCGAGCTTCGCCAACATCTTCGAGCCGGAAGTGATGGTGATCGGCGGCGGCGTGATCGCGGCGGGCGACCTGCTGCTCGACCCGGCGCGCAAGGAAGTGCGCGAGCGGGCGCTGCGGCCGATGAACGAGACCCCGATCGTGGGAGCGACGCTCGGCAACGACGCCGGGATGATCGGCGCCGCGGCCCTGGCCCGGACCGAGCTCCAGAAGCAGAGCGACAGTCACTGATGGCGGGCGCGCTCGTCGTCTGCCCGACGCCGATCGGCAACATGGACGACGTCAGCCCGCGGATCCGCGAGGCGCTCGTCTCCGCCGACTTCATCGCCTGCGAGGACACCCGCCGCACCGGCCAATTGCTCGACCGCCTGGCGATCCGTCCGGCGCCGCGCCTGGTCTCCAACCACGAGGGCAACGAATCGGCGCGCGCCGTGGAGCTCAGCCAGCAGATCGAGCGCGGCTACCTGGTGGCGCTCGTCTCCGACGCGGGGATGCCGGGGATCTCGGACCCGGGCTTCAAGCTGATCCGCCGCTGCATCGACCGCGACCTCGAGGTGACGGTGCTGCCCGGGCCCTCGGTGGTGCCGGTGGCCCTCGTCGCCTCCGGGCTGCCGACCGACCGCTGGCGCTTCGAGGGCTTCCTGCCGCGGCGGGCGGGGGAGATGGAGCGGGTGCTGCGCTCGACCGAGACCGTGGTCTGCTTCGAGTCGCCGCGGCGGGTGGGCGAGAGCCTCGCGGCGCTGGCGGCGATCGCCCCCGACCGCGAGGCGGCCGTCTGCCGCGAGCTGACCAAGGTCCATGAGGAGGTCGCCCGCGGCACCCTCGGCGAGCTCGCCCGCCGCTTCCGCGGCGACGTCCGCGGCGAGATCGTCCTCGTGATCGGGCCGAGCGCCACCGCCGAGCACGGCCAGGACGTCGGCTTCGCCGTCGACGCCCTCCGCCACCTGGTCCAGAGCGGCGCCCGCCCCCGCGCCGCCGCCTCGGTCGTCGCCGCCCTCACCGGCACCCGCGCCAACGACCTCTACAAAGCGCTGACCGGGCGCGAGGCGCGGCGCTGAGTGCGAGGAAGACCCTGATCCTCACGGCGCGGCGGGCCGCAGCGCCGATAATTAAACACAGGAAAGTTCTTCTTATCGGATAGCTTTGCTCAAAATGTGATGGCGGCCGAGGGGAGATCGGGATGCTCGTGATGGCGGAGTGGACGTTGCATGGACCCGAGGCGAAGGACCTGCTTGAGCAGTTCTCCAAGGTTCCGACCCAGGCCCTCCCGGTGCTGGCCACCGGGGCTGCCGGAGGTTGGATCCTCGCCGCGATGGTCGAGGCGCTCCCGGCGATCGCCGGCATCCTCATCGGCATGTTCGTCGCCGCCTTCCTCGGGAGTCTTGTCGCGCCCTTGTGACGGTCGGATAGCGTCCCTTGCCGATGAGCGACGGCAAGTTCTACGTCACCACCCCGATCTACTACGTCAACGCGGAGCCGCACCTCGGGCACGCGTACTCGACGCTGGCCGCGGACATCATCGCGCGGCACCACCGGCAGCGCGGGGAGGATGTGTTCTTCCTCACCGGCACCGACGAGCACGGGGAGCCGATCGAGGTGGCGGCGGAGAAAGAGGGGATCTCGCCGGAAGAGCTGGTCGATCGCAACGCGGCGAAGTTCGAGGCACTGGGACCGATCATCGACGTCACCAATGATTTCTTCATCCGCACCTCGGACCCGCGGCACGAAGCCAAGGTCGCGGAGATCATGCAGCGGGTCTACGACAACGGCTGGGTGCGCAAGGGCGCCTACGAAGGCTGGTACTGCCCGCGCTGCGCGGACTTCAAAACCGAGCGCGAGGTGGCGGAGGGGAACACCTGCCCGATTCACGAGATCCCGCTCGACTGGGTCGAGGAGGAGAACTGGTTCTTCGAGCTCTCCAAGTTCCAGCCGCAGCTGGAAGCCCTATATGAAGAGCGGCCCGACTTCGTCGTCCCCGAGTTCCGCCGCAACGAGGCGGTCTCGTTCATCAAGGGCGGCCTTGAGGACGTCTCGCTCTCGCGCCCGACCCTGCAGTGGGGGCTGCCGCTGCCCTGGGACCCCGAGCAGCGGATGTACGTCTGGTTCGACGCGCTCCTCAACTACGTCACCGCGCTCGGCTTCGCCCGCGAGGGCGAGGACCTGACCGACCGCTACTGGCCCGCCGACCTGCACGTGATGGCGAAGGACATCCTCAAGTTCCACGCCGTGATCTGGCCGGCGCTGTGCCTCGCGGCCGACCTCGAGCCGCCGCGGCGGATGGCGATCCACGGGTTCCTGCTGATGGGCGAGAAAAAGATGTCGAAGAGCCTCGGCAACGTCCTCGACCCGTTCGAGGTGATCGACCGCTTCGGCGCCGACGCGCTGCGCTTCTACCTCTTCCGCGAGGTCAGCTTCGGCCAGGACGGCTCGATCTCCACCGCCGGCTTCGAGGGCCGCTACGAGACCGAGCTGGCCAACGACTACGGCAACCTCGCCAGCCGGGTGCTGGCGATGGTCGACCGCTACCGCGACGGCACCGTTCCCGTCGCCGCCGTCGACGCGACCCTCGCCGAGGACTTCGACGGCGCCGTCGGCCGCTTCTCCGAGCTGCTCGATCGGGCCGAGCTGACCCAGGCGCTGGAGGAGGCCTGGAAGCTGGTCCGCCGCCTCAACCGCTTCGTCGAGGAGACGAAGCCGTGGGAGCTGGCCAAGGACGAGGCCGACCCGGAGCGGCTCGACGAGGTCCTCTACAACCTCGTCGAGGGCCTGCGGGTGACGACGCTGCTGCTGGCGCCCTACCTGCCGGAGACCGCCGAGACGCTGCTCGGCGCGCTCGCCGAGGGCGGGCGTTCCCTGGCCGAGCTGGGCGCCCGTCCGGGTGGCCAGGCGGTTGAGCGGGTGGCGCCGCTCTTCCCGAAGATCGAGACGCCCGCCTGAGCCGTACTTAATATCTTTATTGATTGGCTGGACGCGGCTTGACCTTGGCTGGTGGAGCGTCGAAATTGACCCCATGGTTCGTTTCGAGGACGCCCCACGAACCGAGACGCCGAAGCTCCTCGCCCTCGCCGGCGCCTGCCT
>DATJWW010000016.1:0-244589 GCA_035500835.1 Solirubrobacterales bacterium | reverse complement strand
GGACCAGGGCACCAAGGCGATGCAGGACGTCGCCTCCACCATCTACGAAGGTGCGGTCGCCTTCATCCGTCGCCAGTACGTGACCATCGGCGTCCTCGCCATCGTTGCCTCGGTCATCGTCGGTGCGGTCATCGCCGCGGTGAACACGCCGGAGCTGACGGACACCAAGGGCATCTACGGCGTCCAGCTTGGCCTGTACACGGCCATCGCGTTCATCGTCGGAGCTGCCTGCTCGATGGCATCGGGCATCATCGGCATGTTCATCAGCGTCAAGTCCAATCTGCGCACCGCAGCGGCCGCCCAGCACAGCCTCGTGGGCGCCGTGCAGGTGGCGATGCGCGGTGGCGCGGTGTCGGGCTTCCTCGTCGTCGCCCTGTCGCTGCTGGGCGTCTCGGTCTACTACTGGGTGCTGACCGGTCCGATGGGCCTGCAACCAAACGACCGGCAGGTCATCGACTCGCTGGTTTCACTCGGCTTCGGCGCTTCGCTGATCTCGATCTTCGCCCGTCTCGGCGGCGGCATCTTCACCCAGGCCGCCGACGTCGGCGCCGACCTGGTCGGCAAGGTCGAGGCGGGTATCCCCGAGGACGACCCCCGCAACCCGGCGGTGATCGCCGACAACGTCGGCGACAACGTCGGCGACTGCGCCGGCATGGCCGCCGACCTGTTCGAGACCTACGCGGTGACCTCGGTCGCCGTGATGCTGCTCGGCGTCCTCACCTTCAACCCGGAATACGCGCGCGAGGTGGCGATCTACCCGCTGGTCCTGGGCGGGATCGCGATCATCGCCTCGATCATCGGCGCGCTCACCGTGCGCACGACCAGCGACAAAGTCGAGGGCGCGCTCTACCGCGGCCTGCTGATCTCGGGCATCCTCTCGGTCGCGGCGTTCTACCCGATCACCGACTGGATGATGAGCGATCCGCTGCGGCTCGGGTTCGCGTCCGCCGCGGCGAAGTCCGTGAGCGTGGCCGACCTCTGGCTCTGCGCCGTGATCGGGGTCGCCGTCACCGCGCTGCTCTTCGGGATCACCGAATTTTATACGGCAACCCGCTTCCGGCCGGTGAAGATGATCGCCCAGGCCTCGGAGACCGGGCACGCGACGAACATCATCGCCGGCCTCTCGCAGGGCTTCCAGTCGACCGCGGCTCCGGCCCTGGTGATCGCCGGGGCGATCCTTGCCGCCAACCAGCTGGCGGGGATCTACGGGATCGGCATCGCGGTCGTCGCGCAGCTCTCGCTCTGTGGCCTGATCGTGGCGCTCGACGCCTTCGGTCCGATCACCGACAACGCCGGCGGGATCGCCGAGATGGCGGAGCTGCCGGAGGAGGTGCGCAACGTCACCGACCCGCTCGACGCGGTCGGCAACACGACCAAGGCGGTGACCAAGGGTTACGCGATCGGATCGGCCGCGCTGGCCGCGCTCGTCCTCTTCGCCGCCTTCCGCAGCGAATTGGCCGACGAAGCGCCGGCCGGGTACAACCTGAACTCCTTATTCCACCTGACCAGTCCTGACGTGCTGATCGGCCTGATCATCGGCGGCATGATGGTCTACCTGTTCCTGGCGCTCTCGATCGAGGCGGTCGGACGGGCCGGCGGCCAGGTCGTCGAGCAGGTCAGGAAACAGTTCAAAGAGCACCCCGGGATCATGGACGGGACCGAAAAACCCGAGTACGGGGAAACGGTCAGCATCGTCACCCTGGCGGCGCAGAAAGAGATGATCCTGCCCGCGCTGATCCCGATCATCGTGCCGGTGATCGTCGGCATCCTCAGCGTCGATGCGCTCGGCGGGCTGTTGATCGGAGTCATCGTCGTCGGCCTCTTCCAGGCGATCTCGATGACCGCCGGCGGCGGCGCCTGGGACAACGCCAAGAAGCTGATCGAGGACGGCGCCCACGGCGGCAAAGGCTCGCCTGCGCATGAAGCCTCGGTGACCGGCGACACCGTCGGCGATCCCTACAAGGACACGGCCGGCCCGGCGATCAACCCGATGATCAAGGTCGCCAACATCGTCGCGATCCTGATCATCCCGATAGTTCACTTTTAGAGCGCCAAAGGGGCCTCTCTGCGTAGAGCACCGGACGATCTGATCGTCCGGTGCTTCTCCTGGCTGGCGCCCGAAGGGCAAGGGACGCGGCCGTCCCGGCCACGACCCTCGCAGGGTGTGGCCGTGGCCGGGACGGCCGAGGGTGCGGGGGAGGGCGTGGGGATCGGCGTGCTCCGGGGAGAAGCGCGTTTTCTTCCACGAAGGCTCGTGATCGGTGACGAAGACCCAGGTAAGTCCACGGTTCCGTGCGTCTTCCTCGTCAGGCCGCCGACGACCGTGCACTTGAGCCGCCTATAGGCGGCTCAAGTGCACGGTCGTGGCAGGGACCTCTGTGTCGGTCGGGAGATGCATGAGGACCGGTGACGTTCCCGGCGTCTTCCGTACCTCCGTGTGATCTTCCCTGCGGACCCCTCACGTCCCGGGCGTCTCGTGGCGGCCACACCCTGCCGGGGTCGCCACGAGACGCCCGGGACGCACCTCGGACGGCCGCCCCGGCCGAGCATCGGCGGAATCCGGCGGCGCGGCGCGGCGCAGAGGGGCGCCTGAGGGATTAGCTTCTCGGCGATGTCTGACGGCTGGGTCAACGTCTTCGACGCGCAGCGGGAGGCCGAGCGGAAGCTTGAGCCTGGCGCGCGCGGCTACTTCTCCGGTGGTGCCGGGGACGAGGTGACGCTGCGCGACAACGTGGCGGCGTGGCGCGACTGGCGGTTGCGGCCGCGGCAGCTGACCGGGGTGGAGGAGGTCTCGACCGCGGTCGAGGTGCTCGGGGCGCCGGTCGCGGCTCCCGTCCTGATCGCGCCGGTCGCCTATCAGCGGCTGCTCGACCCCGAGGGGGAGGTGGCGATGGCGCGGGCCGCCGCCACGGCCGGGACCGTGATGTGCCTCTCGACCCTGGCCAACACGAGGCCCGCCGACGTCGCCGCCGCGGCGCCCGGTGGGCGCCGCTGGTTCCAGCTCTATCCCTTCCGCGATGCCGGCGTCACCCGGGCGCTGATGGCCGAGGCGGTCGATGCGGGTTTCGAGGCGGTCGTGATCACCGTCGACGCGCCGCCCGGTGGCAACCGCGAGCGGGACGTGCGCAGTGGCTTCACGCTGCCCGCCGAGGTGGAGATCCCCAGCGTCGCCGCCGCCCTCGGCGGTTCGCGTACGGTGACCGTCGAGGAGACCTTCGAGCTGATGTCCCGCTCGCTCACCTGGGAGGACCTCGGGGCGATCGCCGCCGACGCCGGCGTGCCGCTCCTGGTCAAGGGCCTCCTCACCGCCGAGGACGCCAAGCTCGCGATCGAGTACGGGGCCGCCGGGGTCATCGTCTCCAACCACGGCGGCCGCCAGCTCGACCGCGCCGTCACCACCGCCGAGGCGCTGCCGGAGATCGTCGACGCGGTGGCCGGGCGGGCCGGCGTCCTGGTCGACGGCGGCATCCGCCGTGGCACCGATGTTGCCATCGCCCTGGCGCTCGGCGCCGATGCCGTCCTGGTCGGCAGGCCGACCGCCTGGGGTCTCGCCGCGGCCGGTTCCGCGGGCGCCGAGCGGGTGCTGGCGATACTGGCCGCCGAGCTCGAGCTGACCCTGGCGCTGCTCGGCGTCGCCACGCCGGCCGAGCTCCGCCCCGGGCACCTGCGGAGCCGGCTTCCGACGCGCGTATATTCGGAAGCCGAAGTGTCGGATACCAGCTTCTAGATGGCCCAGCGAATCCCCAGAGACGAGTCGCTGAGTCGCGTCCATGGCGTCGGGGCATTGTTCTCGGCCGCCTACGGCAACGTCGGCTCGTCGATCTACTACGCCCTCGGCGTCACCGCCGCGTTCGCCCTCGGGCTGACGCCGGTCGCCTTCGTCATCTCCGGGCTGATCTTCGCCGCCACCGCCGCCACCTACGCCGAGGCGACCGTGATGTTCCCCGAGGCGGGCGGTTCCTCGAGCTTCGCCCGCCACGCCTTCAACGAGTTCGTCAGCTTCGTCGCCGCCTGGGGGCAGATGCTGAACTACACGATCACGGTCGCGATCTCGGCCTTCTTCGTGCCCCACTATCTGGCCGTCTTCTGGCCCGCGCTCGGCCACAGCCCCGGCGACGTGATCGGCGGCGCTGTCCTCGTCGTCGCCCTCGCCGCGCTCAACATCCGCGGCACCGAAGAGTCCTCGAAACTGAACCTGATCCTCGCCGTGGCAGACCTCGCCACCCAGGTCGTGCTGGTCGGGATCGGTGTCGTGCTGGTGCTCAGCCCGCACATCCTGATCGACAACATCCACCTCGGCGTCGCCCCGACCTGGAGCGACTTCGCGCTCGGGATCGCGGTCGGGATGATCGCCTACACCGGCATCGAGACGATCTCCAACATGTCGGAGGAGGCCAAGGACGCCTCGCGGACGGTCCCCCGCGCGGCGGGGCTCGTCGTCGCCGCGGTGCTCGGCCTCTACCTGCTGATCCCGATCGTCGCCCTCTCGGCGATGCCGGTCGTCCACACCGCGAGCGGCTACCACACCGAGCTCGGCACGAAGTACGCCGACGACCCGATCCTCGGGATCGTCGAGAACCTCGGGCTCTCCAGCGGCCCGACCGAAGTACTGCGCTACTACGTCGGCGTCCTTGCCGCGGTGATCCTGCTGATCGCCACCAACGCCGGGCTGATCGGCGTCTCGCGGCTCACCTACTCGATGGGCCAGCACCGGCAGCTGCCCGAGGGCCTGCGCCAGATCCACCCGAAGTACCGCACCCCCTACATCGCGATCGTCATCTTCGCCGGGGTCGCGATCCTCACGATGATCCCGGGCCAGACCAACTTCCTGGCGACGATGTACTCGTTCGGCGCGATGCTCTCCTTCACGATCGCCCACATCGCGGTCGTCCAGCTGCGACGAAAACAGGCGGACGTGGAGCGCCCGTGGAAGCCGCCGCTGAACCTGCGTGCGTTCGGATTCGACCTGCCGCTGACCGCGGTCTTCGGCGGCCTCGGCACCTTTGCCGCCTGGATCGTGGTGATGGCGTTGAACCCCTCGACGCTCCTCGTCGGCACCGGCTGGATGATCCTCGGGATCACCGTCTACGTGCTCTACCGGCGCAACCAGGGGCTGCCGCTGACCCGGACCGTGAAGGTCGTCCTGCCCGAACCGCTCGGGGTCGAGGAGGTCGAGTACCGCTCGGTCCTGGTCGGCTTCGAGGACGACGAAGACTTCTCCCCGGAGATGGTCGCGACCGCCGTCAAGCTCGCCTCCAAACGGCGGCGCGGCATCCACGTCCATTCGATGATGACGGTGCCCACCAACCTGCCGCTCGACGCCGACCTGCCCGAGGCCGAAGCCGAGGCGCAGCGTCGCGTGGAGGAGGCGAAGCTGATCGGCGGCCAGCGCGTGACCGGCCACGTCGCCCGCGTGCGGCCCGGTCAGGCGGGCTACTCGGTGGCCGAGGAGGCGGCCGAGATCGAGGCGGCGGCGATCGTCGTCGGCCTCCGCTATCGCAACGGCGTCCCCCAGTACGACAAGACCCTGGAGACGGTGCTCGGCGAGCGGCCCTGCCGGGTGATCGTCGTCTCCGAGCCGGGCGAGAACCAGGGCCGCGTCATCCCCGGCGCGGCGCTCGCCGAGGCCGTCACTTGAACCGCGACCGCGCCTACCACGGCGCGATCCGCACCTTCTCCCTGGTCTTCGTCGTGCTCGGCCTGCTGCTCCTCGTCGTCACCCTCGCCAACGGCGGCGGCCCGGCGTCGGTCGGCTTCCTGATGGGGATACTCTTCGTCGCGGTCGGCATCGGGCGCTTCTGGATCGCGAGCAGGCAGTCCCGATGAAGGTCCCGCACGCGGCCCGCAAGGGCAAACTGCGGCGTGGCCTGGGCGTCCCCTGGCTCTTCGCCGCCGCCTACTCGGCGGTCGGCTTCTCGATCTACTTCGCGCTCGGGGTGGTCGCCGAGCGCGGCCTCGGCCTGACGCCGCTGATCTTCCTCGTCTCCGGCCTCCTCTTCGGGCTGACGACGCTCTCCTACGTCGAGGGCAGCGCGATGTTCCGCGAGCGCGGCGGCTCCTCGACCTTCGCCCGCCACGCCTTCAACGAGCTCGTCGCCTTCATCGCCGGCTGGGCGATCCTGCTCGACTACCTGATCGTGATCGCCCTGGCGGCGATCTCCGTGCCGCACTACCTGGTGCCGATCTGGGGTGGCTTCGACGACAACGGCGTCGAAATCCTCGTCGCCGCGGCGGTGATCGCCGGCGCCTGCATCCTCAACATCCTCAACGTCACCGGCCGCGGCCGGCAGCGCTCGCTCGCCTTCATCGCGCTGGCCGACCTCGGCCTGCAGCTGGCGGTGATCGTGGTCGGCGCGATCGTCGTCATGCACCCCGACCGCCTGACCGCCCAGCTCGACCTCTTCAGCCACCCGAGCCTGCGCGACATCATCTACGCGGCGGTGGTGGCGATGCTCGCCTACGCCGGGATCGAGGCGGCCTCCGACCTCGCCCCGGACATCGAAGTCGGCCGCCGCGAGCTGAAGCGGATCGCGTCGCTGGGGGCGATCGCGGTGCCGCTGGTCTACGCCGGGATGGCGGCGATCGCGCTGATGGCGGTCCCGGTCGTGGCCGGACCGCACGGCCCGGAAACCGCGCTCGGCCATCAGTACATCCAGGACCCGGTGCTCGGCGTCGTCTCCGCCTTCCACCCGCACTGGCTGTCGGAAGTGATGCGCTGGGTGGTGGCGCTGGTCGCCGCGCCGGTCCTCTTCTGGGCGGCTACCACCTCGATGCTCGGCGTCTCCCGCCACACCTACACGCTGGCGATCAACCGACAGATCCCCAGCTGGCTCGGCAAACTCGGGGCGAGGCGGGCGACGCCCTACGTGGCGATCACGATCTGCGGGCTGATCGCGCTCGGCCTCGTGATCCCGACCAACATCAAGATCCTGGCCGGGCTCTACGCCTTCGGCGCGACGCTGGCGATCACGATCGCCCACCTCTCGGTGATCCGGCTGCGGATCACGATGCCGGACAAGCTGCGCCCCTTCCGCATCCCCTGGGGGATGGCCTGGGGGACCGCGGAGCTGCCGATCCCGGCATTGATCGCCGCGCTCGCCAGCGGCCTGGCCTTCCTCAGCGTGCTCGCCTTCCACTCGACCGCGCGCTGGGTCGGGATCGGCTGGATGGCCTTCGGCCTCACCTTCTACGTCATCTACCGCAAGTTCGTCGAGGGCACGTCGCTGACCAGGCGCGTCTCGGTCGGCGAGGCGGCGCTGACCAAGCAGATCCCCGAGGTCGAGTTCTCGAACCTGCTGGTGCCGGTCTTCGGCACCAAGCTCGACGACGACATCGTCGCCACCGCCGGCCGGCTCGCGGCGGCCGAGCACGAGGACGGCGGCGGCGAGGGCGAGTCACGCCTGGAGCTCGTCTACGTGATCGAGGTGCCGCTGTCGCTGCCGCTCGACGCCGAGCTGCCGCCGGACCGCGAGGCGCAGGCGCGGCGGGCGCTCGACCGGGCGCGCGAGGTGGGGGAGGAGTACGAGGACGTCGAGGTATCGACCGAGGTGATCCGGGCGCGGCGGATCGGCGCCGGGATCGTCGCGGCGGCGCTGCGGGCGAACTCGGAAGCGATCATCATCGGCGGCGAGCCGCCGTCGAAGATTCGCGGCGGCGGCAAGTTCGGCGGGATCGGCGCCGCCAAGCCCGCCGAGATCGGCGCGGCGACCGAGTACGTGCTCAAAAAAGCCCCGTGCCGGGTGCTGCTCACCGCGCCGCCCGAGCCCGAGATCTAGTATCCGCGCCATGTTCATCCTGATCGTCGGCTGTGGGCGCGTCGGCAGCTCGGTCGCGCGGGCGATGCTCCGCGAGGGCCACACCGTCTCCGCGCTCGACGAGGACCCCGAGTCCCACGCCCGCCTCGAGGTGGGGCTGGAGAAAAGCTGGGAGGACCTCGGCGGCCAGTTCACGGTCGGTGCCGGGATCGAGACCGAGGCGCTGGAGGCGGCCGGGATCGACCAGGCGGACGTCTTCATCGCCTCGACCGACGGCGACAACACGAACATCATCATCGCCCAGATTGCCCAGCGCCGATACACCGTGCCGACCGTGATCGCCCGCGTCCTCGACCCGCTGCGGGCCGAGTGGTACGCGCGCCAGGGGCTGCAGACGGTCTGCCCGACGCGGGTGGCGATCGACATGTTGGAGACGGCGGTGCGCGATTCCGCCGGGCGCGGCGGGAGCGGCCCCGAGGGCGCCGCGGAAGCCGCGTAGGGAGGAGGAGCGCGTGTACATCATTGTCGTCGGAGCGGGGAAGGTCGGCTGGAACCTGGCGCGCGAGCTGCTCGAGAAGGACCACGAGGTGACCCTGATCGAGAGCGACCGGCGCCGCTACCTGACCGTCGAGCAGGAGCTCGAGCACAACGTCTCCTTCGGCGACGCCTCCGAGCTCTGGGTGCTGGAGCGGGCGGGCATCCAGCGCGCCGACATGGTGATCGCGGTCACCGGCGACGACGAGGACAACATGCTGATCTGCCAGGTGGCGCGCGAGAAGTACCTGGTCGACCAGATCATCGCCCGGGTCAACAACCCGCGCAATCGCCAGCACTTCGACCTGCTCGGGATCAAGCCCTCGGTCTCGGCGACCGACCTGATCCTGCGCCTGCTCGAGCACGAGGTGCCCGAGTACGGGCTGGTCCACCTGCTCGACCTGCAGGAGGAGCAGCTGGAGATCATCGAGATGCTGCTCGGCAAGGACTCGGGGGTGACCGGCCGCCGGGTCGGGGACCTCCACATGCCCGACGGCAGCCTGCTGATCTCGGTGCTGCGGGCGGGCAAGGGCTTCGTGCCGACCGCCGACACCGTGCTCGAGGAGGGCGACGAGGTCTTGGCCGTGCTCGATCCGGGTAAGGAGGACGACCTGAAGGCTCTGTTCGGACCCGAAGGCGACGGCGGCGTCGCGAGTGGCTGACCGCGAGGTCGACTTCCTCCTGGTCGGCGGCGGCCTGGCCGGCGCCAGCTGCGCGTCGGAGCTGCGCAAGCAGGGGGCGGAGGGCTCGATCCTACTGGTCGGACGGGAGCCGGAGCCGCCCTACGAACGCCCGCCGCTCTCCAAGGAGTACCTGCGCGGCGAGGCGGACCGCGCCGCGGCCTACGTCAACGAGCCCTCCTGGTACGAGGAGAACTCGGTCGAGCTGCTGACCGGGAAGAACGTGATGTCGATCGACGCCGAGGCGAGGACGGCGAAGATCCAGGGCGGCGAGGAGGTCGCCTTCGGTCAGGCGCTGCTGGGCACCGGGGCGATGGTGAACATCCTCCGTCTCGAGGGCGCCGAGAACGAGGGCATCCACTACCTGCGGGCCTACGGCAACGCCGACGCGATCCGCGAGGACGCCAAGGCGGCGGGCCGCGTCGTCCTCGTCGGCGGCAGCTACATCGCCGCCGAGGTGGCGGCCTCGCTGGCGGCCGAGGGGACCGTCTGCACGATGGTCGCGGTCGAGGAGGTGGCGCTCTCGCGGACCTTCGGCGAGGACGCCGGGCGCTTCTTCCAGGAGGGCCTCGAAGCGCATGGCGTCACCTTCGTCGGCGGCGAGTCGGTGAGCGCCTTCGAGGGCGACGGCCGGGTCGGCTCGGTCCTCACCGAGAGCGGCCGCAGCTTCGAGTGCGACCTCGTCGTGGTCGGTGCCGGGGTGAAAGCGGACGCGATGCTGGCCCAGCGGGCCGGGCTCGAGGTCGAGGACGGGATCGTCTGCGACTCGAAGCTCCGCACCTCGGCGCCCGGCATCTACGCCGCGGGCGACGCCTGCAGCTACGACAGCGTCGTCCACGGGCGCCGGATCCGGGTCGAGCACTGGGACGTGGCGATGCAGCAGGGGATGCACGCGGCGAAGAACATGCTCGGCGCCGATGCCGACTACGACGTCGTCCCCTACTTCTTCAGCGACCTCGCCGACTGGGCAAGCCTCGAGTACGTCGGCCCGGCCTCCGAGTGGGATCGTGAGGTGTGGCGCGGCTCGCGGGCCGACGGCGAGTTCTCGGTCTGGTACCTGCAGGACGGCAAGGTGGCCGGCTGCCTCAGCGTCGGCCGCTCCGAAGACCTCGCCGAGGCACGCCGGCTGCTTGCCGACGGGGTGGACGTGGCGGGCGCGGTCGACCGGATCAGTGATCCCGACGCCGACCTGTCGGACCTCTAGCAGCGCACCACTGGTTATCCTGCGAGGTCGCATTGCGCCCTGGTGTAATGGCAGCACGCCTCGCTCTGGACGAGGTAGTCGGGGTTCGAGTCCCTGGGGCGCAGTAGTCCGATCCCGCTGCTAGCGTCGATCACCTCATGCGGCCGAAGTTCCTCGTCCTTGCCCTACCCGTGTTCCTCGCGCTCGTGCTGGTCGCCGCCGGCTGCGGCGCGAGCAACGACGAAAGCACGACGACCGCCCACAAGGCGAAGGTCGAAGAAACGCCGAAGCTGAGCAAGGCGGAGTTCATCAGCCAGGGCGACGCGATCTGCGGGGAGGTGAACACGGCGATCGGCTCGGTCTCCGAATCCGCCGCCGAATCGAGCAGCCAGACGACCCAGGTGGCCAACCTCTATGTCGGCATGGTCCAGAGCCTGCAGCGCCTCGGCCAGCCGACCGAAACGGCGGGCTTCTCGGAATTCTGGGGCGCTGCCGAACAGCTGGCCAAAGTCGAGGGCGAAGTGAAAGAAGCCTCCGAAGTCGAAGACCCGGTCGCGCTCGAAGAAGCCTCCCAGGAAGCCGTCCCGGCGCTCGAAGAATTCCAGTCCCAGGCGGCCGTCTACGGCTTCGAAGACTGCAGCGAAGGCCCGCACGCCCCCGAAGCCGCACCCGAATCGAGCGCCGGATCGACCGAACTCGAAGAATCGGGTGGCGTCGAAGCGGCCCCCGAAGAAGAAATCGCGCCGGAAGAAGAATTCGTCCCCGAAGAAGAAGTGGCCCCCGAAGAAATCGCCCCCGAAACGGGCGGCGCGGGCGGCGAAATCGAAGAAGTGGCGCCGGAAGAAGAAGCGCCGACGACCGGCGGGGAATCCGGCGGCATCGGCCCGGGCTAGCCAGGCCCGATAACCGCCGCATTTCGGAGTCCTCGGTCCCTGCGTCCGCCGAACTGCTTGGTTCTCGAACCTGGCTCGGGCCGGGGTGAGAGGGACGCAGGCCGTTTCGTCTGCGACCCCGGCAGGGTGTGGCCGCAGCCGAAACGGCCCGGGATCGGCGGCGGCATTGCTCAAATCGCTCAGTGTAAATCTGACCACACTATGGGGTGGTCAACTGCACACTCGCCGAGCGGCGCCAGACGAAACTGTCACGTTGGGGCCGCCCGGCTCCCTACGCCGCCGCGTTCTCCTCCCACGCCCCATACAACCTCGCGTACACCCCTCCCGCGGCGATCAACTCGTCGTGGGTGCCCTGCTCGGCGATCTGGCCGCCTTCGAGGACGACGATCTTGCCGGCGCGGCGGATGGTGCTCAGGCGGTGGGCGATGACGATCGCGGTGCGGCCGTGGAGGAGGCGCTCGAGGCCTTTCTCGATCGTCTTCTCGGTCCGCACGTCGACGTTGGAGGTCGCCTCGTCGAGGATCAGGATGCGCGGCTCGGCGAGCAGGGCGCGGGCGAAGGCGACCAGCTGGCGCTGCCCGGCCGAGAGCTGGACGCCGCGCTCGCCGACCTGGGTCTCGATCCCGTCGGGCAGCCCGGCCACGAACTCGGTGGCGCCGACCGTGGCGATCGCCGCCTCGATCTCCCCGAGGCTCGCCTCGGGCCGCCCGAAGGCGACGTTTTCGCGGACGCTGCCGCTGAACAGGAAGCCCTCCTGCGGCACGATCCCCAGCTGGCGCCGCAGCGCCCGCTGCTGCACGCCCCTCAGGTCGTGGCCGTCGACCAGCACGCGGCCTTTCTGCGGGTCGTAGAAGCGCGCCACCAGCTTGGCGAAGGTCGACTTGCCGGCCCCGGTCGCGCCGACCAGCGCCAGCGTCTGCCCCGGCGGCACGTGCAGGTCGACCCCCTCCAGCACCCAGGAGTTCTCCGGCACCTCCTCGGCTTCGGAGTAGGAGAACCAGACATCGTCGAGCTCGATCTCGCCGCGGATCGCACCTGGGTCGATCGCGTCCGGCGCGTCGACCATGTCGGCCGGGGTGTCGAGCAGGTCGAAGATCTTGTCGAGCGCCGCCATCCCCTGCTGGTAGGTCGTGTAGAGCTGGGAGAGTTCCTGGATCGGTTCGAAGAACGTCGTCAGGTAGCCGATGAAGGAGACGACGATGCCGACCTGGATCGCCCCGTCGATCGCCTGCGAACCGCCGTAGAGGAGGATCACCGAGGTGCCGATCGCGGCCAGCAGTTCGACCGCCGGGAAGTAGGAGGCGTTGAGGTAGACCGTCTTCATGTTGATCTGGCGGTTGGCCTCGTTCAGCTCGGTCATCTCGTCGAGGTGGCGCGTCTCCTGGCCGAAGCTGCGCACCACCCGCACGCCGCCGAGGCTCTCCTGCAGGTAGGCGGTGACCGCCGCGATCCGCTCGCGCGTAGCCCGGTAGGCACCTGCCGAGACGATCCGGAAGACGAGGCTCGCGATCAGCAGCAGGGGGAAGGTGAGGAAGGTGATCAAGGCCAGCTTCACGTCGAGCGCGAGCAGGATCACGATCACGCCGAGCAGGGTCAGGGTGGAGGAGAAGATCGTCACCACGCCGTCGGTGACCAGTTGCTGCAGCGCTTCGACGTCGTTGGTCATCCGCGAGATCAGGACGCCGGGGTTGTTGCGGGTGAAGAAGCCGATCGACATCGCCTGCAGGTGGCTGAAGATGCGCTCGCGCAGATCCTGGAGGGCGCGGGTGCCGACCCAGCCGACCAGGTAGGTCTCGGCGTAGGTGAAGACCGAGTAGACGATCCAGGCGGCGACGAAGGCGGCGACGGTCCAGTCGAGCGCCGAGAGATCGTGCGTTTCGATCCCCGCGTCGATCGCGCGCCCGGCCAGGTATGGGGGCGCCAGGCCCGCGCCGGTCTCGATCAGGAGCGCGACGAACATCAGCGCCATCCGCCCGCGGTAGGGGCGCAGCAGGCCGATCATCCAGCGCACCTTGCGGCCGCGCTGGTCCGCGCCGCGCAGGGTCCGCCAGATCGCCCCGAAGAGCAGGGCGATGTTGCGGAGCGGGTTCTGGGCCGTCTGTCCCTCGTTCACAGCCGCGCCATCTCCTCGCGCTGCTCGAGGTCGCGCTGCAGGAAGACCGAGTCGGCCAGCCCGTGGTCGGCGATCTCGCGGTAGAAGCCGCAGCCTTCCATCAGCTCCTCATGGGTGCCGCGGTCGACCACCTCGCCGTGGTCGAGGACGATGATCTCGTCGGCCAGCGAGACGGTCGAGAGGCGGTGGGCGATGATGAACGTCGTCCGCCCGGCCATCGCCTCGCGCAGCCCCGATTTGATCGCCCCCTCGGTGGTCGCGTCGACCGAGGAGGTGGCGTCGTCGAGGATCAGGATCCGCGGGTCGGCGAGCAGCGCCCGGGCGATCGCCACCCGCTGGCGCTGTCCACCCGACAGGGTGAGGCCGCGCTCGCCGACCCGGGTGTCGTAGCCGTCGGGCAGGTCGCGGATGAACGCGTCGGCCTGCGCCAGGCGCGCCGCCGCCTCGATCTCCTCGCGGCTCGCCCCGCCCTGAGCGTAGGCGATGTTGTCGGCGACCGAGGCGGTGAAGAGGAAGCTGTCGTCGGCGACGAAGGCGACCTGGGAGCGGAGCTGTTCGAGATCGACGTCGCGGACGTCGACGCCGTCGACCAGCACCGTGCCCTCGCTTGGGTCGTACAGCCGCGCGATCAGCGCGACGAGGCTCGTCTTGCCCGCACCGGAGGGCCCGACCAATGCCACCGTCTTCCCGGCGTCGACCGAGAGCGAGACCTCGTGCAGCGCCGGCACCGACTCGTTTTCGGAGCCCGGCGCCGCCGCGTAGCGCAGGGTCACGTCGCGCAGCTCCACCCGGCCGCCGCCGTCCGGCAGTGGGACCGGGTCGGCCGGGCTCTGGATCGTCGGCTCGCGGTCGATGATCTCGAACATCCGGTTGCCCGAGGCGACCGCCCGCTGCGCCATCCCCATCGCCACGCCGAGCATCCGCGTCGGCCCGGCGAGCATCAGCAGGTAGGTGTAGAAGGCGGTCAGGTTGCCGAGGCTGAGGTCACCGTCGATCACCATCCGGCCGCCGACCAACAGCACCAGTGCGACCCCGAGCTGGGGCAGGAACCCGATCAAGGGGCTGAAGGTGGCCTGTAGCCGGGTCGAGTAGATGCTCTGGTCGAAGACCCTCTTGACCGCCCGCTGGAAGCGGTGAAGCTGGTACTCCTCGCGGGCGAAGGCCTTGACGATGCGGATCCCGGAGACGTTCTCCTCCGCCTCCGCGGTCAGTTCGGCGACCCGCTGGGCGATCTCCTGGACGGCGGGGCGCGAGACCCGGTTGTAGCGGGCGGCGGCGTAGATGACGAACGGGGTGGGGAGGAGTGCCAGCGCCGCCAGCAGCGGGTTGAGGAAGAACATCACGACCGCCGCGAGGACGATCGTCAGCAGGCTCTGACTGATGAAGACGAGCCCGTAGCCGAGGAAGAAGCGGATCGCTCCCAGGTCGACGGTCGCCCGCGACATCAGCTGGCCGGTCTGCTGGGTGTCGAAGAAGCCGAGCTCCAGCTTCTGCAGGTGCGCGTAGAAGATCTGGCGCAGGTCGAATTCCACCCCCAGCGAGACTTTCCCGGCGACCAGGCGGCGGACCACGGTGAGGCCCATGCGCAGGATCGCGGCGCCGAGGATCGCCAGGGCGAGGGGCAGCAGGTCGGGCTTGTCGCCGTCCTTGATCGCGTTGATCCCGTGACTGAGCAGCAGCGGGATCAGCACCGACATCCCGATCGCCGCCCAGGCGAAGATGAGCGATCCCCACAGTTGCGCCCTGTAGGGACGCAGGAAGCCCATCAGCCGGCGGTAAGTGCGCATTACTACGCACTATACAAAATGAAGTATTGCGCCTTTTTACAGCTGTGCGGCGGCTTTTGCGCTGGAGACCTTGCCCGGCGGGCACGGTTTGAGCTTCTTGTTGTGCCCGCGCAGGATCTGGAAGTTGGTCACCGTGTGGTAGGGCGTCGTCGCCCCGTTGTTCTGCGCCAGGGTCACGGTCAGACGGTAGAAGCCGCCCGCCAGGCGGTGGTAGAAGATCTCCGGCCGGGTGGCGGGGGAGTAGCTGCCGGCGCTGCCGATCTCTTCGGCGAGGATCCCGTTCGGGCCCGAGAACCGCGGGAAGTCCATCGAGGCGCCCTTCAGCCGGTCGTTGCCGAGCGGGCTGTCGAGCGCCTTCCGCAGTTTCTGCGGGTCGACGCAGTCCGGCACCCGCTTGAGGCTGAAGCGGATGTGGCCCTGGCCGAGCTCCGGTTCCTGACCGAAGTGCTGCGGCGAGAGTTCGAAGTTCGCGAGGTCGACCTTGACCACCACGGCGTGGTTCTGCTGCACCTCGCCGTTGCGGGGCGAGACGATCGAGACCGTCGGTTCGCCCGGCGACGCCTCGGTCGACGCCTTGGCATGTTCGGTGTCCTTGCCGCCGCCGAAGGCGATCGCCAGCGCCACCGCGACGCCGGTCATGACGAGCGCCGCGATCGTTGCCTTTCTTAACCGCATCTGGCAGCCAACCTAACGGGTAACGTCCAGACGATGAGCGACGGCGAGGGGAGTCTGGCGGTCCGGCTGCATGCCGCGGCCCGCCAACCGCAGAACTGGGTCCAGCTGCTCAAGTTCGGCGTCGTCGGCGGCTCCGGCTACCTGATCAACCTCGGTGTCTTCGCCTTCCTCTCCGGCAACCTCGGCGTCTACCACGCGGTCGCCGCGGTCGGCGCCTTCTGCGTCGCGGTGACCAGCAACTTCCTCTGGAACCGCTATTGGACCTTCGGGCCGGGGGAGGGGCTCGCCCATATGCAGGCGGCCCGCTTCCTGGCGGTGAGCGTCGCCTGCCTGGTGATCAACCTGGTCGTGCTGGAGGCCCTCGTCAGCTCCTCCCGGGTCAGCGAACTCGCCGCCCAGGCGATCGCGGTCGCCGTCGCGATGCCCTTCAACTTCCTCGGCAACAAGCTCTGGACGTTTACCTGAGGCGGCGTGGGGGCCCCTCCACGCCGCCTCAGGGTCGGCTCGGGTCTTGGCTGCTCAGCTAACGTTGAGAGCATGAGCGAGAACGCGCGCAAGCCGCCTTATGACCCCGCCCGGATAGAGCCGGAGCGGCAGGTTGCCTGGGCCGAGCGCGGCGATTACAGCGCCCCCGCGCCGCCCCCTGACGGCGAGCGCGGCGTCTACGTCAAGTCCTCGAGCCCGTTCACCTCGGGCAACCTCCACATGGGCCACGTCCGCGACTACTCGATCGGCGACGCCTACGCCCGCTTCCGCCGCGCCCGCGGCGACGACGTGCTGATGGGCTTCGGCTTCGACGCCTTCGGGCTGCCGGCGGAGTTGGCGGCGATCGAGCGTCAGGTGCCGGCCGCCGAGTGGGTCGAGCAATGCGGCGAGCGCATGTTGCGTCAGATGAAGAGGCTCGGCCTCTCCTTCGACTACGACCGCGTCTTCTACAGCTCCGACGAGAGCCAGTACCGCTGGTCGCAGTGGCTCTTCCTGACCCTCCATGAGATGGGGTTGATCTACCTCGACGACGCCACCGTCGACTGGTGCGACACCTGCCAGACGACGCTGGCGACGATCCAGGTCGAGGAGGGCGGCACCTGCTGGCGCTGCCACAACGAGGTCCGCCTGATCCGACGGCCGACCTGGTTCCTGAAGATCACCCCTTACCTGGAGGAGAACGACGCCAACCTGCCGCTGCTCGAGGAGCAGCCCTGGGACGAGCTGGCGCTGGCGACCCAGCGCTACATCCTCGGTCGCAGTGACGGGTACGAGCTAGATCTCGAGGGTGGGCCGGAGGGTCCGCTCAAGGTCTTCACCCTGTACGGCGGCGCCGTCGCCAGGGCCCGTTTCGTCGCCGTCTCGCCCCGCCATCCCGCGGTCGACGCCTGGGCCGTCGGCGAGGTCCGCGAGGAGCTCGAGGAGCTGCGCTCCGGCGGCTGGGAGCGGAGCGCGCGCGACGCCCGCTCGGTCCCCTTGGTCGACGTGGGCGCGTCGGTGACCTTGCCATCCTCCCTGACCGGAGAGGGGGAGGTCGAGCTGCCGATCTACGTCTCGCCCCTGGTCGACGCCCGCTTCGGCCCGGTCGCCGCGCTCGGCATCCCCGATGTCGACGAGGCCGACGCCGACCTCGCGGCGCGCATGCCCCGGGTCGAGTGGATCGCCACGGAGGACGAGGTCCCGCCCGGCGAGCCGGTCGGCACGCCGACCAGGATCTACCGTGCCAACGACTTCTCGATCTCCCGCCAGCGCTCCTGGGGGACGCCGATCCCGATCGTCCACTGCCCTTCCTGCGGGCCGGTGCCGGTTCCCGAGGCCGACCTGCCGGTCGTCCTGCCGCGCGACATCAAACCGACCGGCGAAGGGAATCCGCTCGCCGAGCGCCCCGACTTCGTCGATGTCGCCTGCCCGCGCTGCGGCGAGCCCGCGAAGCGGGAGACCGACACGCTCGACTGCCACTTCGACGCGCTCTTCCTCTGGGTGCCGGCGACGCTGCCGCCGGAGGACCGGGCGACGCAGATGTTCACCCATCCCGAGTCGCGCCGGTGGCTGCCCGCCGAGCGCCTCGTCGCCGGGGGTGACTCCGGTGGCTTCGTCTTCGACCAGCGGATCGTCACCAAGGCGCTGCGCGACCACGGCGAGTTCGCCTACATGGAGGCGGGGGAGCCGTTCGAGGGCTGCCTCTTTCACGAGATGGTGATCGCCGACGGCCGCAAGATGAGCAAGCACCTCGGCAACGTCGTCGACCCCGACGAGCTGGTCGCCCGGTTCGGCGCCGACACGGTGCGGGTGGCGGTGCTCTGGGCGGCCGGGCCGGCCAAGACCCTCAACTGGTCCGACGCCGCGATCCGCTTCGCGAGCAAGTTCCTGCGCGGCTTCTGGACCTACGCTCACGATCGATTCGTCGAGCTCGAGGGCGCCAGACACGACCCCGAGAAGGCGGCGGAGACCGAGTTCATGCGCGAGCGCCTGCGTAAATGGTGCGAGACCGGGCTCGAGCGGATCAGCGAGGACACCGCCGACCTGCAGATGCACAAGTCGATCCGCGACCTGACCCGGCTCTTCGAGCGGATCCAGCAGTTCGAGAAGCAGCTGAAGAAGCGCGGGCAGCTCGACCGGGTCGACGCCGAGGCGCTGGTCGCCGCGATCCTCCTGTTGGCGCAGGCGCTGCAGCCCTTCGCCCCCCATGCGGCCGAGCAGATCCTGATCGACTCCGGCCGCTTCAGCTCGGACGATCTGCCGGGGGCCTGGCCCGATGCCACCGCGATCCCGATCGCGGTGGATGCTCCCGCGGGTGCCGCCTGAGGAAGTCTCCGGTCTCATACGAACCCGGCCATCTATTCAGGCCACCTTGATTGAAACAGTAAATTCTGTTATTACTGGCGCCCTGTCGGTCGATCAGCCGACAGACAGAGGCGGGGCTCGACTCAGACGGGGAACCGCCTTGGGGTGGCAAAGGGGGACCTGACACTGAGAGGGGTCGGAGTTCGTCACGACCCGGCCCCGAAGCGCGCCGAAGCGCAGTCGGCGCCGCCCCGCCTCAATTCTCTTCTCGTCACGGGATCGGGGCCCGTGACGAGGAGCACCCTTCAGTCGGTCGGCTCCTCGACCGTGAAACGCCGCAGCTCGTGGTCCCAGCCGGTGCCTTCGCAGAGCGCGTCCGGCGTCGTCGCCAGGGCGCCCGCCAGCTTCAGCAGCGTGGCCAGGCGGGGTTCCCGCCCGGCCCGCTCGAGCAGCGAGATCTCGGTGCGGTGCAGCTCGGTCCGCTCACCCAGCTCCTCCTGGGAGATCCCGACGATGACGCGGCGGCGACGGAGGTTGTGGGCGAAGCGCTCCTGTGGTGTCAAATCAAACTTTCCGTGAAATTCAGTTTTTCCTGCGCCGCCTATCGTCGCGTCACGCAGACAACCGTTCCACAGACAAAAGCCTGCGCCCGTCCGAGTTCCCCGCCTGGTCCGCTACCTTGATGTGCGGAGTTCGTAGGGGATACTGGATCTTCAGTGAATCAAGCCGCTTCGGCGGTCGCCAAGGAGGAAGTCCATGAGTCACGACACGCAGCATCTGGAGGGGCCTATCGGCCGTCGAACCAGGTCCTGCGCGACCGAACTCGTGTGCCGGGACTGTGGCTACCGCACCCCGCTGCTCGACCAGGCCTTCAAGTGCCCGGCCTGCGGCGAGGGCCTCGACATCGACTACGACTACGAGCGCGCCACGGCGGCGATCGCCGAGCGCGGGCTCGAGGGGCGCCCCTGGAACATCTGGCGCCTCGAGGAGCTGTTGCCGATCACATCGGCGGACGCGCAGGCGCGGGTCGGCCAGTTCGCGGGCCAGACGCCGCTGATCCGCGCCGATCGGCTCGGCGCCGAGCTCGGCCTCAAGAACCTCTACCTGAAGGACGACTCGACCAATCGTCCATCGCTCTCATACAAGGACCGGGTGGTCAGCATGTCGATCGCCCGCCTGCTGGAGCTCGGCAAGGACGAGGTCGGCTGCGTCTCGACCGGCAACGTCGGCACCGCGGTCGCGGCGCTCGCCGCCAAGGCCGGCGCCACCGCCTACGTGTTCTACCCGGGCAACATGGAGAAGGGGAAGGCGAAAGCCTGCCGCGCGCTCGGCGCCCAGGTCTGCCAGCTGGACGGCAACTACGACCAGGCCAACCGCGCCTGCCGTGAGCTCTCGCTGGCCAGCGGGATCGAGTTCGCCAACATCACCCTACGGCCGTTCTACGCGGAGGGGGCGAAGACGATGGCCTTCGAGGTGGTCGAGGAGCTCGGCTGGAGGTCCCCGGACCATTTCGTGATCCCGGCCGCGGGGGGCACGCTCTCCTCGCGCGTCCACAAGGGGCTGAAGGAGCTGGAGACGGTCGGCCTCGCCGAGACCGGGGGGACGAGGATCAACATCGCCCAGGCGGGCGGCTGCGATCCGATCGCCACCGCGATCCTCGAGGGCGGCGACATCGAGCCGCAGACCCCGGACACGGCCGCCCACTCGCTGGCGATCGGCGCGCCGGGCGACGGCCCGCTGGTGGTCGACGCGGTGCGCGGCCGAGGCGGCTCGGCGGCGACCCCGACCGATCCGGAGATCTGGGAGGCGATCGACCTGCTCGGCGCCACCGAGGGCATCCTCACCGAGCCCGCCGGCGGCACCACGATCGCCGCCGTCGCCCAGCTCGCCCAGCAGGGCAAGATCGGGTCCGAGGAGACGGTCGTCGCGATCATCAGCGGCAACGGCCTGAAGACGATCCAGGATCACCCGGACAAGGCCTGGCCGGAAATGGTCGCCTGCAACCTCGAGGCGATGGGCGAGATGCTCGAGGGCTTCCGCCGCACCGCGGCGACCGTGTGACGGCACCGCCTGAGGTAGACGGGATACGCCACCGCTGGGTCGAGGCCCGCGGGCTGCGTTTCCACCTGGCGGAAGCGGGGGAGGGCGACGACGTCGTCCTCTGCCTGCATGGCTGGCCGCAGCACTGGTACGAGTGGCGCCTCCTGCTGCCGGCGCTCGCGGCGGCCGGGCACCGGGCGATCGCGATGGACCTGCGCGGGTTCGGCTGGAGCGACGCGCCGCGCGACGGCTACGAGAAGGAGAACCTCGCCGACGACGTCCTCGCTGTGCTCGACGCCGAGGGCCTCGAGCGGGTGAAGCTGGTCGGCCACGACTGGGGCGGATGGATCGGCTTTCTGCTCTGCCTGCGCGCGCCACAGCGCTTCGAGCGGTACCAGGCGCTCAACATCCTCACGCCGTGGCCGAACCTGCGCGCGATGGTGCCGCAGCTATGGCGCTTCTGGTACCAGCTGGTGATCGCCGCCCCCGGCCTCGGCTATCAGGCGCATTGCAGCGGCCGCTTCGTGCCGAAAGTGCTGGTCGGCGGCTCTGTCGTCCACTCCAACTTCGACGAGACGACGTTGCGCTCATTTGCCGACAACCTCGCCGAGCCCGCCCGCGCCCGCGCCTGCGTGCAGATGTATCGGGTCTTCAATCTCCGCGAGTCGCCCGAGATCCTTCGCGGCCGCTATGCCGGCGCCCGCCTCACCGTGCCCACCCGTCTCCTCTTCGGCACCGGCGACGCCGCCCTGCGTCCCGAGGCCCTCGCCGGCTATCAGCGCCACGCCGACGACATGCAGGTCGAGCTCGTCCCCGGCTGCGGTCACTTCATCGCTGACGAGATGCCGGACCTTGTCGCGGAGCGGGCCATCGAGTTCTTCAGCGGCCCTCTCTGAGTTCTTCCCATTCGATGAGCGTCTGCTTCGGCGTCCGCTTCGTGTGTTCGCTCCAGCCGTCCGCCCAGTAGCGCATCCGCCGCGGGTTGACGGGGTCGACATACCAGCCGAAGGGCCGGGCCACATCGGCGTATCCGGTCGAGGCGAGCGGGTCGCCGGGTGGTTCGACCGGCTGCGGCGCCGGCTCGGCGTGGCGAGGGCGGGCGCGAAGGTCGAAGTAAAGGAGGCCGATCGCGAGGGCGCCGAAGGAGCTCACCGCCACCGAGACCGCGGTGCGCGCCAAGAACAAGATCACCGTCAGGTGGCGTCCGAAGGCATGGAACAGCAGAAAGCCCGGTGCCACGGTGATGACGAATACGACGAGGGTGACGGCGAGCACGTGCCGGTAGCGCCCCTTCGTGAGGACGTCGCTGCCGTAAAGCGCATCGCGCCAGCCGGTGGCGTCCAGCGTCGCCGTCTGGGCGACCACCGCCCAGCGCAGCATCAGGAAGATGCCGGGGACGATCAGTGCGATGAAGCCCGCCAGGATGCCGAGATAGCTGATCACCGCGGTCGGAGACAGGACCGGAAGGGAGGCGACTCCGCGGCGAGCAGCGGAGCCGACGGTCGGCACGCGGCCCTCGCGAACGTCGTCGACAGCGTGTACGTGGAGTGCCGAGATCAGCGGCAGGACCAAGGCCACGTCGGCGACGAGAAGGAAGAATTCGAAAGCACCCCGAGCCGCTCCGTGCACGAGTTCTTGACTGGAGATCAGCGAGATCAGCTCATAGGGGACGACGACCACCGCCGCCAGCACCAGGAACAGCCAGGGGAAGCGTCGATACAGCGAGAACGTCGCGCCGAGCAGTTGCCAGACCGAGCGCGGGCGTTCGATCTCGTTCACCGGCGCCCCGTCCATCGAGTGGACGATATTTACCTGAGCGGTCACCCTGTCGGGTTCGCGCTTTTCCGCTCGAGGCCGGCCCTATACTTCCCCGCACTTTGAGGAATCGGGGCAATCGGACCCTTCTGGGGGGATGGGTGGCGGCTCTCGTCGTCGTGGCGATGGCCGTTTTGCCTGCCGGCGCCGGTGCGGTGCCGCCCACCGGCCGCATCTCCGGCACCGTCACCGCCGAAGGTGGCGGGGTGCTGGAAGAAGTCTGGGTCTGCGCGGAAAACGTCGAAGAAGAAGAAGGCTACGGCTGCGACAAGACCAGGGCCGACGGCACCTACGAAATCACCGGGCTTCCGGCCGGCGAATACATCGTCGAATTCTGGACCGAAGGCACCTACGTGACCCAGTACTGGGAAGAAGCGAACAGCCGGGTCAAGGCGACGCCGGTCGTCGTCACGGCGGGGGACGTAACCCCGGGGATCGACGCCGAACTCGAACGGAGCGCGTCGATCGGCGGCACGGTGACCGCCGCCGCGACGGGGGCTCCGGTCCAGTACGTCGAAGCCTGCGCGAGCCTGGGCGAATTCGAACGCTGCGGCTGGACCAACAGCCTCGGCGAATACACCATCTTCGGCCTCTACGAAGGCAGCTGGAACGTCTACTTCTACACCTATGAAGCCGAAGCCGACGTCGTCTCGGCACCGTACGCGGGTGGGCCGGTGCCGCTTGCCGCCAAGGAAGCGAAGACCAACATCGATGCGGCGCTGGTCGCCGGCGGTCAGATCCTCGGAACGGTCCGCTCGGCGACGACGAACGCCGGGCTCTCCGGCGTCGAGGTCTGTCTGACCGAAGCCGACTACCTCGAATCGCTCGGCTGCCTGACCACCGGCTCCTCCGGTGCCTACCGCTTCTACGGGATCTGGAGTGGCCGCTTCAAGGTCGTCTTCTCACCGGAAGAAAAAGACCTGCCCTGGTCGGAAGGCAAAGCCGACCCCTACCCGACCCAGTGGTGGAATCAGCAGACGACCTTTGCGACCGCGACCCCGATCTCGATCACCCCGCCCGCGGTGGTCACCGGGGTCGACGCCTCGCTCGCGCCGATCGTCCAGCAGGTGCAGCCGATCACCTCGTCGCCGACGCCGCGCGCCTCGACCAAGCCGCTGAAGTGCGCGCGCGGCTTCGTCAAGCGCCAGGTCAAGGGCAAGCTGCGCTGCGTGAAGCGCAAGAAGCCGAAGAAGCACCACAAGCGCTCCCATCACAAGAGTCACCACGGCAAGCGCGTCGCCTGAGCCGGGGCTCCTCGTCCTCCTAGACTGAGCCTCGATGCGGGCGCTCGTACAGCGGTGCAGCCAGGCGGCGGTCGACGTCGAGGGGACGCGGGTGGCGCAGATCAAGGCGGGGATGATGGTGCTGCTCGGGGTCGGTGTCGGCGACGGCGAGGCGGAGTGCGACAGGCTCGCCGAGAAGGTGCTGGCGCTGCGGATCTTCGACGACGCCGAGGGGCGGATGAACGAGCCGCTCGGCCCGCAGCGGGAGATCCTCTGTGTCAGCCAGTTCACCCTCTACGGCGACACGCGCAAGGGGACCCGGCCGAGCTACGTGAAGGCGGCGCGCCCCGAGGAGGCCGAGCCGCTCTACGATCGCTTCTGTGAGCGGACCGGGGCGAAGAAGGGCGTCTTCGGTGCCTGCATGGGGGTGGCGTTGATCAACGACGGGCCGGTCACCGTGATGGTCGAGGTCGAGCCTTGAGCGTCCCCGCCGCGGGCGCGATCGAGGTCGGGCCGGGGCGCCGGATCAGCTGGCGCGCGATCGGCGACGGTCCGCCGCTCCTGCTCGTCAACGGCTATGCGGCGACCGCCGCCGACTGGGACCCCGCCTTCCTCGGCCTACTGGCCGCCCGCCACCGCGTGATCTGCCCCGACAACGCCGGGCTCGGCGACTCGGCTCTCGCCGACGGGGTCGAGGTCGGCGGGGCAGAGGGGATGGCTGCCGACATGGCCGCGCTGCTCGACGCGCTCGAGGTCGAGCGGGCCGCGGTGGTCGGCTGGTCGATGGGCGGCTTCGTCGCCCAGACGCTGGCCCGCCGGCTGCCCGGGCGGGTCGCCTCGCTCGGCCTGATCGCGACCCACACCGGGGGACCCGACTGCGTCAACGGCGACCCGGTCGTCGGCCGCGAACTGATCGACCACTCCGGCACGCCGCGCGAGCAGGCGACGCGACTGCTCTCCCTGCTCTTCCCGCCCGCCCTCGCCGGCGAAGCCGACGAGCGCTTCGGTGAGATCGTCGCCGCCGGCCGCGCGCTGTTGCCCGAGCGGGTCCTCTTCATGCAGGAGGAAGCCTTGGCCGCCTGGCACGGACGTCCGACCTCGCTGCCGCCCACCGATCCCGGGCTCCCGGTCGCCATCGTCCACGGCGGGCTCGACCGGGTGGTGCCGCCGGGCAACGCCGAGGTGCTGGCGCGCTTCCATCCCGGGGCCGAGATCCTGGTCCTGCCCGACTCCGCCCACGCGGTGATGGCGCAGGAGCCGGAGGCCGTCGCCGCCGCGCTCCTCGGCGTCTAGCTCTGCCCCGGCGCCAGCGTCCAGCCGGCCACCAGCACGAGTATCCCGATCGCGCCGATCACCAGCCCGGTGTACTGCAGCAGCGCCGCGATCCGCGGCGGCTCGACCGACTGCATCTCTTCGCCCCGCCGCTCGCGCACGTAGCGCTCGTCGCGCTGCTCTTCCTCGAGCCGTCGCCTGATCAGCGCCGCGGCGGCGACGGCAAGGACCCCGATCACGAGGACGATCGTGCCGATGAGGTAGAAGCCCTGGGAGCTGTCGATGGTTTCCGGGATCACCGCCCGGCGACTCTAACCGCGCCGGGTCACCCGCATCCTCATTGCCGGGCCATCGCGAGGCGGAACCGATCGTCGAGCGTGATCAGGTGGTCGCTTTCCTTGCCGTCCTCTTCGAGGTCGATGCGGACCCAGGCGATCCTGCCGGTAAGGGCACTGTCCTTCGGTCCGTAGTCGTCGGAGACCGGGCTGGCGCCGTCGACGCCGACGTCGGTCGTCTCATCCATCGAGAACGTCATCGGCACGCTCGCCTCGATCCGCCCCTCGCCGACCTTGACGCCGTCGACGTAGAGCGAGATGTCGCCACCTTTGCCGAGCCCGCCACCGTCGTAGTCGAACTCCATCCGCACCTGGTGCTCGCCGGCGCCGATCGGCTCCTCACCCGCGACCTTGACCCGGGCGAGGCCGAGGAGGTTGTAGCAGTAGACCGGCCGGCCCTCGATCAGGTAGAGGCTCCATCCTCCGAAGGCGCCGCCCTGGGCGACGATCACCCCCTGTGCGGGTTCGGGGCCGACCACGATCTCGGCGGTCACCGCGTGGGACCGGTTCTTGATGTTCACGACCGTGTTCTCGGTCAGTCGTCCCATCCCCGGGAACAGCATCTGGCTCTTGCCGAGGATCAACTGGGGACGGCCCGCCGTCGCCGGATCGAAGCGCTCGATCCGGCGGTCGTCGAGCGGCAGCACGTTGTAGCGGACCGCCTCGATCAGGAATAGCCGTTGCAGCTCGGCCAGTTTCTCCGGCTGCGCCGCGGCCAGGTCGTGCGCCTGTGTCCAGTCGTCGGGACCGTAGAGCTCCCAGGTGTCGTCATCCAGCGCGGGCATCGTCTCGTTCGGCAGCCAGGGGGTGCTGTGACGGGTGACCGCGGTCCAGCCCTCGTGGTAGATGCCGCGGTTGACGAAGATCTCGAAGTACTGGGTGGTGTGGCTCTCGGCCGCCTCGCCGTCCTCGAAGGAGTAGCTCATGCTCGAGCCGTGGAGCGGCATCTGCTGGACGCCGTTGACGCTGACCGGAGCGGGCAGCCCGGCCGCCTCCAGGATCGTCGGTACCACGTCGATGACGTGGCAGAACTGCGGGCGCACCTCACCCTTCGCCTCGATCCCGCGTGGCCAGTGCACCACCGTCCCGCAGCGGGTGCCGCCCCAGTGGGAGGCGACCTGCTTGGTCCACTGGTAGGGGGTGTCGCAGGCGTGTGCCCAGCCGACCGCGTAGTGGTTGTAGGCGGCCGGGGTGCCGAAGTCGTCCAGGTGGGAGGCGAGGAACTCCGGCGTCTCCAGGTGTCCGGCGCCGTTGAAGACGAAGCCCTCGTTGAAGCTGCCGTTGAGGCCGCCCTCGCCGGAGGCGCCGTTGTCTCCGATGATGTAGTAGACGAGCGTGTCCTCCAGCGCGCCCAGGCCCTCGATCGCCTCGATCAGACGGCCGACGTGGTGGTCGGTGTGCTCGAGGAAGCCCGCGTAGATCTCCATCTGGCGGGCCAGTACGGGCCGAAGCTCCTCGGGGACGTCCTCCCAGGCCGGGATCTCCTCCGGACGGGCGGTCAGCTCGGCGTCGGCCGGGATCACGCCGAGCTCGACCTGGCGGGCGAAGGTCCGCTCGCGCAGCGCGTCCCAGCCGTCGTCGAAGCGACCCTTGTACTTCTCCGCCCAGCCCGGCGGCACGTGGTGCGGGGCATGGGTGGCGCCGGGGGCGAAGTAGGCGAAGAACGGCTTGTCGGGCATCAGCGCCTTCTGCTGGCGGATCCAGTCGATCGCCCGGTCGGCGAGATCCTCGGTGAAGTGGTAGCCCTCCTCCGGCGTGCGCTCCGGCTCGACCGGCGTCGTCCCGTGGTACAGGGAGGGGAAGTACTGGTTGGTCTCACCGCCGAGGAAACCGTAGAAGTGCTCGAAGCCGCCGCCTCCCGTGGGCCAGGCATCGAATGGGCCGAGCGGGCTGGTCTGCCAGGTGGGGACCTCGTGGCACTTGCCGAACTGGGCCGTCGAATAGCCGTTCAGGCGCAGCGTCTCGGCCACCGGGGCCGCGGTGTTGGGGCGGACCGAGTTGTAGCCGGGCGCCGCGGTGGCGATCTCGGTCACGGCGCCCATCCCGACGGAGTGGTGGTTGCGGCCGGTGAGCAGGGCGGCGCGGGTCGGCGCGCAGAGGGCCGTGGTGTGGAAGCGGTTGTAGCGGAGGCCGGCGCCCGCGAGGCGTTCGGCGGTCGGGGTCTCGCAGGGGCCGCCGAAAGCGCTCGAGGCGCCGAAGCCGACGTCGTCGAGGAGGACGATCAGGACGTTCGGTGCGCCTGCCGGGGGGCGGAGCGGCTCGATCGGCGGGAACTCGACGCCAGGGTCCTTGGCGTCGTAGCCGATCGGCCCGGTGTAGGGCCGGTCGGGGATCGGCAGCACCGTCCTCGATCCGCGGTCGATCTCGCTCACCTTCTCCTCATTTCCTCGTCGCCTCTTCAGGTCATCGCAAAGGGATCCCTGCCGAACGCGCCGATTCTAAGTCGCTCACTTGCGGCCGCTCGCAGTCGCTCGGCTCGACTGCGGCTGCATCGGTACTGCGCTTCCTTGACCTGGGCCTTGACCCCAGAGGCGAGATTGGTAGGGAGGGAGCGAGATTTGGCTCCCCACCCAGTGCCGGAGGAGGGACTCGAACCCCCGACACGCGGATTATGATTCCGCTGCTCTAACCAGCTGAGCTACTCCGGCGGGGGAGGGCATGGTAGCGATGGTCGCGCCGTGGTCGGCACGGCGAGGACGCGGCGAGCTAGGGTGGGCCGATGCCAGGGGCAGACCTCGACAGCGCCGTGCGGACCGTGGTGAGGCAGTGCATGGGGGTCCAGCCCGGTGAGGAGGTGCTGGTGATCTGCAACCCGGTGACCGAAGAGATCGGGGCGCTGATGCGGATCGAGGCGCAGGGGGACGGCGCCGACGCGACCTTGGCCGTGATCTCCGAGCGGGAGACGCACGCCGCCGAGCCGCCGCGCGCGGTCGCCGCCGCGATGGGCGCCGCCGACGTGGTGCTGGCGCCGACCATCCAGTCGCTCTCGCATACCGCGGCGCGCAAGGCCGCAAGCGACGCAGGGGTGCGGATCGCGACGCTGCCCGGGGTCACCGAGGAGATGCTGGCGCGGCTGATGAACGGCGACCTCGACGAGATGCGGCGTCGCGGTTGGGCGATCGTCAATACCCTGAACGTCGGCTCGGAGGTGCGGATCACCTGCGGCAACGGCCCGGACCTGCGGTTCTCGATCACCGGTCGCGAGGGGATCGTCGACGCGGGAGAACTCTCGGCGAAGGGCGCCTTCGGCAACCTGCCCTGCGGTGAGGGTTTCATCGCGCCGGTGGAAGGGACCGCCGAGGGGACGCTGGTGGTCGACGGCTCGATCGCCGCGGTCGGGCTGGTCGACTCGCCGGTGCGGCTGACGATCGAGGGCGGTCATCTGACCGGCGCGACCGGCGACGAGGGCGCCCAGCTGATGGAGTTGCTGACGCCGCACGGCGAGGACGGCACCAACGTCGCCGAGCTGGGGATCGGCACCAACGAGGAGGCGATCCTGACCGGCAACATCCTCGAGGACGAGAAGATCTTCGGTACCGCCCATGTCGCCTTCGGCGCCTCGGCCGGGATCGGCGGCACGGTCCAGGTGCCGGTGCACCTCGATGTCGTCGTCAAGGAACCGACCGTCGAGATCGACGGCGAGGCGATCCTCGGCGGCGGCGAGCTGCTGATCTGAGGCGAAACCGGGGTGTTGCTGGCCGTCCCCAACGTCTCGATCGCCGGCGACGAGAAGGTGCTGGGGCGACTCGCCGAGGCGTTCGGGCGCGCCGCCCGCGTCCTCGACGTCCACACCGACGCCGACCACGGCCGCAGCGTCTTCACGCTGGCCGGTGAGCCGGGCGGGCTCGCCGAGTCGCTCCTGGTGGGCGCCGCCGAGGCGGTCGAGGCAGTCGACATGTCGCGTTACACCGGCGCCCATCCGGCGATCGGGGCACTCGACGTCTGCCCGGTCGTCTGGACGCGCGAGGCGGACCGTG
Source organism: Solirubrobacterales bacterium (assembly GCA_035500835.1). Lineage (GTDB taxonomy): Bacteria > Actinomycetota > Thermoleophilia > Solirubrobacterales > 70-9 > VAYN01. Next base: position 215,539 of record DATJWW010000016.1, on the reverse strand, counting down.
AGTCCGCCCGCACCGAGGCCCTTGCCGTCGCGACCCAGATCGCCGGGCTCGGCGTGCCGGTCTTCCTCTACGGGGACCTCGCCCGCGGCCCGGGACGCACCGAGCGCGCCTACTTCCGCGGCGGTGGCCTGGCCGAGCTGTGGCTGCGGATGGACGGGGGGGAGCTGCGCCCCGACTTCGGCCCGTCGCTGCCGCACCCGCACGCCGGGGCGACCCTCGTCACCGCCCGCCCGCCGCTCGCCGCCTTCAACGTGGAGCTCGAAGGCGCCGACCTCGACACCGCCCGCGCGGTCGCCGGCGAGCTGCGTGAGGCGGGTGGTGGCCTCGCCGGGGTGCGGGCGATCGGCCTCATGCTGTCGAGCGGTCGCGCCCAGGTCTCGACCAACGTCCACGACCCGCTGGCGACGACGCTCGCCACCGTGGTCGAGGAGGTGCGGCGGCTGGCGGCGCCGCTCGGCGCGCGCCCGGTCGAGGCGGAGCTCATCGGGTTGATCCCGGCGGCGGCGCTCGTCGGCTACCCCGCCGAGGTGCCGATCCGCGGCTTCGACCCGGCGCGGCACGTGATCGAGCGGCGGCTTGCCGCGCCCACCGACTAGATTCCTCACATGGCCCAGCCGAAAAACAAACGCCGCCGCAAGCGCCGCGGCACGCAGGGCGGTCGCATCGACACCAAGGGTCGGCGCCCGCGCACCCGCGATGAGGCCCGCTCGCGCGCCCGTTCCGGCGGCAGCCGCTCGACCGCGAAAAAACAGGACCTGCCGCCGACCTGGAAAGGCTCCGCCATGCGGGGGCTCGCCGCGGCGGGGATCTTCATCTTCATCCTGATCATCCTCTTCAAACGGCCGTTCGGCGTCTCCCTGCTCTTCGGCCTCTTCATGATGGCCTTCTACATCCCGACCGGTTACTACATCGACGGGGTCATGTGGCGCAGACGCGAGCGACAGCGGATCCGCGACCGCGAAGGGACCTAGGCACCGGTGGCGCTCGACGTCGAGATGCTGACCGTCGGCCAGATCGCCGAGAACACCTTCCTCGTGCGGCCGGAGGGGGGCGACAGGCTGCTGGTCGTGGACCCCGGTGACGAGGCGGAGCGGATCCTCGCCGCGGTCGAGGGGACCGGGGCGGAGGTCGAGGCGATCATCCTCACCCACACCCACTTCGACCACATCGGCGCGGTCGCGCCCGTCGCCCGCGCCACCGGCGCCCCCGTCTACGTCCCGGAGATCGAGAAGCCGGTGCTCGCCGACATCATGGCCTACGTCCCCTGGGAGGGGTTCGGGCCCTACGAGAGCTACGACGCGGACGAGACGCTCGTCGGAGGCGAGACCCTCGAGCTCGCCGGACTGACGCTCGACGTGATCCCCACCCCCGGCCACAGCCCCGGCCACGTCACCTATTCGGTCCGCGGTGAGGACGCGATCTTCTCCGGCGACGTCCTCTTCCAGGGATCGGTCGGCCGGGTCGACCTGCCGGGAGGCGACTGGCCGACCCTCGCCGCCTCGATCGAGAGGCTGCTCGACTCGCATCCCGACTCGACCGTCGTCCATCCCGGCCACATGGGGCTGACGACGCTCGGCGCCGAGCGGGCGACCAATCCGTTCCTCCAGGCGTCGGCGCGCTAGCCCGGCGCGCCGCCGAGCCGAGCTAAGGTCGCCACACCGATGGCAAGCAAGTTCCAGGCACCCCGCGGGACCTTCGACGTGCTTCCCGCCCAGGCGCGCGCCCGGGCGCGGATCGAACGGGTGGCGGCCGGGATCTTCGCGCGGGCGGGCTACGAGACGATCCAGACGCCGACCTTCGAGGACACCGACCTCTTCGAACGCGGCGTCGGCAAATCGACCGACATCGTCCGCAAGGAGATGTTCACCTTCGAGGACAAAGGGGAGCGCAGCCTCACCCTGCGGCCGGAGGGGACGGCGCCGATCTGCCGCGCCTACCTCGAGCACGGCATGCACAAACTGGCGCAGCCGGTGAAGCTCGCCTACATGGGGCCGTTCTTCCGCCACGAGCGGCCGCAGGCGGGGCGCTACCGCCAGTTCCACCAGTTCGGGATCGAGGCGATCGGGACCGCCTCGCCGCTGGCCGACGCCGAGGTGATCATGCTGCTCTCCGACATCCTCGGCGAGCTCGGCGTGCCGGGGGTGGTGCTGCGGCTGGGGAGCCTCGGCTCGCTCGACGCGCGCGCCGCCTACCTGGAGGAGCTGAAGGGGCACCTGCATGCCCACGAGGGCGATCTGACCGACGACGTCCGCGAGCGCATCGACATCAACCCGCTGCGCGCCTTCGACTCCGACGACGAGGGCGTGCGGGGCGTGATGGCGAGCGCGCCGACCATCCTCGAGGCGCTCTCCGAGGAGGATGCCGAGCACTTCGCCGAGGTCCGCTCGCTGCTCGACGCGGCCGGGATCGGCTACGAGATCGACGCGACCCTGGTGCGCGGCATCGACTACTACACGCGGACGATCTTCAGCTTCGTCTGCGAGGCGCTCGGGGCGGTGTCGGAGATCGGCGGCGGCGGGCGCTACGACGGCCTGATCGAGCAGCTCGGCGGTCCGGCGACGCCGGCGGTCGGCTGGGCGGCCGGGTTCGAGCGGGTCCTGCTCGCCCTCGACGAGGAGGAGCCCGGGATCGGTCGCGATGCCTTCGTCGCGACCGCCGACCCCGAGCAGCGCAGCCGCGCGATGGCGCTGGTCACCGAACTGCGTCACGCCGGGCTCGCCGCCGAGATGGACCTCGCCGGGCGCGGGCTGAAGGGGCAGCTGAAACACGCAGACCGGATCGGCGCGGCGCTGGTGCTGATCCTCGAGGCCGACGGCTCGGCGCAGCTGCGCGACATGGAGAGCGGTCAGCAGCGGGTCGCCGACACCGGCAATCTTCTCGGCGAGATGATGGGAGGCGGGGCATGAGCGAGGGCGGGACGCGGATCGGCGAGCTGCCGGAGCCGAGCGCGAACGGCTACCGCGACACCTGGTGTGGGCGGGTGCTGCCCGGGCGGGTCGGCTCCGAGGTGCGCGTCGCGGGCTGGGTCAACCGACGCCGCGACCACGGCGGGCTGATCTTCATCGACCTGCGCGACCGCACCGGCGTCGTCCAGCTCGTCTTCCATCCCGACCGGTCGGGGGCCCAGCTATTCGAGCTAGCCCACAGGCTGCGCCCCGAGGACGTGCTGAGCGCCGCCGGGCCGGTGGTGCGGCGCGACGCCGAGACCGTCAACCCGGCGCTGCCGACCGGCGAGGTCGAGGTCGCCGTGGTGAGCGCCGAGCTGCTCGCCGACGCCGAGACGCCTCCCTTCCAGATCGAGGGCTATGCCGACGACGTCGGCGAGGACACCCGCATGCGCTACCGCTATCTCGACCTGCGCCGGGCGCCGATGCGCGAGGCGCTCCTGCTCCGCCACCGGGTGACCGCGGCGATGCGCGAGTTCCTCGGCGGCGAGGGCTTCGTCGACGTCGAGACGCCGGTGCTGACCCGCTCGACCCCGGAGGGCGCGCGGGACTTCCTCGTCCCCAGCAGCCAGCAGCAGGGCTCCTTCTATGCGCTGCCGCAGTCGCCGCAGCTGTTCAAGCAGCTGCTGATGGTGAGCGGGTTCGAGCGCTACTTCCAGATCGCCCGCTGCTTCCGCGACGAGGCGACCCGGGCCGATCGCCAGGCCGAGTTCACCCAGCTCGACGTCGAGATGTCGTTCGTCGAGGTCGACGACGTGATCGCGATGAACGAACGGCTGTTGGCGCACGTCTTCGCGGCGGTCGGCGGGCCGCAGATCGCGACGCCGATGGAGCGGATGCCCTACGCCGAGGCGCTCGACCGCTTCGGCACCGATCGGCCGGACCTCCGCTTCGGGCTCGAGTTGGTCGACCTCGGGTCGGCGCTGGCGGAGACGGAGTTCAAGGTCTTCAGGTCGGTGCTCGACTCGGGCGGCTCGATCCGCGGCATCAATGCGGGTCGCCGGGAAGTGCCCCGCTCGGAGCTCGACGGCTTCATCTCGCGAGCCCAGGAGCTGGGGGCGAAAGGGCTGGTCTGGGCGTTCCGCGAGGGCGACGGCTGGCGCTCGCCGACCGCCAAGTTCCTCAGCGAGGCCGAGCTGGCCGAGCTGAACCGGCTGCTCGCGGCCGAGGAGGGCGACCTGCTGCTGTTGGTCGCCGACAAGAGGCCGGTGGTCGACGCGGTCCTTGGCCAGATGCGGCTCGATCTCGGCGAGCGCTTCGGGCTGATCGACGAGAGCGAGGACCGCCTCGTCTGGATCGTCGACTTCCCGCTCCTCGCCTACGACGAGGTGGAGAAGCGCTGGGACGCGATGCACCATCCCTTCACGGCGCCGGCCGGCGAGTTCGACCCGGACGACCCGGGCGGCGCGCTGTCGCAGGCCTACGACGTGGTCTGGAACGGGCAGGAGCTGGGCGGCGGCTCGATCCGTATCCACGACGCCAAGATCCAGCAGCAGGTCTTCGCCGCGCTCGGGATCGACGAGGAGACGGCCGAGGCGCGCTTCGGCTTCCTGCTCGAGGCGCTCCGCTACGGGGCGCCGCCGCATGGCGGCATCGCCTACGGGATCGACCGCTTCGTCCAGCGCCTCTCCGGGGCCGAGACGATCCGCGACGTGATCGCCTTCCCGAAGACCGCCTCCGGCTTCGACCTGCTCACCGGCGCGCCCGCGCCGGTCGACGAGCTGCAGCTACGCGAAGTCGGCGTCGCGATCCACAAACGGGGGAAAGCCGGCCACTGAGATGGGCCTGCGGGACTGGATCCCCCGCAGTTGGCGCTCCGGGCGGGGGCCCGGGCAGACGCCGATATATGTCGACGATCCGACCTTCGACCGCTGGGAGGTGGTGCGGGACTTCGGCGACGTCCGCACCGCCCGCGCCTGGCACCAGGCGTTGGTCGAGGCCGGCATCGAGGCGGTCCTCACCTCCGACTGGCCGCTCGACCGCTTCGGCCACGGCGACATCGCCCTGCGCGTCCCCGGCGACCGCTGGAGCGAGGCCGAGATGCACCTCTCGAACCTCGACATGCCCGATTACTGAGGGTGCTTCGCACCGGTGCCCCGGTGCTACGGTTGCGCCAGGCTCGAGCCCGTACGAGAGCCGTCTCACCGTTTGACCCAACACAAACGGCGCGGGAGCTTTTGTCTTTCGACCCCTTGGGATCGCGAGCAGGGCGCCCACCTTCTTATGAAGGGATCAAAGCCAGAGGCGGTACCGGCGGGCTGGAGCTTCTTTTTGGCCCGATGTGACTGAGACGTCACGAAGCGCGCGCCACAAGTGCGCATTCGCCCAGCACCATCGGCCGGGTGAAAGACGCGCGTCGACTTTCCGTTGCTGACCAACGGCAATTAAACACGGAGATTCTTGACCAGAGGATGGCTCGGTTGGCCGGATGCCAGCATGGGGTCGTCGGACGGTGGCAGCTCGACGGGTTGGGATTCACCGAACAGATGATCCGGACCCGAATGGCCCACGGCGGGTTCCATCGAATCCATCGCGGTGTCTACGCCGTCGGACATCGGGCGCTCACCGTCGAGTCGCGCTGGATGGCTGCGGTGTTGGCCTATGGACCCAGGGCGGTGCTCAGCCATCGATCGGCGGGTCAGCTCTGGGGCCTCTGCCCACGCAGTCGCATCGAGCCCGAAGTGACCGCGCCCGGATCGAGGCGGACCAAGCGGGGCATCGTCGTCCATCGCAGTTTGCTGCCGGAGGATGAGATCGGGCGGTTTCGGGGAATCCCGGTCACCTCCGTGGCGAGGACGATGTTCGACCTGACGGCGCTGCTCGACGAACGCGAAATGGAGCGGGCCTGGAACGAGTTGGAGGTGCGGGGATATCGGCTCCGCCTTTCGATCCCGGACCTGCTCGTGCGCTACCCGGGGCGCAGGGGGTCGGTGCTGCTCGCCCGCCTCGCCGACCGGAAGGCGCTGCCGGTCGGGATCACCCGCAACGATCTGGAGGAGGCGTTCCTGGCCCTGATCGACCGCTTCGGGCTGCCGCGGCCGCGCCTGAACGCCCATCTCGCCCTCCGCGACCGCTTCTTCGAGATCGATTGCCTCTGGGAGGACCATCGGGTCGCGATCGAGCTCGATGGAGGCGCCGCGCACCGGACCACGCGCGCCTTCCACAAGGACCGCGAACGCGACCGCATCCTCCTCGCCGAGCGCTATCGCACCGCCCGCATCACCTGGGACCAGATCCAGAAGACGCCCGACGAGGTCGCCGGCGACCTGCGCCTGATCCTCACGCCGTACCCTTTGACCGATGGATCGAGAGCTCTTCGACCACTTCCTGCGCGATGACTCGCGGCGCGGCCCGGCGCCCGGCGACGCCTTCACCGGCGCGGCCGGTGGCGCCGCCTGCGGCGACCTCGCTCGACTGTCCCTGACCATCGACGACGGCCGCATCCCATCGGTCACCTTCGACACCGAGGGATGTGGCGCCACCCGGGCGGCGACGGCCGCCCTCGCGGAGGCGATCGAGGGCGCGACCGTCCTCGAGGCGGCGACCATGTCGATAGACGGCGCCGAAGCCCTCCTCGGTGGTCTCGACCCGTCCAAGCGACATGCAGCGCAGTTGGCCACGGATGCCCTTCATCGCGCCCTGAGCGCCGCCGCGGCTTCGAACCTTCCGCTTGACCCGTCGGCTGCGCCAAGGGGAGGGGACACTGCGACCACACCTGCAAGTACTGGTCGCAGTGTCCCCTCCCCCGAGCGCGTGGCCGTCGCCCTCTCCGGCGGCGTCGACTCGGCCGTCGCCGCCCTCCTGGAAAAGGAGCGGGGCGCCGAGGTCATCGCGATCACGGTGAAGCTCTGGGCCGACCCTGAGACCGACGGGACCAAGGCGTGCTGCTCGCCCGAGGCGGTCCTGGGAGCACGGGCGGTGGCGCATAGCCTCGGCATCCCGCACTTCACCCTCGACCTCGAGGCCGACTTCCGCCGCCGCGTCGTCGGCCGTTGGATCGAGGGCTACGCCGAGGGGCAGACGCCGAACCCCTGCATCCTCTGCAACGGCGAGGTGCGGTTGGCGGCGATGCTGGACCTGGCGGGGCGGTTGGGTGCCGACCGGCTGCTCACCGGCCACTACGCCCGGATCGTCGAGGACGCCGAGGGCCCGCTACTCGCCGCCGGCGCCGACGCGGCCAAGGACCAGAGCTACATGCTCGCCGCGCTGCCGCCGGACCTGATCTCCCGGCTCGGCTTCCCGCTCACCGAGATGACCAAGGAAGAGGTGCGCGCGGTCGCCTCCCGCCACGGCCTCTCGGTGGCCAAGAAGCCGGAGTCCCAGGACCTGTGCTTCCTCGCCGGCCAGGGCAAGCGCGGCTTCCTGCGCCGGCACGGCAGCCTCGTCGACCGCGAGGGCGAGGTGATCGATCGCACCGGCCGCACGCTCGGCCGTCACCGCGGTCACCACAACTTCACCGTCGGCCAGCGCCGCGGCACCGGCGTGTCGCTGAACGAGCCGGTCTACGTCCTCACCACCGACGCCGCCGCCAACACGGTCACGGTCGGCACCCGGGAGGAGCTGGAGACGCGCCGCATCCGGGTCCGCGACGCGGTCCTCCACCGCGACGGCGCCCGCGTCGACAACGTCCGCCTCCGCTACCACTCGGCGACCCTGCCGGCAAACGTGGGCGCCGCTGCTCCCGGCCGCCACGCCGCCCTCGAGCTCGAGCTCGCCGAGCCGTTCGACGCCGCCGCTCCCGGTCAGACCGCGGTGCTGATGGACGGCGAGACGATCGTCGGCCACGGCACGATCGCCGCCGCGGCCTGATCCGTCCCCACGAACTGTCAGCAAACCGTAGGCTCTCCCTCATGAAGGCCCAACAAATCCGCGACACCTACCTCTCGTTCTTCGCGGAGCGGGGACACAAGATCGTTCCCTCGGCCTCGCTCGTGCCCTCTGTGCACGACCCGACGGTGCTGCTCACGACCGCCGGCATGCAGCCCTTCAAGCCGTATTTCCTCGGCCGCGAGACGCCACCCGCGCCGCGGCTCGCCGACGTGCAGAAGTGCTTCCGCACGACCGACATCGAGGAGGTCGGCAACACCGCCCGCCACATGACCTTCTTCGAGATGCTCGGCAACTGGAGCTTCGGCGACTACTTCAAGGCCGAGTCGATCCCCTGGGGCTGGCAGCTCGCCACCGAGGGCTTCGGCATGGACCCGGAGCTGATCTGGGTGACGGTCTTCGGCGGCGACGAGGAGCTCGGGCTCGGGCCCGACACCGAGGCGATCGCGATCTGGGAAGCGACCGGCGTGCCCGCCGAGCGGATCGTCCAGCTCGGCCGCGGGGACAACTTCTGGCAGGGCGGCCCGACCGGCCCCTGCGGCCCGTGCTCGGAGCTCTACCTCGACCGCGGCCTCGACTTCGGCACCGCCGACGAACGACCCGGTGACGACGGCGAGCGCTTCCTCGAGTTCTGGAACCACGTCTTCATGAGCTATGACCTGCACGAGGACGGGACGCTCACCGAGCTGCCGATGAAGAACATCGACACCGGCATGGGCCTCGACCGGATGGCGGCGATCCTCCAGGACGTCCCCTCGGTCTACGAGACGGACCACGTCCGGCCGCTGATCACGCTCGCCGAGGAGCTCTCCGGCCGCACCTATGGCGAGTCCGAGGCGGTGACCCGGGCGATGCGGATCGTCGCCGACCACTCGCGCGGCGCCGCCTTCCTGATCGCCGAGGGCGTCGTCCCCTCCAACGAGGACCGCGGCTACATCCTGCGCCGGATCATGCGCCGGGCGATCCAGCAGGGCCGCACGCTCGGCCTCGAGGCGCCCTGGCTCGGCCGCTTCGCGACGCGCACGATCGAGTTGATGGGCGAGGTGTACCCGGAGCTGGTCGCCGAGCGCGAGACGATCGCCCGCTGGGTCGACGACGAGGAGGAGAGCTTCGGCCGCACCCTGGAGCGCGGCAGCGAGCTGCTCGAGCGCCTGGTCGTCGAAGCGCGCGAGTCCGACACCTCCTGGATCGATGCCGCCGACGCCTTCAAACTGCACGACACCTACGGTTTCCCCTACGACCTCACGAAGGAGCTGCTCGCCGAGCAGGGCCTGGCGGTCGACGACGACGGCTTCGCCGAGCTGATGGAGGAGCAGCGGACCCGCGCCCGCACCGGCGCCGCCACCGCGCACGGCTCCGAGGACACGCACCACCGCGCCGAGGAGCTGGTGGGCAACGCGCCGCCGACCGAATTCGTCGGCTACGAGCGGCTCGCGGCGACGACCGGGGTGGCCTGCCTGGAGGACGAAGGGGTGTCGGCGCTGGTGAAGCTGGAGGAGAGCCCGTTCTACGCGGAGGGTGGCGGCCAGGTCTCGGATTCCGGTGTCCTGCGGTGGGACGGCGGCGAGGCCAAGGTCACCCAGGTCTTCCGGGTCGCCCCGAGCGATCAGGTCCTGGAGATCCCGACCCAGGACGGCCTGCCGCCTGCCGGGAGCACCGTCGAGGCCGTCGTCGACAGGGAGACCCGCCACGCCACGATGCGCAACCACACCGCGACGCACCTCCTGCACGCGGCGCTGCGCGAGCGGCTCGGCACCCATGTGCGCCAGGCAGGCTCCTCCGTACGCCCGGACAAACTGCGCTTCGACTTCACCCACGGCCAGTCGCTCACGCCCGAGGAGCTGCGCGACGTCGAGGACCGCGTCAACGAGTGGATCAAGGCGAGCGCGCCGGTCCGCTGGCTGGAGATGGAGCGGCCCGAGGCGGAAGCGCTCGGCGCGATGGCCCTGTTCGGCGAGAAATACGGCGAGTGGGTGCGGGTGGTCGAGATCGAGGGCGTCTCGCGGGAGCTCTGCGGCGGTACCCACGTCGCCAACACCGCCGAGATCGGCGTCTTCAAGGTGAGCGCCGAGGGCTCGAGCGCCGCCAACGTGCGCCGCATCGAGGCGATCACCGGCCCGGCCGCGATCGACTTCTTTCGCGAGCGCGACGCGGCGCTGCGCGAGACGGGAGAGCTGCTCGGCAACCCGCAGGACCCGCTCGCCGCGGCGCGCCGCGCCGCCGAGCGCCTCAAGGAGGCCGGCGCCGGCGCCGAGAAGGCGCAGCGCGCCGCGCTCGGCGAGGAGGCGAGGCGCCTGGCCGCCGAGGCATATGAGCTCGGCGGCGTCCAGGTGCTGGTCGCGGGCACCGAGCTCGCCGACCAGAAGGCGCTGCTCGATGTCGCCAACCGGATCCAGTCCTCGCTCGGCGGCGACGTCGCCCAGGTGCTCGGCGGCGGCGACGGCGAGAAGGTGGCACTCGTCGCGTTGGCGACCCCGGGTGCGATCGAGAAGGGACTCTCGGCGGCGGAGCTGGTCCGCGCCGCGGCCGGCGTGGTCGGGGGCGGCGGGGGCGGCCGTGACGACATGGCCCAGGCGGGCGGCCGCGATCCGGCGAAGCTCGACGAGGCCCTCGCGGCGGCGCGGGGCCTGATCGAGGGCAAGCTGGCATGACCATGCGCGTGCTGGCCCTCGACCACGGCACGGTGCGCATCGGCGCCGCGATCTGCGACCCGACCGGGACCCTCTGCACGCCGCTGCCGGTGATCGATCCGCCAGAGCCGGATGCGGTGGCGGCGCTGGTCCGCGAGCGCGAGGTCGAGCGGGTCGTCGTCGGCCTGCCGGTCCACCTGAGCGGCGAGGAGGGCAGCCAGGCGGCGCTCGCCCGCGCCTTCGCCGAGGAGCTTGAGGGACTGCTCGAGGTGCCGGTCGACACCTACGACGAGCGCCTCACCAGCCGCATGGCCGACGCCGACCGGCGGGCCGGGGCGGGCGCGCCGCGCGACTCGCTGGCCGCCGCACATCTGCTCGAGGCCTACCTGACCAGCCTGGCGCGCAAAGAGGAGGGGTCATGAGCGACGATCGCGGCGATCCGTTCGTCGACCCCGGCGACCCGCAGGCGGTCGAGCGCGCCGAACGGCGCCGCGAACGCGAAGCGAAGCGGGCCGAGAAGGCCGCCAGGCAGAAGCAGAAGGACGCCGCGGCGCCACCCCCGCCTCCGCCGTCCGCGGCGCCCCCTGCACAGCCACGGACCCCAGAGCAGGAGTTCTGGGACGAGCCGGCGGAGCCGGTCCCACCGGATGCCGCGCCGGCCCCGGATGCCGCTGCGCCGGCGGCAGCTGCCGCCGCGGCGACGAGCGAGGCGGTGAGCTCCGAACCCGCGCCGCCGACCAATGAAGCGCCGCGGCCCGACCCGCCTCCCCCGACGACCGAATCGAGCCACCCCGACCCGGCGCCGCCGCCGCGGCCGATGGAGGAGACCGGCGCGGGGGACTGGGAGCCGCCGCCGCCCCGCGACGACTGGTTCGACGAGGACGACGACCACGAGCTCCACGACTCCGGCGACCCGCGGATGGCGGGCGCGGCGCGCACCGGACGCCGCCACGGCGACGACGACGGGCGGCGAGGCGGCTTCATCGGCGCCCTTCTCCGCCACCCGTTCCGGATCGTCGCCGCGATCGTCGCGATCGTCGTCGTGGTCTTCCTCTGGGCCCTCTTCCAGCCCTTCCACGGCGACGGCCACGGCCGGGTCGCAGTCAGCATCCCGAAAGGCTCGAGCGTCGGCGAAGTCGGCGACCTGCTGGAGAAGAAGGGTGTGATCTCGAACTCGACCCTGTTCCAGATCCGCGTCACGCTGGCGGGCAAGCGCTCCGACCTCTTCGCGGGCAAGTTCATCATGGCCAAGGACATGAGCTACGGGTCGGCGATCGACGAGCTCTCCCAGGAACCGGAAGTCGTCAAGCCCGGCGTCGTCACGGTGACGATCCCCGAGGGCTACACCCGCTCGCAGGCGGCGCAGCTGGTCAGGGAAGACGGCCTCAAGGGCAACTACATGAAGGCGACGGTCAGGTCGAAGTACCTGGACCCGGCGAAGTACGGCGGCAAGCAGGCGAAGAACCTCGAAGGCTTCCTGTTCCCTGACACCTGGGAACTGAAGTCGCACTCGCCGGTGGCGAACCTGGTCCAGCTCCAGCTCCAGGACTTCAAGAAGAAGATCAAGCACGTGAACATGAAGTACGCGAAGTCGAAGAACCTGACCATCTACGACGTGCTGACGATCGCCTCGATCATCGAACACGAGTCCGGGGTGCCGAAGCAGCGCAAGGATGTCGCGGCGGTGATCTACAACCGCCTGCACGAAGGGATGACGCTCGGCAGCGACGCGACCGTCCGCTTCGCCACCGGCAACTTCACGAAGCCGCTGACCCAGTCGGAACTGGAAAGCGAATCGCCCTACAACACCCGCAACCACGCCGGGCTGCCGCCGGGCCCGATCTCCAACCCGGGCCTGGCGACGATCCAGGCGGCGGCGCACCCGGCCAAGGTCCCGTACCTCTTCTTCGTCACCAGCCCCGACTGCAAGACGCTGGCCTTCGCCAAGACCGAAGCCGAATTCGAAGAAGACGTGCAGAAGTACGAAGCGTCGAAGTGCACCGAATAGGCGCATGCCCGGCCTGGCGGTGATCGGCCATCCGGTGGCGCACTCGCGCTCGCCGGAGATGCAGACCGCGGCGCTGGCCGAGCTCGGCCTCGCCGGCGAGTGGAACTACGGGGCGCTCGACGTCGCGCCCGAGGACTTCGAGGCGACCGTCGCCGAGCTGGCGGCGGCCGGGGAGTACGCCGGGGTGAACGTGACCGTCCCGCACAAGGAGGCGGCTCTGGCGATGGCCGACGAGGAGACCGACGGCGCCCGGGCGATCGGCGCCGCCAACACGCTGAGCTTCGAGGGCGGCCGGATCAGGGCCGCCAACACCGACGCGGGCGGGCTGCTGCGTTCGCTGCCGGCGGGCACGGATGGCGGGCGCGCCCTGGTGCTCGGCGCCGGCGGCGCCGCGCGCGGGGCGATCTGGGCGTTGGCGCATGGCGGCGAGGGGAGTCCGGACGCCGAGGGGGAGCCGACCAGCGTCGCGCCCTTCGTGGTCGATGTCTGGAACCGGACCGCCGGGCGGGGCGAGACACTCGCCGCCGAGCTCGGCGCCCGCGCCGTCGCCGACCCCGATCCCGCCGCCTACGCCCTGATCGTCAACACCACCGCGGTCGGCCTCCACGGCGAGGACGCCTTCGAGCACCTGCCGCTCGGCCCGGACTCCTTCGTCCCCGGCCAGATCGTCGTCGACATGGTCTACGGCGAGGAGCCGAGCGCCCTGCTCGCCGCCGCCGAGGCGGCCGGTGCGGTCACCGTCGACGGGCTCGAGATACTGGTCCAGCAGGGGGCGCTCTCGCTGCGGATCTGGACCGGGGAGGACCCCTCGATCGAGGCGATGCGCACCGCGGTGCGCCGTTCCTGACCCGCGCGCCGATAGCCTAGGGCGCTCATGACCGCGTTCCGCTTCACCACCGCCGGGGAGTCCCACGGCCCCGGCCTGACGGCGATCGTCGAGGGCATCCCGGCCGGGCTGGAGCTCGACCGCGAGGCGCTCGACCGCGACATGGCGCGGCGCCAGCTCGGCCATGGGCGGGGCGGCCGGATGCGGATCGAGACCGACACGGTCGAGGTGCGCTCCGGGGTCCGCCACGGCCGCACCCTCGGCAGCCCGATCGCCCTGCTGGTCGCCAACCGCGACTACGCCAACTGGGAGGACCGGATGAACCCGTGGCCGGTCGAGGGCTTCGAGCCCGACGAGGTCCACCTGCCGCGGCCCGGCCACGCCGACCTGGTCGGCTCGCAGAAATACGGCCACGCCGACATCCGCAACGTCCTCGAGCGGGCGAGCGCCCGCGAGACCGCGGCCCGCGTCGCCGCCGGCGCCGTCGCGCGTGGCTTCCTCACCGCGCTCGGGGTCGAGATCCACAGCCACGTCACCCGGATCAGCTCGATCGAGGCCGCCGAGCGCCCCGACCTCGCGCCCGCCGACTTCGCCGCCGTCGACGACGACCCGGTCCGCACTCTCGACCCGGAGGCCTCGAAGGCGATGGTCGCGGAGATCAACCGCCTGCGCAAGGCGAACGAGAGCCTCGGCGGCACCTTCGAGGTGATCGCCTTCGGCCTCATCCCTGGGCTCGGCTCGCACATCTCCTGGGAAGACCGCCTCGACGGCAGGCTCGCCCAGGCGGTCTGCTCGATCCAGTCGGTGAAGGGCGTCTCGATCGGCGAAGCCTGGGACGTGGCGACGCGGCCCGGCTCCGAGGCCCACGACGAGATCTTCTGGTCGGAGGCGCAGGGCTACTTCCGCGAAACCAACCACGCGGGCGGCCTCGAGGGCGGGATGACGAACGGCCGGCCGCTCTCCGTGCGGGCCGCGATCAAGCCGATCTCCACCCTGACCAAGCCGCTCCGCTCGGTCGACACCGTCACCCACGCGCCCGCCCAGGCGCTGCGCGAGCGGACCGACTCGACCGTCGTCCCGGCCGCCGCCGTGGTCGCCGAGGCGATGGTCTGCCTGACCCTGGCGCGCGCCTACCGGGAGAAGTTCGGCGGCGACCACATCGAGGACGTGCGCGCCGCGATCGACGCCTACAAGGCGCGGATCGACGCGCGATGAGCGGGGAGGGCGTGCGGTGAGGCCCTCGATCGTCTTCGTCGGCTTCATGGGCGCGGGCAAGTCGACCGCGCTGGCGGCGGCCCGCGGCGCCGGGATGCCGACGACCGAGATCGACGAGCTGATGGAGGCCTCCTTCGGCTGCACGATCCCGCAGGCCTTCGAGCGCCACGGCGAGGAGGGTTTCCGCGAGCGCGAGGCCGAGGTGGTGGGCGGCCTGCTGGAGGAGGCCGACGACGGCGGCGCGATCGCGCTCGGCGGCGGCAGTGTGCTCTCGCCGCGGATCCGCGAGGCGCTCGCCCGCCACACGGTCGTCTGGCTGCAGGTCGACGCCGACGAGGCGTGGCGCCGGATCAGTCACTCCGACCGCCCGCTGGCGCGCTCCGCCGAGTCGGTCGGCGACCTGCTGGCGACCCGTCTGCCGCTCTACGAAGAGCTCGCCGACGCGGTGGTGCCGATGGGGGACCGCCAGATCGTCGCCCGCGCCCTGCCGACGATCCGCCAACTCGCCGACCTGCCCGCCGGGACGAGGATGCTGTGGGCGAGCGCCCCCGGCGGCGACTACCCGGTGCTGGTCGGCCGCGGTCTGCTCGGCTGCGGCTGGTGGCCACTCGAGGGGCGCCGCTTCCTGGTCAGCGACCGCTCCGTCGCGCCGCTCTTCGAGGATCGACTCGAGCCGCTCGCCGGGCGCGCCGAGATCGAGGCGGGGGAGACCGCCAAGACCCTCGCCAACACGGAGAAGGTGCTGCGGGAGCTGGCCCGCGAGGGGATGACCCGCGAAGACCACGTCGCGGCGCTCGGCGGCGGCGTCGTCGGCGACCTCGCCGGGCTCGTCGCCCATCTCTACCAGCGCGGCGTGCCGGTGGTGCAGGTGCCGACCACGCTGGTCGCCCAGGTCGACTCCTCCTACGGCGGCAAGGTCGGCGTCGACCTGCCCGAGGGGAAGAACTACGCCGGTGCCTTCCAGCAGCCGGCCGCGGTGATCGTCGACACCACGGTCTTGGAGTCGCTGTCCCACGAGGAGCTCGCGGCGGGTTTCGTCGAGGTGCTGAAGACCGGGCTGCTGGCGGGCGGTGCGCTCTGGGAGCGGGTGCGGTCTCTCGGCGAGATCGTCCCCGCCGAGCTCGACGAGGTCGTCTTCGCCTGTGCCCGTTACAAGTGCGCGATCGTCGCCGCCGACGAGCTCGACACCGGCCTGCGCAACGTCCTCAACCTCGGCCACACCGTCGGCCACGCGATCGAGTCTGCCACCGGCTACACCGCCTACCGCCACGGCGAGGCGGTCGGCCTGGGACTGCTGGCGGCGCTCCGCCTCTCCGAGGCCGAGGAGCTGCGCGCCGAGGTGAAGGAGATCCTCGCCCGCCACGACCTGCCGACCAGGCTCGAGGTGCCGACCCCGGTCGCCGACATCCTCGAGGCGCTCGGCCGCGACAAGAAGCGGACCGCCGCCGGGGTCGGCTTCGTCCTGCTGCGCACGCCGGGCGAGCCCGAGATCGGGCAGCTGGTCGACCCCGCTAAGGTCGAGGCCGCCGTGAAGGAGCTGTACGAGTGAGCGCCACCACCCGCAATCGCGTCGCCGTCATGCACGGCGTCAACTTCGACATCCTCGAGCGGCGCAATCCCGAGCTCTACGGCGGCCGCTCGCTGTCGGAGCTCGAACACCAGATCGAGGGTTGGGCGCGGGAGGCCGGGCTCGAACCGATCTTCTTCCAGACCAACCACGAGGGAGAGTTCGTCGAGTACCTGCACCGGCTGCCGGACCTGGCCGACGGCTCGCTGATCAACGCGGGCGCCTGGACCCACTACAGCCGTGCGATCGCCGATGCGCTCGACGTCGCCGGGCTGCCCGCGGTCGAGATCCATCTCTCCGACGTCGAGGCGCGCGAGGACTGGCGCAAGGTCTCGGTCTTCGACGGCCTCGTCGTCGAGAAGATCTCCGGCAAGGGCGCCGACGGCTACCGCGAGGCGCTGGGCGTGCTCGCCCGTGAGCTCGGGGTCGCGGCCTGATGGGCGGCCGCGGCGACCGACTCGAGGCGGCGCTCGCCGAGCGCGGCCTCGACCAGATGCTGGTCACCGAGTTGACCAACGTCCGTTACCTGACCGGCTTCACCGGCACCAACGGGGCGGCGATCTGCGGCCCCGGTGTGCGCCTCTTCCTCACCGACTTCCGCTACACCGAGCGCGCCGCCGCCGAGGTCTCCGGCTGGGAGACGGTGACGATCACCGGCGACTGGTTGAGGGGCATCGTCGAGCGCCTCGCCGGCAAGGTCGGCTTCGAGGACGACCACATGTCGGTCCGCTCGCTCGCCAAACTCGAGGAGAAGCTGCCCGACGGCGTCGAGGCGGTCGCCGCGGGCGGTGCGGTCGAGGCGCTGCGGCGGGTCAAGGACGCCGAGGAGCTGGCGGCGATCGCCGAGGCGTCGAAGCTGGCCGACGCGGCGCTGGTGGCGACGGTCGAAGAAGGCCTCGTCGGCAAGACCGAGCGGGCCGTCGCCGCGGCCTTCGAGGCGCGCATCCGCGCGGCGGGCGGCGAGCCCTCCTTCGAGACGATCGTCGCCGCCGGGCCGGACGGCGCCCAGCCTCACGCCGAGCCCGGCCCGCGGGAGATCGGCAAAGGCGAGCTGGTCGTCTTCGACATGGGCGCCAAGCTCGACGGCTACTGCTCCGACGGTACCCGCACCTACGCGACCGGCGACCCCGGCGAGGAGGCGCGGGGGATCTACGAGACGACGCTTGCGGCCCAGGGGGCGGCGCTCGAGGCGATCCGCCCCGGTGAGAAGGGCGAAGACGTCGACGCCGTCGCCCGCAAGGTGATCGCCGACGCAGGCCACGGCGAGCATTTCGGCCACGGGCTCGGCCACGGCGTCGGCCTCGAGATCCACGAGGGCCCGCGCCTCTCGCCGCGCGCCGACGATGTGCTGGCCGCCGGCGAAGTGGTCACCGTCGAGCCCGGGATCTATCTGCCGGGCCGCTTCGGCGTGCGGATCGAGGACCTCGTCGTCGTCACCGACGACGGCATCCGCAACCTCAGCTCGCTGCCGAAGGCCCTCGACTACGTCGACTGAGCGCCGGCTGTTCCTTATGCGCCTCATAGGCGCATAAGGAACAGCTACGCGAGGTCAGCGGCTGAGGTCGACGTCGGCTTTGATCCGCGAGCCGAACGCGGCGAGCAGCGCGATCACGGCCTCGACGTCGCGCAGGTCGACCATCTCGACCGGCGAGTGCATGTAGCGCAGCGGGATCGAGACGAGTCCGGTCGGGATGCCGGCACGGGAGATCTGCAGGACGTCGGCGTCGGTCGAGGTGCCGCGGCCGCTGGCGCCGATCGAGTACTCGATCCCCTCCGCCTCGGCGGTCTCGACGAGGAGCTCGAAGACCTTCGGCGAGAGGGTCGAGCCGCGGCCGATCACCGGGCCGGAGCCGAGCGGGTGGCGGCCGACCTCCTTCTCGTCGACCCCGGGCGCGTCGGTCGCGTGGGTGACGTCGACGGCGATCGCGATGTCGGGGCGCAGCTCGAAGGCCGCCGTGCGGGCGCCGAACAGGCCGATCTCCTCCTGCACCGCGGCGACCCCCGCCATCGATCCTCCGGGGCCCGCGCCCTCGGCGCAGCGGCGGGTCGATTCGAGCGCCACGTAGGCACCGAGCCGATTGTCCATCGACTTGGAGACAAGGCGTGAGCCCGCCACCTGCATCGGCTCGGTGCGGATCACGACCGGGTCGCCGACCCGGATCAGCTCTTCGGCCTCCTCGCGGTCGGCGACGCCGATGTCGATGTGCATCGATTTCAGCTCGACCACTTTTTTGCGCTGGTCCACCTCGAGCAGGTGGATCGGCTTGCGGCCGGCTACCCCGGGGACCAGGCCGTCCCGGCCGCGCACCTCGACCCGCTGGCCGACCAGGATCTGCGGGTCCCAACCGCCGATCGGCGCGAACCAGAGGAACCCGTTCTCGTCGATATGGGTGACGATCAGGCCGATCTCGTCGATGTGGCCGACGATCGCGACCAGCGGCTCGGCCTCGCCGACCCGCGCGATCGTCGAGCCGAGCCCGTCGAAGGAGAGCTCGGCGAAACCGGCGGCCTTGCGCCAGACCTCGGCCGCGGGGCCCTCGTACCCGGAGGGCGCCCCGGCCCGCAGCAGTTCGTCGAGAAGCGTGGGAACCTCATTCGAAGTCGTCATAGGCCGCCAGTATTACGGAGTCGTACTTTCGTCCGTCTCGGTCAGGGTGTTGTGGGCGCGAAGCTCGTCGCGGCGCTCCCCGTAGCGGGTGTGCTCACGGATTATCAGGAGGACGAGGAGGACGGTCGCGATCGCCTCCGTCGCCAGGGCCGGGATAACGGTGGCCACCGGGATCAACACGAGCAGCAACGCCGTCAGCATCACTTTGCGGGTGTTCCAGGTACGCACGTGGCGGTAGCGGAAGGCGACCAGGCCGAGCAGGTAGAGGCCGATCCCGCCGAGCAGCGCGAAGGCGGTCACCCAATCAAGGTGGGCGCCGGTATGGGCGAGGACGGTCTTCAGCCCGAAGGCCGCCAGCACGATCCCGGCGACCAGCAGCAGGTGCAGGTAGGAGTAGGAGTCGCGGGCGAGCGCGTTCTGCACGCGGCCCGGCTCGGCCTCGCTCAGCCGGCGCGCCGAGACCAGCGCGACGACGTCGAAGTAGAGCCACCAGAGCGCCGCCGCGATGCCGACGCCGAGCACCGCGGCGACGCCGATCCCGAGATCGAGGTGACCGGCGGCGCCGACCCCGATCTCGACGATCGACTCGCCGAGGGCGATGATGATGATCAGCCCGTGGCGCTCGGCGAAGTGGCCGGGGACGAGTTGCCAGCCCTCGACGCCGAAGAAGTAGGGGCCGCCGAAGTCGAGCGCCAGCGCCAGCACCCAGAGCGCCGCCTGGGCGAGCCCGTCGAAGGCCGAGGCGGCGGCGAGCAGACCGACCGCGATCGCGGTCGAGACGGTCAGCGCCTGCACCGAGCGCCGCAGGTCCGGGGCGTCGGACCCGGCGATCGTGAACAGCGCGATGTGGGCGACGCGGAAGAAGCCGATCGACAGCGCGAAGGCGAGCGCCAGGTCGCCGAACGCCTCCGGCACGCAGATCGCCGCGATCAGCATCGAGGCCATCGCGGCGAAGAAGGCGAGGCGCACCGGCCCCGCCTCGGGGTCGATCACGCTGGTCAGCCACGCGTAGGCCGCCCAGGCCCACCAGAGCACGCCGAGCACCAGCAGTCCCTGGGCCAGCCCCGACCAGCTCGGGTGGTGGGACATCAGCGAGGTGCACTCGGTGATCGCGAGGACGAAGACGAGGTCGAAGAAGAGCTCGAGCGGCGTCACCCGCTCGCCTTCGCGGCGGACCGCGCTCAGGCGCGGCGCGTGGCGGAGCGGCGATCGCCCAGCTGGTTCGGCCGAGGACGAGGCGTCGGACACGCGGCCAATCCTTGCAACTCGGACGCGCGACGACCGCCGCGCAGCAGGCGCGCGATGCCGCGCAGGTCGTCGAGCGCGGTGTGGACGATGTCGACGCGCGAGTCGAGGTCGTCGACCCAGTCGACCGGCACCTCGTGGACGCGCAGGCCGGAGCGCTCGGCGAGGACCAGGAGCTCGGTGTCGAAGAACCAGGCCTGGTCCTCGATGTGAGGCAGGAGCGCCTTGATCGCCTGCGCCCGCCCCGCCTTGAAGCCGCACTGGGCATCGGAGAAACGGCTGCGCAGGGCGAGGTGGAGGAGGCGGTTGTAGGTTCGCGAGATCACCTCGCGCCGGGGGCCGCGGACGACGCGCGAGCCACGCGCCAGGCGGGTCCCGATCGCCAGGTCGGAGTGGCCGGAGATCAGCGGTGCGACCAGCGGCAGCAGCGCCTCCAGCCCGGTCGAGAGATCGACGTCCATGTAGGCGAGGACCGCGGCGTCGCTGCGCGACCAGACCCGGCGGAGTGCCCGCCCGCGCCCTTTCTCGGAGAGGCGCAGGTAGGCGACGGCGTCGAGCTCCGCGGCGAGGCGGGCGCCGATCGTCGCCGTCCCGTCCTCGCTCGCGTTGTCGGCGATCACGATCCGGAAGGAGTAGGGGAGCTGCTCGGCGCAGAAGGAGTGGAGCCGCCTCACGCTCCCCTCCAGCGCCATCTCCTCGTCGTACACCGGGATTGCGATCTCGACGGTCGGCCTCATGCACCGAGCGTCGCGCCCCACGGTGGGAGCGCCGTGAGCGGGACCTCAGCGTTTCCTGGGCACTGCTCTCTCAGGAAACGCACAGGAACTTCCGAGACGATGTGTCCGATGCAGGCCGACGCCAAAGACCGGAGCGCGGGCAAGGTGCTGGTCGTCGACGACGAGTCGAACATCGCCGACGTGCTCTCGATCGCCCTCCGCTTCAACAACTACGAGGTGGAGACCGCCGCCGACGGCCAGGCCGCGCTACAGGTGGTCGGCGAGTTCCGCCCCGACCTCGTCCTGCTCGACGTGATGCTGCCCGACCTCGACGGCTTCGAGGTGGCGCGGCGGATGCGCGAGCGCGCCGACGACACGCCGATCCTCTTCCTCACCGCCCGCGACACCACCGAGGACAAGGTCCGCGGCCTGACGATCGGCGGCGACGACTACGTCACCAAGCCGTTCTCGGTCGAGGAGCTGCTGGCCCGGGTCGGCTCGGTCCTGCGCCGCTTCGGCAACGCGGGAGGCGGCGAGAGCGTCCTGCGCTTCGGCGACCTCGAGCTCGACGACGACACCCGCGAGGTGTTCCGCGACGGGGCGCCGATCGAGCTCACCGACACCGAATACCGGCTGCTCCGCTACCTGATGTCACACCCCCGGCGCGTGCTCACCCGCGCGCAGATCCTCGACCACGTCTGGGACTACGACTTCGGCGGCGACGCCCGGGTCCTGGAGACCTACGTCAGCTACCTGCGCAAGAAGCTCGAGGCGCGGGGCCCGCGCCTGATCCACACGGTGCGGGGGGTCGGCTATGCGCTACGCCTTCCGCCTACCTGAGCGCTTCTCGCTGCGCACGCGCCTCCTGGTGCTGCTGGTCGCCCTCGCGGTGGTCGGCCTGGCCGTGGCCGACTTCGCCTCCTATCGGGCGCTGCACAACTACCTCTACGACCGTGTCGACCAGCAGCTCGAATCGGCGGTCGGGCCGATGACGATCAACCTGATCCAGGAAGCCGAACAGGAAGGCGAAGGGGGCCGCGTGAGCGGATTCGGGGAACCGCCGAAAGGCGTCGTCGGCCCCGGTCCGGGGCCGAACTCGCAGCTGCCGCCGGGGACCTACGGCGAGCTGCGCAATGCCGACGGCGAGCTCATCCACGAAACCAGCTTCGAATTCGGCGGCGAAGAAGTGGCGGTCCCGGAGGTGCCCTCGGACCTGAAGGCTACGAGCCTGGAAGCCGAAGAGGAAATCTCGCCACAGACCGTGGGTGAGCGTGACGGCGGCTCGGAAGAATTCCGCGCCGCGGCGGTGGAACTGCCGAACGGGGCTACCACGGTGGTGGCGGTGCCGCTCGGCTCGACCGACGCGACGCTCAGCCACCTGGCCCTGATCGAGCTCGTGGTCAGCGGCGTGATCCTGATCGCGCTCGGGGTCGCCGCCTGGTGGCTGATCGGGCTCGGGCTGCGGCCGCTGCGGCGGATGGGCGAGGTCGCCGGGCAGATCGCCGACGGCGATCTCTCGCGCCGGGTCGAGCCCGACGACGACCGCACCGAGGTCGGGCGCCTGGGCCGGTCCCTGAACGCGATGCTGCACCAGATCGAGGCCGCCTTCGCGGAGCGGGCGGCGGGGGAGAGGCGGCTGCGCCGCTTCCTCGCCGACGCCTCGCACGAGCTGCGCACCCCCCTCGCCTCGATCCGCGGCTATTCGGAGCTCTACCGGATCGGCGCGGCGCGCGAGCCGGCCGAGGTGGAACGGGCGATGGACCGGATCGAGGCCAAGTCGGCGCGGATGGGCGGCCTCGTCGACGACCTCCTCACCCTCGCCCGGGTGGACGAGGTGCGTGAGCCGGAGCGCGAACCGCTCGACCTGCGCGAGCTGCTCGAGGATGCCCGCGACGACGCCCGCGCCGCGGCTCCGACGCGCGAGATCACGCTCAACCCGACCGGCCCGGTGGCCATGGAGGCCGACGGCGACGCCCTGCGCCGCGTCTTCGCCAACCTGCTGCGCAACGCGATCGTCCACACCCCGGACGGGACGCCGATCGAGATCCGCCTCCAGGCGGGCGATGCCTGGGCGACGATCGAGGTGCGGGACCACGGCCCCGGTCTCCCCGCCGGTGACCCGAACGCCGTCTTCGAGCGCTTCTGGCGTGACTCCGCCTCGCGCGGCCGCGACGACGGCGGCGCCGGCCTCGGTCTGGCGATCGTCGCCGCCCTGGTCAGCGCCCACGGCGGCACCGTCGACGCCTCCAACCCCCCCGACGGCGGCGCCCTCTTCACCGTCCGCCTTCCCCTTCACTGACCGCATCGCACTCCCAGGGGCGTCCCAGGATCTTCCGAGGCTGGGACGCCACCGTGGTGGCATGGAGAGCGCCACGCACCCACGGCAGCGGACCTGGAGCCCGACCCGGTGGCGTGACCGTCTGCGGGCGCTGCCCCTGCCGCGGCCCGAGTTGGCGGTCCTCCTCGCGCTCGCGGCGGTCCTCTACCTCTGGACGCTGAGCCAGAACGGCTGGGCGAACGACTACTACGCCGCCGCGGTCCGCTCGATGGCGGGCAGCTGGCATGACTTCCTCTATGGCTCCTTCGACGCGAAGGGGTTGATGACCGTCGACAAGCCGCCGCTCGCCCTCTGGGTGCAGGCGCTCTCGGTCAAAGCCTTCGGCTTCGGGTCGCTTGCGATCCTGGTGCCGCAGGCGCTGATGGGCATCGCCTCGGTCGGCCTCCTCTACGACCTGACCCGCCGTCGCTGGGGACGCATCGCCGGGACCGTGGCGGGGCTGGCGCTGGCGCTGACCCCGGTCGTCGTCGCGATCTCCCGCCACAACAACCCCGACGCGCTCCTCGTGCTGTGCAGCGTCGGCGCGCTCTGGTGCTTCGTGCGGGCCCTCGAGGGCGGCGCCACCAGGTGGCTCGTCGCGGCCGGCGTCTGCGTCGGCCTCGGCTTCGAGGCGAAGATGGGCGCGGCCCTGATGGTCGTCCCCGGCATGGCTCTCGCCTGGCTCTGGGTGGCGCCGCGCGGTCGCCTCGTCGCGCTCAAGCAACTGGCCTGGGCGGGCGCGGCGTTGGTCGCCGTCGCGCTCGCCTGGCCGGTCCTCGTGTGGCTCACCCCGGCCTCGAACCGACCCTGGATATCCGGCACCAACGACAACAGCATCTGGTCGCTGATCTGGGAATACAACGGCCTCGGTCGGCTCGAAGGGCAGACCGGCGGGCCGGGCAACCTCGGCACCGGCGGAACCTTCGGCGGGCCGACGGGCCTTTTCCGCCTGCTGAATGAAAGCCTCGGCGGCCAGGCCGGCTGGTTCCTCGGCACGGCGCTGGTGGGCGGTCTGGGGATCGCCGTGCTCAGCCGTCTGCGGCGGACCGACCCGCGCACCGGCTGGATCATCGCCGTCGGCGGCGCCTTCGGCGTCACCGCGATCGCCTTCAGCTTCGCCGGTGGCATCTTCCATCCCTACTACACGTCCCTGCTCGCCCCGTTCGCCGCGGCGCTGGTCGGCGCCACCGTCGGACAGGTGCTCGCGGCGGAGCGAGAGGGAGGCCACGCCACCGCCCTCGGGCGCATCCTCGGCGCGGTCGCGATCGGTGCCGGCGCGATCGTCGAGCTGGTCGTCATCGACGACAGCGCCACCGACCTCCACTGGCTGGTCGCGCTGCTGGTGGCCGTGTCGGTCGCCGCGATCCTCGCCTTCCTCTTCGCCGACGCGATCGCGGGATGGATGGGGAGCCGCGCCCGAGCCGCGCACCTCCGGGCGGCGGCACTCGCCTGCGGCCTCGCGATCCTCCTCGTCGGCCCCGCGATCTGGTCGGTCGACACCCTGGGACACCCGACCAGCGGCACCTTCCCCGCCGGCGGCCCGGAATCGGCGTCGGCGATGGGCGGACCCGGCGGTGGCGGCGGGGGATTCGCCGGACCCGGCGGCGGGACCGGTGGCCCGCCCGGCTTCGGCGGCTCCGCAGGCGGCAGCGCCTCGGTCGAACGGCTCTTCGGCGAATCCTCCGCCGGCGTCGCGGGCAGCGGCGGTCCGCCCTCGATCGGGGCCGCCGGCATGAACGGTATGGGAGGCGGTCCCGGCGGGATGTTCGGCGGCGAAGACCTCAGCTCGATCCTCGACTACACCGAAGCTCACGGCGGCGGCACGATCGCGATCGACAGCCAGTCCGGTGCCTCGACCTCGATCATCGAAGAGGGCGCCGAAGTGGCCGGCATCGGCGGCTTCTCCGGCAAAGAGTCCTCGGTCAGCGTCGCCTGGCTGGAAGAACGGGTCGAGTCGGGCCAGATCGCCTGGATCTACACCGGCGGCCTGGGCGGCGGGATGGTGGCCGGCCCCGGTGGTGGCGAACCGGGTGGCGACACCCGCACCGGCTCGGAATCGGCGATCGACACGGTGCTCGAAGGCTGCACCGAAGTCGACATCTCGAGCGGAAGCGGCACCCTCTACAAGTGCGGCGGCTCGTGACATAGCTTTATGTCATGTCTCTCTCGACCAAGGTCGCCCTGGTGACCGGCGCCTCCAGTGGGATCGGCGCCGCCACCGCGCGCCGTCTCGCCCGCGACCCGGGCACCGAGCTGGTCCTCGTCGCCCGCCGCGCCGAGCTGCTCGCCGAGCTGGCGGAGTCGCTCCCCTGCCCGGCCACCTGGGTCGCCGCCGACCTCACCCGGTCCGAGGCGCCGGAGCTCGTCCGCGCCCACGTCGAGCAGCACCACGACCGCCTCGACCTGCTGGTCAACAACGCCGGCGCCGCCTGGCGCGGCACCTTCGGCGAGAGCGGCTGGGCCAACGTCCACCGTCACATGGAGTTGAACTTCGACGCCGTCGTCCGCCTCACCGAGGCGCTCCTGCCGCTCCTGCGCCGTTCCGCCCCCAGCGCGATCGTCAATGTCGCCAGCACCGCCGGTCGCGTCAGCCGCGCCAACTCGGGCGCCTACTCGGCGAGCAAGTTCGCCCTGATCGGCTGGACCGACGCGCTCCACCTCGAGGAGGCGCCGCACGGCGTCCACGTCGGCATGGTCCTGCCCGGCTTCGTCCCGACCGAGGGCTTCCAGGCGACCGAGCTGCAGCAGAGGGCCGTCACGCGATGGATCCTCTCCAGCCCCGAGAAGGTCGCCGAGGCGATCCACGAGGTCGGCCCCGGCGGCAAGGCCGAGCGCTACGTCCCTCGCCCCTACGCGCTCGCCGCCTACCTCCGCGTCCTCTCCCCGCGGCTCGTCCGCCGCGTACTCGGCGGCGGCTCCGCCGCGACCTTCACCCCCGCCGCATCCGAGCGCAAGGACTGACTAGAGTCCGCGCCCATGAGCGTCTCGACCAACCAGTTCCGCAACGGCAGCCACATCGAGATCGACGGCAAGGTCTGGAAGATCATCGAGTTCCAGCACGTCAAGCCGGGCAAGGGGGGTGCCTTCGTGCGGACCAAGCTGCGTCGCATCGAGGACGGCGCGGTGATCGACAAAACCTTCCGCGCCGGCGAGAAGTTCCGCTCGGTCCGCACCGAATCGAAAAAGATGCAGTACCTCTACGACTCGGGCGAGGCGGTCGTCTTCATGGACAACCAGGACTACGACCAGATCGAAATCCCCTCGGCGGTGCTCGGCGACGCGATGCAGTGGGTGCTGCCGAACTCCGAGGTCGAGGTGCTCTTCGTCGACGAGCAGCCGAGCGACGTGACGGTTCCCAGCGCGGTCGAGATGAAAGTCACCCAGACCGACCCCGGCCTCAAAGGCGACACCGCCTCCGGCGGCGGCAACAAGCCGGCGACGCTCGAGTCCGGCGCGATCGTCCAGGTTCCCCTCTTCATCGAGGAGGGCGAGACGATCCGCGTCGACACCCGTACCGGCGAATACGTCTCGCGCGCCTAGGGAAGTAGCCCACGACGGGCAGGGTGGAGGGACGGGAAGAGACGCGGCCATTTCGGCGGCGACGCCTGCAGGCTATGACCGCCGCCGAAATAGTCGGGTTCTGAGGGGACTGGCGAGGTTGGGGTGGGCGTCACAGATCTGAGAATTCGAACGATCAAAAATCTGTGTGCTTGATTTCGGGTCTATAGCAACCGAAAGAAAACACACAGAATCCTGATCAATGAGGACTAGGGAATCTCTGCGACAGATCTCTCGTCCTTGTGCCCCTCTCCCTACGAGCCCCTCACGTCCCGGGACGCGCCTTACGGCCCCGCCGCGGGACCAAGCGCCTGGCCTGCGGCTAGGCTCGCGGGCGTGAGCGCCGCCTACGACGCCTCCCAGTGGAGCGATCTCTTCGTCGCCGTGGCGGGCGCCTCGGCCGCCCTGCTCGGGCTGCTCTTCGTCGCCGTCTCGATCAACCTCGAGCGCATCCTCAGCTACGAAGGCCTGCCGGAGCGCGCCTTGGAGACCCTGCTGCTCCTGCTCTCCGTCCTCGTGGTCGCGATCGTCGGGTTGATCCCGGCGCAGAGCACCCTGGCGCTCGGCCTCGAGCTGCTCGTCGTCTCCCTGGTGGTCGCCGTGATCGTCCTGCGCCTGCCCACCGCGTTGGCGGAGGAGACCGGGAAAGAGCCGACGCGCTGGCGGATCGGGCGCCTGGTCGTGCGCCTGCAGGGCACGGTGCCGCTGGTGATCGGCGGGCTCAGCGTCACGATCGAATGGGGCGGCGGCCTCTACTGGATCGCCGCCGGGGTGATCCTCGCGGTCGTCGGCGCCGTCGCCAACGCCTGGGTCCTCCTCGTCGAGATCCTCCGCTGAGCGCGCGCCCCCGCGCCTGAGAGAATGTCGGGATGCGCCGCTCCGACCAACGCCGTGACGCCGTCTTCGCCAGCTACCAGCGCGACGTCACCGGCCGCCCGCTGGCCGAGCTTCTCGGCGACGCCAAACCGCTCACCCGTGAGCTCGCCGAGGGGGTCGACGCCGACCGCGAAGGGCTCGACGAGACGATCTCCGAACACCTGCGCAGCGGCTGGACGGTCGATCGCATCGCGCCGCTCGACCTCAACGTGATGCGCGTCGCCCTGTATGAGATCGAGGAGGGGGAGACCCCGCACGAGGTGGCGATCGACGAGGCGGTCGAGATCGCCAAGGAGTACTGCGGCGCCGACGCGCCGGCCTTCATCAACGGCGTGCTCGGGGCGATCGTCCGCGAGCGCGAGCCGGCCGGATGACCCGCCTGCGCGAGATCTCCGAGCGCCTGCGGGCGATCGCCGCCGCGCTGGAGGGCGAGGGCGAGCTCCCCGAGGGCCGCGCCGCCGAGCTCGCCGCGGAAGCGGGCGAGCTCGCCGCCGAGGCGGTCGAGGAGACCAATCGCCGCGCCCGCGAGGCGGCCGCCGCCGATGCGGAATAGGCGCGCGCCGCGGGGACGGCGCCGCTGATGGCCTTCGAGAGCACCTATCCGGAGGATCTCCGGGACCTGGTCGACGCCGCCCTCGGCGAGCTCCGCTTCTCCCGGCACGCACGCACCGAGGGCCTCGAGGAGGCGATGCGCTACTCGCTGCTGGCGGGCGGCAAGCGCGTCCGCCCGGTCCTCGCGCTCGCCACCGCCCGCGCCCTCGGCGCGCCGCCCGAGCGCTTCCTCCAGGTCGCCTGCGCGATCGAGCTGATCCACACCTACTCGCTGATCCATGACGACCTGCCGGCGATGGACGACGACGACCTGCGCCGTGGCAAACCGACCTCGCACAAGCGCTTCGGCGAGGACGTCGCCATCCTCGCCGGCGACGGTCTCTTCGCCGAGGCGATGCGCCTCTTCTGCGAGCAGCCCGGCGATCCCGCCCGGGTGCTGGCGGCGCTGCGGGAGCTGGCCACGGCGACCGGGGTCGATGGCATGGTCGGCGGCCAGTACGTCGACGTGATCGGCACCGAACTCGACGCCGCGGGCTTGCGTGAGCTGCACGGGCTGAAGACCGGCCGGCTGATCTCGGCCAGCGTCTGCATCGTCCCGATCCTCGAGGGAGCGCCGGAAAGTGAGACAATCATCTACCGCAGTTTCGCGGACGAGCTGGGCGTCCTCTTCCAGATCGTCGACGACATCCTCGACGTCACCGAGAGCGACGAGCGGCTCGGAAAGCCCCACGGAAGCGATGAGCGACTTGGCAAAATCACCTATGTCAGCCTCTTCGGCCTCGATCGGGCGCGCGAGCTCGCGTCCGAATCGCACGCCGCCGCGTCGGCGACGCTGGCCGAGGCCCACGGCGACACCGACGACCTGAGGCGGGTCGCCGACTACATCTTCACCAGACACGAATGAGCGACGAACCAAAACTTCTCGACACGATCGACGGGCCCGCCGATCTCCATGAGCTCGACGACGAGCAGTTGCAGCAGGTCGCGCAAGAGATGCGCACCTACATCATCGACACGATCGGCCAGATCGGTGGCCATTTCGGCGCCAACCTCGGCACCTGCGAGCTCGCCGTCGCCCTCCACAGCCTGCTCGAGAGCCCCCGCGACAAGGTCCTCTGGGACGTCGGCCACCAGGCCTACCCGCACAAGATCCTCACCGGCCGCCGCGATCAGCTGCCGACGATCCGCCAGTACGAGGGCCTCGCCCCGTTCTGCTCGATCGGGGAGTCCGAGCACGACATCATGGGCGCCGGCCACGCCTCCACCTCGATCGGCTACGCGGTCGGGCTGAAGGAGGCGATGCGCAAGGGCATCGGCGCCGACGGCCGCGTCGCCGCCGTGATCGGCGACGGCGCGCTGACCGGCGGCGTCGCCTACGAGGCGCTCCATGCCGCCGGCGGCATGCAGACGCCGGTGGTGATCGTCCTCAACGACAACGGGATGTCGATCTCGCCCAACGTCGGCTCGCTCTCCCGCTACTTCAACCGCATCCGCCTCAACCCGCGGCTCTTCCACGCCCGCGAGGACTTCGAGGACCGGCTGACCAAGCTGCCGCTCGGGGTGGGACGGCGGATCGAGCGACTCGGCCCGGAGATCAAGGCGGCGATCAAGGCCTACTGGGCGCCGGGCCTCTTCTTCGAGGAGCTCGACCTCGCCTACATGGGCGTGATCGACGGCCACGACGTGGCGGCCCTGCGCGGCGCCCTGACCGAGGCCTTCGAGGCCGAACGGCCGGTCGTCGTCCATATCCACACGGTGAAGGGCAAGGGCTTCGCGCCCGCCGAAGCCGACGGCCTCGCCTCGATGGAGGAGTGGCACGCGGCGAAGCCGAACTCGATCGTCGACGGCCGCCCGATCACCAAGGAGAAGCCGGTCCCGGTCCAGGAAACCGACTCGCCGGAGGGAATCGAGCGGCTGGAGAAGCCACCCGCGCCCGGCTCGCCGCCGCAGTACACGCAGGTCTTCGCCGACGCGCTGGTCGCCGAGGCCGAGCGCGACGAGCGGGTGGTCGGGATCACCGCCGCGATGGCGGGGGGGACCGGCCTGCAGAAGCTGGCCGACGAGCGCCCCGAGCAGTATTACGACGTCGGCATCGCCGAGCAGAACGCGGTGCTGCTCGCCTCCGGCCTGGCGCTGCAGGGGGCGAAGCCGGTCTGCGCGATCTACTCGACCTTCCTGCAACGGGCGTTCGACCAGATCGTCCACGACGTCTGCCTGCAGAGCCTGGACGTCACCTTCGCGATGGACCGCGCGGGTCTGGTCGGCGACGACGGCCCGACCCACCACGGCGCCTTCGACGTCTCCTATTTCCGCCCGGTCCCGAACGTGGTGCTGATGGCGCCGCGCGACGAGGCGATGCTGGTCCACATGCTGCATACCGCCGTCGCCCACGACGGGCCGGCGGCGCTCCGCTACCCGCGCGGCGCGGCCGAGGGCGTCGCGATCCCGGCCGAGCCGGAGCTCATCCCGATCGGGGTGGGCGAGGTGCTCGCCGAGGGCCGCGGCGTGGCGCTGCTCGGTTACGGCCACGGGGTCCATGTCGCGCTCGAGGCGGCCGCGATCCTCGCCGACCACGGCCTCCAGGTGACGGTCGCCGACGCCCGCTTCGCCAAGCCGCTCGACGGTGAGCTGGCGACGCGGCTGGCGCGCGAGCACGACCTGCTGGTGACGATCGAGGAGAACGTCCTGCCGGGAGGGTTCGGCGCCGCCGTGCTGGAGCACCTCGAGGACGCCTTCGCCGCCGGTCCGGCGGAGCGGGCGCGGGTGCTGCGGGTCGGTCTCCCCGACCGCTACGTCACCCACGGCAAGCCCGATCTGCTGCACGCCGAGGTCGGTCTCACCGGCCAGTCGGTGGCCGACCGGGTGCTGGCCGCAACCCCTTCCGCCCAGCCGATCGCGCGCTAATCAAAACTGGGGATTGCGCCTTTTCGCGCAATCCAATAGGTTTCCAATGTCTCTCCGGTGAAAGGAAGAAGATCCTGCATAGGGACGCTTCTGGGGGAAATCACCAAGGGAGGAGAGATGCGTATCTCAATATGTGTGGGTCCGTTTGGGGAAGCGGACTTCTCACCACCCGGGAGCCCTAAGCGGCCCGGGTGGTGAGGCGCATCTTCAGCCCTCTTGCGAGGGGCTCTCGGCGAGGATCGAGTAGATCTTCCGCCGCGTCTCGTCGAGCAGCTCGCGAACCTCCTGCTGTTGCTCCTCGGTGCCGCTCTGGGCGATCGCTTTGACCGCCGGCAGCAGCTGGCCGACGGCGCCGCGCAGCTGCAGGTGCCCGGTCGGGAACCCGGCGCGGACGGCGTCCCAGGGGGCGACGTCCTCGGCGCGCTTCTCCTGCTCGGCGCGGCCCTCGTCGGTAAGGCTGAAGCGGCGCTTGCCGTCCGACTCCTCGCCGCGGATCAGGCCCTCGTCCTCGAGCATCTGCAAGGTGGGGTAGATCGAGCCGGCGCTCGGGGTCCAGGCCCCGTCGGTGCGCTCCTCGATCTCCTTGATCATCTCGTAGCCGTGCATCGGGCGGTCGGCCAGGAGGGCGAGGACGGCGGCGCGGACGTCGCCGCGGCGCGCCCGGGGCCCACCGCGCCCGCGACCGTAGCCGCCGAAGCCACGGCTGCGCGCGAACTCCGCGCGCCGATCGCGACCGGGATGACGGGGGTGTCTGTGTGGGTGCTTGTTGTACATCTGAATACCTTTCGTATCGGAAGCTAACGCGATATATCGTAACGTGTCGCAACGATATGTCAACTCGGTGTTGTCGGCGCCGGGTCGGGTAGGTTCCGCGCATGAAGATCCTCTTCGCGCCCGTCGGTGTCGTGGCCGGGCTCATCGCCGGTGTTCTCGCCAGGAAGACGTTCGAAAAGGCCTGGTCGGTGATCGACGAGGAGGATCCGCCGGAGCCCGACCAGCGCTTCGCGCCGACCGGCAAGATGCTCGCCGCGCTCGCCATCGAGGGTGCGATATTCCGGGTCACCAAGGGCTTCGTCGAGCACCAGGCGCGCGCCGGTTTCGCCGGGGCCACCGGCCGCTGGCCCGGTGAGGACCCCTCGAGGGACGACTAGCTCCGGCGCCGCAAAGGAAAGGCGCCCCTCCGGGGCAGGAGGGACGCCTTCAGGGAACTGCAGGGGAGAGTCCTTCTCATACCCCCGATGCCTTCCCTAAAACCGGGTATCCACCGATACCTCACCGTGCGGCACCCGCCTGGTAAGAAAAGCCCGATGCCGATCTTCGCCGTCACCGCCGAGCTGCCCGGGCAGGCTCCGGAGATGCTTGCCGCAGCGGGAGAGCTGCGCGCCGTCCCCGGGGTCGAGCGCCTCGCGCCCGAGCAGCTGCAGGCGCTGGTCGAGGGCGCGACGGTGG
The DNA here is from genome assembly GCA_035500835.1 of Solirubrobacterales bacterium. Classification (GTDB taxonomy): domain Bacteria; phylum Actinomycetota; class Thermoleophilia; order Solirubrobacterales; family 70-9; genus VAYN01. Next base: position 183,296 of record DATJWW010000016.1, on the reverse strand, counting down.
CGGTGACGATGCTCTACGACCGGGTCGATGACGAGCTCCTCGCCGCCGCCGGCCCCGGGCTGCGCGGCGTCTGCAACGTCGCCGTCGGCTTCGACAACATCGACCTCGCGGCCTGCGCCCGGCGCGGGGTCGTCGTCGCCAACACCCCCGGGGTCCTCGACGACGCCACCGCCGACATCGCCTTCGGCCTGATCCTGGCCGCGCGACGACGGCTGGGCGAGGGGGAGAGGCTGATCCGCGCCGGTCGGCCCTGGCGCTGGGGGATGGGGTTCATGCTCGGCCACGACCTGCGCGGCGCCTGCCTCGGGATCATCGGCCTCGGCGGGATCGGCGCCCGCGTCGCGGAGCGCGGCCGCGCCTTCGGCATGGAGATCGCCTACCACTCCCGCCGCGAGTCGCCCGCCGCGGCCGACCTCGGGGCGGCCCGGCTCGATCTCGACGAACTGCTCGCCAGCTCGGACGTGGTCAGCATCCACACGCCGCTGAGCGGCGAGACCCACCACCTGATCGGCGCCCGCGAGCTGGCCCTGATGAAGCCGACCGCGACCCTCGTCAACACCGCCCGTGGCGCCGTCGTCGACGAAGCGGCGCTGGTCGCTGCGCTCCGCGACGGGACGATCGCCGCCGCCGGCCTCGACGTCTTCGAGCACGAGCCCGACGTCCAACCGGGCCTGCTCGAGCTGGAGAACGCGGTGCTCGTCCCGCACCTCGGCTCGGCGACGGTCGAGACCCGCGCGGCGATGGCCGAGCTCGCCGCCCGCAACGCGATCGCGATCGCCTCCGGCGAAGACCCGCCGACCCCGGTAGAACTCCCTGGCCAAGCAACGAGAGGAGACCGATGACGACGCATGCCGATTTCACCGAGGGGGAGTGGGAGACGGTCCTCGAGGGCCCGACCAGCGCCGGGATGATCGTCACCACGGCCGAACACGGCGGCACCTTCCGCGAGGTCTTCGCGATGGCGAAGGCCTACGCCGAGGCGCGCGAGGAGCATGGCGCCTCCGAGCTGCTCGACGAGGTCGTCTCCCACAAGCCGAAGACCGACCGCACCAAGGCGCACTCCGGCGAGGAGCTGAAGGAGCACGGCCTGCAGAACATCCGCGACGCCGTCGCCCTCGTCTCCGCCAAGGCGAGCGCCGCCGAGCTCGGCGACTACCGCTCGTTCGTCCTTGTGTTGGCCAAGAAGGTCGCGACGGCAAAGAAGGAGAAGGGCTCCGAGGACGGGATCAGCGCCGCCGAGGCGGCGGCGATCACCGAGATCGAAGCGGCTCTGGGAGTCTCCTAGGCGCGCCCGGCCGCGGTTCGCGGCGCGGGTTCGGCAGCGCCTGCGCACCGCCGCCGTGGGGGCCGCGGCGACGCGGTCCGCGGCGCGGATCGTCGGGTCGGGGCTCGCGCGGCGGCTGCACCCGCAGCGGCTCCTTGCCGTCGCCGTCGTAGTCGACCTCGGGTTCCTGTTTCGCCCACCAGACGAACGCCCACAACCCGAGGATCGGGATCTTCATCGCAAGGACGATCAGGACGATCGGCAGTACCCCCATAGGGACAGTGTAGGCAGCGTCGGTGCGCCGTCAAACGGGGGCGGCCGCGGCGCGCCGTTCGAGCCTGGCGACCAGGCGCAGGGCCACGGCAAGCAGCGCGATCGCGACCGCCGAGCCGATCAGCCAGGCCTCGATCATGCCCCCGGTCGGGGTGGCGATTTCGAAGAATTCGCGGGCCGCGGGGATCGTGCAGGCGCCGAAGAAGAGCAGCGCCATCGCCGCGCAGAGGGCGCCGATCACCAGCCGCCGCGTCCCCGGCTGGTCCTCGAGCGCGAAGACGATCGCCAGGCCGGAGACCACCACCGTCGCCGCGGTCGCGCTGCGTGCCTGGGTGAGGTCGACACCGAACGCATGTCGGGCGAGCTCGTAGGTGACGAGGATGCCGAGGCCGGTGGCGAGCCCGGCCGGCAGCGAGAAGCGGGCGATCGCGCGCAGGAAGCCCTCCGGCCGCCACGGCCCGCTCGACGGCGCCAGCGCCAGCAGGAAGGCCGGGATGCCGATCGTGAAGGTCGAGGTCAGCGTGAACTGGCGCGGCAGCATCGGGAAGACGCCGGTCGGGATCGCGATCGCCAGGACGAGGAAGGCCGTGAACACCGCCTTGCTGACGAAGAGGCGGGCGACGCGCTGGATGTTGCGGAGGATCTGGCGCCCTTCGCCGACCATCGGCGGCACCTCGCCGAATTCGCCGGAGACGAGGACCAGGTCCGACACCGAACGCGCCATCTGGGTGCCACTGCCCTGGGCGATCGCGAGCCGCGCGCCCTTCAGCGCCGGCACGTCGTTGACGCCGTCGCCGAGCATGCCGACGTATTCGCCGCCCTCGGTGAGGACGCGGACGACACGCGCCTTGTCCTCGGGGGAGATCCGCCCGATCGCCGGCGCCGCCCGCACCGCGGCGAGCAGCTCGGCGTCGTCGGCGGGCAGCTCGCGGCCGTCGAGCGCCGGGCCGTCGGCCCTGATCCCGAGATCGCGCGCGATCGCGCCCACCGTCGCCGGGTTGTCGCCGGAGAGGACTTTCAGGGCGACGTCTTCGCGGGCGAAGAAGTCGATCGTCGCGGCGGCTTCGGGACGGAGCTCCTCGGCGAGGACGATGACGCCGAGCGGCGCGAGTGGCTCGGTGAGGGCGACATCGAGCCCCGGCTCCGGTAGCGGTGCGCCGTAGTCGGCCAGCGCCAGCACCCGCCGGCCCGCCGCCGCCTCGTCCGCCGCCCGCTCCTGCAGGGCCGCATCGGTGACGTTGCCGTCGAGGAGCGCCTCGGGCGCGCCCAGCACCAGGCGCCGACCGCCGATCTCCAGGGCGCTCCAGCGGCGGCGCGAGGAGAACGGGACCGTCGCCGTCGGTTCGAGCACTGCCGACCCGTCGCCCAGCCCGGCGGCGTGGATCGCCTCCAAGGTCGAGTTGCGGCTCGGGGCGCTTGCCGCGTAGGTGCCGAAGGTGTCGGCGAGGTCGTCCGCGGTGACCCCGACGGCCGGGATCAGCTCGACCACCCGCAGCGAGGCCTCGGTCAGCGTCCCGGTCTTGTCGGTGCACATCACCGAGACCGAGGCGAGCGACTCGATCGCGTTCAGCTGCTGGGCGAGGATTCCGTGCCGCGCCATCTTCGCCGCGGTCACCGCGGCGGTCAGCGAGACGAGCAGGATCAGGCCCTCGGGGACGATGTTGACGATCCCCGCGGTGAGCGTCTCGACCGCGTCGGCCTGGCTCACGTTGCGGATCGCCAGCGAGATCCCGAGCCCGATCCCGAGCGGCAGCATCAGCCCGACCATCCAGATCAGGAGCCGGTCCATCGCCCGCTCGAGCGGCGAGCGGGGATGGCGGAAGGCGCGCGCCGTCGCGGTCAGCCGCGCGGCGTGGCTGTCGGCGCCGACCGCGATCGCCTCGAGGTCACCCTCGCCCTCGACCGCGAAGGAGCCGGAGAGGACCGTGTCGCCGACCCGCCGCACGACGGGCTCGGACTCGCCGGTCAACTCGGACTCGTCGAGCGCCAGCCCGTCGGCGCGGACCAGGGTGCCGTCGGCCGGGATCTGGTCGCCGCTGCCGATCCGCACCAGGTCGCCGACCACCACCTCCTCGACCGCGACCTGGCGCGCCGCGCCGTCGCGCACCACGGTCGCCTTCGCCACCACCAGCGCCGCCAGCTTGTCGAGCGTCCGCTTCGCCCGCACCTCCTGGGTGGTCCCGATCGCGACGTTGGCGACCAGGATGCCGAGGAAGAGCGCGTCCTTGGGGTCGCCGAAGACGATCGTCGCGGCGCCGAAGGCGGCGAGGATCAGGTTGAAGACCGTGAACGTGTTGGCGATCGCGATCGAGAGGTAGGAGCGGCTGGTCGCCGGCTCATGCGGCGTCCCCGCCTCGCGCAGGCGCCGCGCCGCCTCGGTCTCACTCAGTCCGGTGACGGCAACGCCCTCCATGAGGGCGTCAATCTACGGGGAGAGGGGCGCGACTGCCGGCGCCGCGCCCTCTCGGTGCTACCCCGCCTGGGTGGCAGGTCTTTCGGCGAGCCTGACGCTCACGGTCGCGGTCGACCCTTCGCTGTCGACCACGGTGAGTTCGACCGTTTCGCCCGCGTGGGAGTCCTCGATCTTTTCCACCAGGTCTTCGGTCGAGGCGATCGCCTCGCCGTCCACCGCGGTGATGATGTCGCCGCCGAGGCCGACTTCGGCCCCTTCGACGGTCGCTGCAGTGGTCGCTCCCTGGATGCCGGCGGCCGCCGCCGGGCCGCCTTCCTCGACCTGCTGCACGAGCACCCCTTCTTCGACCGGCAGGTTGAACGCCCGCGCCAGTTCGGGGGTGATCGTCGCCGCGCTGATGCCGAGGTACCCGTGTTCGTCGGCGGTCCCGGACTCGAGCTTGGAGATCTCTTCCTTGGCGGTGTCGATCGGGATCGCGAAGCCGATGCCGACGCTTCCGTCGGAGCCTTCACCGCCGGTCTCGATCTGCGAGTTGATGCCGATCACTTCACCGGCCGAGTTGATCAACGGGCCGCCCGAGTTGCCCGGGTTGATCGCCGCGTCGGTCTGGATCACGTTGTCGATCGTGACCCCGTCGGGCGCCTGGATTTCCCGCTGCAGGGCGGAGACGATGCCGCTGGTCGCGGTCCGCTGCAGGTCGAAGGGGTTGCCGATCGCGACGACCGGATCACCGACTTCCATCTTCGACGAGTCGCCCAGCTTCAGCGGGTGAAGTTCAGAGGCGGGGGCGTCGACCTTGAGCAGCGCAAGGTCCTTGTTCGGTTCGGTGCCGACCACTTCGGCCGGGTACATCTGGCCTTCCGATTTCAGCGAGACCTGAATTTCTTCGCCGCCTTCGATCACGTGGTTGTTGGTCAGGATGTGCCCTTCGTCGTCGAGGACGACACCGGAGCCGGAGGCGACTCCTTCGGCCACTTTCGATTCGATGAAGGCGACGCCGTCGGCGTCGGCCTTGTAGATCTCGTTGACGGTGTTGCCGCCTTCTTCATGGGTGACGGAGACGGCGGGGGTGGCGCCGGAGGCGGCGACCACGCTCCGGGTGGTGGTGGAACCGCCGGTCGACACCAGCCCGGTCGCGATTGCGAGCAGGCCGGCGACGGCGACGATCGCCCCGCCCAGCAGGGCAGAGCCGAACGGGTGACTTCTCTTTGGCTGATTCATCGTCAGGGAGATTGCCCCCCTCGGCTCGGCGCCCCCTAAACCCCCGTGAACGACTTTCTAAAGAGTTGCGAAGGGATCTCTAAAGAGGCGAGCAGCACCTCCTGTCCGACCGCCGATTTGACGAAAAGTGCTTCGGTCCCTAAACTTTCGGTACCTAATGCTTTCTACGAGTCACATACATCCATGACGGACCGCATCGAGCCCTACGTCTGGAAGATCGCCGGTGTCGTGATCCTCGGGATGACGATGTCGATCCTCGACACGACGATCGTCAACGTCGCTCTCGACACCCTCAGCAAGGACCTGCACAGCACGATCGCCCAGATCCAGTGGGTGGTCACCGGCTACCTGCTGGCTCTCGCGGCGGTCATCCCGCTGACCGGCTGGGCCGCGCGCCGCTTCGGCGCCAAGCGCGTCTACCTCGCCTCGATCGGTCTCTTCACGCTCGGCTCGGCGCTCTGTGGCCTGTCCGAGTCGAGCACCTCGCTGATCCTCTTCCGCGTCCTCCAGGGCATCGGCGGCGGCATGATCATGCCGGTCGCGCAGATGATCATGGCCGAGGTCGCGGGCCCCAAACGGATGGGTCGGGTGATGGGGATCGTGGTGATGCCGGCGATGCTGGCGCCGATCCTCGGCCCGGTCGTCGGCGGTCTGATCCTGCAGAACCTGCACTGGTCATGGATCTTCTTCGTCAACGTCCCGATCGGGATCGTCGCGATGGCGCTCGGCTACCGGATGCTGCCCGACTCCGACCTCGGTGACGCGGGCAGGCTCGACTGGCTCGGGCTCGGCCTGCTCGCGACCAGCATGCCGCTGATCATCTGGGGGCTCTCCGAAATCGCGACCCAGGAAAGCTTCACCGCCCCCGTCGTCATCTGGCCGATAATCGCCGGCCTGGTCCTCACGGTCGCCTTCGGTTGGCACGCGCTGCGGGTCGAGCGGCCGCTGCTCGATCTGCGCCTCTACGCGAGCCGCGTCTTCGGCGCCGCCTCGCTGACCACCTTCTTCCTCGGTGCCGCCCTCTTCGGGGCGATGATCCTGGTCCCGCTCTACTACCAGGAAGTCCGCGGCGAGAGCGTCATCGTCACCGGGCTTCTGGTCGGCCCGCAGGGCCTCGGGATGCTGCTGGTGGCGCCCTGGATCGCGCGGATGACCGACCGCTTCGGCGCCGCCCGCGTGGCCCTCGTCGGCGTCTCGCTCCTGACCCTCAGCTCACTGCCGCTGTGCTTCATCGCCGCCGACACCTCGATCGTCCAGATCTGCGCGGTCCTCTTCTTCCGCGGGATCGGCATCGGCCTCTCCTTCATCCCGGTGACCACCGTCGCCTTCGCCTCGTTGCGAACCGACCAGCTCTCCGACGCGACGCCGCAGATGAACGTGCTGCAGCGGGTCGGCGGGGCGATCGGGACCGCGGTCCTGGCGGTCGTCCTGCAGCGGGCGAGCGCCGGTGCGAGCAACCCGGCCGAGCTGGCGAGTGCCTTCGGCACCGCCTACTGGTGGGCGCTGGGGATCTGCGCGGCCTCGGTGATCCCGGTCCTGGTGATGCTGCGGGCCGAGGGGCCGAAAGAGGAAGCGCCGAAGACCGCGGCGGTCGAGACCGCCGAGGAGTTCGTGGAGCCGATCGGTGCCTGAGGTCGCCTCCCATCGGGCGGCGGGGGAGAAGGCCGGGCGCGACGAGGCGATCACCGAGCTCGGCGTCGCCTTCCGCCGCGCCTTCCGCAGCCTGCGCAGTCTCCGCGGTCGCGACACCCACCGCGGCGACGAAGTCGGCCACGCCCAGTTCGAGCTCCTGATCGAGCTCTACGCGCGCGGGCCGCTCCACGGTGGCGAGCTGGCCGAGGCGGTGGGCGCCAGCGCCGCGACGGTCTCCGCGATGCTCGACCACCTCTGTGCGGCGGACCTGGTCGAGCGCACCCGCTCGGAGGCCGACCGCCGCCTCGTCGTCGTCAAACTCACCCGCCGCGGGCGGCGCAAGGTCGAAGCCCGCAAGGCGCTCTGGCGCCGCCGCTGGGAGGCGGAGCTCGAGGGCGTCGACGAGGAGGAACTGCGGATCGCCGCCGAGGTCCTCACCCGGATCAGCGACGTCTTCGCCGATCGCCCCGACGCCTGAGGCCGCCGACGAAGCTAGGCTCGTGGGATGGCGCTGAGCGAGGCCGACGAGCGGCGGGTCGAAGCGGAGGTGGCGGAGATGGTCGCCGAACTCCGCACCCGGCCGACGCAGGAAAAAGAGGACAAGATCGGCCTCGCGATCGCCTTGCTGCCCGAGGAGGAGCGCGCCTTCGTGCCGACTGCGTTGCTCCGTCTCGTCGCCGCCGAGCGCGACGCCTGACGTCTGTGCAGTCAAGCCGCCCATAGGCGGCTCAAGTGCACACTCGACGGTCCCAGACCGCTTGTATACTAGTATCCTCTCATGGCTGAAGTCGTTTCGATCAGGGCAGGAGAGGCCGCCGAGGATGGGCGGCGTTCCGGCCGTGCGCCCGCCGGCCTCTACCTCTACGCCGCCCTCCGAGACCTGATCGTCCGTGCCGAGCTTGCCCCCGGAGAACGTCTCTCCGAGGCCGAGCTGGGCGAGCGCCTCGGCGTCAGCCGCACCCCGATCCGCGAGGCGCTCGGCCGTCTCCGCGACGATCGCCTGGTCGAAGTCCGACCCCAGATCGGCACCTTCGTGGCGCGGATCAGCCCGGCCGCGGTCAGCGACGCGCAGTTCATCCGCGAGGCGCTCGAGTGCACCGCCGTCCGCGTCTCCGCCGAACTGGCGGGCGATGAGTCGATGGCCCAGATCGAGGAAAACCTGCGCGCCCAGGAACGCGCCACCGACCGCATCGACATCGACGCCTGGCAGCTGCTCGACGACACCTTCCACCGCTACCTCTGCGACCTCAGCGGCCACCCCGCGGTCTGGCCGGTCAACGAGCGCGCCAAGTCCCATCTCAACCGACTGCGCCGGCTCAGCCTCGGCATGCCCGACTACCTGTCGACGATGGTCGACGCCCACCGCGCCGTCTCCGACGCGGTCGGTCGCCACGACCCCGACGCCGCCGAGGCGGCCCTGCGCGAGCACCTGCGGGCCGTCCTGCGCGAGGTCCCTCGCATCCGCGAACAACACCCCGACTATTTCGAGGAGCCCTGATGGCGACGATCGATTCCACCGCGGCTTCCGTCGACCCCGACGTCGGCCCGCTCTACGAGCGGTACCGGACGATGTTCCTGATCCGCCGCTTCGAGGAGGCGGCGGAGCGCCAGTACAAGGCGGCCCGGATCGGCGGCTACTGCCATCTCTCCTCCGGCCAGGAGGCGGCTACCGTCGGCGCGGTGTCGGCGCTCGAGCCCGACGACCTGCTCGTCACCGGCTATCGCAGCCACGGCTTCGCGCTCGCCCGCGGCGTGCCGCCCGAGGCGGTGATGGCGGAGCTCTTCGGCCGCGTCCACGGCTGCGCCCATGGGCGCGGCGGCTCGATGCACCTGCTCGACGTCTCCCGCGGCTACTACGGCGGCTGGGGGATCGTCGGTGGACAGCTGCCGATCGCGACCGGCATGGCGCTCTCCCTGGTGCGCCGCGGCGCCCGCCAGGCGGTCCTCTGTGAGCTCGGTGACGGCGCCGTCAACATGGGCGCCTGGCACGAGTCGCTGAACCTGGCCGCGGTCTGGGACCTGCCGATCGTCTTCCTCGTCGTCAACAACCTCTACGGGATGGGCACGAGCGTCGAGCGCGCCTCGGCCGAGCCCGACCTCTTCAAGCGCGCCGCCGCCTACCGGATGGAGGGCGAGCGGATCGACGGCGATGACGTCGAGGGGGTCGAGGCGACGGCGGGACGGCTGCTGGAGCGGGCCCGCGAGGAGCGCCGCCCGGCGGTGCTCGAGGTCCTCACCTACCGCTACCGCGGCCACTCGGTCGCCGATGCCGGGCTCGCCTACCGCAGCCGCGAGGAGATCGAGGAGCGCCGTCGCGATGACCCGCTGGTGCGGACGCGTGGGCTGCTCGAAGCGCGCGGCGTCCCGGCCGAGGCCCTCGACGCGGTCGAGGGAGAGGCCGAAGCCGAGGTCGAGGCGGCGATCGCCTTCGCCGAGGCGGACGCCGCACCGCCGGTCGATCGGCTCGCCGCCGGCGTCTACGCCTCCGGCTCGGAGGAGCAGTTCGAGCGCATGCGTCCCGGCAGTCCCTACGGCGAGTCCGAGCTGGTCTTCGCCGGAGGGCTGGGAGAGTGAGCGGCTCCGGCGTCGCCGCCCCGACGACGGGCGGGACGCTCGCCGCCGGCACCGAGACGATGACCTATCGCGAGGCGCTCCGCCTCGCGATGCGCCAGGAGATGGAGCGCGACGACCGCGTCTTCGTGATGGGCGAGGAGGTCGGGCTCTTCGACGGCTCCTACAAGGTGACGGCCGGCCTGCTCGACGAATTCGGCCCCGACCGGGTGCGCGACACGCCGATCTCCGAGGAGGGCTTCCTCGGCGCCGGCGTCGGCGCGGCGATGCTCGGCGAGCGGCCGATCGTCGAGGTGATGACGCTGAACTTCCTGCTCGTCGCGATGGACCAGGTGGTCAACCATGCCGCCAAGGTGGGGGCGATGTTCGGCGGCGAGGTCCGCTGCCCGCTCGTGATCCGCACGCCGAACGGGGCCGGCAACCAGCTGACCGCCCAGCATTCGCAGAGCTTCGACGGCTGGTTCGCCGGGACGCCGGGGCTGAAGGTCGTCGCGCCGGCCAATCCCGCCGACGCCAAGGGGCTGCTGAAGGCCGCGATCCGCGACGATGACCCGGTGCTGGTGATCGAGAACCTGCCGATCTACAAAGAGAAGGGCCAGGTCGACGTCGACCCGGAGCTGCTGACGCCGATCGGGCGCGCCGCCGTGGTCCGCGAGGGCGCGGACCTGACCATCGTCTCGCACTCCTTCGCCACCGTGCGGGCGCTGCACGTGGCGGAGAGGCTCGCCGCCGGGCACGGCGTCTCGGCCGAGGTCGTCGATCTGCGCAGCCTGCGACCCCTGGACGTCGAGACCGTCGCCGCCTCGGTCGCCAAGACCGGGCGGGCGCTCTGCGTCGAGGAGGGCTGGCCCAGCTACGGGGTCAGCGCCGAGATCGCGGCGCGCATCCAGTACGCCTGCTTCGACGATCTCGACGCGCCGGTCGAGCGGGTGGGGATGGCGGAGGTGCCGCTGCCCTACGCGAAGGAGCTGGAGCTGGCCGCGATGCCGAACGAGGATCGGATCGAACGCGCCGCCCTGCAAGTCCTCGACCTCGCCGCCTGATGCCCGAGATCGTCATGCCACGGCTCTCCGACTCGATGGAGGAGGGGACCATCCTCAACTGGATGAAGCAGGTCGGCGACGAGGTCGCGGTCGGCGACGAGCTGGTCGAGATCGAGACCGACAAGGCGAACATGGCCTACGAGTCGGATGTCGCGGGGACGCTGACCGAGATCATCGCCGGCGAGGGGGAGACGTTGGCGATCGGGTCGCCGATCGCCGTCGTCGGTGAGCGGGATGGTGCTCCGGGAGACGACAAGGGATCGGCCCCGCCGGCCGCGGGTCCTGTCGCCGCAGGGGACCCACCCCCCCTTCCGGTAGCTGAAGCTTCCTCAGGGGGGGTCCCCCCTACGGCGCCACCCGCGGACGATGGGGAGAGGGTCAAGGCGTCGCCGCTGGCACGGCGGATCGCGAGGGACAAAGGTCTGGATCTGGCGGCGGTTGCGGGGTCGGGCCCCGGGGGCCGGATCGTGAAGAGGGATGTGGAGGGAGCCGGGGCTCCGGTTGCATCGGCCGTGGCGCCTGCGCCCCCCTCCAACGGGGCGGATGCGGCGGGGGCTGCGGAGACCGCCAAGGGGGCGACGACCTATCGGGACCTCAGCCGGCTGCAGCAGGTGGTGGCGCGGCGGATGTCGGAGTCGAAGGCGACCGCGCCGCACTTCTACCTGCAGGCGGAGATCGACATGAGCGCGGCGGTCGAGGCCCGGGCGCGGCTCAAAGCATTGGCCGGCGAGGGCGAGGTCGTCCCTTCGTTCAACGACATGGTGGTGAAGGCATGTGCCTTGGCGCTGCGCTCGTTCCCGTATGCGAACGGCGCATACAGGGACGGTCGCTTCGAGCTCTACTCGCGGGTCAACGTCGGCGTCGCGGTGGCGGCCCAAGATGCCCTGGTGGTTCCCACCATCTTCGACGCCGACCGCAAAGGCCTGCGCGAGATCGCCGCCGAGGCGCGCGCGCTCGCGGCGAAAGTGAGGGACGGCAGCGTCACGCCGCCCGAGGTCTCCGGCGGCACCTTCACGGTCTCGAACCTTGGGATGTACGGGGTGAGCAACTTCTCGGCGGTGATCAACCCGGGGCAGGCGGCGATCCTCGCGGTCGGCGCGATCGCCGAGAAGCCGGTGGTGCGCGGCGGCGAGATCGCCGTCGGCCAGGTTCTCGGCGTCACGCTCGCCTGCGACCACCGCATCCTCTACGGCGCCCCGGCCGCCGAATTCCTGGCCCGGATCCGGTCGCTGCTCGAAGAGCCGGTGGCGCTGGCGCTCTAGCGCCGCGCCCGCGGTGATAACAAAGTTATTACTACCCGGTCGTTTTCGCGCTCCTATGCTGAGCGCCGAGACCTGCGCGCCGAACCCGGCTGCGGACGCAGGTCGCGAACCCAGTCAAGTCCACCGACCCGACCAGCCGCATGCGAGACACCGGATACGGAAGCAACGCCCTGCTGCGCGCATGCCGTGTCGCCCCGGCCTGGGGACGGACGCCAGGCGGTGGGCCGCGCGCGGTCTGGGCGCGCTTTCGAGCCGGCTCCGCCGTGCTCTTCTGGTACCGGCGTTCCCTGCCGGTGACCAATCTCCGGGTCACCTCCTCGCCCGTCGGTCGGATGATCATGGAGCACTTCGCGATCCGCGACGGCCGCCGCTGGCGCTACCGCCGGGCCCAGGGCGTGCTGGCGTTGCCCCCCGATTTCGCCTCCTATCTCCGGGGTCGCCATAAGCAGGCGATCCGCACCAACGTCGGCCATGCCCGCAAGGCCGGCCTCAGGGTGCTGTCGTGCGCGATCGACAACTGGGCGCCGGGCGCCGGCGATGCCCGCGGCGGCCATCTCTCCCCGGGCCCGGTCGAGCGCTGGTACGTGGTCGACGCGAACGACGCGATCGTCGCCGACGCGATCGTGTCCGTCGACGGCGAGGTGGCACTGCTCCACGGCCTGGTCTCGTGGGCCCCGAATGCCCGGTGGCTGCTCCACACCACGATCGTCGAGCGCCTCTGCGGCAGCTGCCGGATCCTCGTTACCAACAGCGAGGACATCTATCTGCTCAGCGCCGGCAACCTGCATTTCCAGCGACTGCTCGGCTACGAGGTCACCCGGCTGCGCATCCTGCTGTCCCCGGACACCTCGGCACCGGCCGGGACACTTCAGCCCGCGGGGCTGTCGTGGCCGCCCGAGGGGCTGTCATGCGGGTTCGCGGCGTCTCCGGCGCCGGCTCTCGCCACCGCATAGAACGTCCCGGACAAATAGGCTCCGAAGGGGCCCGCCGAGGCCCTCATGCAACCCGCCATCCCGCGTTGGAGGATCGATGAGAGCAAAGAGGTTCGTGTCCGCCCTGCTGTGCCTTGCCGTCTTCGCCGGGGGTGCCCTGGTCGCCACCGGGGCCCTGGCCGCCGAAGCCAAGCCGGCACCGAAGACGAAGGTGCCCCTCCTCTACGGCAACCCGTCGAACAAGCGGCTGGCGAGCGAGTTCCTGATGATGCTGAAGGCCGAAGACATGGCCGGGCTGAAGATCTTCCTCGCACCGCAGTTCCTGATCCAGCGTGGCGACGGCACCTACCTGGACAAGAAGGAATACCTGGCGGACCCGTCCGAAGTCGACTCCTTCAAGATCCGCGGCGTCGTCGGCACCCGCGACGGCGACATCAGGGTCATCCGCTTCGAAGCGAACACGAAACAGCGGATCGAAGGCAAGGAAGTCGCCGGCGGCTGGATCCCGAGGCTCTCGACCTTCGTCAAGGAAGAAGGCGTCTGGAAGCTGATCGCCCACGCCAACTTCCTGCTGCCGCCGACCAGCTGACGACGACCCGACCGGGGTGGGCGAGCGATCAGCGCTCGTCCAGCTCCGGCGGCAGCGCCTTGGGCCCGTCGGGGTAGAGCCAGGCCAGCTGCTCCTCGGTCATCTCCAGGGTGTCGGCAGCCTCCTGAGGCGCGCCGACCACCAGCCAGAGCTGGTCGGCCTCGGTGTCGTTGAACAGCTGGCGCACCTCCGCCGGATCGACGATCAAGGCGCCGAGTGGATCGATCGTCAGGAGGTCCTCGCCGATCCGGATGCGCCCGGTCCCCTCGAGCAGCAGATAGAGCTCATGGGTGTCGCGATGGCGGTGCCGGGTCGAGGCCTGGCCCGGCGTCAGCCGCCAGAGCCGTGCGCCGAGGGCGGAGGCCTCGAGCTGCTTGGCGAGGTCCGTGTTCAGAACCCCCATCTGGTTGGACGGGCGCCAGAACGCTTCGTCCGCGCTCAGCATCCGGTAACTCATCCGTCTTCTCCTCTTTCGGTGGCAAGGGAGTTTCCCACCACAAGAAAACGACGCACCACCTCCGCAGGATCGCGCCGCACGAGCTTGTGGAGTTGATGGACGGTCGAGACTGACTGAGCCGCCGACGGGGGAGACCCGCAGTTGACGGCGAGGCCGCGCCGCGAGTCGGCGTTCTTCTCCAGGTAGAGATTTTCGGCCCACCTCCGACCCGTCGATGCGTCGGCGCTGCTTGGCTGCGAGCCTCCGGGGCGCCTCGTCCTCGCACAGACCATCGGAAAGGAACCCATGAAGCGCCTCCGCCCAAAGCTCACCTTCGCCAACGCCGTCTCCGTGCTCGCGCTGTTCGTCGCGCTCGGCGGCGGCGCCTATGCGGCGACCCAGTTGCCGAAGAACAGCGTCGGCTCCAAGCAGATCAAGAAGGCAGCCGTCACCCCAGCCAAACTCTCGACGGCTGCCAAGGCGACGCTCACCGGCTCGGCCGGTCCTCAGGGCAAGGAAGGCCCGAAGGGGGACAAGGGCGAAAAGGGGGAACCCGGACCGTTCCCGAGCGCACTGCCCAGCGGAAAGACGATCGTCGGCGCCTTCGACGCCGAGGGCACCGCGACCGCCGCCGGCCAACTGGTCACCGGAGATATTTCCTATCTCTATTCTGCGCCCGAACAGACCGTCGTCTACGTGAGCGCCGGGGGGAGCGACCCCAACTGCACCGGCACCTGGCAGAACCCGACGGCGCCCATCGGCTACACCTGCGTCTACGGCTACTCCGAAGGCGACCTCGCCAGTCACGGCATCAACTTCGAAACCTCGTCCGGGGTCGGGCTCTATGCCTTCTCGGCCGCGGCGGGGCACTCCAAGATGGTCGGGACCTGGGCGGCTACCGGGAAATAGGGGTCGGGAACGCGCGGCGGTTTCCGGACCGTCGCGCTGCCGCCCGACCCGCCGATTCGGGCACATTCAAGTAGATGGACAGGGCGCCACATGCACTCACGACCGCCGGTTGAGATGGGCGCCGACCGTGGCACGGGAGGCCTCGAATTTGCGCCGCCGGGCCGCTACTCCGAAGTCGTCGGGGTCGATACCAAAGGGTCCGGGTGCGCTCCGGGAGTGCAGTGCCTGTCTCTCAATGGCCCAGGACCAGCTTGACCTTCGTTCCGACGGCGAGCACTCTCCCCGGCTTCGCCCCTTGCTTGATGACCTTGCCTGATCTGGCGGTGACACCTTTCTTGATGGTCACCTTGCCGACCTTGCACCTCGCCGCCTTCAGCTTTCTCTTCGCCGCCTTCAGCTTCTTGCCCTTCAGCCTCGGGACGACACAATGGGCATTCACGATCGGTGCGGGTGCGCTCGGTGGGGTTTCCACTTCGGCATCGAACGCTATCTCTGCGGGGGCTTCGAACGGCGACATCGTCGTTCCTCCTTCCGCCACCTGGGGTTTCCACGCCGTGGCCCGGGAGTCGGGGTCGTCGAACACCCCTATCTTGGCTTCCGTGCCGGAGTTGTCGAGTCCGACCAGATCGCCGACCTGGATCGGCAGATCGACGCCGAAGGTCTGGAGAGCTTCGCTCGCGGGCAGCTCGAAGGCACTCGAGCCGACGGCGGTGTAGCCGCCTCCCCCTGCCGGGCGTAGGGTGCGGAGCCGGAATTCGCCGCCGGAGGCGTCAAGGACATGCCAGCGGACGATCGTGCCGCTCACCGGAGAGGTGAGGTCGGCCCCCGGCTCCGGGAGGGTCGTGTTGGCCGCGGTACAGAGTGGAGTGCACATCGGCTCCGGGACAAAGCTCGCCGTCAGAGGGCTGCCGACGACGACGATCGAGGCGGCCGAGGAGGATGCGGAGCCGAGCAAGCCGATGACGGCGAGGGCGAGGGCGAGGGATGATCCCCGGACCTTCTTGCTCATGCGCGGCTCCCGTCTGTCTTTGATGCCGGAGGCTCGGGGCGCTGGAGTGTCATCCGCGCGGCAGCCTTCCAGACGGGGGAGACCCAGTCAAACCCCCGGCCATCCGCGGATGTTTCGTCATATCGGCGAAAGCCGGTGAAGCTCAGGATTGGGCTTCGACAGACCTCCACAACAGAAAACGCCCCGCCGGGGAGGCGGGGCGCTTCTGGGGTTACTACAGGGAGGAGAGATATGTATCTCTATATATGTGGATCCGTGGGAGGTAGGTGAGCCCAGTTGAGTCGTGGGCGCCGATTGTGGGAAGCAATCAGGGCCATATGTACGACGCGGGACTCGACCAAAAAGTTCTCTGTTTCTGCTCCTGTGGTTTCCCTCTTAATGAATCCTTGAACAGCGTACGAACGTATGTGCGACTCGTGTGTGAGGGGGGTCACAGAGACGCCATTTGGGGGGTGATTTTCCCTGCTCTGGTGCGGAATTTGGCTCCTGGAGCGAAATAGGAGGCCTTCCTTGTATACCAGGGTTGCAGCCCAATTTCGAGGAAGGCGTGAAAGATCTGTGAACCGAGCCGGATCGGCTCGGTGGAGGTCGGCGGGGTGCGCTGTAGCTTTGCGACATGAAGAAGGCGCGGATAGACGCCGTCCTCGCCGAGCGGGGCCTCTTTCCCTCGCGCTCCGCGGCCGCCGGCGCGGTCCGCGCCGGTGAAGTGCGGGTCGGGACCGACGGACCGGTCGCCCTGCGGCCCAGCCAGCTGGTCGAGCCCGGGGCCGACTTCGTCCTCGAGGCGCGGCCGCGGTTCGTCTCGCGCGGCGGCATCAAGCTGGAGAACGCCCTCGAGGCCCTGGCGATCGACGTGGCCGGCCGCGACTGCCTCGACGTCGGTGCCTCGACCGGGGGGTTCACCGACTGCCTGCTTCAGGACGGCGCGGCGCGGGTCGCCGCGGTCGACGTGGCATACGGCCAGATCGACGCCCGCCTGCGCAGGGACCCGCGCGTGACCGTCGTCGAGCGGCTGAACGCGCGCGCCCTGGCACCCGCCGACCTGCCCTTCCTCGCCTCGCTGGCGACGATCGACGTCTCCTTCATCTCGCTGACCAAGATCCTGCCGGCGGTCGCCACCTGCCTGACGCCCGGGGGCGAAGTGCTGGCGATGGTGAAGCCGCAGTTCGAGCTTGGCCGCGAGCGGGTCGGCCGCGGCGTCGTCCGCGACCCCGCCGACCGCCAAGAGGCGGTGCTCTCGGTGGCGCTCGCCGCCCGCGAGATCGGCCTGCCGATCCGCGGCTTCGCCTCCTCCGGACTGCCCGGGCCGAAGGGCAACCGGGAGACCTTCGTCTGGTGCGGGGGAGAGGGTTCCGCCCTCGACGAGCTCGAGCCGGCGATCGCCGCCGCCGACGCGGCCGGGATCGACGGGGAGGAGGAGGGATGAGGACCGCCGCGCTGATCACCCACTCGCACCCACCCGCCGCGACCGAGGCGGTGCCGGTCGCCGTCGCGGCGGCGCGCGACGCCGGCTGGCGGCTGGTCGCCGACCGCGGCGAGCTCGACAAGCATGGCGACGCGGCGGCCGGGATCGAGATCGAGCTCGAGGCCGACTCGCCCGATCTCTGCATCGTCCTCGGCGGCGACGGCACGATCCTCCATGCTCTCCGTCGCTTCGCCGACACGGAGGTGCCGGTGTTCGGCGTCAACTTCGGGACGGTCGGGTTCCTCGCCGCGGTCGAGCGGGACGAGGCCGCCGCGGGGATCGCCCGCGCCTTCGCCGGAGAGATCGAGACGATCGGGCTGCCCGCGCTGCGGATCGAGGCCGGGGACAGGAGAGGAATCGGGTTCAACGACGTGACGCTCTCGCGGCGCCCCCACGACCGGGTCGCCGAGCTCAGCTACCGGATCGCCTCCGAAGAGGTCGGTCATGTGCGCTGCGACGGCCTGGTCGCCGCCACCCCGGTCGGCTCGACCGGCTACAACCTCGCCAACCAGGGCCCGATCCTCGCCTGGGGGGTGAAGGGCTACGCGGTCAGCTACATCGCCCCGCACTCGCTGACCGCGCGGGCGCTGGTGGTCGCCCCCGCCGACGTCCTCACGATCGCCAACGCGCCGGGGCGCGAGTCGGTCGAAATCGCCCTCGACGGGGTCGAGTTCGGCGGGCTCGGGCCGAGCGAGGAGCTCGAGGTGCGCTTCGTCGACGCCGTCGGCCGGCTGGCCCAGCTGCCGGGGACGAGCTTCTACGGCCGCATCCGTGACAAGTTCGGCCATCTCGCCGTCTAGGGTGCACTAATGGAACGTAAGTGGTGGACCCTCGTCCTGGTCTCGGTCGCGACCTTCATGCTGCTGCTGGACGTGACGATCGTCAACGTCGCGCTCCCCGACATCCAGCGCTCCCTCCACGCCAGCCTCTCCAGCCTGCAGTGGGTCGTCGACGCCTACTCGCTGATGCTCGCCTCGTTCCTGCTCACCGCGGGCAGCCTCGGCGACCGGCTCGGCCGCCGCCGGGTCTTCACGATCGGCTTCGCCGTCTTCACCTTCGCCTCGTTCCTCTGCGGGATCAGCGAGGACCCGACCCTGCTCAACCTCTGCCGCGGCCTGCAGGGGATCGGCGGCGCCGGCATGTTCGCCACCTCGCTGGCGCTGATCGGGCAGGAGTTCCAGGGCAAAGACCGGGCGACGGCCTTCGGCGTCTGGGGGGCGACGGTCGGCGGCGCGGTCGCGGTCGGCCCGCTGATCGGCGGCGTGATCACCGAGAACCTCGGCTGGGAATGGATCTTCTTCGTCAACGTCCCGATCGGGATCGCCGCGATGATCCTGACCGAGCGGAAAGTGCGGAACGTCTTCGCCGAGAAACCGGAACCGCTCGACATCCCGGGCCTGATCACCTTCTCCGCCTCGCTCTTCCTCTTCATCTACGCGCTGATCCGCGGCAACCCGGAAGGATGGGGGAGCACCGTGATCCTCGCCTGCCTGATCGGCGCCGCGGTGCTGATGGCGGTCTTCATCGCGATCGAGTCACGGACCCAGTACCCGATGCTCGACCTGACCCTGTTCCGCAACCCGGCCTTCAACGGCGTCTCGGCGGTCGCCTTCTGCCTCTCGGGCGGGATGTTCGCGCTCTTCCTCTACCTGACGATCTACATGCAAGGCGTGCTCGACTACTCGCCGCTCGAGGCCGGCATCCGCTTCCTGCCGCTTACCGTACTCGGGTTCATCGCCTCGCCGGTCGCCGGGGCGCTCTCGCATCGGGTGGCGATCCGGGTCCTGCTCGGCGTCGGGCTGAGCCTGGTGGGGATCGGGCTGCTGCTCATGCACGGGATCTCGCCGGACTCGGAATGGACGACGCTCCTGGTCGGCTTCCTGCTGGCCGGCATCGGCATCGGCGTCACCAACCCCGGGATCGGCCAGGCGGCGATCGCGGTCGTCCCGGTGGAGAAATCGGGGATGGGCTCGGGGATCAACTCGACCTTCCGTCAGGTCGGGATCGCCACCGGGGTGGCGGGGCTCGGCGCGGTCTTCCAGTCGCAGGTCAACTCGAAGCTTGCCGAGGAACTGCCACGGTTGCCGCACGGGCTGGGGAGCGGCCTCGGGGAAATCGTCGCCTCGAGCGGCTCGCGCGGCGTCGAAGCCCTGGATCTGCCGCCCGCGATCGGCGCCAAGGCGGTGCACGCCGCCGACGTCGCCTTCGTCGGCGCCCTCAACGAGATCATCCTGATCGCCGCGATCCTCTCCTTCGTCGGCGCCGCGCTCGGGTTCTTCCTCACCCGCTCCTCCTCGTTCGTGCAGTCGACCGGCGCCTGATCCGCGCAGCTGTTCCTTATGCGCCTCATAGGCGCATAAGGAACAGCCGGCGGCGGCGACCGGGTCGGATCCGCCGCGGCCGCTGCTAAACCGGACCCGATGCTGCGCGAGTTGCGGATCGAGAACCTGCTGTTGATCGAGCGGGCCGAGCTGCGGCTCGGCGCCGGCCTCAACGCGATCACCGGCGAGACGGGAGCGGGGAAGACGGTGCTTGCCCACTCGCTCGACCTGCTGATGGGCGGCAAGGCGCGGTCCGGGATCGTCCGGCCGGGCGCCGAGGAGGCCTGGGTCGAGGGGGTCTTTGACCTGCCGCCGGGCCTGCTCGAGGAGCCGGACCTGGCGGAGCTCGCCGAGCGGTTGCCGGCCGGCGCCGAGGAGGTCGTCCTCGGGCGGCGGGTGTCGGCGGGTGGGCGGACCAGCGCCTTCGTCGCCGGGCGCGCTGCCGGCGCCGCCGACCTGAAGGCGCTCGGCGGGCGCCTGCTCGCCTTCTTCGGCCAGCATGAGCACCGCAAGCTGACGATCTCCTCGGCCCAGATGGAGGTGCTGGACGGGTTCGCCGGGGCCGGGCATCTGGCGGTCCGCGAGGAATACCGCGAGGCGCACCGCGAGGTCGGGCGGCTGACCGCCGAACTGGCTGAGCTGCGCGAGCGCGAGGGTTCGCGGGAGCGCGATCTCGACCTCTACCGCTACGAGCTCGCCGAGATCGAGGAAGTCGAACCGGACCCGGAGGAGCGCGCCGCGCTGGCCGCCGACCGCGAGCGCCTGCGCCACGCCGAGGGACTCGCCGAGGCGGCGGCAGCCGCCCACGCGGGATTGGCCGGAGTGGATCTGGAAGGGGGCGGAGCGGCGGCGGCGCTCGCCACGGCCGAATCGCGCCTCCTCGCCGCGGCGGGCCTCGACGCCTCCCTCGACGCGATCGCCGAGCGGGTCGCGGCGCTGAACCTGGAGGTCGGCGACATCGCCGCCGAGCTGCGCGACTACGCCGAGGGCGTCGCCGCCGATCCCGGCGGCCTGCTCGGGGTCGAGGAACGGCTGGAGGCGCTCGACCGGCTCGAACGCAAGCACGGCGGCAGCGTCGAGTCCGTCCTCGAGCACGCGGAGCGCTGTCGGGCCGAGATCGCGCGGCTGGAGGGCGCCGAGGAACGCGGTGCCGAGGCGACCGCGGCGCTCGCCGAGGCCGAGGCGCGCCGGGCCGCCCTGGGGGAGAAGCTGGGCGCCGGACGGGAGGCCGCCGCGCGCCCGCTCGAAGAGCGGGTCGCCGCCGAGCTCGCCCAGCTGGCGATGGACGGGGCGCGGCTCGAGGTCGTCCTCGACCCCCACCCGGACGGCTACGGCGCCGCGGGCCGCGAGACGGTCGAGCTGCGGGTCGCCCCTAACCCGGGGATCGAGCCGGCTCCGCTGCGCGACGCCGCCTCCGGTGGCGAGCTGTCGCGGGTGATGCTGGCGCTCAGCGGGCTCGGCCCGGCGGCGGGCGCCGCGACGCTGGTCTTCGACGAGATCGATGCGGGGATCGGCGGCAGCACCGCCCGCGTCGTCGGCGAGCGGCTGCGTGCCCTCGGCGCCGAGCACCAGGTCCTCTGCATCACCCATCTGCCGCAGGTCGCCTCGCTCGCCGACGTCCACTTCCGGCTCGAGAAGGACGTCGCCGGGGACGCCGCGGTGGCGACGGTCGAGCGCCTCGAGGGGGAGGCCGTGGTCGAGGAGATCCGCCGGATGCTCGGCGGCGAGCGCTCCGACGAGGCGGCGACCGAGCACGCCCGGCAGCTCCTCGCCGCTGCCTGAGTCGAATTCAGTCCCGCGAGGCACCGACTCCTCTCATTGGATTCTTTAAGACGCGTCACCTAATCTGGGCAGGTGGCAACCACCAGTCGCCGTCGGCTTCCCGCCTTGCTCGGGCGTCGCGCCACCACCCGCACGGGCTCACCCCCGGTCGTCGGCACCGCCCGGCTGGGTGCCCGCACCAAGCACCTGGTGAAACGCCTGCGGCCCGGTGACGTGGCGGTGATCGACCACGTCGACATCGACCGGATCGCCGCCGAGGAGCTGATCGCCTGCGGCGTCGCCGCCGTCGTCAACGCGTCGCCCTCCTCCGACGGCAAGTACCCGAACGCGGGCCCGCTGATGCTGGCGCGGGCCGGCATCCGCCTGGTCGACGCGCCCGACGTCCCGGTCTTTGATCGCCTCCACGACGGTCAGCAGCTGACGGTCGGCGCCGACGGGATCGTCCTCGTCGGCGAGGAGGAGATCCTGCGCGGCCGCGTCCTCACCGTCCCCGCGCTCGAACAGCAGCTCGCCGAGCAGCGCGAGCGGATCGACGAGGTCCTCGCCGAGTTCGCCGAGAACACGGTCGAGCACGTCCGCCAGGAGACCGACATCCTCACCGGCTCGATCGACTTTCCTCCGACCAAGGTCTCCTTCCGCGACCGCCACGTCCTGATCGTCGTCCGCGGCGAGCGCCACCGCCGCGACCTGAAAGCGCTGCGCACCTACATCGGCAACGTGCGGCCGCTGATCGTCGCCGTCGACGGCGGCGCCGACGGGGTGCTGGAGGCGGGGCTGAAGCCCGACGTGATCCTCGGCGACATGGATTCCGCCTCCGACGCGGCGCTCGGCTGCGGTGCCGAGCTGATCGTGCACGCCTATCCCGACGGCACGGCGCCGGGCGAGGCGCGCCTCGAGGAGATGGGGCTGCCGCACAAGGTCGTCCCCGCCGCCGGTACCAGCGAGGACGTCGCGATGCTGATGGCCTACGAGAAGGGGGCCGACCTGATCGTCAGCGTCGGCGCCCACTTCAACCTGATCGAGTTCCTCGACCGCAAGCGCGGCGGCATGTCCTCGACCTTCCTCACCCGACTGCGGATCGGCGAGAAACTCGTCGACGCGAAGGGGGTCAGCCGCCTCTACCGGCCGAACTCGACGCTGATGCCGTTGATCTTCTTCCTCGTCGCCTTCCTGGTGCTGGTGACGATCCTGATCATCACCTCGCCGGCCCTGAACGACGTCTTCGAGCTGTTCTGGCTGAAGGTGCGGATCTGGCTGGGCATCTAGCCGCATTCGCCGACCCGACGGCTTTGCAGGCAAGATAGGCGGCGATGGGCTACAGCGCGCGCTACCACGCCACCTCCCTGATCGCGGTCTTCCTCGCCCTGGCGGTGGGGATCCTGATCGGCGCCGAGTTCGGCGGCGACGCGCTGACCGAAACGCGCAAGAACCTCGAGCACAGTCTGGTCGGCAACCTGCAGGACGCCCGCTCGCGCGCCGAAGACCTCGACGGCGAACTCGGCAACGCCGAAGAATTCGACGAAAAGGTCTACCCGGTCCTCACCCGCGACGAGCTCCAGGGGAGGCGGATCGGGCTGATCGCCTTCGGCAGCCTGCCGAACGAAATCACCTCGGCGGTCGAAGAATCGCTCGCCCCGACCGGGGCGAAACTGGTCGGTGTCGGGGTGGTGCGCGAGCCGGTCGACACCAGCGGCCTGCAGGCCGCACTGTCCGACACGCGTTTCTCCGAAGTGGCGACCGACCCGGAACAGATGAACGAACTGGGAACCGGGGTCGGCCGCCAGATCGTGATCGGCGGGACGCTGCCAGAAGTGGTGCGGGCGCAGCTGTTCACCCACGCCAGCGGGGAATTCGGAGCGCTCGACGGGGTGATCGTCGTGCGTGACCAGCCGGAAGGCATGGGGCCGGTCCAGCGGTCCACCGCGAACGCGTTGGAAACGTCGATGCTGAAGGGGATCACCGCGACGCACGCTCCGACCGTCGGCGTCGAGGCGACCGAAACCGAACCGTCGTCGATCTCGTTCTTCCAGTCGAACGACCTCTCCAGCGTCGACGACATCGACCGGACCGCCGGCGAGGTGGCGCTGGTCTACGCGCTGCGCGGCGCCGAAGGCAGCTTCGGCGTCAAGAGCTCCGCCGACCGGCTGCTGCCCGACCTGCTGGCGCCGGGGGGCTGAGCCCTGTACTGGGTGGGGTTCCCGCTCGCGATCGCGCTGGCGGTGCCGATGCTGCCCGCCGGGGCGCGCGGGCTGCGCGACGCGGGGCTGGTGCGGACCAACTATCGCGGCGCGGCGCTCGCCTTCCCGCTGGGCGCGGTCCTGGCGACGGTCGCGCTCGTCGCGCTCGCCCCGCTGGCGGTGCTGAACGACCGGGCGAGCCTCGACCTGCTGGAGCCGGAACTGCGGCGCTGGCTGCCCTACCTGTTGGGGATCGCCTTCCTCGGCTTCCTCGACGACGCGCTCGGCCAGGGCGAGGCGGCGACGACGCCGCGCGGCTGGCGCGGGCACTGGGCGGCGCTCCGGGGCGGGCGGCTCTCGACCGGCGCGATCAAGGCGATCGGGGCGGTGGCGCTCGCCGCCTACGTCGTCTCCGGGCGCGGGCTCGAGTCGTGGCGTTACGTCGCCGACATCGCCCTCCTCGTCCTCGCCACCAACCTCGGCAACCTGCTCGACCTGCGCCCGGGCCGGGCGGAGAAGGGGCTGGCACTGCTCGGCGCGGCGCTCTGCCTCTTCGCCTGGACGCTCGAGCCGATCGAACTGCTCGGGATCTTCTTCGGCCCGGTCCTGGTCGGCGCCTGGCTGACGCTCGGCGAGCGGGCGATGCTCGGCGACACCGGCTCGAACCTGATCGGGGCGATCGCCGGCGTCTGGTTGCTGACGGTGCTCGGTGGGGACGCACGGCTGATCGCGCTCGGCGTCGTCGCGCTTTTGACGGTCTATGGGGAGTTGCGCTCGATCTCGGCGACCATCGAAAAGGTTCCGCCACTGCGCTGGCTAGACTCGCTCGGCAGAGCATGAGCCCGTCCAGCCAAGGCGACACCCGCTTCATCTTCGTTACCGGTGGTGTCGTCTCGGCCCTCGGCAAGGGCATCGCCGCCTCCTCGATCGGCCGCCTCCTCGTCTCGCGCGGCTACCGGGTCCAGCTGCAGAAGTTCGACCCCTACATCAACGTCGACCCGGGGACGATGAGCCCGTTCCAGCACGGCGAGGTGTTCGTCACCGAGGACGGCGCCGAGACCGATCTCGACCTCGGCCACTACGAGCGCTTCACCGACGAAAACACCTCGCGGGCGTCGAACGTCACCGCGGGAGGCGTCTACAACTCGGTGATCCGGCGCGAGCGGCGCGGCGACTATCTCGGCGCCACCGTCCAGGTGATCCCGCACATCACCAACGAGATCAAGCAGAAAATCCTCATCGTCGCCGAGTCGCAGGCGGTCGATTTCGTGATCACCGAGATCGGCGGCACGGTCGGCGACATCGAGTCGCTGCCGTTCCTCGAGGCGATCCGCCAGCTCTACACCGACCTCGGCCCGAAGCGGGCGATGTTCGTCCACCTGACGCTGGTGCCTTATGTCGGGCACGCGGGGGAGCTGAAGACCAAGCCGACCCAGCACTCGGTCAACCAACTGCGCGGGATCGGGATCCAGCCGCACGCGCTGGTCTGTCGCTCCGAGGGGCGGCTCGACCGCGAGATCCGCGAGAAGATCGCGCTCTTCGCGAGCCTCCCGGTCGAAGCGGTGATCTCCGCCCACGA
Source organism: Solirubrobacterales bacterium (assembly GCA_035500835.1). GTDB lineage: Bacteria > Actinomycetota > Thermoleophilia > Solirubrobacterales > 70-9 > VAYN01. Next base: position 158,418 of record DATJWW010000016.1, on the reverse strand, counting down.
CGTCGACAACATCTACAAGGTGCCGCTCGTCTTCCGCGCCGAGGGGGTCGACGATCTGGTCCTCGACCACTTCCGGATGGAGGCGCCCTCGCCCGACCTGACCGAGTGGGAGGCGATGGTGCGGCGCGCCGACGCGGCGACCGGCAACGTGCGGATCGCGATCGTCGGCAAGTACGTGCAACTGGAGGACGCCTACAAGTCGGTGATCGAGGCGCTCGAGCACGGCGGCATCCACCACGGCGTGAACGTCGACATCGACCTGGTCGATTCCGAGAACCTCGACCCCGAGGCGCTCGAGGGGCTCGACGGGATCCTGATCCCCGGCGGCTTCGGCGAGCGCGGCATCGAGGGCAAGATCCAGGCGGCGCGCATCGCCCGCGAGCGGTCGATCCCCTACCTGGGGATCTGCCTCGGGATGCAGATCGCGGTGATCGAGTACGCGCGCCACGTCGCCGGGATGGACGGCGCCAACTCCTCCGAGTTCGACCCCGAGACGCCCTATCCGGTGGTCGATCTGCTGCCCGAACAGAAAGAACTGCGCGACATGGGCGGCACGATGCGGCTCGGCGCCGACCCGGTGAAATTGCTGGACGGAACGCGGGCGCGGGAGATCTTCGGCGAGGCGGTCATCTACAAGCGCCACCGGCATCGCTACGAGGTGAACCTGCTGCTGCGCCACCGGCTCGAAGAAGAAGGTCTGGTCGCCGGCGGGACCTCGCCGGACGAGCGCCTGGTCGAGATGGTCGAGCTGCCGAACCACCCGTTCTTCGTCGCCTCCCAGTTCCACCCGGAGTTCAACTCGCGCCCGAACCGGCCCGAGCCGCTCTTCCGCGAGTTCGTCGGCGCCGCCGCCACGCACGCCGGCGAAAGCCCCGCCGACGGTGGCGAGATCGCCGAACCGGACAGCGACGGCATCGACATCGGCATCCATCGCTCGGTCTGAGCGGCGGTCCGGCCGCACGGCTCCGCGCCCCCGGCTAGCCTGTCGGCGGTGGGGAACGAGAGGCTCTACGACACCTTCGCGCGGCTCTGCGAGATCCGCAGCCCGACCGGCGAGGAGCGCGAGGTTGCCGACACACTGGCGGCCGAACTGCGGGCGTTGGGATTGGAGGTCGAAGAGGACGACGCCGCCAGGCCCGCCGAAGCGGGGGCCGGGAACCTGCTCGCGCGGGTGCCGGGGGAGCGCGACGATTTCGTCATGTTCTGCGCGCACGTCGACACGGTCCCGCACGAGGGGCGGGTCGAGGTCGTCGACGACGAAGGGGTCTTCCGCAGCGCCGGCAACACGATCCTCGGCGCCGACAACAAGGCCGCGGTCGCGGTCTTCATGGAGCTGGCGCGGCGGGCGGTCGAAAACCGGCCGCCGGTCGGGGTCGAGCTCCTCTTCACCGTCGCCGAGGAGCAGGGGCTCCGTGGCGCCAAGGCCTTCGACATCGGCAAGCTGAAGGCGTCGATCGGCTTTGTCCTCGATCACGCCGGGCCGGTCGGGGGGGTGGTCATGGAGACGCCGAGTCAGCATAAGATCTTCGCCGACTTCATCGGGGTCGAGGCGCACGCCGGGGTGCGTCCCGAGGATGGGGCCAGTGCGATCGAGGCGGCGGCTGCGGCGATCGGGCGGATGACCCTCGGGCGGCTTGACGAGTGCACGACCGCCAACGTCGGCATCATCCGCGGTGGCACCTCAGGAAACGTCGTCCCCGGCCACTGCGGCATCCACGCCGAGGCGCGGAGCCTCGACGCCAAGCGCGCCGCCGAGGTCGCCGGCCAGATCGTGGACGCCTGCACTTGGGGCGCGAGCGAGTTCGGCTGCGATGTCGACGTGCGGATGAGTGAGCTCTTCCGTGGCTACAAAGTGCCGTCGAGCTCGGTCGCTCTCGGGTTCGCGGAGGAGAGCCTGCGGGCGGCGGGGCTGGACCCGCGACGCGAATCGATCGGTGGCGGCAGCGACGCCAACGTCTTCCGCCTCGCGGGCTTCGACAGCCTGCTGCTGGCGAACGGGCCCGACGGGGTCCACACCAGCGGCGAGCACGTCGCCGCGGCCGACCTCGACAAGATGCTCGAGGTCTGCGAGGGCATCCTCGCGCGAGCGTGAGCGACCGCCTCGACCTGCGCCGCGGGACCGTGGTGTCGGCGGCGCCGCTGGTCGTGGAGGTCGAGGGAGAGCGGCGCCCCGCCTGGGCGGACGAGGCGCTGTTGGGGGAGATGCGCGAGGGCGACGAGGTCGTCGTCAACTGCGCGGCGCTCGACCTGGAACTGGGGTCGGGTGGCTTCGACGTCGTCCACGTGAACCTGACCAGAGGGCTCGGCGGTGGGGTCACGGGCGATGCCCACGTGATGAAGCTGAACTACACCTCGCTGCAGCACCCGGTCGAGCCGGTCGAGGGGTTGGAGCGACTCGATCCGGGTGGGGAGGGGGCGGGCGCCTCGGCCGCCGCCCGCGAGGACATCCCGGTCGCCGTCCTGCCCCTGCACGGGCATCTGGCGCCCGCGGCCTGGGCGGTGGCTCAGGCGCGACCGGGGATCAGGGTCGGTTACGTGCAGTCGACGGGAGGTGCGCTGCCGGGCTCGCTCTCCCGTGACGTGATCGAGCTACGCGAGAGGGGCCTCCTCTGCGGGTTCATCACCGCCGCGCCGGCCTACGGCGGCGAGCATGAGGCGTTGAGCACGGTCGGCGCCCTCGACGCGGCGGCCACCGCGCTCGGCTGGGACGCGATCCTGGTCGGTCCGGGTCCCGGCATCATCGGCTCCGACACCGACTTCGGCCACGGCGGTATGGCGGCGCTCGACAGCGCCCACGCGGCGTTGTCCCTGAGGCTCCCGACGATCGTCTCGCCGCGGCTTTCGGCGTCGGACCCGAGGGAGCGCCATCGTGGTCTGAGCCACCACACCGCGACGGTGCTGGAGCTCCTCCTCGCCCCGGTGACGGTCGCCGTCCCGGTAGGTGCCGAGGAGATCTCATCCCACATCGAGGCTGCGGGCGCCGGTCGCCACCATCTGAAGGAGGCCGAGATCGACCTCGACGCCTACGCCGTCGCCGGTCTTCCCGACACCACCATGGGGCGCCGGCTTGAGGACGACCCGCTCTTCTTCGAATCCCCACTGGCGGCCGGAACCCTCCTGGCATCTTCCGCGGGTGGCGGCAACGCCGAGGTACCGAGCACGTAGACCTCGCGCGCAGGTGCCTCGGGGGTGCCGACAGGCCCCGCGGTCGGAGCGCATGGTCCCTTGCGCCAAGAGGTTTCACCTTTACGGAGCCGAACAGTCGCGTTATGGCCATCGCGGTCAAGCACGACGCGCCGAGCGTGCCCGCCGATTCCGGTGCCGACGCGCGTTTCCGCTCGCTGACGCTCGACTTCCTCTCCTACCTGGAGTTGGAGCGGGGGCTCTCGCGCAACACGCTGAACGCCTACCGGACCGACCTTCTTCAGTACGGCGAGTACCTCTCGTCCCACCACATCGACGCCTTGGTCGCGCGGCCCGCCGAGGTCGGGGAGTTCCTCGCCGAGCTGGCGACCGGCGGGCCGGAGCGGGCGCCCTGCTCCTCCGCGACGATCCACCGCAAGGCCGCCTGCCTGCGCTCCTTCTACAAGCACCTGCGCCGTGACGAGCTGGTCGGCGAGGATCCGACCGCCAGCCTGGCGGCGCCGCGGCGGGCGAAGAAGCTGCCGCACGTCCTCAACTACCCGGAGGTGCAGAAGCTGCTGGCCTCGCCACAGGGGTCCGAGCCGACGGCGCTGCGCGACCGGGCGCTGCTCGAGGTGATGTATGCGTGCGGGCTGCGCGCCTCGGAGGTGATCGGGCTCGAGATGGCCGACGTCGACATGGAGGAGGGGTTCGTGCGGGCGCGGGGCAAGGGCTCGAAGGAACGGCTGGTGCCGCTCGGCCGGCAGGCGATCGCGGCGATCCGCGGCTATCTGCGCGGCGGCCGCCCGGAGCTGCTGCGTGGACGCGGGGAGGTCCAGGAGTCCCATCTCTTCCTCAACTTCCGCGGCGGGCCGCTGACCCGGCAGGGGCTCTACAAGATCGTCCAGCGCCACGCCGCCGAAGTCGGGCTCGACGGCAAGATGTCTCCGCACACCCTGCGGCACAGCTTCGCCACGCATCTGCTCTCCAACGGCTGCGATCTGCGCGCCGTGCAGGAGATGCTCGGCCACGCCGACATCGCCACCACGCAGATGTACACGCACCTTTCGGGCGACCGGCTGAAGCAGGTCTACTACGACGCCCATCCCCGCGCCACCGAGGAATAGGTAGAACTCCGGGCGTGCCGGAGTTGCCCGAGGTCGAGACCGTCGCCCGCCAGCTCGAGCCGGAGCTCGAAGGGCACGCGATCGAGCGGCTCGAGGTGCGCGACGCGCGCTGGTCGCGGCCGGTGGCGCCGAAGAAGCTCGGTCGGCAGGTCGACGGGCGGACGATCGAGGGGCTGGGAAGGCGCGGCAAGTACCTGCTGCTCGACCTCGACGGCGACCAGACGCTGGTGATGCACCTGCGGATGACCGGCAACCTGGTGCTGGTCGAAGGGGAGGGGGAGATCCTCGACCCGGCCGAGGGTCGCCTCCTCTACCAGGGCGAGCGCACCACCGAGGAGCGGCACCTGCGCGCCCGCTTCGTCCTCGACGACGGCCGCGAGGTCTGGTTCACCGATCCGCGCCGCTTCGGCGAGGCCTTCCTGATCGACGACGCGAAGCTGCCGGAGCGCTTCGCCCGGCTCGGGGTCGAGCCGCTGTCGCCGGAGTTCACGCCGGAGCTGCTCGGCGAGCTGGCCGCCGGGCGGACGGCGCCCCTGAAGTCCTTCCTCCTCGACCAGTCGCGGATCGCCGGGGTCGGCAACATCTACGCCGACGAGGCGCTCTATCGGGCACGCCTGCATCCGCTCTCGCCGGCCGGTTCGATGAAGCCGGAGCACTGGGTGGCGCTCCGCGACGGCGTGGTCGCGGCGCTCGAGGCCGGGATCGACGCCGGCGGCTCCTCGATCGACGACTACCGTGACGGCCGCGGCGAGAAGGGCCGCATGCAGGAGCGCTTCCTGGTCCACACCCGCGAGGGCGAGCCCTGCCCCGGCGAGGATTGCGACGGCGTGGTCGAGCGGATCGTCGTCGCCGGCCGCTCCACCCACTTCTGTCCGAAGTGCCAGGTCAAACTGCGCCGCCGCCCCAGGCGCCGCGCAAAGGGCGTTCGCAGTTAGTTCCGCATACCGGAACTAACTGCGAACGCACCTGTTCCGTCCGGTCCGTCCCGCACCCTGTTCTTGATGGCGGGATCTACGATCAAGACGGAAGCGGTGGTTTTGAGGAGCATCCGCTACGGGGAGGCCGATCGGATCCTGCACCTCTACTCGCCGACGTTGGGGCGCTTCGGGGCGATCGCGAAGGGCGCCCGCAAGCCGAAGACCCGCTTCGGCGGCCGGCTCGAGCCGTTCTTCAGGCTCGACCTCCTCCTCCACGAAGGGCGCAGCGACCTGATGACGGTGACCGGTGTCACCACGATCGACGGCTACCCGCGTCTGCGCTCCTCCGGCGCGGCGATCGGGGCCGGCGCCCGCGCCTGCGACGCCGTGCTCCGCCTGCTCGACGCCGCCGAACCCAACCTGCCCGCCTACAACCTGCTCTGCCGCTATCTCTCGCTGCTCGACCAACCCGGGCAGCCCCGCGCGATCAGCCTCGAGGTCGCGCTCTCCTTCCGCCTCAAGCTGGCCCTGGTCGCGGGCTTCGCCCCTGAGCTCGCCTCCTGCGCCGACTGCGGTGAGGCCGAGCACCTGGCGGGCTTCTCCGGGGCCGCGGGGGGCGTCGTCTGCGCCGGCTGCGAAGCCGGGTCGTTCCCCCTTTCCGAGGAAGCCCACCGCTTCATGGTCGAGGCCCTGGCGAAGCCGTTGATCGAGGCGCCCGCCGCCGAGCCGCTCGCGCTCCGCCAGGTCGAGCGGGCGGTCGGTGAGACGCTCGAGCACCACGCCCATGTCCAACTGCGCGCGGCCGCGTGAGGGAGGTCCCCACGGCCCCTAAGATCGGTGAGATGCCTGCCACCCTCGCATTCGAGGACCGCATCCGGGCCTGGGAGGACGAGTTCCTCTCCGAGCACGCGACGCGGTCCTATCCGGCCGAGCGCGCCGTCGCCGAGCCCGACAGCCCGCTGCGCACGCCCTTCCAGCGCGATCGCGACCGGATCGTCCACTCGAAGTCCTTCCGCCGGCTCAAGCACAAGACCCAGGTCTTCGTCGCCCCCGAGGGCGACCATTACCGGACCCGCCTCAGCCACACGCTCGAGGCCTGTGGGATCGCCCGCACCGTCGCCCGGGCGCTCGGCCTGAACGAGGACCTGACCGAGGCGATCGGGCTCGGCCACGACCTCGGCCACCCGCCCTTCGGCCACGCCGGCGAGGAGACGCTGGACAGCTGTCTGCGCGAGCGCACCGGCCGCCGCTTCAAGCACAACGAGCACTCGCTGCGGGTGGTCGAGGTGCTGGAGCGCGACGGTGTCGGCCTCAACCTCACCGCCCAGGTCCGCGACGGCATCCTCAATCACACCGGCCCGGTCAGGCCGGCGACCCTCGAGGGGCGGATCGTCCGCCTCGTCGACCGCGTCGCCTACATCAACCACGACATCGACGACGCGCTCCGCGCCGGGATACTGCTCCCCGAGGATCTGCCCGCCGCCGAGATCGAGCTGCTCGGCCCGACCGGCTCGATCCGCATCGACACCCTGGTCGCCGACATCGTCGAGCACTCGCGCGGCGCCGGTGACATCCGCCAGAGCGAGGCGATCGGCACCGCGATGCTGCGCCTCCGCAAGTTCATGTTCGACCGCGTCTACCTTGGCCCGACCGCGCGCGGCGAGCACGCCCGGGTCGAGCGGACGATGACCGGCCTCTTCGACCACTACCTCGCCGAGCCGGCGCTGATCCCGGCGCTCGATCCCACGGCCGACGACGCCCAGCGGGTCACCGACTACATCGCGGGGATGACCGACCGCTACTGCATCGCCCGCTTCACCGACCTGGCGATCCCCGAGGCGGCGCGATTCTGATGGGGGCGACCGCCTGATGGCGCTGATCTCCGGCGAGAGCCTCGAACGGCTGAAGGGTGCCGCCGACATCGTCGAGGTGATCTCGGCCCACACCGATCTGCGGCGCCAGGGCTCCCGCTGGGTCGGGCTCTGTCCGTTCCACGACGAGCGCACGCCGTCCTTCTCGGTCGACGCCCAGGACAAGCTCTACCACTGCTTCGGCTGCGGGGTCGGCGGCGACGTGATCAAGTTCGTCGAGGAGAAGGAAGGGCTCGGCTTCGCCGAGGCGGTGGAGCTGCTCGCCGATCGCTACGGGGTGGAGCTGGAGCGCGAGCAGGAGGACCCCCGCGCCGAGGCCCAACGGCAGCACCGCCGCCGGCTCCAGCAGCTGCTCGAGCGGAGCGCCGCCTACTACGCGGCCTACCTCTGGGACTCGCAGGAGGCGGCGAAGGCGCGTGAGTACCTCGCCGGGCGCGGGCTGTCCGAGCAGGTGCTGCGGGACTTCGGGGTCGGCTTCGCACCGAGCGCCTGGGACAAGATCCTGGTCGCCGGCCAGCGCGCCGGGTTCACGGTCGCGGAGCTGGGCGCGGTCGGGCTGGTCCAGAAAGGGCGCCAGGGCGGCGAGTACGACCGTTTCCGCTCGCGGATCATGTTCCCGATCCGCGACGCCCGCGGGCGGGTGCTCGGCTTCGGCGGCCGGGCGATGCGCTCCGACCAGGGCGCCAAGTACGTCAACACCGCCGAGACGGACTTCTTCCACAAGAGCCGCATCCTCTACGGGCTCGACCGCGCCCGCGCCGCGATGACGAAGGCCAACCGCGCCGTCGTGGTCGAGGGCTACACCGATGTCCTCGCCCTTCACCAGGCGGGGATGGAGGGCGCCGTCGGGGTGATGGGGACGGCGATCACTCCCGACCAGGTGGCGACCCTCTCCGGGGTTGTCGACGAGGTCGTGCTGGCACTCGACGCCGACGCCGCCGGCCAGAACGCGATGCTGCGCGCCCAGCGGGTCGCCGGCGACCGGCGCATGCGGCTGCGGGTGGTCGCGATGCCCGCCGGGGTCGACCCCGCCGAGCTGATGACCGAGGGCGACGGGGCCGAGCGCTTCCGCGCCCTGGTCGACGAGGCCGGAGAGCTGACCGATTTCCAGGTCGGGCTGGTGCTCGACCGCACCGACGTCTCCTCGCCCGCCGATCGCGACCGGGCGCTCGAAGAGGTGGCGCCGATCCTCGCCGGGATGGGCGAGGGCGCGAGCCAGTCGGAGCTGGTGCGGCGGGTGGCGGACCGCCTCGACCTCGAGCCCGCGATGGTGATGGGACGGGTGGTCGCCTCGACCCCGGCGAGCGGCGGCCCGGGGACGGGCGGCGACGAATACCGCGGCGGCCCGGCGGGGCCCGGCCAGGGGCCGGGGAATCGCCCGCAGCCCGCACCTGCCGTGCGCCCCGCCGAGCTGACCTCCCGCGAACGCCGCGAGCGCGCCTTGCTGGCGATGTGCATCGCCCTCCCCGAGCCCGGCGCCGGCTACCTGGAGAAGCTGGGGGAGGGGCACCTCTCGCGCAGCGGCCAGGCCGCCGCCGACTTCCTCCGGGCCCACCCGAAGGGCCCCGCCGAGAACCTCCCCCGCGAAAACGGCGCCCTCGCCGCGCTGATCACCGAACTGGTGATGATGGCCCGCGAGGAGCCCGCCTCCGAGGAGGCGATGGAGCTGAACTTCCTCCTCCTCGACCAGCGCCGCCTCGAGGACGAGATCGCCGCCGCGGGCGAGCGTGGCGACTACGAGCGCCGCGCCCGCCTCAGCCGCGAGCGCGCCGCCCTCGTGGAACGGATCGCCCACGCCCAACGGGTCGGTAGCTGACCCGGTAAATTGCGCAATCCGGCCCTCCGGGCCGACGCCGTTCCGGGGTAGCTCAATCGGCAGAGCATTCGGCTGTTAACCGAAGGGTTGTGGGTTCGAGTCCCACCCCCGGAGTTCTTCACGTGCCTCTCGCCCGATCGGCGGACCTGCGATCAGCGGACGAAGATGAGCGCCTTGATCTGTTGCGGCGGTCCGACGCTCTGGGCGGTCGCGGCGACGCCCCGCACCTTCACCCCGCCCGAGTGGGTCCTGTCGATCCGGAGTGGCACGAAGAGGGTGTCTTTCCCTCCGCCGCGCACCGAGAACGGTTCCGAGGAGCGATGACCGCCCCAGGACAGGGTCACCACACCGGCGCAGAATCCCCGCCGGGCGCCGAGGCATTCGACCGGGATCACCACGGCACCGCCGACGGTGCGGGCGGTGGTGGTGCCGAAGACCAGGGTCTCGCTTGAGCTCGGGATCTCGGACCGGGCGGCCGTCGCCGGCGGGGCTGCGAGGCTCGAGGTCAGCCCCAGGGCCACGAGGCAGATCGCGAAGAGCCTCTTGTTGTCTTTCCGATCGGCCTTGATCTAGATAAACGGATGACCCAGGTCAAAAGGTCTGCGATCAGGCTCGCCTCAGCGCCAGCCCCTCGACCAGCTCGGCGCCGCGGTCGGCCCCGTCGTGGGTCGCGCCCCAGGCGGCGATCTGGCGCGAGCGGGCTGCGAAGCCGGGTTCGGCGAGGATGCGCCGTGCCGCCCAGCGCAGCGGTCCGGGGTGACAGAGGCGCCAGGGCAGCGAGAGACCGGCGCCCGCCCAGGCCACCCGCATCGCGGTCTCGCCCATGTCGCCGGTGATCGGCGAGATCAGGACGGGTGCGCCCGCTCCGAGCGCCCGCGCCACGGTGCCGTGGCCGCCGTGGCAGATGACCAGCGCCGCGATCGGCATCAGCTGGCTGTAGCTCAGCCAATCGACGAGGACGGCGTTGGCGGGGACGGCGATCGGGGTCAGCGGGCGGACCCGGTTGGTGGTGGCGACGACGCGGACCGGCTCCTCGGCGAGCGCCGCCAATGCGGTGCGGACGAGGTGGTTGTCGGAGTCGTGCGCGGTGCTCGGCGCGACGAGGACGAGGGGCGCGTCGCCGTCGGGCAGCTCGATGTCGGGGTGGGGGACCTCGAAGGGCATCGGCCCGGTGACGTGGACGGAGGCGGGCCAGGCCCGCGGGTACTCGAGCTGGGGATAGGTGGCGACCAGCGCCAGATCGGGGCTGATGCCGCCATGGAAGCGGTCGAGCGGCGGCAGGCCGAGGCGCTCGCGCTGGCCGTTCAGGTCGCGCCGACCGTGCTCGAGGCCGACGTCGAGCGCCCGTTGGCCGAGCTTCCAGACGGCGCGGCCGACCGGCGTCCGCGGCGCCCGGAGGCCGACCGCGAAGAACGGCAGGCCGGGCTCGACGACCGGGTAGATATGGGGGATCAAGGTCGCCAGCGGCAGGCCCGCGGCCTCGGTGGCGAGGGTCGGGGCGAGGGTGAGGATGTCGCTGACGACGACCGCCGGGTCGAGCCGTTCGAGCAGCGGCAGCAGCGCGCGGGCGGCATCGGCGGCGTGGCGGCCCTCGTCGGTCCCCGGCGCGGGCGGCGGGAAGGTGCGGTATTCCTCGGCCGCGGCGAAGCCCAGCCCGGCGCCCTCGACGGCGGCGCGGCGCTCCTCCCAGGTCTCGACCGTCACCTCGTGGCCGCGGCGGGCCAGCGCCCGGCCGAGGGAGATCGCCGGGAAGACGTGGCCCGGGTCGCCGAAGGCGGCGACGAGGACCCGCACTAAGGCGCGCCGATCGCCTCGCCCGGCCGGACGAAGACGATCTCGGGGATGTGGCAGTTGGGGGAGACCCTCAGCAGGTAGCGGACCGCCTCGCCGATGTCGGAGGGGCGGATCATCGCCTCCGCCGGGACCGACCCCTTGACGAAGTCGGTCATGTCGGTGTCGACGAAGGCCGGGGCGAGCGCCGTGCAGGCGACCCCTTCGCCGCCCACCTCGCGCTCGGTGGCGATGCTGAAGTTGACCACGGCGGCCTTGGTCGCGCCGTAGATCGAGAGCCACGGCTGGCCCGCTTTGCCGGCGATCGAGGCGGTGTTGACGATCAGCGCCTTGCGGTGCTCGGCGCCGGCCTTGCGCAGCAGCGGCAGCCCTTCCCGGGTCCCCAGGATCAGCGAGCGCAGGTTGACCGCCAGCTGCATGTCGAGGAATTTGGTCTGGATCTCGGCCAGCGGCGCGCCGATCCCGACCCCGGCGTTGTTGACCAGCACGTCGAGCCTGCCGAAGCGCTCCTCGTGGGCGGCGAAGACGGCTTTCAGCTCCCCCTCGTCGGCGACGTTGGCGGCGACGGTCTCGACCTCGTGCCCGGCCTCGCGCAGATGCGCGACCGCGCCCTCGAGTTTCTCCGCCCGGCGGGCCGAGAGGGTCAGGCCGTAGCCCTCCTCCGCCAGCACCTGGGCGATCGCCAGGCCGATCCCGCCCGAGGCACCCGTGATCAATGCAGCTCGCTCCGCCATCCCATCTCCTCGCTCGACGACGCCGCCAGCCTACCGGCGGGGCGCGGGGCGCGTGTCGTGGGCGGGCCCGTCGGTCGGGGACTCTGAGAACATGCCGCCGATGCGCGCCCCCCGCTCCGCCCTGGGCCCCGTCTGCCTGCTCGCGTGCGGGTCGCTCCTGCTCGTCGGCTGCGGCGGCGGTTCAGGCTCGACGACGCATGTCAACCCGGAGGCCGAGGCCGGGAAGAGCCGTCCGGCACCGCCCAAGAGCGCCTTCCCGGCGACCAAGGGGCGCTCGCTCGAAGAGCTGATCAAAGACGTGGCGAAGCAGCATGCCGAAGTGAAGGTGACGCCCTCCGGCGAAGCCTTTTATCCCGGCACCGATCGCTATCCGTTCCTGGTCGCCGAAAAAGCCGACGCGACCGGGAAGGAAGGCAAGGAGATCACCGATGCTGAGGTCGCGATCTACTACGCCAAGGCGCCCACGCTGAGGCCGGGAGCGCAGTCGAAGGCGGGCAACAAGGGGATGGCGGCACGGGCCCAGGCGCTGGCATTGACGGCACCGGCGGTCGGTCCGTTCCCGGCGCGGATCGAATCGCTGGCGACCACCCCCGCCTTCCAGGGCAGGACGACCACCGAAGACCCGAACGTGGCGAGCGTCGTCTACTCGAGCGAGATCGACTTCCCCGGCGAAGGCGAATACCGGCCGATCGCCCTGATCAAGGAAGGCGGCGGCTTCAGGGCGAAATCGCTGCGAAGCATCCAGGTCGGCGAATTCGCAAAGATCCCGAGGCCCGGAGAGAAGGCGCCGCGGATAGATACGCCGACCGCCGCCGATGTCGGCGGCGACCTCGCGAAACTGTCCACCAGGGTGCCGCCGGACACCCTGAACAAGGTCAACTATGCGGACGTGCTCGGAAAGGAACCGATACTGCTCTTGTTTACGACCCCCAAGTTCTGCCAGAGTCGGGTCTGCGGGCCGGTCGTCGACGTCACCCAGCAGGCTCAGCACGAATTCGAAGGCAAGGCCAACTTCATCCACATGGAGATCTACAACGAAAACGACCCGTCGAAGGGGGTGCGTCCCCAGGTGCGCCGATTCCACCTGCCGACCGAACCATGGCTGTTCGCGATCGACCGCGAAGGGGTGGTGCGCGCCACGGTCGAGGGAGGCTTCGGGACCGAGCTGATGGACAAGACGGTCGAAAAGGCGGTGGCCGAATGAGCGACAAAGCGGCGTCCGAGGACGAGCTGCTCGCCTCCTTCGCGGAGGAGGCGCGGCGCCGCTGCGACGTGATCTCGGCGGGGCTGGCGACGGCGACCACGGACTTCGAGACGATGCGCGCCGAAGCCCACGCGCTGCGGGGCACGGCCGGGGTGGTGGGACTGCGCCGGCTGGCGGAGCTCGCCGGGCTGATGGAGTCCGACCTGGCCGAAGCGAAGAAGACGGGCACGATCCGCGGCGGCCGCGACCACCAGATCGCCGACGCGGCGAAGGCGCTCGCCGAGGGTGCCGCGGCGGCGGCCAAGGGGGAGGAAGAGCCCCCCGACGTCGGCCGCAGCCTCGCCCAGCTGTTCAGCGCCTGAGCGCCGCGGACCGCTAACGTCGCCGCCGTGCGCCTCGCCCTGACCCTCGTCGTCGTCCTCGCCGCCGCCCTGGTGGCGGGGTGCGGTGGCTCCTCCGACGAGACGGCGACCGTCGGTGACGGGCAGACCGTCACCGTGCCGGGCGACGTGCACGGCGTCTACGGCGAACTGGAAGCGATCCTCGGCCAGCTGCCCTACCAGGCCTGGTACACGAAGTGCGTGGTCGCCCACGTTGAAAAGGTCCTCAGCCCGGCGGAAGCCGAAGAACTCGCGAAGCTGCCGGAATCCGAACGCAACCTGAAGGCGATGGAAGTCACCGCGAAGGCCGGCCCGGCGTGCGAAGAAGCGAGCGATCGCCCGGTCGTCGATCCGAACGCCTCGAGCAAGGAACTCGGCCTCCTGCGGGCCGGATACGCGACCTCGATCAAGACGCTCGCCGAAACCGAGAAGCTGACCGCGGCCCAGGTCGCCTGCGTCGAAGGCACCTTCGAAGAAGTCACCGACAGGGAGATCGTCGTCCTCGGCAACGGCTCCGAAAAGGAACGCGAAGGCATACTCCTGTCGGTCTTCAAACCCTGCGTCAAGGCCAAGTAGCCAGGCGGGGGCGCGAAGTCCGGGGGCGGTAGCTCAGTTGGTCAGAGCAGGGGACTCATAATCCCTCGGTCGCTGGTTCGAGTCCAGCCCGCCCCATCTTCCACTCTCTTGCGCATGCGCCTCGGCCGGCTCAGAGGGTCAGGCCTTGACCACGGAGCTCACGTAGCCGAAGCCGAACAGGAAGCGCCTGGTCCGGACCGGGCCGTATCTGGCGAGGTCGCTCCACGGATCCGAGTAGGCATCGCCGGGGGCATACCTGACCAGAAGGCGGGCGATCGGAGCGAGAAGTCGCCAGGGGCCGCCCTGGGTCAGGCCCGCGTCCATCACGACGACACGCGAGGACGGGCGCAACCGGCCCCACGCCCGCGCAAGCGCGGGGCGCGGTTCGGGCATGGCCGAGTAGCTGAGGCAGAACAACACGCCATCCACCTCGCGGTCCACCTCGAGTCGAGCGGCATCTTGATTGAGAAGTTGGACGTTGGACCAACCATTTCGCTCGATCAGCCTGCGCGCCTCGGCCAGCATCCCGGGTGAGGCGTCGACGCCGATCACGTTTCCTCTCGGGCCGACCGCCTCGACCAGGTACGGAAAGTTCCGCCCGGTCCCGGCGCCGATCTCCAGGACGGTGTCGCCAGGCTTCAGCCCCAACGCGGCCACGGCCCTGCGCCGGGCCGGCGGAAAGATGAGATACAGCGGCTCGAGCGTGCTGTAGGTGCGGGCGATACGGTCGTAGCGCCGGGTGTTGGCGCTCTGGGATCTGCGGGTCGGGTGGCCCTCGGAGGTGGTCATATGCGCAGCGATCGACGTCGCGTTCGCCCTCGATGCCACGCTATCTGCGCCGCAGCCAGCCGCTCATGTAGAAGGCGTAGCCCCGGTGCAACGTGAAGCCGACGTAGAAGTCGTCGCGGTAGATCCCGACCGCCAGCGGTCCGCCGGGAGTCCCCGCACCGATTCCGTGGTTCCGCGGGAGCGGCTCCACCGCGAGCCCGGCGACCTGGGTCGGCCAGAAAGCACCGAGGTTCTCGCTGGTCGTCCCTTCCAGCCTGACACCGTCGGTGCCGCGCACGTCCAGAGTCTGGCTGCGGGTGTCGAACGTGAAGCCGGTCGCGTTGGCGGCGGAGCCGGTGAACCCATGGCTGCCACCCGGGACGGCCTTCGCCGAGCAGCCCACCCGCTCTCGCCCGGTGTTCCGATCGACTTCGTAGACGAGGCAGCCGCCGTAGCTTTCATAAGCGTCGAGATGCGCGTCGATCTTTTCGTAGAAGCCTTCCAGGGCGGGAACGTCGCTCTTGAGGTTGCTCGGCCAGATCGTCGCGCCACCGGTGGCGGCATCCTTCAGTCTGGTCTTGTCGTAGACGGCGTCGACCAGGTCCGCGCCCTGCAGGTTCGCGCGGCTCAGGTCGGCGCCTTGGAGCAGCGAGCGCGCCAGGTTCGCGCGGGTGAGATTCGCCCCCTGGGCATTCATCGAGCGCAGGTCGGCCGCGTACAGGACGCTGCCTTCGAAGTTGGCGCCACGCGCGTCGGCGCCGGTCATCGAGACCAGGTGCATCTGCATCGAGCCGAAGTCGGCATCGCGTGCGTTGGCCGAGTTCAGGATTGCGTTCTGCGCCTGAGCCCCCTGGAGGTCGGCCGCCTCGAGGTTCGCGCCCCTCAGCGTCGCCTGGTTCAGGTTGGCGTTCTTGAGGTTGGCGCCCCGCAGGTTCGCTTCGGTCAGGTTCGCGTTGCGCAGGTCCGCCCCGGCCAGATCCGCCCCGGCGAAGTTCACCCCCGCCAGTTCGGCGCCGCCGAAGTTGATCCCGTGCAGGTCGATCCCGGGCAGATGCGCCACGACGAGGTAGGCCCCCTGACACTGGGATCCGGGGACGAGGCGGCAGTTGCCGACCGTGATCACGATCGGTTCCATCGCGCCGGTGGCGGGAGCGAACGCCCCGAGGGCGATGGCTGCCGCGGCGAGAGAGAGGGCGAGCCGGCGCATGCCGTGAGCATCTCATGGCGGTGCGGCTCAGCGCAGGACGAGGAACACGGCGAAGGCGAGGGCGAGGGCGACGAAGCCGAACGCCCAGATCCGGACATAGGCGCCGGCCAAGGTGTAGTTGCGGGGCCTGCGCGCGGTCGCGTCGGCCAGGTATCCGGCGTTGGCCGGTTCCGGTATCTCCGCCTCGAGTGGGTCCTCGACCATGGTCTCGGCGAGGATCGTGCGGGCGCGCGATGCCTGGCCGGCGCCGACGTAGATCCGCCGGGGGCTACGGGCGAGAAGGCCGGTGCCGAGCCCGGGACCCTCGATCGACCCCTGGCTGGCCATGCTGCGGATGCCTTCTTCGCGGAGCAGACCGCGGATCAGGGCGGCCTCCTCGCGGGTCTCGGCGAACGCGATCTGGACCAGGTCGCCGCCGGACTGCTCGTCCCTGTCGATGATCTCCACGCTGACAGGTTACGACCGCGGAGAAGGGCCTCGGCGCTACTCGACCTCGGCCTGGAGGCGAGGGCGCTCGCGGCGTGGGGCGTAGGTGATGCGGAGGTTCAGCTCGGGCGAGCCGGCGGGCCAGGCTTCGTAGATGCCGGGCTGCTGGTCGAGCGGGCGCGAGGAGGCGACCGCGAGGATCGCGTGTTCGGCGGTTTCGGCCGTCACCTCGTGCAATTCACGCTCCCGGCGGCGGCGCCGCTCCCAGGCGGCTACGACGAAGCTCCGCATGGGCGGCGACTTTATCTCCGATGCACAGGTTTTTCTATCCAATTTACTCGAAGGATTTCGGAAGGTGGAATCAGTCATCGTCTTCGTTCGGGCCGATGCCGAGCAGGATCGAGAGCATGAGGCAGGCGAGAACGAGGATGATCGCGCCGATGGCGACGAAGGCGCCGGTCGCGAAACCGAGCAGGCCGACCACCGCGAGGACGAGCGCGACAGCGATGCCGATGCTGCGACGCATGGCGCGATCCTATGGATCGGCGCGCCGGGCCGTCCTGCGGGAGTGGGATACCTAGGCGATGAAGCGCAGTGGCGCCATCGCCCTCGTCTTGGCCTGCGTGGTCGCCTGCGTCCTCATCGCCGTCTCGCTGTTCAGCGGCGGGACGGTGCGCTCGCCGCACTCCGGGCCGGGCGACCCGCAGGAGGCCGCCGCGGTGACGAAGCCCGGGCCGTCACCTCCGGACGGCGGCGGCATCACCTTCGCCGCGGTCGGCGACACGATGCTCGGCGACACCCCCGAGCTGCCGGCCGACCCCGGCTCCTACCTCGACCGCGTGAAGGGGCAGCTGAGCGGCGACGTGGTCTTCGGCAACCTCGAGGGAACGCTCACCGACGTCTCCGACTCGCCCAAGTGCGGCGGCGCGCCCTCCGGCGAATGCTTCGCGTTCCGCACCCCGCCGAGCTACGCGCGCTACCTCGCCGCCGACGGCTTCACGGTGATGAACAACGCCAACAACCACTCCTATGACTTCGGCCAGGCTGGGCTCGAACAGACGATCGCCGCGCTCCACCGCGCCGGGATCGCCCAGGACGGCTTGCCCGGCGAGATCACCGTGGTCAAGGCGGGCGGGGAGAAGATCGCCTTCCTCGGCTTCGCGCCCTACTCGACCACCGCCTCGCTGCTCGACCTGCCCGCCGCCCGGTCCCTGATCCGCCGCGCCGGCCGCCGCGCCCAGATCGTCGTCGTCGCGATCCACGCGGGCGCCGAGGGCACCGAAGCCCAGCACGTCACCGGCGAAGAGGAGACCTACCTGGGTGAGGACCGCGGCAACCCGGAGGCGTTCGCCCAGATGGCGATCCGCGCCGGCGCCGACCTGGTGCTCGGCTCCGGCCCGCATGTCCTGCGCGGCATGGAGATCTACCGCAACCGTCTGATCGCCTACAGCATGGGGAACTTCTCCGGCTTCCACAACTTCGACGTCGAAGGGGTGCTGGGGGCCTCGGCGGTGCTCCACGTCACGCTCGCTCCCGACGGCGCCTTCCGCTCCGGCCGGATCAGCTCGGTGCGCCTGATCGAAGCCGGGCAACCCGTCCCCGACCCGAACGGCGAAGGCGCAGCGCTGATCCGCGAGCTCTCACGCGAAGACCTCGGCAGGGATGCGGTCCGGGTCGGCGGCTCGGGACGCATCCTCGGCACGGTGGGTGGCGGTTAGGGGGTCGATCCGCGGGCTCCTTGAGCTGGCGCCCGAAGGGGAAGGGACGCGGCCGTCCCGGCCACGACCCCGGCGGGGTGTGGCCGTGGCCGGGACGGCCGGGGGTTCGGGGAGAGGGCGTGGGGATCGGCGTGCTCCGGGGGGAGAGGCGCGTGTTCCTCCACGAAGGCCTGTGATCTGTGACGAAGACCCAGGTAAGTCCACGGTTCCTTGCGCCTTCCTCGTCAGGCCGCCGACGACCGTGCACTTGAGCCGCCCATAGGCGGCTCAAGTGCACGGTCGTGGTAGGGCCCTCCGGATCAGAGGGGAGACGCATGAGGATCGGTGACGTCCTCGGCGTCTTCCATACCTCCGTGTGAACTTCCCTGAGAGACCCTCACGTCCCGGGACGCTTCTCGGCCAGCGGCCTCGCGAGGTCGCGTTAGCTGTTCCTTATGCGCCTTATAGGCGCATAAGGAACAGCTAACCGGCGGGGGTGGGTTAGGGCAGGAGTTCTTCGGCCTTCTTCTTTGCTTCTTCGACGGCTTCTTCGGCCTTTTCCTTGGCTTCTTCAAAGCTCTTCTTGCCTTCGCCCTTGCTGTTTTCCAGCTTTTCCTTGGCTTCTTCGAGGCCCTTTTCGGCTTGTTCCTTGCCCTTTTCGAGGCCTTCTTCGGCCGTCTTCTTGCCCTGTTCGATGCCGTTTTCCGCGGCTTCGATACCGCCTTCGGCTTCCTTCTTGGCGCTTTCGGCCCCGGTCGAGACTTCGCTCGAGGCGCCGGTGCTGCTGCCGCCACCGCCGCAGCCACCGAGGAGGACGCCGCCTCCGATCGCCGCCACCGCGGCGAGCAGGGCGCCCGCCCGGCGCAGTCTGAAGTCGATATCGCCCATCTTGTGTCCCCTCCGCTCGCTTTGACGGCCTCTGCAGGACGGGATCATGACGATTCGCGGACCAGGCAGTTGCTGGTCAGCGTCGCGTGCATGGTGCGGCCGCCGGGGAAGCCGAAGGCGGCGCGGGCGAGGACGAAGGGGCCGCCGGGGAAGCCGGGTGGCGCGGCGCAGGCGGCGCTCAGGTAGCTGTGCCGGCGGCCGCGGTAGGTGAAGGTGCGGCCGATCCGCAGTCGCAGCTCGGTGATCGAGCCGAAGCCCGAGACCAGTTGCGGGACCTTGGTGGTCAGCACCGTGCCGTAGGAACCGGCGCGCCGCGAGATCCGCAGGGGGACGACCAGCGCCACACGCACTGGGGTGGCGATGAAGATGTGGATCAGCATCCCTTCGTGGCCGGCGACCCGCCCGTTGAAGACGAGGGCGCGCCCGTCGATCGTCAGCGGGCGACCGCCGAACTGCAGCAGCGCTTCGAAGGTGCCGGTGCCGACCTGCGCCGGGCCGCATCGCTCGCGCGCCAGTTCGGAGCTGGTCGACTGCAGCGCGGAGGAGGCGCAGGCGGGGAGGCCGCGGGCGTCGATCTGCGCGGCGGCGTTCAGTTCGACCCGCATCGTGCGCAGCGGCGGTGGCTGACTGCCGTCGGTGGTCGAGATACGCCCCTCGACTTCGGCTGTGATCGGCGCCGGGCGTTCGCGGGGCAGCTTGTGAGGCGAGAAGCCGGCCTGGAAGCTGACCCGGACATTGCCGGACTGGACGGTTTCGGCGTTCGCGACGCCATCGAGTGCCGCCGCCGCGAGAAGCAGCAACGCAAGCGTGATGAATCCCCGGCGCAGCCCCATACCGATCCCGAGTCTAGGGCCCTCGAAGCCGGCTATCGTTGGCCCGATGCCCGCGCCGTGGATCGGAGGACCGCTGACGACGACGCTGCCGGGCCGGCTGGTGACGCTGGAGCCGCTCGCCGAGGAGCACCGCGACGGCCTCTGGGAAGCCGCGCAGCCGGACGAGATCTGGGCCTGGCTCGCCCATCTGAACAAAAGCCGCGAGTTCTTCGACGGATGGTTCGACGCGACGCTGGCGAGCGACGCGCTGGGGGAGGGTGTGCCGGGGGAGACCGGGGCCTTCGCCGCCCGCCGCAACGTCGACGGCCGCCTGGTGGGGTCGAGCCGCTATCTGGCCGTGCGCCGCCACGACCGGGCGGTCGAGATCGGCTGGACCTGGTTCAACCCCGGGGTGTGGCGGACCGGCGTCAACGTCGAGACCAAACTGCTGATGCTTACGCGCGCCTTCGAGGCGCTCGGCTGTGTCCGGGTGGAGCTGAAGACCGACGCCCGCAATGAGCGCTCGCGCGGGGCGATGGAGCGGCTCCCGGCGAGATTCGAGGGGATCATGCGCAAGCACATGATCGTCCCCGATGTGGGTCAGCGCGACAGCGCCTACTACGCCGTGATCGATGACGAGTGGCCGGCCACCCGCGACGCTCTCCGCGCTCGTCTGACCTAGCTCTCCTTGCCGCCGACCAGGTCGCGGAGCGATTCCTTGAAGCGGTCGGTGCGGCGCCCGGGGTGGAAGCGACGTTCGGCCTTCGCCTGCTTCCGCGGCCGCCGCTCGCCATAGCGACGCCGCGCCCAGGCCGAGTCGGGCTTGCCGATCCGGCAGGCGCCGTAGATCGCCAGCGGCACGAAGAGGATGCCGATCGTGCCGTGCACCTTGCGGCCCTTCAGGAAGCAGATCGCGACGAAGAGGATCGCGAAGAGCGCCGAGAGGATGCCGCCAAGGATTTCCTCGGGGCCGCCGCTGAACTCGAAGGGGTTGGCGCCGAGCACGATCAGGCCGATCAGCGCCGCGGCGATCACCGTCGCGTCGATCGAGCTGCGCCCCTCCTCGGCCCAGTAGACATCTTCCAGGTAGACCCAGAGGGCGAACTCGTCGATCGTCAGCCCGGCGCCGATGCCGAAGAAGAAGGCGCAGATCTCGGCCAGCGGACTGCGGCCGAGGGCGGCGAAGCCGAGCGTCCCGGCGACCATCATCGTCACGATGCCGAAGACGAGGTGGTGGACGTGGACGCCGCCCTCGCTTTCGATGTTCCCCGGCCACCAGCTCACTTCCTTGCGGATCAGCCGCGTGCTCATCCGGATGAAGGCGAAGGAGCCGACGAAGCCGATCAGCAGCAGGAAGACGCCCTGGCGATCGTGATCGACCAGCTGGTGGTCCCAGAAGTCGGTGAAGATGCTCGCCAGCGGCAGCGCGGCGCTCACGCGGGCTCCGGCGCCGGGACCGGCTGCGGACGGTGCTTCAGGATCGGCCCGCCGCCGTCATGGTGGTGGATCAGCTCCAGCGTCAGCAGCACCACCGCCACGGCGAAGAAGGGGGTGGTGATGATGTTCGAGACCGACTCGCCGACCCAGGCGGCAACCAGGCCGTGGCCGAAGAGGTCGTGGGAGATGCCGACGACGACGTCGTTGACCGCGTCGCCGAGGATCTCGATCGGGATCACCACCGCGGCGACCATCCAGAAGTGACCGCGGACGAGCCGGAAGCTGCGGCGGAAGCCCCCGATGACGCTGTGCTTCTCCAGCTCGACCACCGGGCCGGCGAGGGCGAAATAGACGAACGGGAAGAGGGCACCCACCAGGAACGCGAGGGCGCCGATCACGATGCTGATCATGAAGAGGATGTCGACGGCGATCAGTTTGAGGTAGGAGATGCGCCGCGCGATCGCCCGCAGCGAGGGCGGGTGCTCGTGTTCGGGATGGGTGAGCGAGATCGCCACCGCGCCGCTGAAGAAGACCTCGCCGAAGAGGCTCGAGGCGGTGACCGCGGCGAGCGCGCCGAGAAAGGCGGCGAGTTTCCAGCCTTCGGTGACGTTGAGAGCGCTGGTGTCGACCCCGTGCAGCAGCGCGTCGACGAGGCCGATCGGGATGAAGACGATCGTCGCCAACATCACCAGCGAGGGCGCCCAGGCCCAGTAGACCCGCCAGACCTGCCGGAAGAGAAGGAGCAGGCGCCGCCGTCGACTCATCGGCCGCGGCCGCGCCGGCGGCGCCCCGCGGGCACCCGACCGCGCCGTTCGAGCTTGGTCTGGCCGGACTCGGAGGCGGGCACGCGGCGCAGGTCGCCGAGCTCGGGGATGAGGATCTCTTCGGCGCAGACCCGGTGCCAGTGGTGATGGTCGGTGCCGCCGAGCCGGCGGACGAACTGGACGATCGTGTGCTCGTCGCCGACCTCGATGTCGCCGTGGCAACCGGGGCAGCGGTAGAGCTTGCGGGCGATGCCGCGGATCAGCCAGGCCTCGTCGCCCTCTTCGGTGATTCCTTGGAGGCTCCAGCGCATGCTCGGCTCACCTTCGAATCGGCTCATCGGCAAGACGCTTCCGTCATGACTTGAAATCCAACCAGAAGGGAAAGCGCCAGGCCCGGCGAAATTGTCGGCCGTGACCAAGACCGCGACGAAATCCCCGCAACTCAAAAGCCTCTCCGACTACATCCAGGAGCGTTTCGAGGAGTTTTCCCGCTCCCAGAAAGATGTGGCCCGCTACATCGTCGACCACCTCGACGAGGCCGCCTTCCTCACCGCCGAGGAGCTCGCCCGTCGCGCCAGCACCTCCTCCTCGACCGTCGTCCGCTTCTCCCAGGCGCTCGGCTTCGAGGGCTACCCGGAGCTGCAGCAGGCCGCGATCGAGGAGTACCGGACGACGATCGCCGCGGTCGGCTCCGCCACCGGCCCTCTCTTCTCCTTCGACCACTCCGAGCTCGAGGGGTCGCTCAGCGCCGACTACTCGAACCTCGAGGAAACGGCGCGCAAGCTGACCACCGAGCAGGTCAACGACTCGGTCGCCGCGCTCGCCACCGCGCAGCGCATCGTGATCGTCGGCGTCGACCAGATGGCCTTCTTCGCCAGCTACCTGCGCCACACCCTCAGCCTGCTCGACATCCGCGCCGAAATCGTCGCCTCGACCGGCGGCGAGAGCCTCCAGCGACTCGGCCGGATCGACGAGAACACGCTCGTCATCACGCTTTCCGCGGGCCGCGCCCACCCTCTCCTGCTGCGAGCGATGAAGCTCGCCCTGCACCGCGGCGCACGCACCCTGGCGATCTCCGACGCGACCATGTCGGAGGTCGGCGAGCACGCCGAGATGACGCTCTACTTTTCGTCCAACAGCCCCTCCTTCACCCGCTCCAACACGGCGCTGATGGCGCTCGTGCAGGCGCTCGCGCACGGGTTGTACGCGCGGGATGAAGACCTGCACCGCGACCGCATCAAGGCGTACAAACTCAAGTAGGGCAGGCGCGGGGGCGGCCCGCCGCTCCCTAATATGGAGTGCATGCCCGAGCGCGCGACGTTCCGACTGAAGACCGGCCTCGCCGAGATGCTGAAAGGCGGCGTGATCATGGACGTGGTCACGCCCGAGGAGGCGAAGATCGCCGAGGAGGCCGGCGCCTGCGCGGTGATGGCATTGGAGCGCGTGCCCGCCGACATCCGCCGTGACGGCGGGGTGGCGCGGATGTCCGACCCGGCGATGATCAAGGGCATCCAGGAGGCGGTGACGATCCCGGTGATGGCGAAGGCGAGGATCGGCCACTTCGCCGAGGCCCAGGTGCTGCAGGCGCTGGAGGTCGACTACATCGACGAGTCCGAGGTGCTGACCCCGGCCGACGAGGTCAACCACATCGACAAGCTCGCCTTCGAGGTGCCGTTCGTCTGCGGTGCCACCAACCTCGGCGAGGCGCTGCGGCGGCTCGGCGAGGGCGCGGCGATGATCCGCTCCAAGGGCGAGGCCGGGACCGGCAACGTGGTCGAGGCCGTCCGTCACATGCGCGAGATCACCTCCGGGATACGGCAGCTGTCCCAGCTGCGGCCCGAGGAGCTCGCCGCCGCCGCCAAAGAACTGCCGGCGCCGCTGGAGGTGGTCCAGGAGGTCGCCGCCGCGGGTCGCCTGCCGGTGCCGCTCTTCTGCGCCGGGGGGATCGCGACGCCCGCCGACGCGGCGCTGATGATGCAGCTCGGGGCCGAGGGCAACTTCGTCGGCTCGGGGATCTTCAAATCCGCGGACCCGGCGCGGCGGGCGAAGGCGATCGTCGAGGCGACCACCCATTACGAGGACCCGGAGCGGGTCGCGGCCGCCTCGATCGGGCTCGGCGAGGCGATGGGCGGGCTCGAGATCGGGCCGCTCGAGGAGCAGGGCGCCCTGCTCCAACACCGCGGGAGCTGACCTGAAGGTCGGCGTCCTAGCCCTGCAGGGCGACTTCGAGGCGCACGCGAAGACGCTGCGCGAGCTCGGTGCGGCGGTGACCGAGGTGCGCACGCCGGAGGGGTTGGAGGGGCTCGACGGCCTGGTCATCCCGGGCGGCGAGTCGACGACGATCGCGAAGGGGATCGAATCGTCGGGCCTCGAGTCGGCGCTGCGCGCCCATCACGCGGCGGGGCGACCGATCCTCGGCACCTGCGCCGGGCTGATCGTCTGCGACGACCGGCACCTCGGCTTCATCGACGCGACGGCGCGCCGCAACGCCTTCGGGCGCCAGCTGCAGAGCTTCGAGGCCGAGCTCGAGGTGAAGGGGGCGGGGGAGGAGCCGCTGCGGGCGGTCTTCATCCGGGCCCCGTGGGTCGAGCGGACCGGGGCGGGGGTCGAGGTGCTGGCGTCCTGGGAGGGACACCCGGTGGCGATCCGCGAGGGCACCGTCCTCGCCTCCGCCTTCCACCCCGAGCTGACCGACGACCCGCGTTTCCACGCGATATTCATGGCGATGATCACCAAGGCCCAGGAGCGACAGAAGGAGAGAGGGGCGGCAAGAGGATGAGCGGCGATCCGAGGACCCAGAGCCTGGCGAAGATCCTGGTCGGCTACTCGACCAAGGTGAAGGAGGGGGAGGTCGTCTCGATCGACGGCGAGAGCGCCGCCGGGCCGCTCCTCCTCGCGGTCTACGAAGAGGTGCTGAAGGCGGGCGGCAACCCGGTCCTCAACGTCGCCCTCGACGGCCAGATCGCCGCCTACTTCAAACACGCCTCCGACCGGCAGCTGGAATGGATCTCGCCCTTCGCCGAGTGGATGGTGGACAACGCCGACGTGCGGATCGCGATCGGCGCCAGCACCAACACCCGCGAGCTCTCCGGGGTGCCGCCGGCGCGCCAGACGCTGCGCCAGTCGGTGACCGGCGACCTCATGAACCGGGCGATGAAGCGGAGCGCCGAGGGCGACTTCCGCTGGGTCTACACGCTCTTCCCGACCAGCGCCTACGCCTCCGAGGCGGAGATGAGCCTGGCCGACTACGAAGACTTCTACTACGGCGCCTGCCTCGCCGACGACGCTGATCCACTGACCGCCTGGAAGCGCGCCTCGGAGGAGACCGAGCGGCTCGCCGACTGGATCCAGGGCCGTGAGGAGGTGCGGATCACCGCCCCCGGCACCGACATCCGGCTCGGCATCGCCGGCCGCACCTTCATCCCCTGCATCGGCGACAACAACATGCCCGACGGCGAGTTCTTCACCGGCCCGGTCGAGGACTCGGTCGAGGGCGAGGTCAGCTTCCACCTGCCGGCCGTGATCGGCGGCCGCGAGGTCTCCGGCGTCCACCTCAAGTTCGAGGGCGGCCGGGTGGTCGACGCGAGCGCCGAGCGTGGCGAGGAGTTCCTGATCGCCCTGCTCGACACCGACGAGGGCGCCCGCACGCTCGGCGAGCTCGGCATCGGCACCAACTACGGCATCGACCGCGGCACCCGTGAGGTCCTCCTCGACGAGAAGATCGGCGGCACCGTCCACATGGCGGTCGGCCAGGCGTATCCGGAGTCCGGAGGCACCAACGAGTCGGCCGTCCACACCGACCTGGTCTGCGACCTGCGCCTCGGCGGCAAGCTCGAAGTCGACGGCATCGTGATGCAGGAGGACGGCAGGTTCGTCGTCTAGAGGTGCTGCTGCAGCAGGATCCCGGCGAAGCCGAAGGTGACGGTCGCAAACAGCGCCACGAAGGCCCAGATCATCCCGCGGGTCAGCGCCGCGAGCTCGCCGCGCACGCTCCCAAACTCGCTACGCACGCTCCCGAGCTCGCCGCGGATCGCCCTGAATTCGGCACGCATCTCGGCAAAGCCGTCGTCGACTTTCTTTTCCAGTCGTTCCATCTGCTGCTCGTCGCTCAGCGCCTGCATGAGCCGATGGAAGCACTACCGACGGCGCCCTTCAAGCGGCGTTACAGAGAATTTGCAAAGGCGCCGCGAAGCGTGCGCAAGGGCTAATTGTTCGGCAGCGGGCTGCCCGCCAGCAGGAAGAACCAGGTGACGAGGGCGATCGCGGCGAGCATCACCGAGGACATCATCACCGCCTCGACCACGGTCACCGAGTTGTTGACCGGGCCCGTGTCGCGCATGCTTTTCAGCCAGCTCGGCCGGGTCTGGACCAGCCGGTTGCTGCCGGTGACGCGCACGTAGAGGTCGTTGAGGCGGCCGATCAGCCAGGCGTCGATCAGCACGGTGAGGATGATCCCGACGACCACCACCATGTATGGACCCATGCTCGGGAACTGGCTGTGGGAGACCTTCGAGCCGATGTAGACCCAGCCGAGCGGGATCAGCGTCCAGAGCGAGAAGGCGGCCAGGAGCATGGCGAGGAAGACGACCGTCGCCGCCGCGTTGCGCCCGAAGCTCCTGACTGCCGTTTCCATGACGTTCTCCCTCTCATAGAATGACATCTGCATGTCAGGTCATTCCAAGTGGTCATCGATCAAACACAAGAAGGGCGCGGCCGACGCGAAACGCGGCAAGCTCTTCTCGAAGCTCGCCCGGGCGATCACGGTCGCCGCGCGTGACGGTGGCGGTGACACCGACGGCAACCCGGCGCTCGCCACCGCCGTGCAGAAGGCGCGCGAAGCGTCGATGCCGAAAGACAAAATCCAGAAGGCGATCGACACCGGCACCGGGGCAGGCAACGACGGCGCCAACTACGAACGGGTGCTCTACGAGGGCTACGGCCCGGCCGGTGTCGCGGTCCTGGTCGAGGCGCTGACCGACAACCGCAACCGCGCCGGCGCCGAGATCCGCCACGCGTTCTCGACCCACGGCGGCGGCCTCGGCGAGCCCGGCTCGGTCGCCTGGAACTTCGAGAAAAAGGGCGTGGTCGTGGTCGATGCGGACCGCTACAGCGAGGACGACGTGATGCCGGCGATCGACGCCGGCGCCGAGGACGTCCAGGAGGAGGGCGACAAGATGCGCGTCCTCTCCGAGCCGACCGACCTCACCGCGGTGAAGGCGGCGCTGGAAGCGGCGGGCGTCGAGATCGAGTCGGCGGCGCTGGCTACCGAACCGAAAAGCACGGTCGAGCTGGCCGGCCGCGACGCCGAGCGGATGATCGACCTGCTCGACGTGCTCGACGACCAGGACGACGTCGATCAGGTCTACGCCAACTTCGACATCCCCGAGTCGGTGCTCGAAGAGCTCGCCGCTTAGCTGTTCGAAATCAGCCTCATAGGCGCATAAGGAACAGCGCGGGGGAGGCATCCGGGGCTCCTCCCAGAATCAGTCTCTTATGCAGGTCGTGATGGGGATCGATCCGGGCGCGGCGAACCTCGGCTTCGGCATCGTCCGGGTCGAGGGCAACCGCATGGTCGCGCTCGACGGCGGCGTCGTCGAGACCGGGCCCGAGCTGCCGATGGAGCGTCGCCTGGAGCGGATCCACAGCGCCCTCCGCGATCTGATCGCCTGGCACGAGCCGCGCGCGCTGGCCATCGAGCAGGTCTACTTCGGTCGCAACGTCGTGTCGGCGACGGTGGTCGGGCAGGCCAGCGGGGTGGCGATGCTGGCTGCCGCCCAGCACGGCATCGCCTGCTTCGCCTACACCCCGCAGGCGATCAAGATGGCGGTCTGCGGCTCCGGCGCGGCCGGCAAGAAGCAGGTGCAGCGGATGGTCGGCACCCTGCTCGGCCTGCCCGAGCCGCCGACGCCCGACCACGCCGCCGACGCCCTCGCCGTCGCGATCTGCCACGGCGGTGGCGAAGGGCGGCGCCAGGCGGTGTCCCACGCCGGCTCGGTGCCGAGCGGCGGCAACCAATTCACCGCGCGGGTGGCCGGATGATCGCCGCCGTCCGCGGCGAGGTGATGGTCCGCCGCCCCGACCACGTCGTGATCGACGCAAACGGCGTCGGCTATCGGCTCGCGGTCTCCTCGGAGACCTTGAAGGCGGTCCCGGCGGCGGGCTCGGAGACGTTCCTGCACGCGGAGCTGATCGCCCGCGAGGACTCGCTGGCCCTCTACGGCTTCGCCTCCGAAGACGAGCGCGACCTCTTCCGGTTGCTGATCTCGGTCAGCGGCGTGGGGCCGAAAGTGGCGATCGCGGCGCTCTCCGGCGGCAGCTCGCGCGAGTTGCTGCGGGCGATCGCGGCGGGCGACACCAAACGCTTCCAGGCGGTGCCGGGGATCGGCAAGCGGACGGCGGAGCGGATCATCGTCGAGCTGCGCGAGAAGGTGGCGGGGGCGCTCGAGGTCTCCTCGGCGATCGCCGCCGCCGAGGAAGGCGACGCGCGCTCCCTCGCCCGCGACGGCCTCGTCAACCTCGGCTACCAGCCGCTCGAGGCCGAGCAGCTGCTCGACGGCCTGGAGGGCGACGATGCCGAGCAGCTGCTCGCCGTGGCCCTCCGCAAGGCGGGGGCGAACCGATGAGCGACGACGCCATCGGCGTCAACCGCATCCGCACTCCCGGGATCGATCCCGATCCGGTCCCCGTCGACGCAGAGGTCCGGGTGCATGATGCGCGGGCCGACGTCGAGGACCTCGACCGCTCTCTCCGCCCGCCGACGCTGGCCGACTTCGTCAACCAGGTCCAGGTCACCGAGCAGCTCGCGATCTTCATCGAGGCCGCCCGCCGGCGCGGCGAGCCGCTCGACCACGTCCTGCTCGCCGGGCCGCCAGGGCTCGGCAAGACCTCGCTCGCCAACATCGTCGCCGCCGAGCTCGGGGTCCCGTTGGTGCAGACCGCCGGCCCGGCGCTCGAGCGCAAGGCCGACGTCGCCTCCTTCCTCACCGCGCTCGAGCCCGGCAGCGTCTTCTTCATCGACGAGATCCACCGGCTCGGCCGCGCCGTCGAGGAGACGCTCTACCCGGCGATGGAGGACGGCGAGCTGCCTGTCGTGCTCGGCCAGGGGGCGGGCGCGCGGACCGTCACCCTGCCGCTGCCGCCGTTCACCCTGATCGGTGCGACCACCCGGGCAGGTCTCCTGACCACGCCGCTGCGCGATCGCTTCGGGGTCAGCCACCGGCTCGAGCACTACAGCGCCGAGCACCTGGCGCTGATCGTCGAGCGCTCGGCCGGGATCCTCGAGGTCGAGATCGACGCCGCGGGCGCCCACACGATCGCCTCGCGCTCACGCGGCACCCCGCGTGTCGCAAACCGCCTGCTGAAGCGGGTCCGCGACTTTGCCGAGGTGAAGGGGACGGGCGCGATCGGCGCCGCCGTGGCGGCCGACGCGCTGGCGATGCTGGAGGTCGACGAGGTGGGCCTCGACCGCGCCGACCGCGCCTTGCTCGACACGGTCGCCTCCAAGTTCGGCGGCGGGCCGGTCGGCCTCTCGACGCTCGCGATCGCGATCGGCGAGGAGCAGGACACGATCGAGGACGTGCTCGAGCCCTACCTGCTGCAGCAGGGACTGCTCAAACGGACGCCGCGCGGGAGGGTGCTCACCCAGCGTGCCTACGATCATCTCGGCCTGGCCGCACCGGAGGGCCCGGCAGGCCTCTTCTAGCTCCACGAGCGCTTAAGCCGCGCCATAGACCGATCATCTAGCCTGTCCCGACCATGCCGTTCTTCATCTGCCCCAACTGTGGACACCGCGAGGTCAGCGGCTCCCGGACCGAAGGGTTCAGCCGCCGTCCGAAAGGTTGCTCGAAATGTGGTTTCGGGTTCGTCTTCGAACTACTCGACGATTATTATCCGGCACCGAACGCGGCGTTCTTCGTCTGCGATCAGCAGGAACGGGTCATCGATGCGGGCAAGGGGAGCTACGAGTTGACGGGTCTTACCGACGAGGATGTGATCGGCCGTCCGGTGCGCGAGGTGCTCGGCCTCGACTGGATCGATCCCGGCGACGGCGGCCCCGAGGCCGACACCGACGGCGACGGCAAGACCGATCCGATCGAGACCTCGCTCGAGTGGGGCGTGCGCTCGCTCGGCAAGCGCGTCTCGGTCAACGCCGAGGGCGACCTTCCGGCCAAGGCCGTCGCCGACGTCTTCCCCGCCTATGACGACGACGGCGGGCTTCTGCTTGTCCTGACCCCGGAGGGCTAGGTTCCGTGGGCTCCAGGCGGCGGCATCTCTTCGTCCTGCTCTTCGTGCTCGCCCTGGTGGCGATCTCGGCGATCATCATCGCGAGCAAGGAAACGAAGCTCGGTCTCGATCTGCAGGGCGGGCTGCAGCTGGTCTACGAAGGTCAGCCGACCGGCACGGCGACCGAAGTCTCCGGTGAAGACATCGAAGACTCGATCAACATCATCGAAAAGCGGATCAACAACCTCGGCGTGTCCGAGGCCGAAGTGGCCCGCCTCGGCGACAAGAACATCACCGTCGGCCTGCCCGGCGTCACCGACGCCAACCGCGCCGCCGAACAGGTGGGGACCACCGCCCAGCTCTATTTCTTCGACTGGGAGCCGAACCTGATCGGCATCCAGAAGGTGATCGGCGGCCACCCCGGACAGGAACCGCCCGAAGCCGCGGTCAAGAGGCTCGAAAAGGAATGGAAGAAGGCCGGGCGCAACACCGAAAGCTTCGAGAGTGAACAGATGATCGCCTCCGGCGCCCTCCCTACCGCCTACACGGCGGCGCTGCTGGCAAGCGAACAGGAACCGGTCGAAAACTGCGAAGACTGCTCGTCGGGGAAGACCCAGTACTACCTCTTCGAAAAGGAAGCGCCGCACAAACTGCTGGCCGGTCCGGAGACGGTCAAGAAAGACCTCTACGAAAGCCCGACCGGGGAAGAACTGCCGAGGGACGGGATCGTGGTCGAAGTTCCGGCGGGGACGATCGTCGTCTCCGAACTTCCCACCGAAGAAAGCGGCAAGGTCGACGAAACCGCCCAGCCCGGCTGGTACGCGCTGAGGGACGACCCGGCCCTGTCGGGCAGCGAAATCACCGAACCGAAGCAGGAATACACGCAGGGAAGCGGCGAACCGAACGTCTCCTTCAAATTCACCGATCAGGGGCGCGAAAACTTCCAGGAAGTGACGCGGAAGATCGCCGAGCGCGGCCAGTCGCAGGCGATCGGGCCGGCTACGAGCGCCGAACAGGCGGCCGCCTCCTCCGGCCACTTCGCGGTCATCCTCGACAACGAAGTACAGAGCCGGCCGATCATCAACTACGCCGAAAACCCGAACGGGATCGACGGCCGCCAGGGCGCCCAGATCTCCGGCGGGTTCTCCGGCGAACACGGCCTCGAACAGGCCCAGGAACTGGCGACGACTCTGCAGATCGGCGCGCTGCCGATCAACCTGCACCTGATCTCCGAGACCCAGGTCTCGGCGACCCTTGGCTCGCAGGCGCTCCACGACGGGATCAAGGCCGGGATCATCGGCCTCGCCCTCGTCATCCTCTTCCTGCTCGCCTACTACCGCATCCTCGGGGTGATCGCGGTGATCGGGCTGGCGGCCTACGGGGTGATCTTCTTCGCCCTGATCAAACTGATCCCGATCACCCTGACGCTGCCGGGGATCGCGGGGCTCGTCCTGACGATCGGCGTCGCCGCCGACGCGAACATCGTCATCTTCGAGCGAATAAAGGAGGAGGTCCGGGCCGGTCGCTCGATGTCGAGCGCGATCGCGGCAGGCTACAAACGGGGGATCTCGACGATCGTCGACGCGAACGTCGTCACCTTGCTCACCGCCTTCATCCTCTTCGTGCTGGCGACCGCCGGGGTCAAAGGCTTCGCCTTCACGCTCGGCGTCGGCACCATCACCTCGCTGCTGACCGCGGTCGTCTTCACCCAGGCGCTGCTCGGCACGATGAGCAACTCGTCGCTGCTGCGCTCGCCGAGTGCGCTCGGTGCCGGAGGAGAGGGGCGGCGCTGGCACTTCGACTTCATGGGGGCCAGCCGCTGGTTCTTCACGCTGTCCGGCGTGATCCTCCTGATCGGGGCGGTGGCGCTCTCGACCAAGGAGCTCAACTTCGGCATCGACTTCGAGTCGGGCACGCGGATCACCGCGGCGCTCGAAAAGCCGACCGACACCCCGGCGGTGGAAAGCACCCTCGAAGAAGCCGGGGTCAGCAACGCCCAGGTGCAGCAGGTGAACGTGCCGCACTTCGGCGACAACGTCTTCCAGATCGAGTCGGCGCAGCTGCAGCCGGGCGAAGTCCACGACGCCGAGTCGGCCCTGCAGAAGTCCTACGGGATCGAAAAGAACGGCTTCGAAAGCACCAGCGTCGGGCCCACGTTCGGCAACCAGGTGGCCGAATCGGCGGTCAAGGCGCTGATCTTCTCGCTGCTGGTGATCCTGATCTACGTGGCGCTGCGGTTCGAGCCGAAATTCGCGGTGCCGGTCCTGATCGCCCTCGCCCACGACATCTTGATCACCGGCGGCGTCTACGCGCTGCTCGGGAAAGAAGTGTCGAGCGGGACCGTGGCGGCGTTCCTGACGATCTTGGGTTACTCGCTATACGACACGATCATCGTCTTCGACCGAATACGAGAGAACCTGCCGCGGATGCCCCGCGCCGCGTTCTCGCAGATCGCCAACCGCTCGATGAGCGAGGTCTTGACCCGGTCGCTGGCGACCAGCTTCACGACGCTCCTGGCGGTGCTGTCGCTGCTGATCTTCGGCTCGGCCACCCTGCAGGACTTCGCCTTCGCGATGCTGATCGGGATCGCCTCCGGTACCTACTCGTCGATCTTCATCGCGACGCCGGTGCTGACCGCGTGGAAGGAACGCGAGCCACAGTTCATCCGCCGTCGCCAGCGGATCGCCGAGGCGGAAGGCTTCGTCCCCGCATTCGCCGACGACATCCAGGTGGCGAAGTTGGCAGACGACAGTGAGAGCGATGCGGAAATCGCGGCCGACATCGAGGCTGAAGCCCCGGCGGCCGAGCGGGTGCCGAGGAAAGGGGCCGTGGCGACCGCCGAGCCGGCCGAGGAGAGCGGCGGCGGGGCCCTGGTGGCGCCGGAGCCTGAGGAGCCCCCCGAGGCGGCGACCGCTCCGGAAGTCGACGCTGCGACGAGCCCCGAACGGGCGGCCAACCCGGAGTCGGCCGAGCGCCGCAAACGGAACGAGGAGCGGCGGGCGCGACGCGCCCAGCGCCGCAAAGGCGGTCGACGACGATGAGCGAGGTGCGCGCCTGATGGCCTTCCTGGTCTTCTTCACGATGGGCATCGCCCTCTGGCACTTCACGGTGTTCCTGCCCGATCGCTTCTGGGCGGGGATCGTCGGCGCCTTCCTCGGCGCGGTGATCGGTGCCGTCGTGGTCGGCACGATCATCCTGGTGGTCGACGGCCAGAGCGTCGGCAACACGACGATCGGCACCGCCCTCTCGGCGATCCCCGGCGTCGCCCTCGGCCTCGGCGTCGTCTGGCTGATCGGCATGCGCGAACCGCACGCCGACTGATTTGCGCATATTGCAGGTTCGGGACTCGCCGCGCAGCGCGAAAGCGATGCGCGCCGGCGTTTGCCGCCGGGCGCCTTCCTAGCCTGGAAACGTGCCGGAAACCGCCAAGGCATTCGCCGCCGACCCATACGATTACGCCGACGTCCGCGCCGTCGCCGATGCCCTCGGGCTGAGCGCGCCGGTCGCGGTGACGCTGGTCCGGCGCGGCTATCGGACCCCGGACGAGGCGCGCGCCTTCCTCGCCGCCGACGAGTCGCATCCGCCGGAGGCGTTCCGCGGCATGGACGAGGTCGTGGCGCTGGTGCGGACGGCGATCGAGGCGGGGGAACGGATCACCGTGCACGGCGACTTCGACGTCGACGGCGTCAGCGCCACGGCGCTCCTGGTCTCGACCCTGCGCGACCTCGGGGCCGACTGCGACTGGCTGATCCCCGACCGGATCGCGGACGGGTACGGCCTCGGCGGCGAGAACGTCGAAAAGCTCGCGACCCGCGGGACCGCCCTCCTGATCACCGTCGACTGTGGGATCACCGCGGTCGAGCAGGTGGCGCAGGCGCAGGAACTGGGGATGGAGGTGATCATCACCGACCATCACCAGAGGGACGAGGAGCTGCCCGGGTGCCTGATCCTGCACCCCGAGGTGAGCGGCTATCCGTTCGAGTCGCTCTGTGGGACGGCGGTGGCCTGGAAGTTGGCGACCGCGCTCCGGGGGGGAGCCGCGGAGCGGGACCTGGACCTGGTGGCGTTGGCGACCGTCGCCGACGTGGTCCCGCTCGTGGGCGAGAACCGGGCGCTGGTGAAGCGGGGCCTCGCCGAGATGCGGCGCGCCAAGCGGATCGGGCTGCGGGCGCTGATGGAGGCTTCGCGGTGCGAGCCGAACAGGCTCGACGAGGGCGACCTCGCCTTCCGATTGGCGCCGCGGATCAACGCGGCGGGCCGGCTCTATCGGGCCGACGCCGGGGTGGAGCTGCTGCTGAGCGAGGACGACGACCGGGCGAGGCAGATCGCCGTGGAGCTGGGCCGGGCCAACTCCGAGCGGCGGGCGACCGAGCGCGAGGTCGACGCGGCGGCGGAGGCGGCGCGGCGCGAGCTTCCCGACGAGCTGAGGGAGGCGAACGGGCTGGTGTTGGCGGGGGAGGGGTGGCACCCCGGTGTGGTCGGGATCGTCGCCTCGCGGCTGGTCGAGCGCCACCACCGCCCGGTCGTCGTCATCTCGCTGGACGGGGAGGGGGGTGGACGGGGCTCGGGGCGGAGCATCCCCGGCTTCGACCTGCACGCGGCACTCGAGGCATGCTCCGAGCATCTTGAGAGCTTCGGCGGCCACAAGGCGGCGGCGGGATTGTCGCTGAAGGCTGTGGACCTCGATGCGTTCCGCGCGGCGTTCGCGACATACGCAAACGAGACTCTGGGCGAGGACGACCTGAAGCGCACCGAGCGGATCGACGCGATGGTCGGTGGCGTCGGCCTCGGGCTCGACCTCGCCGAAGAGCTCACCCAACTGGCCCCCTTCGGGATGGGCAACCCCGGCGTGCGGCTGATGGTCCCTTCGGCGCGGGTCACCGACCAACGGACGATGGGGGAAGAGGGGAAGCACTCCCGGTTCAGCCTGCACAGCGGCTCCCACCGCGCCCTCGGCGTCGCCTTCGGTCGCTCCAGCCTCGGCGTCGACGACGACGAGATGCTCGACGCTGCGGTGCGCCTCGAGGTCAACCACTGGAACGGCGCGGTCGAGCCCCGCGTCGTCCTCCGCGAGGTCTACCCGCTCCACGAGAAGGCCGATGCGCTCTCCCCGCACCCATGCGAGTGCGACGACGCCGAGTGGTGGGCGCGCTTCGAGGCCGAGCTCCACCGTGATTTGACCACTCAGGGGAATGCTGTGGAGAGAAACCGTCGCATAGCGACAGAAAGGCTCCACGGCACCGCCGGGGGTTCGCCTCGGCACGTAGTCCAAGGCGCAGGCTCATCACCGACCGCGACGATCGCGGAGCTCGTCTCGAGCGGCGCCGGCGTCCTCGCCGTCGCCGCCGACGCCTCGCGGCGGGCGGCGCTCGCCAACGGGGCGACCGGGCTCGCCCGCTTCAACGGCGGCGCGGCGCTTGTCGGTTGTCACCGCTGCGGCGCCGCAACGGTCGCAGGCCTCGCGGCGCGCGCGCAGAGCGGTCTCGCCCTCGTCGATTACGCGGCCCTCGCGATGGCGCCGGACCTCGCCGTCTCCTTCGAGCACGTCGTCCTCGTCGATGCCCCGCGCTCACCCGCCGATGTCGCTCGAGCGACGCTTCCGCTCGGCGCGCCCGTCCCCACCTACCCGCCAAACGAGGGTGGGGACGGACGCGCCGGGGCGTCAGCCGGCTTTCTCCACCCCATGTTCTCCGCCGCCGAGCGCGACTTCGGAACCGGTGTGCTTGCCGCTCAGGCGCCCTCGCGCGAGACGATCGCCGGCGTCTTCCGGGCCCTCCGCGAAGGGGGCGAGCTCTCGGGTCAGGGGCTGCGCGCCGCCCTCGCCGGTCCCGGTCCGCATCCGCTCGCCCCCGAGACCGCGGCCCGCGCTTTCCGCGTTCTGCTCGAGCTCGGCCTCGTGACGGGTGACACGAGCGCGGGCGACGGCTTGGTCGGCGTCGTATCCTCTGAAGGGACCGATCTGGAGCGCTCGGCGGCGTTTCGGGTCTATGGCCAAGAGCATTCGGAGGCACTGTCATTTCTGCAGACCCCAAAATTCCCGTAGAGCGCAAGGAGCTGCTCGCCGACCTGTTCGCGGTCGTCGAGGAGTTCGACTCTGCCCACGAGGAGGCGCCCCAAGGCGCCGCCGGGGGGACGGCGGTCGCCGTCGCCACGATCGACCGCGCGAAAGTCGAGCGCGCCTTCGACTTCGCCTGCGAGCGCCACGCCGACCAGAAGCGCTACTCCGGCGACGAGTTCATCACCCACCCGGTCGGCGTCGCCCAGATCTGCGCCGGGATGCGGCTCGACACCGAGACGCTCTGCGCCGCCCTGCTCCACGACACGGTCGAGGACACGAGCGCCTCGCTGGAGGAGATCGAGGCCGAGTTCGGCGAGGAGATCTCCCAGCTGGTCGACGGCGTCACCAAGCTGACCGGGATGAACTTCGAGAGCCGCGACGAGCGGCAGGCCGAGAACTACCGGAAGATGATGGTGGCGATGGCCACCGACGTCAGGGTGATCCTGATCAAGCTGGCCGACCGCCTCCACAACATGCGCACGCTGGGGGCGCTGCCGAAGCAGAAGCAGACGCTGAAGTCCCACGAGACGCTGGAGATCTACGCGCCGCTCGCGCACCGCCTGGGGATCCACGCGATCAAGTGGGAGCTCGAGGACCTCGCCTTCGCGACCCTGCACCCGCGCAAGTACGCGGAAATCAAACAGCTCGTCGCCCAGCAGCGGGACGAGCGTGAGGCCTATGTCGCCGAGGCCGGCGAATTCCTCTCCGAGGAGCTGGAAGAGGTCGGCATCGAGGCCGAGATCTCCGGCCGCGCCAAGCACTTCTACTCGATCTACACGAAGATGGCGAAGAAGGGCCGCGAGTTCAACGAGATCTTCGACCTCACCGCGATGCGGGTGATCGTCGGCTCGGTGAAGGACTGCTACGGCGCGATCGGCGTCATCCACTCGCTCTGGAAGCCGCTGCCCGGTCGCTTCAAGGACTTCGTCGCGATGCCGAAGGCCAACATGTACCAGGCGCTCCACACGACCGTGATCGGGCCCGAGGGCAAGCCGCTCGAGATCCAGATCCGGACCGAGGAGATGCACAAGCTGGCCGAGTACGGGATCGCCGCCCACGTCGCCTACAAAGAGGGCGGCCGCGGGGACCCGCAGCGGGAGAAGATGACCTGGCTGCGCCAGCTGGTCGAGGCCGAGGGCGAACAGGACCCGACCGAGTTCCTCGAATCGCTGAAGGTCGACCTCTTCGAGGAAGAGGTCTTCGTCTTCACCCCGAAGGGCGAAGTGAAAAACCTCTCGGCGGGTTCGACCCCGCTCGACTTCGCCTACGCGATCCACACCGACGTCGGGCACAGCTGCGTCGGCGCCAAGGTGAACGGCGCGATCGTGCCGCTCCACTACCAGCTGCGCTCCGGCGACATCGTCGAGGTGCTGACCGCGAAGCAGAAACGGGCGCCGTCGCTCGACTGGCTGAAACTGGTCCGCACCAGCCGCGCCCGCAACAAGATCCGCGCCTGGTTCAAAGAGGAGCGCCGCGAGGACGCCGAGCGCGACGGTCGCGAGGGCCTCGAGGAGGCGCTGCGCAAGCGCGGCGTGCCGATGCAGAAGATCGCCGGCTCGCCGCTGCTCGCCGACGTGATCCGCGAGATGGGCTTCCGCAAAGGCACCGAGTTCTACATCGCCCTCGGCCAGGGCAAAGTCTCGACCAAGACGGCGGTCAACAAGATCCTGCAGCGGCTGAAAGCGGGCGAGTCGGTCGAGGGCGACCTGCTGCCGGCGACCGAGCACTCCGATCGCGCCCGACGCACCAAGGACGCCTCCAACTACGGCATCGTCGTCAAGGGGGTCGAGGATGTCGCCGTGCGGCTCGCGAAGTGCTGCCGGCCGGTCCCCGGCGACGAGATCGCGGGCTACGTCAGCCTCGGCCGCGGGATCACCATCCACCGCTCCGACTGCAAGAACGTGAAGGCGCTGAAACGCTCCCCGGAGCGCTTCGTCGACGTCAACTGGGAGGGCGAAAACGAAGCGTCCTACCGGGTGGAGATCCAGATCGACGCCTACGACCGGACCCGTCTTCTCGAGGACCTCTCGCGCACGTTCTCGGAGGCCGGGATCAACATCATCGGCGCCTCCTGCACCACCAACCATCCGATGGTCAAGAACAAGTTCGTGATCGAGGTCGGCGACACCGAGCAGCTCAAACACTGCATCTCGCGTCTGCGCAACGTGGAGAGCGTCTTCGACGCCTACCGGATAACTCCGACCGCCTGAGCCGATGGCGCTGACCGTCGCCGTCACCGGGCCGACGGGGGAGATCGGCCGCTCGCTGATCGACGCGCTGGAGGCCTCCGAGGCGGTGGGCGAGGTCCGGGGGATGGCGCGGCGCCCGTTCGACCCGGCCGCGGCGGGCTGGCGCAAGACGACCTACCAGCGCGGCGACATCCTCGACCGCGGCCACCTGACGGCGCTGCTCGACGGCGCCGACGTCGTCGTCCATCTCGCCTTCGCGATCTTCGGCGATCGTGCAATCTCGCGGCGGATCAACCTCGACGGCAGCCGCAACACCTTCGAAGCGGCGGTCGAGGCCGGGGTGGGGAGGCTGGTCTACGCCTCCTCGGTAGCCGCCTATGGCTTCCACCCCCACAACCCCCAGCCGCTGACCGAGGAGACCCCGGCACTCGGCTCGCCCGACTTCTACTACTCGGCACAGAAGGCGGAGCTGGAGGAGGCGCTCGACGAGGTTCTCGCCGGCACCGAGCTCGAGGCGTTCGTCTTCCGTCCCTCGATCGTCGCCGGACCGCGGGCGCCGATGCTGATCGAGCGGACGGTGGGCGCCGTCCGGCTCGGCGATCCGGCGCCGCGACTGCGTCGCCACGTTCTCGGCCGGATCCCGCTGCTGCGCCCGGTGCTCCCCGACGCCGGCGTGCCGCTGCAGCTGGTCCACCACGACGATGTCGCCACGGCGCTCGCCGCAGCCGTCGAGGGGAAGGGTGCGCCCGGTGCCTGCAACCTGGCGGGCGACGGCGAGATCGGGGTCGCCGACATCGCCCGCGCGCTCGGCTGGAGCTCGGTCCGCGTGCCGCGGCCGGCGTTCGGCGCCGGCACCGCGATCGCCGGCCGCCTCTCCTTCCTCGACCCGCAGCTGGAGTGGGCGACGGCGCTCTCCACCCCGGTGATCATGGACACGACCAAAGCGCGCCGAGAGCTCGGCTGGGAGCCCCGCTTCGACGCACCCGAGACCCTCCTGCAGACCGCCGTCGCCGCCCGCGAAACCGGCCTCCTCGACTAGTGCGTTCGCACTTCGTTCCGCTATCCGGAACTAACTGCGAACTCACCAGTGGGCTCAGGCGACGATGGTGAGGGCGCCGGGGTCGACGCCGATCTCGACCCGGGTGCGCTCGCCGATGTAGTCGCCGTCGACCTGCAGCTGGAAGGAGCGGGGGGCACCGGAGCGATCCTCGGAGATCGACTCGAGCGTGGCGCCGGTGATGCCCTCGAAGCCGACGATCTGGCGGTGGCGGACCGCCGGGCGCCGCGGTGAGAAGAGGCGCGGGATCAGGGTCGGCATGTCGCGCTGCGCGGCCCTTTTGAGCACCGCCATCGAGAGCGTGCCGTCGTCGATTGCGATCCCCTCGCATATATAGATCGGTTTGCTCGAGAAGTAGGTGAAGGGGTCGGAGTTCTGGGCGATCGCGGTGACGCCCTCGACCGCCTCGCCGCCGACCGTGACCCGCATCCGCACCGGGTTCAGCAGATAGCGTTTGTAGAAGGCCGACACCCCGGCCCAGCTGTAGTACCAGGGACCGGCTTTCGCCTTCAACCTGGGATGCGCGTCGACCCGCTTCACCACCGTGGCGTCGATCCCGGCGCCGCAGGCGAAGACGAAGCGCCGCTCGTCGGCCCGCCCGAGGTCGACCTTCCGCGGCTCCCACTCGTCGGCCAGCGAGAGCAGGTGCTCGGTCGCATCGACGACGTCGTTGGGGATGCCGAGGCTGCGGGCGACCACGTTGGCCGAGCCGCCGGGCAGGATCGCCATCGGCATGTCGGTTCCGGCCAGCCCGTTGGCGACCTCGTTCAGCGTCCCGTCGCCGCCGAAGGAGACGACCACGTCGTAACCGCCGTCGCGCGCCTCGCGCCCGATCTCGGTCGCGTGGTTCTGCGCCTCGGTCGCCACCGCCTCGACCTCGTAGCGGCCCTGCAGCGCGTAGACGACGAGGTTCCGCAGCCGATCCGACACCGTCGTCGCGTAAGGGTTGACGATGATCAGCATCCGTTTCTTGGCCGGTTTACCCGACCTGCGCGCGCCGAACGAGACCATCTGCGGCTGGAGCCTATGCGACCGCTTCGAAGCGGATCACGCCACCGTCCTCGAACTCCCGCACACGGCCTTCGGCCTCGAGCAGGTCCATGTGGCCGATCACCTCGGAGAGGGTGAGGAAGGCCTGGGTGACGGCGATGTTGCCCCACATCGACTGGGCCAGCTCGTAGCCGCTGTGGGGGCCGTCGGCGAGCATGCGGAGGAGTTTCTCCTTGCGTCGCTCGGTCGAGGCGAAGCGGGTGTCGATCAGCCCCTTGTGGTCCTCGATCGGCTCGCCGTGGCCGGGGAAGAGGACCGCGTCGTCGGGCAGCTCGCGGGTCTTCGCCAGCGAGTCCAGGTAGGCGGCCAGGGAGTGGGTCCGACCGGGCGAGCCGTCGAGCGGCCGTGAGATCACCGGATTGGAGGAGATGTGAGGGAGAAGGTGGTCGCCGACGAAGGCGATCTGGCCCTCGGCGTCCCAGAAGACGGTGCACATCGGGCTGTGGCCGGGACGGAAGAGCGCTTCCAGGCTGCGGTCGCCGAGGTCGATCGCCTCGCCGTCGGCGAGTGGGCGCGTGACCCGCACCGGGCCGCCCCAGCCGCGGAAGGTGGAGGAGACGCTGCGCAGCGCCAGCGCGATGTCTTCCGGGATGCCGCTGCTCAGCATCAGCTCGACGGCGAATTCGTCGTCGCGTTCGTATTCGGCCTCGAAATCGGACAGTCGCCGCGCCGCGGCGCCGAGCGCCGCCACCTCCGCCCCGGAGTGCTCGACCACGATCTCGGTCAGGCCGACATGGTCGAGGTGGTTGTGGGTGATCAGGACGAGGTCGATGTCGTCGATCGCGTGACCCCGCTCGGCCAACTGCTCGGCCAGTGCGTCGAGCGAGGTCCCGTGGTTGGGCCCGGTGTCGACCAGCGTCAGCCGCTCACCCTCGATCAGGTAGCTGTTGACCTTCCCGACCGCGAACGGGGTCGGGATCGGCAGCCGGTGGATGCCGGCCAGGGCGGCCTGCTCGAGTGCCTGCTCGGGCGTCGTCGTCATGCCCGGATCAGCCCCAGTACCTCGTCGCGGCGGCGCTCCATGTCCTCTTTGGAGATCAGCGACTCGAGGTTCAGCCGCAGCAGCGGCTCGGTGTTCGAGGGCCGCACGTTGAAGTGCCATTCCGGGAAGTCGATCGAGACACCGTCGAGATGGGCCACCTCGGCACCCTCGCCGTAGCGCTCCTCGATCTCCGCCATCTTCGCCGCCTGGTCGGCGACCTCCGAGTTGATCTCCCCGGAGATGAAGTACTTCGAGCGGAACTCCGACATCAGGTCGGCCATCGAGCGCCCCTCCTTGGAGAGCAGCTCGAGGATCAGCAGGGCGGGGATCGTCCCCGAGTCGGCGTTCCAGTTGTCGCGGAAGTAGTAGTGGCCCGATACCTCGCCGCCGAAGGCGGCGTCCTCCTCCCGCATCCGGGCCTTGAAGAAGGCGTGGCCGACGCGCGAGAGATCGGCGCGGCCGCCCTCGGCGGCGACCAGATCGGGGACGGCGCGGCTCGAGCGCGGGTCGTAGAGAATCGTCGCACCGCGGTTCTTGGCCAGGATCTGCCGGGCGAGCAGCGCGCAGATGAAGTCGCCGTCGCAGAACTCGCCGCTGCCGTCGATGAAGAAGCAGCGGTCGGCGTCGCCGTCCCAGGCGATGCCGAGGTCGGCGCCGGTCGAGCGCACCCGGTCGATGATCATCTCCCGGTTCTCGGGCAGCAGCGGGTTCGGCTCGTGGTCGGGAAACTCGCCGTCGGGGACGAAGTACATCTCGACCAGCTCCAGCGGCAGCCGCTCGAGCAGCGGCCCGACCATCGGGCCACCCATCCCGTTGCCGCCGTCGACGACGACCTTCATCGGCTTCACGGCCGAAGGGTCGATGAAACCGAGGGCGTGGGCGCGGAATTCCCCCCAGATGTCGACCTCCTCGAGCGCGCCGCCGCCCGGCGCCTCGCCGAGCCCCGCCTCGATCTCCGCCTTCACTTCGCCGATCCCGGCCTCGCCGGAGAGCGGCAGGGCGCCCTCCCGCACGAGCTTCACCCCGGTGTAGGCCTTCGGGTTGTGCGAGGCGGTGACCATCGCGCCGCCGTCGAGCCCCCGCGAGCCGACCAGGAAATAGAGCATCTCGGTGCCGACCATCCCGGCATCGAGTACCGCCGCCCCCTCGAAGATCATCCCGTCGCGCAGCTCCGCCGCCATCTTCGGCGCGGTCAGTCGCATGTCGCGCCCGAGGCCGACGCGCAGCTCCGCCGCGGGCTTGCCGCGCAGGCGGGCCAGGACGCGGACGAAGGCGCGCCCGATGTCATGCGCGGTGCCCTCGTCCATCTCCTCGCCGTAGAGGCCGCGGATGTCGTAGGCCTTGAAGATCCCCGGGTTCAGCTCCACGTCGCCCCTTTCAGCACGGAGTAGCTCTGCTCGATCGTCTGCGGCATCACTTTGGTGTCGGCGATCACCGGCATGAAGTTGTTGTCGCCGGACCAGCGCGGCACCACGTGCATATGGATGTGGTGCTCGACCCCGGCGCCGGCGATCCGCCCCTGGTTGAAGCCGACGTTGTAGCCGTGCGGCGAGTAGACGTCCTCCAGCCGCCGGATCGCGGTCTGGGACAGCGCCATCATCTCCGCGGTCGTCTCGGCCGGGATCTCCTGGATCGCGCCGATGTGCTCGTAGGGCGCCACCATCAGGTGCCCGTTCGTGTACGGGTAGAGGTTGAGGATCACGAAGGCCCGCTCGCCGCGGTGGACGATCAGGTTGCCCTCGTCGTCATCTTGCGCGGGCTTCGCGCAGAAGATGCACTCCTCCTCGATGTCCTTGGCCGCGTCCGACACGTAGGCGAGGCGCCAAGGCGCCCAGATCCTGAAATTAGCCACTTAGGTCTTGAGCCTATGGGAAGCCACGCCCGGGAGCAGAGGACGTGGCGCTTGATCAGAGCCAACCGCGCCGGCGGAACCAGATGACCATCCCGACCAGGATCAGCACCATCGCCCCGATCACGATGAAGAACGCGGCGAGGTTGTCCTGCCCCGGCACCTCGGAGTTCATCCCCCAGATGCTGGCGATCAGGGTGAGGGGCAGGATCACGACGCTGATCGAGGTCAGCACCCGGAGGATGTCGTTCAGCCGGTGCGAGATCACCGACTCGTTGGTCTCCTCGAGCGCCTCGACCACCTCCTTGTAGTTCTCCAGCATGTCCCAGATCCGCTCGTGCGAGTCGACGATGTCGTCGAAGTAGATCTCTAGATCGAAGTCGGGGGAGAGGTAGCGCGATTTGACTTTCTCGAGGTCGCGGAGGACGGGCCGCTGCGGGCGGATCACCTTGCGGAAGTTGATGATCTCCTGCTTGACGTTGGAGATGTCGCGGACGATGTCCTCGGAGCGGCCCTCGAAGATGTCGTCCTCGAGCGCGTCGAGCTTGTTGCCGATCTTGCGCAGCATCGGGAAGCAGTAGTCGAAGCAGTCGTCGACGAGGCGGTAGAGCAGGTAGCCCGAGCCGCGCGAGAAGAGCTGCTCGCGGAGCTCCTCTTTGCCGCGGCAGCGCTCGAACAGGTACTCGACCGGCTGCAGCGGCTGGTTCGGGATCGTGACCAGGAAGTCGGGGCCGACGAAGAGGTCGAGCTCACCCGCGCCGAGCCGCTTCGCGGCGCGGTCGAAGACCGGCAGGTTGAGGATGCTGAACAGGTACTCGTCGTAGGTGTCGATCTTCGGGCGC
Organism: Solirubrobacterales bacterium; assembly: GCA_035500835.1. Classification (GTDB taxonomy): domain Bacteria; phylum Actinomycetota; class Thermoleophilia; order Solirubrobacterales; family 70-9; genus VAYN01. The sequence continues at coordinate 114,630 of DATJWW010000016.1, read as the reverse complement.
TGATTGCGCGAGAGCACGTCCTCGAGGTCGAGCGCGTGGAAATCGAAGTGCTCCTCCAGCCAGGCGCGCTCCAGCGCCCCCGGATGCTCGATGTTCACCCAGCGCAGGCCGCCCCACTCGATCTGCTCGACGCGGGGGGTCTGCGGCTCAGCCTCGACCGGCGCGACGAGCTCGCCGCGACGCACCCGCCGCAGGCGTGGTTTCGGAAGGTTCGGCATCGGCCGCGCCCTTCGTCTCGTCGAGCGGGAGTACGGTCATCGCAGGGGTAGGTTAGCCGTCCGCGGCGCAGCCGAAACGGCACGCGGTGCGGGTGGTAGTCTTCGCCCGACATAAGCGCCACATCTAGAGGGGTGGAGGGACTGGCCCAGTGAAGCCCCGGCAACCATTTCGGACCTCGCGGTCCGAGGCAGGTGCCAACTCCAGCAGGTCACGTGACCTGACAGATGTGGGGGATGTCCGATCCGGACCTCTGCCCCACGTGGCGGAGGTTTTTGCATATAGAGGGCAAAGGAAGGATCGGATGTCAGTCGAGAGCTTGAAATGCAAGGAGTGCGCGAGTGAGTACGAGCTCGGCGCCGCCTATTTCTGCGAACGGTGCTTCGGCCCGCTCGAGGTGAAGTACGACCACTCGTCGCTTGACGCGGCCGAGGCGAAACGGCGCATCCAGGCCGGGTCGCGGGGGATCTGGCGCTACGCCGACTTCCTGCCCTTCTCGGGCCGTCCCGGCGACCCGTTGGAGCCGGGTCTGACGCCGCTGCTGCGCGCCGACCGACTGGCCGAGCGGCTCGGGATCGACGCCGGGATCTGGATCAAGAACGATGCCGCCAACCCGACCCACTCGTTCAAGGACCGGGTCGTCGCGGTGGCGATCGCCAAGGCGCGTGAGCTCGGCTTCGAGACCGTCGCCTGCGCCTCGACCGGCAACCTCGCCAACGCGGTCGCCGCCCACGCGGCTGCCGCCGGGCTCGAGTCCTACGTCTTCGTCCCCGCCAACCTGGAGGAGCAGAAGCTGCTCGCGACCGGCGTCTACGGCACCAACCTGGTCGGCGTGCGGGGCAACTACGACGACGTCAACCGGCTCTGCACGCAGCTCGCCGAGGAGCATCCGTGGGCGTTCGTCAACGTCAACCTGCGGCCCTACTACGCGGAGGGATCGAAGACGCTCGCCTTCGAGACGGTCGAGCAGCTCGGCTGGGAACTGCCCGACCGGGTGGTCAGCCCGATCGCCTCCGGCTCGCTCTTCACCAAACTCGGCCGCGGCTTCCAGGAATGGCTGGACCTCGGCCTGGTCGAGGGTCGCCAGCCGGTCTTCAACGGCGCCCAGGCCGCCGGCTGCAGTCCGGTCGCCACCGCCTTCGCCGAAGGCTGGGACGTCTGCAAGCCGCAGCGCCCGGACACGATCGCCAAAAGCCTCGCGATCGGCGATCCCGCCGACGGGCCCTACGCGGTCGAGCACGCGCGGCGGACCGGCGGCGGCATCGACGCGGTCTCCGACCAGGAGATCCGCGAGGCGATCAAGCTGCTCGCCGAGACCACCGGGATCTTCACCGAGACCGCCGGCGGGGTGACGATCGGCGTCCTGCGCAAGCTGGCCGAGCGGGGCGACATCGCGGACGGCGAGCGGGTCGTCGCCTACATCACCGGCGAGGGCCTGAAGACGCTCGACGCGACCCGCGATACGTTCTCCATGCACGAGATCGACCCCAGCCTCGACAGCTTCGATGCCGAGTTCGCCCAGGAGGTAGGAGTGTCATGAGCGTCACCGTGAAGATCCCGACCCAGTTGCGCGTCGCGACCGGGGGGGAGGCCGAAGTCGAGGTCGAGGGCTCCAATGTCGGCGAGGCGCTCGACGCCGTCTTCGCCGCCTACGGCGACCTGCGCGAGCGGATCACCCAGGACGGCACCCTGCGCCGCTTCGTCAACGTCTACGTCTCCGGCGAGGACATCCGCTTCCAGCAGGGCCTGGAGACCGCGATCAACGAGGGCGACGAGGTCACCATCCTGCCCGCGGTCGCGGGTGGATGAGGCGCTTGGAATACTAAGATTTACCTATTGACAGACGCCTGCGTACCTGATCGGCTGCCGCAAAACCAGTCGATCAGGAGGCCTCAGTGTCCAGTCCGGCGGAGTTCTTCAGCAACAAGAAGGCGACCAAGAAGGGGAAGGCGACCGTCGAGGCGCCGGCGTTCAGCCTGACCAAGGTCCAGGCGAGCCTCGGGGCCCTGATCGTCGTGATCGCCGGCGCCGCGGCGAAGCTCGAAGGCCCGACCGCGGTCAAGGTCGCGGCGATCGGCGCCGGCGCCCTGGTCATGGTCGGCGTCTTCGCCCTCGCCGCGGTCGACCTGGTCGCCCGCCAGCGGGCGACCGAGGCGAAGCTTCGGTGGGGCGCCAAGGAGAGTGCCAAGGCGGAAACCAAGGCGGCCAAGACCAACGGCAGCGTCGCGACGGAGACCGACGAACCGGAGATCTGGTTTGCCGACAACGACGATCTGGTGGTGCAGGAAGCGCACGGCAGGGACGAGTACGAGGTCCGGTTCGCCGAACGCAAGGGCGACACGCTGACCGTGGTCAGCCGTCGCAACGGCAAGTCCTACGAAGCGGCTTTTCGCCCCAAACAGTAGGTATGGACACCGACGGCGGGCCGTCGTCCGCCCGCTTCGCGGATGCGCGCCTCTTCTGCGACGTCGTGATGAAGGGCGGCATCACCAGCGGCGTCGTCTACCCGAAGGCGATCTGCGCCCTGGCCGAGAAATACAGGTTCCGGAACATCGGCGGGACCTCGGCCGGGGCGATCGCCGCGGCGGCCACGGCTGCTGCCGAGTACGGCCGCGGTCGCGAAGGCGGCGGCTTCGAGGAGGTCGAAGAGCTGCGTCGCCGGCTCGCCGAGGAGGGCAAGCTGATCGGCCTCTTCCAGCCGCAGAAGGGGACGCATCGTCTGCACCACGCCCTGATCGCCGGCCTCGCCCGCGGCAAGGTGGCGCGGCTCGGAGCGCTCGTCGTCTACGCGATGCCCGCGACGATCGGCGCCGCGCCGGGACTCCTGATCGCGGCGATGTTGGTGGTCACCGCCTCGCTGTCGGGCTCCCTCGGACTGCTGCTCGGGGCGATCGCCCTCGCCGTCGCGGCCATCTCCTTCGCCGCGATCGGCGCGGCCCTCGGCGTGGCGGTCGCCGTCGCCAGGGACCTCAACACAAGGGTGGTCGAAAACGCCTTCGGGATCTGCTCCGGGATGCCGACCGACCCCGACGACTCGGGTGACCCCACGGCGCTGACGCCTTGGCTCCACGAGAGGATCGAGCGCTGCGCCGGCCACCGCGATCGGCCGGCCGACCGGCCGCTCACCTTCGGCGACCTCTGGTGCGCGCCGGGCGAGACCTGGGACGAGACGAAGACCGAAGACGACCGCCAGATCAACCTGGCGATGATGACCACCAACCTCGTCAATCGGCGCGGGCACACGATGCCCTGGGACGAACGGGACTGGTACTTCAGCCCGGCCGAGTTCTCGAAGCTCTTCCCGGCCGAGGTCGTGCAGCACATGCTGGAGAACCCGCGTCCGGTCGGGGGGACGCCGGGCAAGAAGAGCTGGGCGGACTCCCTGGTCGGGCGCGGCATCGCCTGGCGCCAGGGGCTGCGCCCGCTGCCGGAGGCGAAGGACATGCCGGTCATCGTGGCGACCCGGATGAGCCTCTCCTTCCCCGTCCTGCTGAGCGCCGTGCCGCTGTGGCAGTTCGACTACTCCTGGAAGGAGAACGCGGAGCGACTCAAGGCCTGGAAGAAGTGGGGGGAGCGGCTGCTCGAGGACGGCCACACGGGGGTGCTCGAACATCCGGCAAGCTGGTCGTCGGACGGCGATCCGCCCCCCGAGTGCCCCGTCTTCGAGCGTTGCTGGTTCTCCGACGGCGGCATCACGAGCAACTTCCCGGTCCATTTCTTCGACCGCCTGGTGCCGCGCTGGCCCACCTTCGGCATCGATCTGAGGCCGTTCCCATACGGCCGGAAGCCGAGCGACGATCAATCGCAGAACGTCGAAGTCCCGCGCTCCAACAACGAAGGGATCGAGGATTGGTGGTACCGCTTCCCGAAGCCGTCCGCCGGCTTCTTCGGACTCGCCGACGGGCGGCTCCGCGCCTTCGTCGGCAGCGCCGTGAAAACGATGCAGAACCGGGTCGACGAGGCGCAGATGCGGGTGCCTGGCTTCCGTGATCGCATCGCCCACGTGAATCTGGCGTCGACCGAGGGCGGGATGAACCTGAACATGGACAAGGCTGAGATCGAAGTGTTGGTCGAACGCGGCGAGGACGCAGCGCAGCGCCTGATATCTGCCTACCGGCCCGGCAACGCCGATCCTGGAGTCAGCTGGGACAACCACCGCTGGGTCCGCTTCCGCTCCTCGATCGCGGTGCTCGAGCGGATGAACCGACTCTTCGCCGAAGGCTTCGGCAAGCCGCCCCTGTTCCCCGCCGAGGAACGGACCTACGACCAGCTGGTCGATGCCCCGCCGAGCTACAGGCTGAAGCCATGGGAGCGCGACCTGGCGAAGAAGGAGATCGCCGCGATCTGCTCCATGCCAAAAGCGCGCGAAGGGTCACGGGACTCGATGGCCGACGGCCAGCCGAGGCCCGCGCCGGTGGGTCGCATCACGCCGAAGGAATAGCCGCTGTAAGACTGGCGGCGTGAGACCACCTGTGGTGATCCTCTGCGGAGGGCGGGGAACGAGGCTGCGAGAGAAGACCGAGTCGGTGCCGAAGCCGCTGGTCGAGATCGGCGGCCGGCCGATCGTCTGGCACGTGATCGGCATCTACGCGGCGCAGGGCTTCGACCGCTTCCTGCTGGCGACCGGCTACCTCGGCGAGCAGGTCGAGCGCTTCGCCGCGACGGAGCGCTGGCCGCAAGGGGTCGCGGTCGAGTGCGTCGACACCGGGCTCGACACGCCGACCGGAGGGCGGATCAGGGCGCTGGCCGAGCGCCTGGACGGCGGCACCTTCTGCGCCACCTATGCCGATGGCGTCGCCGACATCGATCTCGGCGCGCTCCTCGACGGCCATCGCGCGGCGGGTCTGGCGGCGACGGTGACGGTCGTCCGTCCCGATCTGCAATGGGGGGTGGCGGAGCTAGACGGCGACCGGGTCTCGGGGTTCGTCGAGAAGCCGCGCTCCGAGCACTGGATCAACGGCGGTTTCTTCTGCTTCGAGCCGAAGGCGCTCGACTTCATCGGGCCGGATGCGGTCCTCGAGCGTGAGCCGCTGGAGCGCCTGGCAGCGGCGGGACAGCTGCGCGCCCACCGCCATCAGGGCTTCTGGGACTGCATGGACACCTACAAGGACGCGGTCGTGCTCGACGACCTGTGGCGCGGCGGGCAGGCGCCGTGGCGGGTCTGGGACGCGGCCCCGGCGGGTGCCAGGTGAGCGCGGCGGGCGGTCGGGTCCTGGTCACCGGCGGCCACGGCTTCGTCGGCTCCCACCTCGCCGCCGGGCTGCTGGCGGCGGGGAGCGAGGTCCGGGTGCTCGACCGACCCGGTCCCCGGCAGACCGATCTCGGCGGGCCGCGAGCCTCGGCACTCGACCTGCTCGGGGTGCGCGAGGAGGTCGAGCTGGTCGAGGCGGACCTGCTCGACGCCGCCGCCGTGGCGACCGCCGTGGCGGGCTGCGACGCCGTCTTCCACCTCGCGGCGCAGACGATCGTCGGGGTCGCGCGGCGCTCCCCGCACGAGACCGTCGACATCAACGTGCGCGGCTCCTGGAACGTCTTCGCCGCCTGCCGTGAGGCCGCTGTCGGCAAGGTCGTCTTCGCCTCCTCCGACAAGGCCTACGGCACCGCCCCGGAGCTTCCCTACCGCGAGGACTTCCCGCTGCGCGCGACCCATCCCTACGACGCGAGCAAGGCGGCCGCCGATGCGATGGCGCGGGGGCTGGCGCGGGAGTGGGGGATGGCGATCGCGGTCAGCCGCTTCGCCAACGTCTACGGCGCCGGCGACCTCAACTTCAGCCGGCTGGTGCCGGAGACGGCGATCGCGGTCGCCGACGGACGGGCGCCGGTGATCCGCTCCGACGGCGCCCCGCGGCGTGACTTCCTCCATGTCGACGACGTCGTCGCGGCCTACCTGGCGATCGCGGGGGCGCTCGACACCGGCGGCGCGGCGGGGGAGGCCTTCAACGCCGGCGGCGACGAGCCCCACTCGGTGCGCGAGGTGGTCGACCTGATCGTCGAGGTCGGCGGCGGCGAGGTCGAGGCCGAATACGGGCCGGGCCTGCCCGCGGGAGAGATCGCCGACCAGTACCTCGACTCGACCAAGCTGCGCGAGCTGACCGGTTGGGCACCGGCCGTCGACCTGCGGGCCGGCCTGGCCCGTACGGTCGAGTGGTACCGCAAGCACGAGGAGGTGCGTCCCTGATGTGCGGACGCTTCACCGTCACCACCACGGACACGAAGAAGATCGCCGACCGCTTCCAGGCCGAACTGGAGAAGGCGCTGGAGAGCAAGGGCGGCTCCGGTGAGGACCCGCCGGGGATGGGCCGCTTCAACGTCGCGCCGACCCAGGAGATCCTCGTCGTCCGCTCCTCACCCGACGAGAAGGAGGCCGAGGCGGGGGAGCGCGAGGCGAAGCTGATGCGCTGGGGGCTGGTCCCGGTCTGGGCCAAGGATCTCAAGGTCGGCTACCGGATGATCAACGCGAAAACCGAGAACCTGGCCACGAGCAAGGCCTACGGCCCTCTGGTCGGCAAGTTTCGCCACCGCTGCCTGATCGTCGCCGACGGCTTCTACGAGTGGATGAAGGCGGAGGACCCGAAGCAGCCCCGCCGGCCCTGGCGATTCACGGTCGACGGCGGCGAGCCGTTCGCCTTCGCCGGCCTGTGCACCCGCAAGGAGTGGGACGACCCCGAAGAGCGCGGCGTCGACCCCGACGGCTACCTCTACAGCGCGACGATCATCACGACGACGCCGAACGCGGTGGTCAAACCTGTCCACGACCGGATGCCGGCGATCCTGCCGGGCGCCGAGGCGGAGGCCGCCTGGCTCGACCCGCGGCTCTCGACCGAGGAGGCGATCGCGATGTGCGCGCCGCTCGACGCGGGCCGGATGGCGGCCGCCCCCGCCAATCCGGCGCTGAACAAGGTGGGGAAAGGGATGGCCGAGGGGCCGGAGCTGCTCGTCGCGCCACAGGCCTGAGCGGCTATTCGCCTTCTTCGCCTTCGCCGGCCGCTTCTTCGGCTTCTTCGCGTTCTTCCTGTTTCTCTTCTTCGGCTTCTTCGTTGATCGCCGGCGCGATCTTCGGCAGCGAGCCCGCGGTCTTCACGGTCGCCTTCCCGGCGGCCACTTCGAGCGTGCAGGAAACCGTCGCCGCGGGCGGCTTGGTCGTTTTCCAGATCGTGTAGAAGGGCAGTTCGATCACGCCCTTGGGCTTGCCTTCCGGGAGGAAGTAGCGAAGGTTCTCGGTGCCCACTTCGTAGTGCGGCCATTCGAGCTTGACGCCCTCGATCGTGGTGAAGCGTTCGTGTTCCAGGTCGTCGACTTCGAGCACGGCGAGTTCGTCTCCGTGCGAAGCGAACTCGACCAGCACCGTTTCCGGCGTTTCCTGACCGTAGATGCCATCTTCGGAGGAGCGCGGGTAGGTCGTCCGCAGGCCGTTGCTGCTCTGCGCGATTTCGGTCCCGCTCCTGGTCGCGTGGACCGAGCAGACGATGCGGCCCTTGCTGACCGGCGCCCCCTCGTCGATCTTCAGGGTCGAGACCACGCGGAAGAGCGAGTAGCCGGCGACATTGGTGCCGGTGGTCTGAATCTTGCCTTCGAGCAACTGCATCTTCGCGTCGGTGCTGCCCGGCACGGTGACCGCTTCGGAGGCGGGGATCGCTCGCTGCTTGACGAATTCAAGGTGGGCCGCTTCGCCGCTCCCCGAGCCGCCGGTGAGGAGCGCCGCCGCGATCGTGGCGATCAGGCCGACCACGACGACGGCGATCGCGCCGCGCGGGATGCGGTCGCCGGGCGTGGGATCGGGAGGAGTCGAGCCGCTCTCCATTGCGGCGCGACAGTATTGAAATCGCCCGACGCGGTGTTCCCTCCGCCGTCGGCCGGGGTAATGATTCCACCGTGCCACCGATCGATGCAAGCTTCTCGACCGCTCAGACCATCTCCGTCCATGGCCGCACCGTCAGCTACCTGGAGGCGGGGGAGGGACCGCTGCTGTTGCTCGTCCACGGCATGGCCGGGACCGCCCACAACTGGGACGCGGTGATCGAGCCCCTGGCCCTTCACAACACCGTGATCGCGCCCGATTTCCCCGGCCACGGCGATTCGGCGCCGGGCGGCGGCGATTACAGCCTGGGCAGCCTGGCGAGCGGCCTACGCGACCTGATGATCGCGCTCGGCCATGAGCGGGCGACGCTGGTCGGCCACAGCCTCGGCGGCGGCGTCGCCCTGCAGTTCGCCTACCAGTTCCCGGAGATGGTCGAGCGCCTGGTGCTGGTCTCCAGCGGCGGCCTCGGCCCGGAGGTGGGGATGGTCCTGCGCGCCGCGGCGCTGCCCGGCGCCGACCTCTTCATCCGCACCACCGCCGCTCCGGGCGCCACCGCCGCGTCCTGGGTGACCGGCGCCCTCGGCAGGGTCGGGCTCCGTCCCAACGCCGACCTGGCGGAGGTCGGCCGCGCCTACGCGTCGCTCGCCGACGTCGACCGCCGCAAGGCCTTCCTCTCGACCCTCCACGCGGTGGTCGACACCGACGGCCAGCGGGTCGCCGCCCTCGACCGCCTCTACCTCGCCGAGGACCTCCCGGTCCTGATCGTCTGGGGCGAGCGCGACCCGATCATCCCCGTCGCCCACGGCCGCGCCGCCCACACCCAGCTTCCCGGCAGCCGGCTCGAGGTCTTCCCCGACGTCGGCCATATCCCCCAGCTCGAGTGCCCCGGCCGCTTCACGGCGGTCCTCCAGCGCTTCCTCGACGACACCGCGCCCGCCGATTTCGACGGCTCCCAGTGGCGCGCCCGCATCGGCGGCAGGTGAGACGCGCCCGACAGGATTCGAACCTGTGGCCTTACGCTCCGGAGGCGTACGCTCTATCCAGCTGAGCTACGGGCGCTCGCGGTCCAGCTTAGTGCCCACGTGACCGCGTAGGCTCGCCCGCATGGACCTGGAGGTGACCTTTCTCGGCACCGGGGCGTCGGTGCCCTCGGCGCGGCGGTCGACGGCAGCGGTGCTGATCGCCCGCGGCGGGGACCGGCTGTTGTTCGACTGCGGGGAAGGGACGCAGCGGCAGATGCAGCGCTCGCTCGGGCTGATCCAGGTCGACGAGGTCTACCTCACGCACTTTCACGCCGACCACACCCTGGGGCTGCCGGGACTGCTCAAAACGTATGACCTGACCGACCGGGAGAGGCCGCTGCGGGTCTATGGGCCGCCGGGGCTGAAGGAGCTCTTCACGGTGCTGCGGCCGCTGATCGGGCGGCTGCGATATCCGCTCGAACTGGAGGAGTTGCGGCCGGGGGAGAGTGTCGACCACGACGAATACGCCGTCGAACCGTACGAGGTCGCCCACAACGTGCGGGCCTACGGGTGGGCGCTGGTCGAGGACGAGCGGCCGGGGCGCTTCGACCCCGAGGCGGCGAAGGCCGCCGGGGTCCGGGAAGGGCCCGACTTCGCCCGATTGCAGCGCGGGGAGGAGGTGGAGGGCTCGGCCGGGACGGTGGCGCCCGACCGGGTGATGGGGGAGTCGCGCCCGGGACGGATCGTCGTCGTCACCGGCGACACGGCGCCTTCGCCGGCGACGGTCGCCGCGGCCGCCGACGCCGAGCTCCTGATCCACGACGCCGGCTTCGCCGAGGAGGATGCCCAACGGGCCGCCGAAACCGGCCACTCGACCCTCGGCCAGGCGGCCGCGGTCGCCGCCGAGGCCCACGTGAAGATGCTGGCCCTCGTCCACATCTCCGCCCGCTACCACGTCGGCAAGGTCCTCGAGGAGGCCCGCGAGGTCTTCCCCGACTGCGTCGCCCCCCGCGATTTCGACCAGATCGTCATCCCGCTACCCGAGCGAGGTTCGCCAAAGCTCGTCTCGAACGGAGCCCGCGAGCGAGGCGGTTCGGAGGACTCCGGCGGCTCCGGTGATGTCCCGAACGAACCTCCCCGCAGTTCGTGAGAGAGGGACATCATGTGAGCCGCCGCTCGCCTTGCTACCTTGAAGCCGTCCTTTAACCCGGTCCCGCGAGGCCAGGAAGGCAGTCGAACATGAGTGAGAAAGTCGTGCTGGAGCACGACGATCTGAGGCGGACGCTGCGGCGCATCGCCCACGAGATCGCCGAGAAGAACCCGGAGCCCGCGCGGCTCGCCGTGGTCGGCATCCACACTCGCGGCGCAATCCTTGCCCGCCGTCTCCACACCTTCCTCGGCGAGCTGACCGGCGCCGACCTGCCGATCGGCGACATCGACATCTCCTTCTACCGCGACGACGTCGGCGCCAAGGCGCCCGCGGCGCAGCCGGTCGTCCACGACTCCCATATCGACTTCCCGCTCGGTGAGCGCACCGTGGTCCTCGTCGACGACGTCCTCTTCAGCGGCCGCACCGTGCGCGCCGCGATCGAGGCTCTCTTCGACTACGGCCGCCCTGCCCGGGTCCAGCTCGCCGTCCTCTGCGACCGCGGCCACCGCGAGCTGCCCTTCCGCCCCGACTACGTCGGCAAGAACCTGCCGACCGCCCGCGAGGAGCGGGTCAACGTCCGCCTCGAGGAGATCGACGGGGTGGACGAGGTGACGATCTCCGATCCCCGCCCCGCGGAGGCCCTGGCATGAAGAACCTGCTCTCGATCGAGGAAGTCGACCGCGCCGGGATAGAGGCGATCCTCGACCGCGCCGACAGCTTCGCCGAGGTCGGCCGCCGCGACATCAAAAAGGTGCCGACCCTGCGCGGCCGCACCGTCGTCACCCTCTTCTACGAGTCGAGCACCCGCACCTCGAGCTCCTTCGAGCTCGCCGCCAAGCGCCTCTCCGCCGACCTCGTCTCGGTCAAGGCGGCGGGCTCCTCGGTCGACAAGGGCGAGTCGCTGAAGGACACGGTGGCGACGCTCTCCGCCTACGACCCGGCCGCGATCGTGATCCGCCACCCCTACGCGGGCGCCGCCCAGATGGTCGCCGGCTGGACCGCCGCCGCGGTCGTCAACGCCGGGGACGGCAAGCACGAGCACCCGAGCCAGGCCCTGCTCGACGTCTACACGCTGCGTCGCCGGCTCGGCTCGCTGGAGGGGCGGAGCATCTGGATCGTCGGCGACGTCCTGCACAGCCGCGTCGCCCGCTCCAACCTGATCGCCTTCCGGCGGATGGGCGCCGAGGTCACCCTCTGCGGCCCGCCGACGCTGATCCCACGTGGGATCGAGGAGCTCGGCTGCGCCGTCACCCACTCGCTCGCCGGGATCGAGGAGGCCGACGTCGTCTACGCGCTGCGGATGCAGATGGAGCGGATGAGCGACAAGTTCGTCCCCAGCCTGCGCGAGTACGCCGCCAATTACCAGATCGACAGCCGCCGGCTCGGTCCGCGCCAGCTCCTGATGCACCCCGGCCCGGTCAACCGCGGAGTCGAGATCTCCGGCGAGGCGATCGACTCACCCCAGTCGCTGATCGCGGAGCAGGTCGCCGCCGGGCTGGTCGTGCGGATGGCGATTCTCTACGAGCTGCTGACCGGCGCCCCGGAGCGCCCGACCGCGGTCGGCGAGGGCCCGGCCGCGGAGGCCGCGGCACCGACGATCGGACAGCCCGCGTGAGCGCCGCGGATCTCACCGAGCTGCTCGACGTCCGCGCCGGGGCACCGGCCGACATGGTCCTGCGCCGGGCGACGCTGCTCGACCCGGTCGCCGGGATCGACGGCGTCCACGACCTGGTGATCCGCGAGGGACGGATCGCGGAGCTCGCGCCCCCCGGCGAGGCCGACCTGGGCGACGCCGAGGAGCTCGACGCCGAGGGCCTCCATGCCTTCCCCGCCTTCTTCGACCCGCACGTCCACCTGCGCACGCCCGGGCAGGAGCACAAGGAGGACGTCGAGACCGGCACCCGCGCCGCCGCCGCGGGCGGCTTCTGCGGGATCATCGCGATGGCCAACACCTCGCCGCCGATCTCGACCGGCGCCGACGTCGCCGCGCTGCGCGAGCAGGCGCGTGCCCAGGCCTCGGTCCCGGTCGGCTTCACCGCGACGGTGACGGCCGGCATGGAGGGTGAGGAGCTGACCGAGATGGTCGAACTGCGCGAGGCCGGGGCGATCGGCTTCACCGACGACGGGCTTCCGATCCGCAGCGCCAGGATCATGCGCCGCGCGCTCCAGTACCAGAAGCTCTGCGGCGGCACGATCGCCCTCCACGAGGAGGACCCGGAGCTGTCGGCGGGCGGTGTGATGCACGAAGGCCCGGTCTCGGCGGCCCTCGGTCTCGGCGGCTGGCCCTCGGTCGCGGAGTCGACGATGATCGCCCGCGACTGCGCCCTCGCCGCCTACGAGGACGCCCGCATCCACGTCCAGCACCTCTCCGCCGCCGAGTCGGTCGACGTGGTCCGCGCCGCCAAGGCCGCCGGGGTGCGGATCAGCGCCGAGGCGAGCCCGCACCATCTCTGCCTCACCGACGAGGAGGTCCGCAGCCTCGACCCGCGCCGCTTCAAGATGAACCCGCCGCTGCGCCACGAGTCCGACCGCCAGGCGCTGATCGCGGCGCTCCGCGACGGCACGATCGAGTGCATCGCCACCGACCATGCGCCCCACCACCTCGACGAAAAGGAGGTGCCGTTCGAGCAGGCGGCCTTCGGCGTCACCGGGCTGGAGACGGCCTTTGCCGCGCTCCACACGGAGCTCGTGCTTCCCGGGGTGATCGACCTCGGGCTCCTGGTCGAGCGCCTCGCGGGCGGCGCCGAGCCCTTCGACGTGCCGCGCCCGACCCTGGCGCCGGGCGCCGAGGCGAACGTCGCCCTCTGCGATCTCGCCGCCGAGTGGACGGTGGGCGAGGACGGCTACGAGAGCCGCTCCTCCAACTCCTGGTGCGAGGGCCGCACCCTGACCGGCCGCGTCCTGGTCACCGTCGCCGCCGGCCAGGTCGCCTTCCGCCTGCGCTCCTTCAGCCTGGGGGTCGCGCGATGAGCGGCGCCCATGCCCGCCGGCTGTTCTTTATGCGCCTCATAGGCGCAAAAGGAACAGCTGGATGAGTGCCTACCTGCTGCTCGAGGACGGGCTGCGGCTCGACGGGGATCTGGTCGGCCATCCCGACGCGATCACCGGCGAGGTCGTCTTCAACACCGCGATGACCGGCTACCAGGAGGCGGTCACCGATCCCTCCTACGCGGGCCAGATCATCGTCTTCACCTACCCCTTGATCGGCAACTACGGGATCTCCGGCGCGGCGATGGAGTCGGAAGGGGTCCACGCCCGCGGGGTGGTCATGCGAGACGCGAAGAACCGCGAGGACGCCTCGACCGCGGAGGGCGGCTGGCTCGACTGGCTCGACATGACCGGCACCCCCGGGATCACGGGGGTCGACACCCGCGCCCTGGTCCGCCACCTGCGCGACCGCGGCGCGATGCGGGGCGGGATCTTCCCGGCCTCCGTACCGGAGCCCGAGGCGCGCGAACGGATCGGTGCCGAGCCGTCGATGGCGGGCGCCGACCTCGCCCGCACGGTGACGCCGCCGGAACCGGTCCGCATGCCCGGCGAGGGCCCGCACGTGGTCGGCATCGACACCGGCATCAAGCTCTCGATCGTCCGCCAACTGCGCGAACACGGCGCCAAGCTGACGCTGTTGCCCTGCACCTCGTCGGCCGAGGAGGTCCTCGCCGAGGACCCCGACATCGTCTTCCTCGCCAACGGCCCCGGCGACCCGGCGGCGCTCGACTACGTCGTCGAGACGGTCCGCGGGATCGTCGGCAGGCGCCCGGTCTTCGGCATCTGCCTCGGCCACCAGCTGCTCTGCCGGGCGGTCGGCCTGCGCACCTACAAGCTGCCCTTCGGCCACCGCGGCGCCAACCACCCGGTCAAGGACCTGGAGACCGGCCGCATCGACATCACCTCGCAGAACCACGGCTTCGCCGTCGAGGGCCCGGGCGGGGAGCCGAAGATCGACGGCGACGAGCCGGTGAGATGGGACACGGACTTCGGGGTCGCCGAGCTTTCTCAGTTGAACCTTTACGACCGCACCGTGGAGGGCCTCGTCCTGCGCGACGTCGCCGGCGCCACCGTCCAGTACCACCCCGAGGCGGGCCCCGGCCCGCACGACGCCCGCCACCTGTTCGAGAGGTTCCTCGCCCTTGCCGCGTAGAGACGACATCGAGAAGATCCTCCTGATCGGCTCCGGGCCGATCGTGATCGGCCAGGCCGCCGAGTTCGATTACTCCGGCGTGCAGGCCTGCAAGGTGCTGCTCGAGGAGGGCTACGAGGTCGTCCTCGTCAACTCCAACCCGGCGACGATCATGACCGACCCCGAGTTCGCCACCCGCACCTACATCGAGCCGCTGCTGCCCGGGCCGGTGCGGAAGATCATCGAGAAGGAGCGCCCCGACGCGCTGCTGCCGACGCTCGGCGGGCAGACCGCGCTGAACCTGGCGATGACGCTGGCCGAGGATGGCACCCTCGAGGAGTTCGGGGTCGAGCTGATCGGGGCCGACGCCGAGGCGATCTCCCGGGCGGAGGATCGCGAGAAGTTCCGCGCGACGATGAACGAGGCGAGCCTCCGCATCCCCTGGTCGATCACGGTGGAGAGCGTCGACGAGCTCGACAAGGGCCTCGCCTCCGGCGAAATCAGTTTGCCCGCGATCGTCCGCCCGGCCTTCACGATGGGCGGCCAGGGGGGAGGGGTCGGCTACACCGACACCGAGCTGCGCCAGGTCGTCTCCGAGGGCCTCGCGGCGAGCCCGATCAACCAGGTGCTGGTCGAGGAGTCGGTGATCGGCTGGGGCGAGTTCGAGCTCGAGGTGATGCGCGATCGCAACGACAACGTGGTGATCATCTGCTCGATCGAGAACGTCGATCCGATGGGCGTCCATACCGGCGACTCGGTCACGGTCGCGCCCGCCCAGACGCTCACCGACCCGCTCTACCAGGAGCTGCGCGACGCGGCGATCAAGGTGATCCGCGCGATCGGGGTCGAAACCGGCGGCTCCAACGTGCAGTTCGCGGTCGACCCCGAGTCGGGCGCGGTGGTGGTGATCGAGATGAACCCGCGGGTCAGCCGCTCCTCGGCGCTCGCCTCGAAGGCGACCGGCTTCCCGATCGCCAAGATGGCGGCGAAACTGGCGGTCGGCTACGCACTCGAGGAGATCCCCAACGACATCACCCGGGCGACGCCGGCCTCCTTCGAGCCGACGATCGACTACGTCGTCACCAAGATCCCGCGCTTCGCCTTCGAGAAGTTCCCCGGCGCCGAGGGCCGGCTCTCGACCTACATGCAGTCGGTCGGCGAGGCGATGTCGATCGGGCGCACCTTCCGCGAGTCGTTTGCCAAGGCGATGCGCTCGCGCGAGCTCGACGCGCGCCCCGAGTTCCCCGCCGACGACGCCGAGCTGCTGGCGGCGCTGGGCATCCCGACCGCGGAGCGCTTCGACCAGGTACTGGAGGCGCTGCGCCGCGGCCTCGGGGTCGAGGCGGTCCACGAGTCGAGCCTGATCGACCGCTGGTTCCTGCGCGAGCTGGAGGCGCTGGCGACCGAAGGCGACGGCACCGACGGCCTCGCCCGCACCTACAAGGCGGTCGACACCTGCGCCGCCGAGTTCGAGGCGGCGACCCCCTACTACTACTCGGGGCATGAGCGGCGCCGCGCCGACGGCGGCGCCCCCGCCTCGGAGATCCGCCGCGACACCGGCCGCGAGTCGGTGGTGATCCTCGGCGCCGGTCCGAACCGGATCGGCCAGGGGATCGAGTTCGACTACTGCTGCGTGCACGCCGCGATGACCGCCCGCGAGCTGGGGCGCGACGCGGTGATGATCAACTGCAACCCGGAGACGGTCTCGACCGACTACGACACCTCCGACCGCCTCTACTTCGAGCCGCTGACCGCCGAGGACGTGCTCGCGGTGTGCGCCGAGGAGAAGCCGGAGGGCGTGATCGTCCAGTTCGGGGGCCAGACCCCGCTGAAGCTGGCGCGGACGCTGGAAGAGGCGGGGGTGCCGCTGCTCGGCACCCCGGTCGACGCGATCGACCTGGCCGAGGACCGCGGCCGCTTCGGCGCCCTGTTGCGCAGCCTCGAGATCGCCCACCCGCCCTATGGGACGGCGCTCTCGGCCGACGAGGCCGAGGTGATCGCCGCCCAGGTCGGCTTTCCGCTGCTGGTGCGGCCGAGCTACGTGCTCGGCGGCCGCGCGATGGAGATCTGTTACTCGACCGAGGACCTGCGCAACTACCTCGACGTCCACGTCAAGGCCGACCAGGAGCACCCGCTGCTGCTCGACCGCTTCCTCGAGAACGCGATCGAGGTCGACGTCGACGCGCTCGGCGACGGCGAGTCGGTCCACGTCGCCGGGATCATGCAGCACGTCGAGGAGGCGGGCGTCCACTCCGGCGATTCGGCCTGCGTGATCCCGCCGCTCAGCCTCGGCGAGGAGATGCTCGCCGAGATCCGCGCGACGACCGAGCGGATCGCCCTGGCGCTCGGCGTGGTGGGTCTGCTGAACATCCAGTACGCGATCGCCGACGGCAAGCTCTACGTGATCGAGGCCAATCCGCGCGCCTCCCGCACCGTGCCCTTCGTCTCGAAGGCGATCGGGGTGCCGCTGGCCAAGGTCGCGGCGCGGCTGATGCTGGGCGAGAAGCTGATCGACATGGACCTGCCCGACGCGCTGCCCGAGCACGTCAGCGTCAAGGAGGCGGTGCTGCCGTTCGCGCGCTTCGCCGGCGCCGACTCGATCCTCGGCCCGGAGATGAAGTCGACCGGCGAGGTGATGGGCGTCGCCGCCGATTTCCCGACCGCCTTCGGCAAGGCCCAGGCCGCGGCCGGGGTGGTTCTGCCGCGCGAGGGCTCGGTCTTCATCACCGTCACCGACACCGACAAGGCGGCGGCGACCCAGCTGGCGGCGCGCCTCCACGACGTCGGCTTCTCGATCGTCGCCACCGGCGGCACGGCGCTGGCGATCGAGCGGATGGGGGTCCCGGTGCGCCGCATCAACAAGCTGCACGAGGGCTCGCCGCACGTCCTCGACCTGATCCGCAAGCGCGAATGCGACCTGGTGATCAACACGCCGAGCGGGAGCGGGGCGCGCGCGGACGGCTACGAGATCCGGACCGCGGCGGTCAAACACGGCATCCCCTCGATCACGACGATGACCGCGGCGACGGCGGCGGTCCGGGCGATCGCCTCGGGGCGCGGGATCGACGACGAGGTCCGCAGCCTCCAGGAGATACACGCGGCGGCCGAGGAGACGGCGAGCCGACCGTGACCGCGCCCTTCGGCCGCAGGCTCTGCGAGGTCGCCGCCAATCGTGACTCGGGCGGCTACCGGGTCGTCTCGTTGGTCGATCGCGAAGGGCCGGAGCCGGAGGCCGGTCAGTTTTACATGCTGGCCGCCGCCGCGGGCTGGGGTGACCACGGCGGGCGCGCCTTCCTGCCCCGCGCGATCTCGGTCGCCGAGACGACTCCCGCCGCCGCCGGCCTGCGGCTCGACTTCCTGCTCGACGCGGTCGGGCCGGGGACCGAGCGTCTCTGCGGGCTGGACGAGGGCGACGCGGTCTGGCTCACCGGCCCGCTCGGCAACTCCTTCGCCGCGCCGCGTGAGGTTTCCCCCGGTGCCGCCGGGGCCGTCCTGGTCGGCGGTGGGGTCGGGGTCGCGCCGCTCGCCCTGCTGCGCCGCCGCTTCGCCGAGCACGGCGTCGCCCACCGCGTCCTGCTCGGCTTCCGCGACCGCGCCCACACCGGTGGCCTGGACCTCTTCTGCGGCTCCTCCGGCGCCCTCTGCCCGGAGGTGCGCCTCGCCACCGAGGACGGCCACGCCGGCCATCAGGGCCTTGTCACCGACCTGCTGCTGCCGATCCTAGCCGGCGACGACGCAGCTTCCGCTGTCGTCTACAGCTGCGGCCCGCCGGCGATGTTGGAGGCGGTAGCGGCCTTGTGCTCGGAGCACGACGTCAGCCATCAGATCGCCGACGAGAGCCCCATGGCCTGCGGCTTCGGCGCCTGCTTCGGCTGCGCGGTCCCGAAGCCAGATGGCAGCGGCTACATCCGTCTCTGCGTAGACGGCCCGGTCCTTTCCGCGGGTGGCGCCGTAGGGGGGCCCATTGCCGAGGAAGCTTCAGCTACCGGAGGCAATGGGGGGTCCCCTGCGGTGACAGGACCCGCGGACCGGAGCACCCCCGTCAACCCCGTCACCTTCTGCGGCATCGAGCTTGAGCATCCCGTCATCAACGCCTCCGGCACCTACGACGCGATCGCTGCTTACGAGGCGTTCGGCGACGAGCTCTTCGAGAGCTTCCCCTTCGCCGCCTTCGTCTCGAAGACGATCACGCCCGAGCCGCGCGCCGGCAACGCACCGCGCCGGATCTGGGAGGTGCCGAGCGGGATGCTCAACTCGATCGGGCTGCCGAACAAGGGCCTCGACGGCTTCCTCGCCGCGGACCTGCCGCGGCTGGCGGAACTGCCCGTCCCGCTGATCGTCTCGATCATGTCGCCGACCCGCGAGGACTTCGCCCGCTGTGTCGAGCGCGTCGCCGCGCGCCGCGAGGTGGCGGCGGTCGAGCTGAACGTCTCCTGCCCGAACGTCCACTCCGGGCTGATCGTCGGCGAGGACCCGAGCGAGACCGAGGCGCTGATGGACGTCCTGCGCCCGCTCACCGAGAAGCCGCTGATCGTGAAGCTGACGCCGAACGTCGCCGACCCGGCGGCGGTCGCCGCGGGCGCCGAGCGCGGCGGCGCCGACGCGGTCTCGCTGATCAACACCCTGAAGGGCGCCGCGATCGATCCGGCGACCGGGGCGGAGGCGCTCGGCAACGGCTATGGCGGGCTCTCGGGGCCGGCGGTCCGGCCGGTGGCGCTGGAGCAGCTGCGCGCGGTCCGCGCCCGGGTCGGCCTGCCGATCGTCGGCATGGGGGGGATCTCGAGCGGCGCCGACGCGGCCGAATTCATCGCTCTCGGCGCCGGCATCGTCGCCGTCGGCACCGAGAACTTCCGCGATCCACGGGCCGGGTCGCGTATCGCCGCGGAGCTGGAGCTGGGACGCGCCACGTCGCGACGGTACGAGCCCGCGCTTGACCTCGACTAGAGGTTGAGATGAATTTACGCGCAAATGCGTGACTAAGCTTGCGCGTCCCCGACCCCCGGCTATACTCGCCGCCGCATGACGTCCTCTGTGAAGACCTCGCTCGCGGCCCCGGAAAGGTCCCTCGACCAGAGGATGGAGGCGCTCAAGCGGGCCAACGACATCCGCACCGCCCGGGCCAAGCTGAAGAAGGATCTGAAGGCGAGCCGCGCCAGCATCCACGCGATCCTGCTCGACCCGCCCGAGTACGTGATGACCGCGAAGGTCTTCGACATGCTGCTGGCCGTCCCCAAGTACGGGCGCGTGAAGACGAACCGGATACTGAACCAGTGCCGGATCTCGCCGTCGAAGACGATCGGCGGCCTCTCCGAGCGCCAGCGCACCGAGCTGGTCGGACTGCTTCGTCGATAAACCGACCGACCGACGCGTAAGGATCGACCGCCGATGAACGGCGAGTCGGCAAAGGTCTTCGTCATCACCGGACCCTCGGGGGTGGGGAAGGGGACGTTGATCAAGCGGTTGCTCGAACGGGTGCCGAACCTCGCCCTGTCGGTCTCGGCGACCACGCGCGAACCACGCGAGGGAGAGGAAGACGGCGTCGATTACCACTTCCTCACCGAGGAGCAGTTCCAGGAGCGGATCAGCACCAAAGACTTCCTCGAGTTCGCCGCCTACTCCGGCAATCACTACGGGACCTTGAATTCGGAGCTCGATCGTTGTCTCGACAAGGGCCGCTCGGTGGTCCTCGAGATCGAGGTCCAAGGAGCCCAGCAGGTCCGCCAGTCGCGACCGGACTCGGTCCTCATCTTCATCGCCCCTCCCGACGAGTCCGTGCTCCGCGAGCGTCTCAAGGGGCGCGGCACCGACTCCGCCGAGGCCATCGACAGGCGCCTGAAGGTGGCCGAGCAGGAGCTTGCCTCCCAGAACGACTTCGACCACCTGATCGTCAACGACGACCTCGACCACGCCACCGCCGATCTGGAGCAGATCGTCCGCACCTCGATCGGCCTGGAGGCCTGACGCGCCGACCCTCTACACTGCTTCGCCGAATGATCAAACCACGCGTAGACAAGCTTCTCGATCATGCCGATTCGCATTACGCCGCCGTCGTCGTCGCGGCGAAGCGGGCCCGGCAGATCAACAGCTACTTCCACAACCTCGGCGAGGGTGGCTTCGGCGAGTACCCGCCGCCGATGGTGGAGACCAACGCCGAGGGCAACTACCTCACGATGTCGCTGGAAGAGCTGGCCGAGGGCAAACTCAAATACGAGTACCGCAGCTAGGCGCGCAGCGCCCGGCTCGAAGGAGCTCAAAAGATGGCCCGGTTGCTGCTGGGTGTGAGCGGAGGGATAGCGGCCTACAAGTCGCTCGAGTTCGCGCGCCTCGCGACGCTCGCCGGGCATGGGGTCCGGGTGCTGATGACGCCGAACGCGGAACGGTTCGTCGGCGCCGCCTCCTTCGAGGGGATCGTCGGCGCGCCGGTCCTGACCTCGGAGTTCGAGCGCGATCCGATGCGCGGCGCCTTCCCGGGCGAACCGGGTGAGGGCGGCCATGACCCGATCGGCCATCTCGAGCTGGCCGCCAACTGCGACGCCTTCCTCGTCGCCCCCGCCTCCGCCAACACGGTGGCGAAGCTGGCGGGCGGCTTCGCCGACTCGATGCTGACCACCTCCTTCCTCGCCTGCACCGCACCGCGCCTCCTCGCCCCGGCGATGAACGACCGGATGTACGCCGCCGCCGCGACGCAGGCCAACCTCGCGACCCTGCGCGAGCGCGGGGTGGAGGTGATCGAACCCGACGAGGGCCTCCTCGCCTCGCGCGGCGAGCGCGGCCGCGGCCGGCTGCCCGACCCGGAGCGCCTGCTCGCCGCGGTCGAGGCGGCGCTGCCCGGCGGCGGCCGCGCCCCCGCGGAAGCGACCGGCGAAGGTGGGCCCTGGGACGGCCTGCGTGTATTGATCACCGCCGGGGGAACCCGCGAGCCGATCGACTCGGTTCGCTTCATCGGCAACCGGTCGAGCGGCCGGATGGGGATGGCGCTGGCGGCCGCCGCGGCCGGGCGGGGGGCGGAGGTCACCGTGGTCGCCGCGAACGTCGCCCTGCCCGAGCCGCCCGGGGTCAGGCGGATCGATGTCGAGACCACGGCCGAGCTCTCCTACGAGACGATCGAACGGTTCGAGACCCAGCATGTGCTGCTGATGGCCGCCGCCCCCGCCGATTTCCGCGCCGAGCCGATCACCGGCAAGATCAAGCGCCAGGACAGCCTCAACCTGAACCTGCAGCCGACCGAGGACATCCTGGCCCGGGTCGCGGCGCAGCGCGGCGAGAGTCAGATCGTCGTCGGCTTCGCCGCCGAGCACGGGGGGGACGCCGTCGGCCGCGCCCGCGCCAAGCTGGCCCGCAAGGGCGCCGACCTGATCGTGCTCAACGACGTCTCCGACCCGCGGATCGGCTTCGAGAGCGATGAGAACGAGGTGACACTGGTCGCCGCCGACGGCGAGGTCGAGGTCCCCCGGACCGGCAAGGATGCCGTCGCCGAGGCGATCCTCGACCGCGTCGAGACTCTCCGCGCCCAGCGCGTGTAGCTGGTCGATCGACGGCACTGGTCTTTCGGATGGTGAGGCTCTCGAACGGTCAGAAAACTGCACGGTTACTTATTCGCGTATAGCGTCAGTTTCTAACCGTGCAGTTTTCTGACCGTTCGAATTGCCGGCAGATTCGTGACGCCCGCCCATCACCGTCTGACCCGCAAAAGGGCCTCTCCGGTCGAACGCGCAGGCGAGCTATACTGGCGACAAGCTTTTCTGTCCCTATCTGTATCGCGCAGTCGAGAAGTGGGCCTGGCCCACTTTTTTTACGGCCCGAACCGGGCGTCCACAGCAGTGAGAACCTCCGCATGAGCGACCTTCAAACCGATATCCAGAGCCGACTTTCCGACCTCGACCCGGAAATCGAGCTGCTCGCCGTCGAGCAGCCCGGGACCGAGATGCTGCGGCTCTTCATCGATCACCCCGACGGGGTCGACCTGGCGCTCTGCGAACGGGTCACCCGTCACCTGAACGAGATACGCGCCGATTACGCGCTGGAGGTCTCCTCGCCCGGGGACAAGTACCGTCGAACGCGCGCCGGCACCGCTTCCGAGACCAAGGAGTCGCCCCAGTGAGCAAAGAGATCGTCGACGCAGTCAAAGCGCTCGAGCAGGAGAAGGGAATCTCCGCCGACAAGTTGATGGACGCTCTCGAGGACGCGCTGCTCTCGGCCTACAAGAAGACCCCCGGCGCGGCCAAATACGCGCGCGTCGACCTCGACCACGAGACCGGTGACTTCCTCGTCTTCGAACTGATCCTGCCGCCCGAGCTGGAGGAGAAGCTGCTGGCCGAGGCGGCCGAGCAGCAGGAGGAGCCGGAAGTCGACCCGGAGACCGGTGAACTGAAAGAGCCGGAGGACCCGGAGCTCGACCCGGAGATGATCGCCCCTTACGAGAACCAGATCACCACCCGCGACGTCACCCCCGAAGATTTCGGCCGGATCGCCGCGCAGACCGCCAAGCAGGTGATCCTGCAGCGCATCCGCGAGGCCGAGCGGCAGATGATGTACGACGAGTACCAGGACCGGGTCGGCGAGCTGATCACGGGGATCATCCAGCAGTCCGACAAGCGCTACACGCTGGTCCAGCTGCGCGAGCGGGTCGAGGCGCTGCTGCCGAAGTCCGAGCAGGTCTATAACGAGCGCTACGACCACGGGATGCGGGTCAAGGCCGTGATCACCGACGTCTCCGACTCGACCAAAGGCCCGGCGATCGTCGTCTCGCGGCGCAGCCCGGAGCTGATCAAAAGCCTGTTCGAGCTCGAGGTGCCGGAGATCGCCGACCGCCTGGTCGAAATCGTCGGCGTCGCCCGCGAGCCCGGCTACCGCTCGAAGATCGCCGTCGTCTCCCACGCCGACGGTGTCGACCCGGTCGGCGCCTGCGTCGGCCCGCGCGGCTCACGCGTGCGCATGGTCGTCTCCGAGCTGCGCGGCGAGAAGATCGACATCATCCCCTACAACGAGGAGCCCGCCCGCTTCGTCGCCAAAGCCCTCAGCCCGGCCCGCGTCCGCGAGGTGATCGTCGACGACGACGAGCGCCAGGCGACCGTGATCGTGCCCGACGACCAGCTCTCGCTGGCGATTGGCCGTGACGGCCAGAACGCCCGTCTCGCCGCCCGTCTCACCGGCTGGCGGGTCGACATCAAGTCGGAGACCGACTTCGCCTCCGAGGAAGCGGAGATCGAGTACGAGGGCGAAGAGGCCTTCGACGGCCGCTGCATGGCGGTGCTCTCGAACGGCCGCCGCTGCCCGAACGCGGCGATCCCCGGCTCGACCTACTGCGGCCTGCCCCAGCACCAGGCGCTGTCGCGCTTCGACACCAGCCAGGTGGCGGTGCTCACCGACCTCTCCGACGCCGAGGTGGCGATCCTCGCCGATCCCGACGGCGACCAGGGCCAGGTCGACGAGCTCGTCGCCCGCGCCGCGGCGAACTTCGTCGAGGAGGCCGAGGAGGAGGCAGCCGAGGAGTCGATCGTGGACGAGATCGTCGACGAGGCGATCGCCGAGGAGGAGGCCGAGGAGGCACTCGAGGATCCGGTCGAGGCCGAGCTCGCCGAGGAGGAAGCGGACGAGGCGGCGGTGGAGGCCGAAGGAGCTGAGCAGGCCTAGTGGCAAAGAAGCGGGTTCATGAGATCGCGAAAGCACAGGGCGTCAGCTCGAAAGAGCTGCTGGCCGCGCTGAAAGCCGCCGGCATCGAAGCCAAAGCGGCTGCCTCGAGCGTGGAGGAGGCCGACGCGCTGCGTGCGATCGGTGCCAACGGCGGCGGGACCGCCACCCAGGCGCCGCCGAAACCGAAAGAGGCGCCGGCCAAACCGGCGCCCGCTCCGGCTCCGGCCACCGAGCCCAAAGCCGAAGCACCGGCGGCAGCGCCCAAAGCGTCGAGCGCGCCGGTCAAACCGCCCGCGAAAAAACCTGCCGCGTCGAACAAACCTGTGCGCCCCGGCGGCCCCTCCGGTGGCGGCGGAACCGGGGGCGCCGCGGGCAAAAAACGCCGCGTCGTGATCGACTCGCAGGCCGCCCGCCGCGACCAGATGGGCGGCCCGCCGCCGCAGCGGCCGCCGCGGCGTCGCGGTGGCCGTCGCCGCCGGCCCCTGCTGGAGGAGCCGCCGATGGGACCGCAGACCCCGGTCGAGCCCGAGGCGACCAAGGTCAACTCCGGCGCCACCGTGCGTGAGCTGGGCGAGGCGCTCGGCCTCGCCCCGGCCGAGGTGATCAAAAAACTGATGATGATGGGCGAGATGGCGACCCTTACCCAGACGCTCACCGACGAGACGATCCGGGCGATCGCCGACGAGTACGACCGCAAGATCGAGATCGTCCGCGCCGCCGACGAGGAGCCCGAGGAACCGGAGTTCTCCGACGCCGACGAGGATCTGGTCGACCGCCCGCCGGTGGTCACGATCATGGGCCACGTCGACCACGGCAAGACCTCGCTGCTCGACGCGATCCGCGAGACCGAGGTCGCCGCGGGCGAGGCCGGCGGCATCACCCAGCACATCGGCGCCTACCAGGTCCACCACGAGGACAAGACGATCACCTTCCTCGACACCCCCGGCCACGCCGCCTTCACCGCGATGCGCGCCCGCGGCGCCAAGGTCACCGACGTGGTGGTCGTGGTCGTCGCCGCCGACGACGGCGTGATGCCGCAGACCAAAGAGGCGATCGACCACGCCCGCGCCGCCGACGTGCCGATGTTGGTCGCGGTCAACAAGATCGACAAAGAGGGCGCCAATCCCGAACGGGTCCGCACCGAGCTCGCCCAGGAGAACATCACGCCGGAGGAATGGGGCGGCGACACGCTCTTCTGCGACGTCTCCGCGAAGTCCCGCGAGGGGCTCGACAGCCTGCTCGAATCGATCCTCCTGGTCACCGAACTCGAGGAGCTCTCGGCCAACCCCGACGCGCCCGCCTCGGGCAACGTGATCGAGTCCCAGCTCGACCCCGGCCGCGGTCCGGTCGTCACCGTCCTGGTCCAGCGCGGCACGCTGCGGGTCGGAGACTCGCTCGTCGCCGGACCGCAGTGGGGCCGGGTCCGTGCGATGCACGACTTCCGCGGCGAGGTGGTCGAGGAGGCGGTGCCGGGGATGCCGGTCGAGGTGCTCGGCTTCGACGGGGTCGCCGACGCCGGTGAATTCGTGCAGACGGTGGATAACGACCGCGAAGCCCGCCGGCTCGCCCAGGAGCGCGCCGACCGTCTGCAGCGCGAGCAGCTCGCCCGTCGCAACGCCCGCAAAGTCAGCCTCGACGAGGTCTTCGCGCGCGCCCAGGCGGGCGACATCAAGGAGCTCAACATCGTCCTCAAGGCCGACGTCGCGGGCTCCCTGGAGGCGCTCCAGGACGAGCTTGCGAAAGTGCCGCAGGAGCGGGTCGCGATCAACATCATCCACTCGCAGACCGGCGGCATCAACGAGTCCGACGTGATGCTGGCCTCGGCCTCCGAGGCGATCATCATCGGCTTCAACGTGCGGCCGCTGGCCGATGCCCGCCGCGCCGCCGCCCGCGAGGGCGTCGACATCCGCACCTACTCGGTCATCTACAAAATCACCGAAGACCTGCGCAATGCGATGGAGGGCCTGCTGGAGGCGGTCGAGGTCGAGGAGACGATCGGCGAGGCCGTCGTCAAAGAGACCTTCAAAGCCTCCAAAGTGGGTCGGATCGCCGGCTGTCAGGTGGCGGAGGGCAAGGCCGTCCGCGCCGCCAGCGTCCGCCTGCTGCGCGAGGGGACCGTGGTGTGGACCGGCAAACTCGCCTCCCTGCGCCGTTTCAAAGACGACGTCGCCGAGGTCGAGGAAGGCCAGGAGTGCGGCATCGTGCTCGAGGGCTACGCCGACGTCAAAGAGGGCGACGTGCTCGAGTTCTTCGAGACCAAACAGGTCGAGCAGACCCTCGAGTAGGTGCCGATGCCCGGCGCTCGGATGCGGCGCGTCAACGAGGTCCTCCGCGAGGTCGTCGGATCGGTCGTCGCCAACGAGCTGGTCGACCCCAGGCTCGGCTTCGTCACGGTGACCGGGGTCGAGACCAGCCCCGACCTGCGCAGCGCCAAGGTATACGTCAGCGTTCTCGGCGACGCGACGGAGCGCAGCGATACGCTGGACGCCTTGCGCTCGTCGCATGGCGTGATCCAGTCGCGGATCGCGGCGGAGACGAGGATGAAGCGAACCCCCACCTTGACCTTCCACTACGACGACACGATCGAGAAGGGAGTGCGGATCTCCCGGCTGCTCGACGAGGGCGGCGAGGAGGGGCAGGGGTGACCGAGTTGACGGCCACCGCCACCGACCTAGAGCGGATGGTCGAGGAGCTCCGCGCCCACGATCGCTTCCTGCTCACCGCCCACGAGGGGCCCGACGGCGACGCGCTCGGCTCGCTGCTCGGCATGCATCGCCTGCTGCGGAAGCTGAACAAGGACTCGGTGATGTTCCTCGCCGCGAAGGAGTTCCCGCTGCCGATCGAGTACCGCTTCCTGCCGCTCGAGGAGGTCTTCCACGAGGCGCCCGCCGACATGGCCGACCGGGTGATCGTCTTCCTCGACTGCGGCAACATCGACCGCATGCCGGTCGAGTTCCTCACCAATGGCGAGCACCGCCGGCTGAACATCGACCACCACCACGACAACACCCGCTTCGGCGACGTCGATCTGGTCATGCCGGGCGCCTCCTCGACCGCGGAGATCGTCTACGACATCGCCCACGCGATCGGCGTGCCGATCGACGCCGAGATGGCGATGCCGCTCTACGTCGGGTTGATCACCGACACCGGCAAATTCATGTACGAGAACACCAACGCCCACACCCACCGGGTGGCGGCCGAGCTGATCGACGCCGGGGTCGATGTCGACGACACCTACCGGCGCCTCTACGAGAACGTGCCGATCGAGAAGCTGCGGCTGGTGGCGAGGGCGCTGGAGGGGATCGAACGCCACTGCGGCGACCGCCTCGTGGTCAGCTACATCACCGCCGCGGACTACGCCGCGACCGGCGCCGGCGAGGAGATGACCGAGGGCGTGATCGACCACCTGCGCTCGATCGAGGGCACCAAGGTGGCCGCCGTGGTCCGTGACCTCGGCAGCCGCGGCCGCGCCGCGCGCAAGGTGAGCCTGCGCTCCAGCGAGGGGGACATCGACGTCTCGGCGATCGCCCGCAAGCAGGGAGGGGGAGGCCACAAGCGCGCCGCCGGGTTCTCGACCGACGACGACCTGCCGGCCTTGGTCAAATTCCTCTGCGACGAGGTCACCGGGCAGCTCGGCGGCTGAGCCATGGCCGACGCCGACGCCGCCGGGGCGGTGCTCCTGCTCGACAAGCCGGCCGGGAGGACATCCCACGACATGGTCGCCGCGGTGCGCCGCGAGCGCGGCACGAAGGCCGGCCACGCCGGCACCCTCGACCCGTTCGCGACCGGCCTGCTGCTGGTGGTCACCGGGCGGGCGACGCGCCTGCAGCGCTTCCTGGTCGGGCTGCGGAAGACCTACCTGGCGACGGCACGGCTCGGCTGGACCTCCTCGACCGCCGATCCCGACGGTGAGCTGACGGAGACCGGGGTCGTCCCCGACTCGCTCGCCCTGCCGACCGGGACCGTGCGGCAGCGGGTGCCGATGACCTCGGCGGTGCGGGTAGGCGGCGAGCGGCTCTACCGCAAGGCCCATCGGGGGGAGACCGTGGTGACGCCGGTGCGCGACGTCGAGGTGCACCGCGCCGAGCTCCTGTCGTGCGGCGACGGTCACGCCCATTACGAGATCGAGTGCAGTGCCGGGACGTATGTCAGGACCCTGATCGAGACCCTCGGCGACGCCTACTGCTCGGGCCTGCGCCGGGTCGCGGTCGGGCCGTTCCGGGTCGAGGAAGCGGGCCGCGAGGTGCCGGTCGAGGAGCTCGCCCGTCTGGTCCCGGCGGTCGGCGACGCGCTTCGGTGAGAATGCGCGCCAGCTGATGTCGATCAAGGTCACGCCCCTCGAGCAGGTCGAGCCGCGCGCCCGCGATGTCGCGATCGGCACCTTCGACGGTGTCCATCTCGGCCACCGCGCGGTGATCGACGGCTCCGACACCGTCCTCACCTTCGAGCCGCATCCGCTCGAGGTGCTGAGGCCGGAGGTGGCGCCGAAGCTGATCAACTCGCTGGCGGTCAAGCGCGACGTGCTCGACGGCCTCGGCGTCGAGGAGCTCGTCGTCATCCACTTCGACGAGGCCTTCTCGCACCGCAGCGCGGAGAACTTCATCGACTACGCGCTGGTCGAGAAGCTCGGTGCCCGCCGCGTCGCGGTCGGCGAGAACTTCCACTTCGGGGCAAAGGCGAAAGGCAATCCGGCCATGCTGGCCGCCCACCCGGAGTTCGACACCCGGGTGCAGAAGATGATCGAGGTCGACGGCGCCGTCGTCTCCTCCTCGCGCATCCGCGGCCAGGTCGAGGCGGGCGACATGGTCGGCGCCCGGCGCTGCCTCGGCGTCCCCTACATGGTCGAGGGCGAGGTGGTGGGCGGCGACCGGCGCGGCCGCGAGCTCGGCTTCCCGACCGCCAACCTGCTCCCCGACGAGCGCCTGGTGACGCCCGCACACGGCGTCTACGCCGCCTTCGCCGACGGCCACCCGGCCGCGGTCAATATCGGCACCCGCCCGACCTTCGACTCCGACCGCGGCGTCCTGATCGAGACCCACCTGATCGACTTCTCCGGCGACCTCTACGGCAGGACCCTTCGCGTCGCCTTCGTCGAGCGCCTGCGCCCCGAGCTCGCCTTCGACGACGTCGACGCCCTGGTCGCCCAGATGCACGCCGACGTCGAGGACGCGCGCCGCATCTGCGCCGACTTCACCGAGGCGGCGGCCAGGGGCGGCTGACGCCAGGGCTGTGCTACCTTGCTGCGAGCCGCGACCCCCTGAGGGTGCGGATTTTTTTTGACCTGGTTTCGAGATGAGCCTCACCAAAGAGAAAAAAAGCGAGCTGATCGGCAAGTACGGCCGCAGCGACGGCGACACCGGCTCGGCCGAGGTCCAGGTCGCGCTGCTGACCGAGCGGATCAACGAACTGACCGACCACCTGCGCACCCACGCCAAGGATCATCACTCGCGGCGCGGCCTGCTGATGCTGGTCGGCAAGCGCCGGCGGATGCTCCGCTACCTCGAGCGGACCGACCTCGAGCGTTACCGCGCCCTGGTCGCCGACCTCGGCCTGCGCCGCTAGGACGAAGATGATCGCGGTAGGCGACGCGGCCCCCGACTTCACCGTCAAAGACCAGGACGGCGAAGAGGTCACGCTAGCCGACTTCAAGGGCCGCAAGGTCCTGATCGCCTTCTACCCGCTCGACTTCAGCCCGGTCTGCTCGGACCAGCTCGCCGTCTACCAGGAGGGCGTCAAGGGCGAGCTTGCCGAGGCCGGGATCACGCTGGTCGGCCTCAGCGTCGACAGCCCCTACGCCCACAAGGCCTTCCAGGAGAAGCTCGGCATCGACACCGTGCTGCTCTCCGACTTCGAGCCGAAGGGCGCCGTCGCCAAGGCCTTCGACTCCTACATCGACGGCGCCGGGATCGCCAATCGCAACTTGGTCCTCATCGACGAGGACGGCAAGATCGCCTGGACCTACGAGTCGCCCAACCCGGGGGAGTTCCCCGGCCCCGACATCGTCCGCCAGGCGCTCACGGCGTAGCCGGTCATCGCGGCGCGACCGTCGGAGGTGCGTCCCGGGCGAAGGGATGGCGCGAGACGCGGTGAGTGAGTTGGCCTTGCCATAGGAGGGTCAACTCATGCAGCGCTTTGTGCGGGGGCGATCCGTGCGACTAGTCGGTCGGGTAGACGTAGAACGCCTTCGTCCTCGCCACGTTGCCGGCCCGGTCGTAGGCGACGAGGCGGAAGAACACCCTTGGGTTGCCGCCGCGGCGGGCGGCCTTGAGGCCGGCGCGCAGGGCAGGGGGTTCGAGTTCGCAGAAGTAGGAGTGGGTCCTGCGCGGGCGCAGATGCGGGATCGCGCCGACCAGGCCCCACTGGGCTTCCCTGGTCAGCAGCGAGCATTCCGGGTTGAAGAGCACGAACTCGTTGCTCCGCACGTCCACATAGACGCGCCGGGTCCGCAGGAAGTCCTGGTACTTCGCGTAGCTGTAGTGGAGGATCGGCGGCGTCTGGTCGTCGCGTTCGAAGACGGCGTTCAGGTTGATGCTGCGGCCTTCTATGACCAGCGGCGGTTTGGCGCCTGGCCCGAGCGGCGGACTCCATTCGTACGTCCCGTCGACCGGCTTGCCGGCCGCGGCGATCGGCGCCGCCGCTTCCCCTCTGCCGTCGCCGTGCACCTCGACGTCGACCGCGATCCGGCTGCCCGGCGCGAACGGCACCCGGACCGCGAATTCGTGCCGCCGTCGCCCCTCGAGCGAGAGGGCGAACCAGCGGCTGACCGGCCCACCGGGGCCGCGCGGCCCGGCGAGGGCGTGGAACCGGACCCGCACCGAGGTCGTGTCCGGGGTCGGCCTCCCGGTGGTCAGGCGGAAGCGGACGATGTGGCCACGGACGTGCGGGTACCTGCCGTAGCCGGCGTAGCGTTCGACCTTCGGGTTCGACTGCGCCAAGGTGCAGCGGCGCACCGTCGCCGGCGCCTGCACGGCACAGACGCCGGTGTTGCTGCCACCGAGATAGGACCCGATCGTGCGCCGGAAGGGGTCGTGGGCCCTCGCCGTCGCCGCAGCGGGCAGCGCCAGCGCCGCCGTCGCGCTCACCACGAGCAGGAAGAGGGTCGACTTCGCCCCAGACACGAGCCCCAGCCTAGCGGTGCGTTCGCAGTTCCCTCGCCATATGACGATTTCTGCGAACGCACCGGGGGGCTGTAGTCTTTGCCGGGAAAGAGAACGAGAGTTCTGTGAAAACGATGGTCGCCATCCGGGCGGCCGGAGGTAAAAATACGAATGAGCAGGTTTAACGTGACCCGTGTCACGGCGGATGTCGGCGACAGCACGATCTCCTTCGAAACGGGCAAACTCGCGAAGCAGGCGAGCGGTGCCGTCGTGGTCCGCAGTGGCGACACGATGGTCCTCAACACCGCCACGATCGGCGGCCTTCGCGACGTGGACTTCCTTCCCCTCACCGTCGACGTCGAGGAGCGGATGTACGCCGCGGGTAAAATCCCCGGCTCGTTCTTCCGTCGCGAGGGCAAATCGTCGGAGAAAGCGACGCTGACCGCGCGCATGATCGACCGGCCGATCCGCCCGCTCTTCCCGGCGGGCTGGCACTACGAGACCCAGCTGGTCGCGATGCCGATGTCGGTCGACGGCGTCAACCCGTACGACATCCTGGCGATGAACGGCGCCTCGGCGGCGCTGGCGATCTCGCCGGTCCCGGTCGCCAAGCACGTCGGCGCGGTCCGGATCGGCAAACTCGACGGCGACTTCGTCGTCAACCCGCCGGAGGAGAGCCACGAGGAGCTGGAGCTCGACCTGATCGTGGCCGGCACCGACGAGGCGATCCTGATGGTCGAGGCCGGCGCCCAGGGCGTCACCGAGGCCGAGATCCTCGACGCTCTCGACATCGCCCACGGTGAGATCAAGAAGCTCACCGCCGCGATGCAGGAGTTGCAGGACAAGGCCGGCAAGGAGAAGATCGACCACCAGGAGCCGCAGCTCGACGCGACCCTCCTCGACGAGATCCGCGCCTCGCACGGCCAGGCCCTGGTCGACGCGATCGCGACCGAGGGCAAGCTCGAGCGCTACGAGGCGATCGACGAGGTCAAGGCCGCCGTCGTCGCCAAGTACGCCCCCGAGGGCAGCGACGACGACGCCCTCGCGGCCCGCAAGGCCGAGGTCGGCTCCGCCTTCGACGCGATCGAGAAGGAAACGATCCGCAAGGCGATCGCCGTCGACAAGAAGCGCCCCGACGGCCGCGCCCAGGACGAGATCCGGCCGATCGAGACCGAGGTCGACATCGCCCCGCGCGTCCACGGCTCGGCCCTCTTCACCCGCGGCGAGACGCAGATCCTCTCCAACGTCGCCCTCGGGACGACGCGGATGGACATGCGGATCGACACCCTCGGGCTGGTCACCACGAAACGCTTCTGGCACCACTACAACTTTCCGCCCTACTCGGTCGGGGAGGCGGGCTTCATGCGCGGCCCGAAGCGGCGTGACATCGGCCACGGCGCGCTCGCCGAGCGGGCCCTGGCGGCGACGATCCCTGACGAAGAGGCCTTCCCGTACGTGATCCGGGTCGTCTCCGAGACGCTCGAGTCCAACGGGTCCTCCTCGATGGGCTCGGTCTGTGCCTCCTCGATGGCCCTCCAGGCCGCGGGCGTCCCGGTCACCGCACCGGTCGCCGGCGTCGCCATGGGCCTGATCAAGGAGGGCGACGACTACATCGTCCTCACCGACATCGCCGGCGTCGAGGACCACCTCGGCGACATGGACTTCAAGGTCGCCGGCACCGCGGACGGGATCACCGCCCTGCAGATGGACATCAAGATCACCGGCGTCACCTTCGACATCCTGCGCGATGCCCTGGACCAGGCCCACAAGGGCCGCCAGTTCATCCTCGGCAAGATGGCCGAATCGATCGACGGCCCGCGGGAGAAGCTCTCCCCGCATGCCCCGGCGATCGAGTCGATCAAGATCGACCCGGAGAAGATCGGCGCCGTGATCGGCAAAGGCGGCGAAACGATCCGCGGGCTCTGCGAGGAGTTCGAAGCCGAGATCGACGTCGAGGACGACGGCACGGTGCGGGTCTACGCACCGACCGGCGAACTGGTCGACGGCGTGGTCCAACGGATCACGGCGATGACCAAGGAGGCCGAGATCGGCGACCACTACCCGCAGGCAAAAGTCGTCAAGACGACGACCTTCGGCGCCTTCGTCGAGCTGGTCAAGGGCACCGACGGCCTGCTCCACATCTCCAACGTGAAGCCGGGGGAGAGGGTGGACTCGGTCGACGACGTGCTCTCCAGCGGCGACCTGATCGACGTCACCGTGGTCGAGGTCGACAAGGAGCGTGGCCGGATCGGCCTGCGCCTCTCCGACGACCCGTCGGTGGCCGGCAAATCGCCCGAGGAGCTGGCCGCGGTCGGCTCGGGCGACGGCGGTCGCCGCAACGGCGGTGGTGATCGCGATCGTGGACGCGGGCGTGATCGTGACCGCGGCGGCCGCGGTCGCGAACGCGAGCGCCGCAATTGAGCGACGCTCGCGTCACCACCCTGGGCTCGGGGATCCGGGTCGTCACCGAGGAGGTCCCCTCGGTGCGCTCGGTCGCCCTCGGTCTCTGGGTGAGGACCGGATCGCGTAACGAGACCCCGGCGCAGGCCGGGGTCTCGCACTTCCTCGAGCACCTCCTGTTCAAGGGCACGGCGCGCTACTCGGCGATCGAGATCTCCGAGCGCTTCGACGGCCTCGGTGCCTCGGTCAACGCGGCGACCGGCAAGGAGACGACCCACCTGCACGCCCGCTTCCTCGACGAGCACACCGAGGAGGTCTTCGACCTGCTCGCCGAGATGATGCTGGCGCCGACCTACCCGGAAATCGACTCCGAGCGCCAGGTCGTGATCGAGGAGATCGCGATGTACGACGACGAGCCGCAGGACCGCGTCCACGACGTCCTCGCCGAGGCCGTCTTCGGCTCGCATCCGCTCGGGCGCCGCGTGCTCGGCGAGGCCGACGTGATCGCCAACATCCCGATCCCGGACATCGAGAGCTACCACCATGCCCGCTACACCGGCTCGGAGATCGTCGTCGGCGCCGCCGGGCACCTCGACCACGAGGCGATCGTGGCGCTCGCCGAGAAGCTCCTCCACCCGCCGGGCGAAGGCGCCAGCCCGGCACCGAAGACGGCGCTCACCGAGCCGCCGCGGCTCAGCTTCCTCTGCAAGGAGACCGAGCAGTACCACATCTGCTTCGGGGCGCCCGGCATCGACCGCGACGACGAGCGGCGCTTCCCGCTGGCCGTCCTCGACGCGATCTTCGGCGGCTCGACCTCCTCGCGGCTCTTCCGCGAGGTGCGCGAGAAGCGTGGCCTGGCCTACTCGGTCGGCTCCTACAACGAGCAGTTCACCGACACCGGTCTGGTCGCCACCTACGTCGGCACCCGCGAGGACAACGTCGAGGAGGCCTGCTCGATCATCGGCGCCGAGCTGGCGCGCCTGCGCTCCGAGCCCGTCTCCCAGGAGGAGCTCGACAGGGCCAAGGAGAGCGTCAAGGGACGCCTCGTCCTCTCCTCGGAGTCGACCGCGGCGCGGATGACGCGGATCTCCCGCTCCGTCCTCTTCGGCCAGCCGATCGAAAGCCTCGACGAGATGCTCGCCAAGGTCGACGCGGTCGAGGTCGACCACCTGACCGAGCTGGCGGCCGGGCTCTACGCCGCCGACCGGCTCTCGGCGGCCTGCGTCGGCACCGATGAAGACCGCTTCCGCGCCGCGCTGGCGCCGGTCTCGGAGGCCCTGGTAGCGGCATGACCAGGGTCGCCGTCTCCGGCGCCGCCGGGCGGATGGGCGCGACCGTCTGCAACGCGGTCGAATCGGCCGACGACCTGAAGCTGACCGGGCGGGCCGATCCGAGCCTCGAGGTCGCGCTGGCCGACGTCCTCGGCGAGGCCGAGGTCGTCGTCGACTTCAGCGTCCCCGACACGGCGCTCGCCAACGTCGAGGAGTGCCTGGCGGCCGGGGTCCACGTCGTCGTCGGCACCACCGGCTTCGACCTCGACGCGGCGCGAACCGCCGCCGAGGCATCGACGGCGAACTGCTTCGTCGCGCCCAACTTCGCGATCGGCGCCGTGCTGATGATGGTGGTGTCGCAGACGATCGCCCCGCACATGCCCGACGCCGAGATCATCGAGCTGCACCACGACAAGAAGCTCGACGCCCCGTCGGGGACCGCAGCCCGCACCGCGGACCTGATCGACGCCGCCGGCGGCCACGTGCGGCGCCCGGTCCACTCGGTGCGCCTGCCCGGCCTGGTCGCCCACCAGGAAGTGATCTTCGGCGGCCTCGGCCAGACCCTCTCGATCCGCCACGACTCGATCGACCGCTGGTCGTTCATGCCCGGCGTCCTCCTCGCCGTGCGCAAGGTGGGCGAGCTGCCCGACCGCTTCACGGTCGGCCTCGAGAATTTACTTTAGGTCTCTTGCGCTCGGATGCCTGGCGAGATTACTGTCCCGAGATCGTGAGGGTGCGTGGATGAAGCGTTGGATTCGAAAGCCGAGACACGCCACCGTGGTCGCCTACCTGGCGCTGTTCCTCGCCTTGGGCGGCAGTGCCTACGCGGTCGACGGGAGCCAGGCGGGGTCTTCGACGGTCGCCGCCTGTTACGACAAGAAAAACGGCGACCTGCGGATCCTGACGGGGCCGAGATGCAAGCCCGGCGAGCGTCCGGTCACCTGGAACGTCGAGGGGCCGCAGGGACAGGCCGGGCCAGAAGGGAAGTCAGGGTCACAGGGTGAGACCGGGCCTCAGGGCCCGGAAGGGCAGAAGGGCGAGGAAGGCCCCATGGGGCCGGAAGGACCCAAGGGACAGGAAGGTCAGAAGGGGCAGAAGGGAGACACCGGCGCGACCGGCACGGTCGACACCTCGAACTTCTACGACAAATCCGAAAGCGACGGGCGGTACTACAGCAAGACCGAATCCGACGGGCGCTACTACGACAAGACGGAAGGCGACGCGCGTTATCTGGCCAAGAGCGGGACCGCGGCGAACTCGAGCCTCCTCGGCAACGCGCCGCCTTCCTCCTACGTCTCCGCCAGTTCCTTCGGGAGCCTGGCAAACGTCATCAACCACGAAGGAACCGCGCTGGCGAGCTGCTACCTGGGGGAGATCGTGCTGTACGCGGGCGGGCTCATCCCCTCCAACCTGCACCTCGCCGACGGCTCGCTGATCACGCTGAACAACTCGACCTCCGCCCTCTTCAGCCTGTTCGGGGTCGACTTCGGCGGCAACGGGGTGACCAACTTCGCGCTGCCGGACCTGCGCTCGGTCGAGCCGAAGGGCGCCGGCCCGGCAGGGGTCGGCTACTACGTCTGCATGAGCGGCACGTACCCGTGATCGACGGCGGAGACCCGATCCACCCCGCCGGACGAGTACCCTGATGGCGATGAAGGAGCTACGTGGAGTCCTGACGGCGATCGCGACGCCGTTCGACGAGTCCGGCGCGGTCGACACCGACGCCGCGCGGCGCCTCGCCGCGCATCTGCTCGAGCACGGCTCACACGGGCTGGTGGTCGGTGGCAGCACCGGCGAGTGCCCGACGCTCACCGACGGCGAGACGATCGAGCTCTTCGAGGCGATCCGCAGGGAGGTCGGCGACGACGCCTACCTCGTCTGCGGGACCGGCACCAACGACACCCGCCACTCCTGCGAACTGACCAAGATGGCCGCCGCCGCCGGCGCCGACGCCTCGCTGGTCGTGGTGCCCTACTACAACAAGCCCAACCCGGCCGGGATCCGCGCCCACTTCGAAACGGTCGCCGCGGCCGTCCCCGACCTGCCGATGGTGATGTACAACATCCCGTCGCGGGTGATCGTCAACGCTGATCCACAGCTGCTCGGCGAGCTTGCCCAGGTCGACAACATCGTCGCCGTCAAGCAGGCCAACGATGACGAGCTCGGGCCGATCGAGGGCCTCGCGATCCTCGCCGGCAACGACAACACCTACCTGCGGGTGCTGGAGTTCGGCGGCGCCGGCGTGATCTCGGTCGCCTCGCACGTGGCGGGCGACCAGATGCGCGCGATGTGGGACGCCGCGCAGGAAGACGACTTGGAGCGGGCGCGGGAGATCGACGCCGAGCTGACCCCCCTGTACGAGGGTCTCTCGGTGACGACCAACCCGATCCCGCTGAAGGCCGCGCTCGAGATGCTCGGCCTCGCCCCCGACCGGCTGCGTCTGCCGCTGGTCTCCGCCGACCCCGGACAGCGGGCGGCGGTACGGACGGCGCTGGAGGGCATCGGGCTCTCCGTCGCCGCCGGCTAGACAACTTCGAAAGAGAAAAGAGTTACGAGAGTGCCCAGTAAGACACTTCGAGTGCTGCCACTCGGCGGCCTCGGCGAGATCGGCAAGAACATGACGGTGGTCGAATACGACGGCCGCATCGTGATCGTCGACACCGGATTGATGTTCCCGACGGCGGAGATGCACGGCATCGACCTCGTCCTGCCCGACTTCTCCTACCTGCGCGAGCGCGCCGGAGACATCGAGGCGATCGTCCTCACCCACGGCCACGAGGACCACGTCGGCGCGCTGCCCTATGTGCTGCGCGAGATCGGCATCCCGCCGGTCATCTACGGGGGCCTGCTGACGATCGGCATGGTCCGCTCCAAGCTCGACGAGCACAAGCTCGGCGACAAGGCGCCGCTCGAGGAGCTGCCGGCCGGGGAGAAGGTCCGGCGCGGGCCGTTCGAGATCGAGCTGGTCCACCTGACCCACTCGATCCCCGACATGCGCGGTGTCCTGA
Organism: Solirubrobacterales bacterium; assembly: GCA_035500835.1. GTDB lineage: Bacteria > Actinomycetota > Thermoleophilia > Solirubrobacterales > 70-9 > VAYN01. The sequence goes on along the minus strand of DATJWW010000016.1, from coordinate 76,975 downwards.
TCACCACCGAGCTCGGCTCGATGCTGATGACCGGCGACTACAAGTTCGACCAGACCCCGGTCGACGGGCGGCCCGCCGACATCTCCCGCCTGGCGGAGATCGGCCGCGACGGCCTGCTGCTGCTCTGCGGCGACTCGACCAACGCCGACCGCCCGGGTGTGGCGCCGTCGGAGTCGAGCGTCGGCCCGGGGCTGTTGCAGCGGTTCTCGCAGTGCGAGGGGCGGATCATCGTCACCTCCTTCGCCTCCAACATCCACCGCGTCCAGCAGGTGATCGACGCCGCCGTCGCGCTCGACCGCAAGGTCGCGCTGGTCGGTCGCTCGATGCGCAAGAACTTCAACATCGCCTCCAACCTGGGGATGACGCGGGCGCCGCAGGGCGTCTTCATCCAGCCGCGCGAGATCGAGGACTTCCCCGACGAGAAGGTCGTCGTCGTCTCCACCGGCAGCCAGGGCGAGCCGCTCTCGGCGCTGCGCCGGATGGCCAACAACGACCACCGCGACGTGCAGCTGCACGCCGGCGACACGGTCGTCTTCTCGGCCACCCCGGTGCCGGGCAACGAGCGCGCCGTGAACGAGACGATCGACCGCATCTACGAGATCGGGGCGACCGTGATCACCGCCAAAGACGCGCCGATCCACGCCTCCGGCCACGGTTCCCGCGAGGAGCTGAAGCTGATGCTGAACCTGACCAAGCCCCGCTACGTGATGCCGGTCCATGGCGACCACCAGCGGATCCGCCTGCACGCCGACCTGGCCGAATCGGTCGGGGTCGCGGCCGAGAACATCTTCAAGGGCCGCAACGGGCTGCCGCTGGAGATCGACGCGGACGGTGCCCGCTTCGGCGAGGATCTGCACGTCGGCAAGATGTACGTCGACGGGGTGAACATCGGCGATCCCGACGACGCCGCCCTGCGCGATCGCCGCGACATCTCCGCCGACGGCATCTTCATCGTCGTCGCCACCGTCGACGCCGACGACGGCCATGTGGTCGCCGATCCGGAGGTGATCTTGCGCGGCGTCGCCTTCGTCGAGGGCGAGGACAAGCTGCTCGAAGACCTCAAGGACATGGTCGAAGATGCGCTCGAAGACGCCGCCGAGGCGGGCACGCGCGAGGCCGATCTGATCCAGGAGGACCTCCACGACGCGATCGGCAAGTTCGTCTGGCAGCGCCTGCGCCGCCGGCCGATGGTCCTGCCGGTAGTGATCCAGGTCTGAAGCGCCAATCGCCCCGCCCCCTGGGGCGGCGTGGGCCAGCCTCGCAAGGACGCAGGGAAATGAGGTGAGGGGAGCGCACTCCCGTGCGTGACCCGAACCGAATGACCGAGGACACCGCGAGGCGCCCCCACGCCGCCCCAGGGCAAGAAAAAAGCCCGCCGGGACAGTGTCTGGGGAGAATCCCGGCGGGCTAGTGTCTCGTCCACGCGGGAATCTAGGGACGGCTTCTAAAGCGTCCCTAAAAGATCGAACTTGAATGTTTCGATCCGCTGCGATCGGCCTCGGCGATCGGGATGCGGGCGCGGAAGAGGGCGCCTCCGGACGCCGACTCGGTCGCCTCCACGCTGCCGCCGTGGGAGCCGGCGACGGCGCGGACGATCGCCAGGCCGAGCCCGGTGCCGGTGCCGCGGGCAGTGTCGGCGGGCCCTTCGCCGCGGACGAAGCGGTCGAAGATCTGGGTACGCATCGCGCTCGGGATGCCGGGTCCGTCGTCGGCGACCTCGACCACGGCGTCGTCGCCCTGGCGCGAGAGCCTCAGTTCGATCGTCGCCCGGTCGGGGGTGTGGCGGGCGGCGTTGTCGAGCAGGTTGAGGATCATGCGGTGGAGCTCGTCGGGGCTGCCATCGACCTGCAGCGGCCTGTCGTTGTCGATCACGAAGTGACGCTCACCCATCAGCGGCGCCGCCTCGGCGGCCGCATCGCCGGCGATTTCGGCGAGATCGCAGCGGCGGTGGGGGGCGAGCCGGCCGGCGTCGGCGCGGGCGAGCAGCAGCAGGTCGGAGACGAGGCGGCTCATCCGCCGCGAGGAGCGCAGGGCGGAGTCGACGACCTCGCGGTCTTCGGCCTGGTCGGCGCCACCGAGCGAGGCCTGCAGGAGCTCCAGGTTGGCAAGCACGCTGGTCAGCGGCGTGCGCAACTCGTGCGAGGCGTCGGCGACGAACTCGCGCTGCTGCTGCATCGCCTGCTCGCGCTCCGAGCGAGCCGCGTCCAGCGAGCGCAACATCTGCTCGAGCGTTTCGGCGAGCTCGCCGACCTCGTCTTCGACCGGCGGATCGGGCATGTGACGGGAGGGGTCGCGCGTTTCCGAGATCTCCTTGGCGGTCGCGGTCAGCGCCGCGATCGGGCGCATCGCGCGGCTCGCGATCGCCACCCCGGCGAGGCTGGCGAACAGCGTGCCACCGAGGATCCCCGCCGCGATCAGCAGCCAGATGCGGTCGATCGTGTCATCGACGTGCTCGGTGCTCCGCCCGTACTGGACGTAGCCGGTGTGGACTCCCTGTTCGACGAGCAGGGCCGTCTCGATCCGCAGCCCGTTTTCTTCGGTGATGCCGAGCTTCGGCCGGCCCAGCCTTTCGGTGTTTTCGGTTTCGGTGAAGGCGATCACCCGTCCGGCGCGGTCGAACACCCGGGCGCCGGCGTCGTCGGGCAGCACATATGGGCCCAGGTCGGGGCCTTCCTCGTGGATCGGCCCGACCAGCGGGTAGACAACCCTGATTTCCTGCTGGAGGATTTCGACCGCGTTGTGGACCTCGTTGTTGAAGTCGTCGCGGATGCGGGTGGTGGCGATCTGGCCGATCACCGCGCCGAAGACCAGCAGGATCGCCAGCGTCAGCCCGGAGGAGACCGCGGCGATCCGCCAGCGCACCGGCCAGGCTCGAGGATGCACCAGACGCCGCAGCCAGGCCGCGGTGTTGCTGCGGGCGGTCGCGACCATCAGTCTTTGAGGACGTACCCCGCGCCGCGTTTGGTGTGGAGGAGGCGCGGCTCCCCGCCCGCCTCGAGCTTGCGTCGCAGGTTGGAGATGAAGACGTCGATCGTGTTGGTCGCCGCCATCGGGTCGTAGCCCCAGACTTCGTCGAGCAGGCGCTCGCGGGAGACCACGAGGCGCTCGTTGCGCATCAGGAACTCGAGCAGCTCGAACTCGCGGTTGGTCAGCTCGATTTCGCGGTCGCCGCGATGGACCTCACGGGTGTCGGGGTTCAGCTGCAGGTCGCCGACCTCGAGCGAGGCGGTGCCGCGCGGCGGGCGGCGCCGCAGCAGGGCGCGGATGCGGGCGAGCAGCTCCTTGCGCTCGAACGGCTTGACCAGGTAGTCGTCGGCGCCGCTGTCGAGGCCGGTGACCCGGTCCTCGGTCTCGGCACGGGCGGTCAGCATCAGGATCGGCACGTCGCCCTCCAGGCGCAGGCGCCGGCAGACCTCGATCCCGTCGAGGCCGGGCAGGCCGAGGTCGAGCACGACCAGGTCGGGGACGAAGCCGACCGCCATGTCGAGCGCTTCGACGCCGTCGGCGGAGGTCCGCACCTCGTAGCCCTCGTTGCGCAGCGAGCGGCGCAGGACGTCGGCGATATCGGCGTCGTCCTCGACGACGAGGACACGACCGCCCTGCTGAACCTCGGGATCGGCGCTGAGCATGCAGCGATGTTAAACGCGATTCGCCCTGCTGAGCGGTCCTTTTATGCCGAATTTAGAGCGGTATCCGGGCCCGGACGGGTGCGCCGACAGGGGATGGGAGGCCGACGTCGAATCGGGACCCGTGTTCGTTCGACAGAAGCGCTCCCCTGCCCGTAAACCCAAAGCCGGCGCCAAACGCGGCAAAGCCGCCAGGCCGCGCCGTGAATTCCGCCTTTTCGAGGGGCTCGAGCAGCGCCATCTCGACCTGATCGGCCTCTTCCTCGTCGCGGCGGGGATCTACCTGCTCTTCGTCCTTTTCCTCGGCTGGGAAGGCGGCAAGGTCGGCTACGGGATCGAAACCGGGCTCGTCTACCTGTTCGGCTCGGTCGGGGCGCGGATCTTCACCCTGCTGATGCTGGTCGCGGGCGGGATGCTCCTCACCGGGACCTCGGTGTCGTCGCTGGCCCGGGGGATCGGCAAGGGCCTGAAGACTCTTTTCTTCGGCGGCGTGAAGGGCGGCGAAGCGACCGCCCGGACGATGCAGCGCGGCCAGGACCAGTGGCGTCAACGACGCGACGAGCGCACCGCCGAGACCAGGGCGGCGGCGACCGACGTGATGAAGGACTACCCCGAGGACGACGACGACTTCGAGCCGACCGTGGCCCTGGCCGAGGAGCCCGAGGACGACGGCATCTTCGCCCCGGGGGTCTTCGACGCCGACACCCAGGTGGACTTCGCGGACGAGGGCCCCGCCGACCCCGAGCCGGATCTCGAGCCCGACCCGGTGGACCCCGAGCCGGTGCAGGAGGTTCTCCCGGAGCCGGATGAGCCGGTCCCACCCGCCACCACTCCCCAAGGCAACCTCCGTGGGGTCACCACCTCCGAGGAGATCGACTACAAGGTGCCGTCCTCGAAGCTGCTCGAGCGCGGCAAAGGCGACAAAGGGCCCGACCCGCGCGACCAGGAAGCGACCGGGCGCAAGCTGATCGAGGCGCTCGGCCACTTCGGGGTCGAGGCGAAGATCGTCGGCGTCGTCAGCGGCCCACACGTGTCGCTCTACGAACTGCGCCTCGCCCCCGGCATCAAAGTCAAGAAAGTCACCGAGCTCGCCAACGACCTCGCCTACGCGCTCGCCTCGACCGACATCCGCATCCTGGCGCCGATCCCCGGCAAGCAGGCGGTCGGCGTCGAGGTGCCGAACGCGAAGCGCCGTATGGTCCGCCTCGGCGACATCTACGCGGGGCGACCGCAGAAGGCCTCGCCGCTGGTCGCCTGGCTCGGCAAGGGGATCGACGGCAACGCGGTCTGGACCGACATCGCGAAGATGCCGCATGTGCTCGTCGCCGGCACCACCGGCTCGGGCAAGAGCGCCTGCGTCAACGCGATGCTCTCCTCGATCCTGATGTCGGCCTCGCCGAACGAGGTGCGCCTGGTGCTGGTCGACCCGAAGCAGGTCGAGCTCAACCACTACGAGCATGTCCCGCATCTGCTGACCCCGGTGGTGACCTCGCCGCGGCTCGCCGCCAACGTGCTCGCCAACCTGATCGTCGAGATGGAGACGCGCTACGGGGTCATGTCCCAGGCCCGCGCCCGCAACCTCGAGGAGCTGAACCGGGTCCGCCGCAAGCAGGGGGAGGCGCCGCTGCCGCACATCCTCTGCGTGATCGACGAGCTCGCGGACCTGATGATGGTCGCCCCGGCCGAAGTCGAGGACGCGATCATCCGGCTCGCGCAGAAGTCGCGCGCCACCGGCATCCACCTGGTGCTGGCGACGCAGCGCCCCTCGACCGACATCATCACCGGCACGATCAAGGTGAACATCCCCTCGCGGATCGCCTTCGCGGTGTCCTCCCAGACCGACTCGCGCGTGATCCTCGACCAAGGTGGCGCCGAGTCCCTGCTCGGCCAGGGCGACATGCTCTTCCGCGGCGCCGGCACCTCGAAGCTGCAGCGCGTCCAGGGCGCCTTCATCACCGAGGACGAGATCGCCGACATCACCGCCCACTGGGCGAGGCAGGGTGAGCCGGAATTCGAGGAGGAGCTGCTCGAGACGCCGGAAGAGGCCACCGACGACGGGCGCGGGGAAGACGACTTCGATCCCGACTCCGACGACCTGCTGGACGAGGCGATCCGCCTCGTCGTGCAGACGGAAACGGCCTCGGTGTCGATGATCCAGCGCCGCCTGCGGGTCGGCTACACGCGGGCGGGACGGCTTGTCGACATGCTCGAGCGGCGCGGTGTGATCTCCGGCTACGAGGGCTCCAAACCGCGCCAGGTGCTGATCACGCAGGCCGATCTGGCGCGGGTGATCGGCGGTCCCGGCGGAGGCGCGGGCGGCGCGCCCACCGCTGCGGTCGCCGCCGACGCCGACGACGAGCTTTCCTGACCGCCGCCGTCCGGTAGTTTCGTCCCGCCGATGGTGGGATCGAAGGTCGTACGCGCTGGGATCGTGGTCACCGGGACCGAGGTGATCACCGGGCGGATCAACGACGCCAACGGCCCCTGGGTGAGCGAACGGCTGGCCGAGCTGGGGGTCGAGGTCGCCCACATCATCGTCGTCGCCGACCGCCCCGACGACCTTGAGCACGCGCTGCGCTTCCTCGCCGCCGAGGGGATGGATCTGATCGTCACCAGCGGCGGCCTGGGACCGACCGCGGACGACCTGACCGGGGAGATCGTCGCGCGCTTCGCCGGCCGACCCCTGCAGCTCGACGAGGAGATGCTGGAGAAGATCGCGGTGATCCTGCGCCGCTTCGCGGCGCGGCGCGGCTGGAACTTCGACGAAGCGGCGATCCTGGAGGCGAACCGCAAGCAGGCGATGGTGCCCGAGGGGGCCGAGGCGCTCGACCCGGTGGGGACGGCGCCGGGGCTGGTCGTGCCGGCCGGGGAGCGGGTGGTGATCGTCCTGCCGGGGCCGCCGCGCGAGCTGCAGCCGATGTGGCCGCGGGCGCTGGCGACCGGGCCGGTGCGGGCCATCCTGGGGCGCGCCACGCCGCTCCACGGGCTGACGATGCGGATGTTCGGCGTGCCCGAGTCGGAAATCGCCAAGAGCCTGCGCGAGATCGAGCAGGACGACGGGGTCGACGTCGACGCGGTCGAGATCACCACCTGCCTGCGGCGGGGCGAGATCGAGATCGACGTGCGCTGGCGGGAGGAGACCGAGGCGGTGGCGATGGCGGTCCGCGACGGGCTGGCGCGCCGGCACGAGCGGGAGACCTTCAGCCTCGACGGGGAGACGGTCGACGAACAGGTGGCGAAGCTGCTGCAGGGGCGCCGCCTGGGCCTGGCCGAGTCATGCAGCGGCGGCCTGCTGGCGGCGCGGATCACCAACGTGCCGGGCGCCTCGGAGTACCTGGCGGGAAGCGTCGTCGCCTACTCCTACGAGGCCAAAGAAGAGCTGCTGGGCGTGCCGAAGGAGTTGTTGGATAAACACGGGGCGGTCTCGCCCGAGGTCGCCGAGGCGATGGCCAAGGGGGCGCTGGAGCGCTTCGAGGCCGATGTGGCGGTCTCGATCACCGGCATCGCCGGTCCGGGGGGAGGGACCGAGGAGAAGCCGGTCGGCTACGTCTGCTTCGACGCGCGGCTCGCCGATGGGACCGTGATCGCCCGCGATCCGGTGATCCCCGGCGATCGCCATGACATCCGCGAACGCTCGGCGCTGGTCGCGATGCACCTGTTGCGGGACCTGCTCGGCACGTAAAAGTCACAAAGCGGTGTTGAGCCGCGCGCATCTGCTCCCTAGCTTGGCCGTATGGAAGGCCGGAGGGAGAAGAAGGGGCGGCAGCGGCTGTTCGTCGCCCTGGAGCTGCCCGGGCGGGTGCGCGGGGGGCTGGCGACGTGGGGGAGGGCCGAGCTGGTCGATCCGGCGCTGCGGGCGGTGCGGCCCGAGTCCCTGCATCTGACGCTGGTCTTCCTCGGCGGGCGCGAGGCCGGCGAGGTCGAGGAGATCGCCGGCGTGGTGCGGCGCAGCGGGGCGCCGGCGCCGCTGTTGAAGCTCGAGGACCCGATCCCGCTGCCACGCGGGCGACGGGCGTCGCTCTTCGCCCTGCCGGCGCCCTCGCCGGCCACCACGGACCTGCGGCAGGGCCTGGTCGAGCGGCTCGTCACGGCGGGGCTGTACCGGGCCGAGAAGCGCGACTTCTGGCCCCATGTGACGGTCGCCAGGGTCCGCGCCGAGGGGCGTGGATCGCGCCGTCCGGCCGCCGTCGTGAGGCGGCCCGGGGACCTTCCCGGGGGTCTCAAAGAGCCCTTTCTTGGCGTCCGCATGACGCTCTACCGTTCTGAACTCCAGCCAGGGGGCTCGCGATACACCCCGCTGGCCCAAGTCGAGCTGTCCTGAGGCAGCAGTGAGGTGATGATCTGAGATGGCGGAGAAAACCGTGAACTTGAAGGACGCCTCGGCGAGGGAAGCCAAAGCGAAGGATGCAGCGCTCGAGGCAGCCGTCACCGGGATCAAGAAGGAGTTCGGCGAAGGCGCCCTCATGCGCCTCGGCGAGAAAGGGACGGTCAAGGTCGACGCGATCCCGACCGGCTCGCTGGCACTCGACCTGGCGCTGGGGATCGGCGGCGTGCCGCGCGGGCGGATCGTCGAGATCTTCGGCCCGGAGTCCTCGGGGAAGACGACGCTGGTCAACCACATCATCGCCGAGGCGCAGGCCCGCGGCGGCGTCTGCGCCTTCATCGACACCGAGCATGCGATCGACCCCGTCTACTCGCGGGCGATCGGCGTCGACACCGATGAGCTGCTCGTCTCCCAGCCGGACTACGGCGAGCAGGCGCTGCAGATCGCCGACCGGCTGATCGCCTCCGCCGCGGTCGACGTGATCGCGATCGACTCGGTCGCCGCACTGACCCCGAAAGCCGAGCTCGACGGGCAGATCGGCGACACCACCGTCGGCCTGCAGGCACGGCTGATGTCGCAGGCGCTGCGCAAACTCGCCGGCAGCCTCAACCGGACCAAGACCGTCTGCCTGTTCACCAACCAGATCCGCGAAAAAGTCGGCGTCCAGTTCGGCTCGCCGGAGACCCAGCCGGGCGGCAGGGCGCTGAAGTTCTACTCGTCCCAGCGGCTCGACATCCGTCGCATCGAGACCCTCAAGGAAGGGACCGAGGCGGTCGGCAACCGGGTGCGGGTGAAAGTGGTCAAGAACAAGGTGGCGGCCCCGTTCCGCCAGGCCGAGTTCGACATCGAGTACGGCGTCGGGATCTCCCGCGAGGGTGGCCTGCTGGACTTCGGCATCGAACAGGATCTGGTCCAGAAATCAGGCTCCTTCTTCTCCTACGGGGAGACCCGCCTGGGGCAGGGTCGCAACAACGCGAAACAGTTCCTCACGGACAACCCGGAGCTCGCCCTGGAGATCGAAACCAAGGTGCGCACGGCGCTCGGAATCGGCAGCACGCCGGGCGATGCGGCACCCGAGGCCGATTCGCCGATCGTCGAGGCCCAGGCCGCCTGACCTGGGCCGTCCTCGGTCTGCACGCACGGGGTCACGCGCACCAATAGGATTCGGCCGCCCCGATGCACGAAACGCTCTTCTACATCTGCGGCGGCGTCCTCGTCGTCTCGGCCCTTGTCGTCAGTTTCGTCGGGCTGAAAAGGGATGACTTTCCCGGCAAATTGATGCCCCTGATCATCGTCTGGTTCGCAGCTTTCGCGGTCGCCACCGGCACCTTCGCCGTCCTCCACGGCAAGGACGAGTCGAAGGAGCACGACGCCGAGTACTCGAAGGCGAGCGAAGAAATTCAAAAAGACGATACGAGCGGCCCGTTCGAAGAAGCCGAAAAAGAAGCCGCCGAAGCCGCCGGCGGCGGCGGCGAATCGACCGAAGCCGAAGGGACGGAAGGTGAATCGGCCGAAGGTGAAACCGCGAGCGGCGGCGGCAACCCCGAAATGGGCGCCGTCGTCTTCTCCGAAAACTGCGCGACCTGCCATGGCGCCACCGGCCACGGCGGTGCCGGTGGGCCCGATCTGAGGACGATGCCGCTGGCCCAGTCCGAAGAAGGGGCGATCCAGCAGGTCACCCACGGCGGCGGCGGGATGCCTCCCTTCGAAGGCGTCCTCTCCGAAGAAGAAATCGAAAACGTCGCCTCCTACGTCGCGCAGGACATCACCGAAGGCGAATAGGAAGCCCCAGGAGGGGCGACGGCTCTCTCGGTACCCTGAGCGCGTGAAGCGCTTCCACGTCACCACCTTCGGGTGTCAGATGAACGTGCACGACTCCGAGCGGATGCGGGGGATGCTGACCTCGCTCGGCTACGAGGAGGCGGGCGAGCGCTCGGAAGCGGATCTGATCCTCTTCAACACCTGCTCGATCCGCGAGTCGGCCGACAGCCGCTTCATCGCCCACCTCGGCGAGGCGAAGCGGCTGAAGAGCGAAGACCCGGGCCGCACGGTCGGGGTCGGCGGTTGCTGGGCCCAGTCGGTGAAGGAGGAGGTGTTCGAGCGCTTCCCGTTCGTCGACGTCGCCTTCGGGCCGGGACAGATCCACAAGCTGGCCGAGTTCCTCAACTCGGACTCGCTGACCGCCCAGGGCTACTTCGAGTTCGAGGATTTCTCCGGTCACCTGCCCGCCCGCCGTGAGCGCGAGTTCCAGGGCTGGCTGCAGATCTCGCAGGGCTGCAACTGCGTCTGCTCCTATTGCATCGTCCCCTCGACCCGCGGCCGCGAGGTGAGCCGTGACCCGATGGAGCTCGTCGCCGAGGCGGAGGTGTTGGCCGCCGACGGGGTGCGCGAGGTGACGCTGCTCGGCCAGAACGTGAACAGCTACGGCCGCGACCTGCCGCGCGAGAGCCGTATCGGCTTCGCCGAGCTGCTTGCCCGCGTCGACGCGGTCCCCGGGATCGAGCGCATCCGCTACACCAGCCCGCACCCGAAGGACATGAAGGAGGACGTGATCCGCGCCCACGCTGAGCTGCCGGCGCTCTGCGAGCAGATCCACCTGCCGCTGCAGTCGGGCTCGAGCGCCGTGCTGAAGCGGATGAGGCGGACCTACGACCGCTCCCGCTACATGGACCGCGTCGCACTGATCCGCGAGCACGTCCCCGACTGCGCGATCACCACCGACATCATCGTCGGCTTCCCGGGGGAGACCGAGGCGGATTTCGCCGCGACGCTCGCGGTCGCCGAGGAGGTCGGCTACGACGGCGCCTTCACCTTCATCTTCAGCCCCCGCCGCGAAACCGAGGCGGCGACGATGGACGGGCAACTGCCGCATCCGGTCAAGGTCGAGCGGATGGAACGGCTGGTCGAGGTCGTCCAGCGGCGGGCGGCCGAGCGGGCACAGAGGTTCGTCGGGCGGACGATGGAGGTGCTGGTCGAGGGGCCGAGCCGGACCGATCCGACCAGATTGCGGGGGCGGACCAGGCATGGGAAGGCTGTGAACTTCGAAGGGGCCGCGGCGCCGGGCGAGTTTGTCGAGGTGGAGATCGAAGCTGCGACTTCCCAGACGTTGTCGGGCACCTCCGTGAGGCCCCTCTCTCAACTTTTTCGGTGAAGTCGCCGCGGCCGTCCGAAGTTCTGGCAACGAAAAAGTACAAGCCGTTCGGGGCCTCACGGAGGTGCCCTTGACGGTTCTGGCCGTATTCGGCGCCACCGGCGTCGGGAAGACCGGGGCAGCGATCGAGCTGGCTCGTCTGCTTCGGGAGCGAGGCGAGAAGCCGGTCGCGATCAATTGCGATGCGTTGCAGGTGTACGAAGGGTTGGATGTGCTCACCGGAGCCGCGACGGCGGCGGAGCGGGAGGTGCTGCCGCACGAGCTGCTCGGGATCGTGCCGATCACCGAGGACTTCTCGATCCACGAGTACATGCCGCTCGCTCACGAGGCGATCGATCGGGCGCTGGCGGAACGGCGGACCCCGATCGTCGTCGGCGGGACCGGCCTCTATCTGCGGGCGGCGCTGGCGGATCTGTCGCTGCGCAAGGTACCCGCCTTCGACGAGACCTCGGAGCTCTGGTCGGGGGAGACCCGGCACCCGACCCGGCTCTTCGGCCTCGACATGGAGCGGGCGAAGCTCTACGAGCGGATCGACGCGCGGGTCGACGCGATCGTCGCCGGCGGCGGGGAGGAGGAGGCGCGGCGCGCCGACGCCCTCGGCGCCGGCCGGACGGCCCGCAAGGCGCTCGGCATGAACGAGCTGCTCGCCGGCGACCTGGAGACGATGAAGCGCCGCTCCCGCAACTACGCCCGCCGCCAGCTCACCTGGATGCGCAAAATCCCCGACCTCACCGTCATCGACCGCACCGACCTCTCCGATCGGGAAGTGGCCTCCCGGATCGACTCCTTGGCTAGGGTGGCGCGGTGAAATTCGAGAAGTGGCAGGCGCTGGGGAACGACTATCTGATCCTCGAGCGGGCGGAGCTCCCCTGGGAGCTGAGCGAGACCAGGATCGAGTGGCTCTGCGACCCGCACTTCGGGATCGGCGCCGACGGCATCCTGCTGCTCGCCCCGAGCGCGGACCCTGAGTTCGTCGCCGATCTGCGGATCTTCAACCCCGATGGCTCCGAGGCGGAGCTCTCCGGCAACGGGGCCCGCGAGGCGATCCTCTACCTGCGGCGCCACGGGTGGACCGATGCCGAGGAGTTCGCGATCTCGACCGTCGCCGGGCCGATCCGACCGACGATCACCGGCGAGCTGACCTGCTCGGTCGACATGGGGAAGGCCTCGACCACCTCGAAGGACTTTCCCTCCGGCGGCGCGGACGGCCGCGGGACGGTGCGCTCGGCGGGGCGCGAGTGGGAGTTCCAACACGTCTCGATCGGCAACCCGCAGTGCGCGATCGTCGTCGATCCCGTCGAGTTGGCCGATCTCGACCTCGAGCTGATCGGCCCCGAGATCGAAGGCTCGACCCTCTTCCCGAATCGCACCAACGTCTCCTTCCTGGCGGTCGACGGCTCCGAGGTCCGCGCCCGGATCTTCGAGCGCGGGGTGGGGGAGACGCTCTCCTCCGGGACGGGCGCCTCGGGCGCCGCGGTCACCGCCTTCCTGCGCGGCGCCCCCAGCCTGTTGACGGTCGAGCTCGACGGCGGCGAGCTGACCGTCGAGATCGGCGAGGACCTGGCGGTGCGGCTCGACGGCTGGGCCGAGCCGGTCTACGCGGGCGAGGCCTCGGCGGAGCTGCTCGCCGCACTCGCCGAGCAGGACTGACCGGACCCGCTCTCGGGCCGTCGTCCAATAGATTCCCGCGCCATGGCCATCGCCGAACCATCGAAGCGCCTGCAGCTGATCCCGCCCTACATGTTCCAGGAACTGGAGCGGCGGATCAGCGAGAAGCGGGCCGCCGGGATCGACGTGATCAGCCTCGGGATCGGCGATCCGGACCAGCCGACCTATCCCTACATCGTCGAGGCGATGCAGCGGGCGGTCGAAGACCCCGCCACGCATCAATACCCCTCCAACCGCGGCCGCGACGACTTCCGCCAGGCGTTCGCCGACTTCTACGACCGCCGCTTCGGGGTCGAGATCGACGCCGCGAACGAGGTGATCCCGGCGATCGGCGCCAAGGAGTGCATCTACAACCTCTGCAACGCCTTCCTCGACCCGGGCGACGTGGCCCTCGCCTCCGATCCCGGCTATCCGGTCTACACCGGCGGCCCGCTGCTCCATGGGGCCACCGCCGAGCTGCTTCCGCTGCTGCCGGAGAAGGGCTTCGCACCGGACCTCGGCGCGATCTCGGCCGAGGCCGCCGCCAAGGCGAAGCTGATGTTCATCAACTTCCCGAACAACCCGACCGGCGCGATCGTCCCCGACGGCTTCTTCGCCGAGGTCGTCGAGTTCGCCCGCGCGCACGAGATCCTCGTCGTCCACGACAACGCCTACTCGGAGACGACCTACGACGGCTACGTCGCGCCCAGCTTCCTGGCGACGCCCGGGGCCAAGGAGGTCGGGGTCGAGGTCTTCTCGCTCTCCAAGGGCTACAACATGACCGGCTGGCGGGTCGCCGCCATCCTCGGCAACCCCGACGCGATCCAGTCCTACTGGCGGCTGAAGACGAACGTCGACTCGGGCCTCTTCGAGGCGATCCAGCTGGCCGGCGTCGCCGCCCTGGAGGGCCCGCCCGAGCCGCTCGCCGAGATGAACGCGACCTACACCCGCCGCCGCGACCTCGTCGTCGCCGCCCTCACCGCAATCGGCGTCGACGTCGCCGCCCCGAAGGGCACGATCTACGTCTGGGCACCCGTCCCCGAGGGCCACACCTCGACCTCCTTTGCCGAGACCGTCCTCGAAGAGGCGGCGGTCGTCGTCTCGCCGGGCTCGATGTACGGGCCCAGCGGCGAGGGCTTCTTCCGCATCTCCCTCACCACCCCCGACGACCGCATCGAAGAGGCCGTCGAGCGGATGCGCAAGTACCTGGCCTAAGACCCCTCGCGCTCGGCTTTCTTGCGCCAATAACGGTCGAGGCCGGACCACTGGTACGCGGTCGGGACGGCCTGGAACATCTCCTCCGCCACCGCCGGCTCGAGCTGAGCGGCGATGCGCCTCCGCAGGTCGGCCTCGTAGGTCGCCTCGTCCACCCCGTGGGCGAGCTCCGCCTCTTCGCGCAGGCGGCGACGAGCCTCGGCGAGGTGGGCGGCCGGGTCGTCGATCGGGCCCCAGTGGGTGAGGGCAAGACGGGTCGGCTCCCACGCCTCGACCGTGCCGATCGAGTCTTCCCAGAGCTCGACGTCGATGTCGGGAGGCGGCGTGGGCGGGACCACGATGTCCGCGCCGGGCAGGCGGCAGGCGGCGACGTCGCCGACGAAGGCGGTGCCGGTCTCCTCGTGGAGGTAAGAGACATGGTGGGAGGCGTGCCCGGGGGTGTAGGCGACCCGCATGCCGCGCACCGTCTCGCCGCCGGAGAGGACCGTCACGTTGGCCTCCGGCACCGGTTGGATCCGCCCCCAGAGGTACTCGAGCTGGTCGCCGTAGAGGCGCTCGGCACTGGCCAGGAGGCGGGAGGGGTCGATCAGATGCGGGGCGCCGCGCTCGTGGACGTAGACCTGCAGATCGGGCCAGCGGGCGACCAGGGCCCCGGTCGCGGCGGCGTGGTCGAGGTGGATGTGGGTGAGGAGGATCGCCTCCGGTCGCTCCCCCTCGAGCTTCTCCAGCAGGGTGTGCAGGGATGACTCGGGGCCGGGGTCGACGAGCGTGCCGTCGACCTCCCAGCAGGCGATCACGTGGGGTCGGCCGAGGTGCTCGACGTCGATGGCGCGCATCGGCGCGAAGACTATGCGCCGGCGCTCGCGGGCAGCTTGCCTTCGGCGGCGAGGAGGTCGTGGAGGCCCTCCTCGAGGTCACGCGGTTCGTAGCCGAGCTCACGCGTCGCCTTCTCGTGGCTCGCCCAGAAGGTGACCCCGTCGGCGGAGGCGATCAGCTCGCGCAGGTTCGGCGGCTGTCCCATGATCTTCCCGACCAGGGGGCCGATCGGCGTCATCAGCTTCATCAGCCCGGTCGGCAGCGCGTGCTTCGGTGCCTTCTTGCCGGTCTCGGCGGCGACGATGCCGATCGCGTCGCGCACCGTCGTCACCGGCCCGCTGATGATGTAGGTCTCACCCGCGACACCCTTGTCGAGCGCCAGGATGATCCCGCCGGCGATGTCCTCGACGTGGGTCAGGCACATGCCCAG
Organism: Solirubrobacterales bacterium; assembly: GCA_035500835.1. Taxonomy (GTDB): domain Bacteria; phylum Actinomycetota; class Thermoleophilia; order Solirubrobacterales; family 70-9; genus VAYN01. Next base: position 61,766 of record DATJWW010000016.1, on the reverse strand, counting down.
ATCGGGGAAGGGGATCAGCGGCATCTTGCCGCTCAGGAACTGGTCGAGCAGGGTGCCGATCGAGGAGGTGTCGCCGGGGCCGTAGACGCCGCCGGGCTGGACGATCACGCAGGGGAGGCCCTCGCCGATCAGCTTCTTCGCGACCTGGTGGGCTTCCCACTTCGTCTTCTCGTACTCGGAGAGGAACTTGCCCTGGTGTTCGTGGCTCTCGTCGACGATCTGGCCGTTGGTGTTGCCGAAGATGCCGACGGTCGAGACGTAGACGACCTTGCCGACCTTGGCCTCGAGCGCCGCGCCCAGCACCCGTTCGGTGCCGCCGACGTTCGCTTCGCGCATCGACCGGCGCTCGCTCGCCGGGATACCGACCTCGTAGACCGCGGCGGCATGGATCAGCGCGTCGCAGCCCTCCATGCCGGAGCGGATCGCCCGTTCGTCGTTCAGATCGCCGGCGACCAGGGTGCAACCCAGGTCTTCCAGTGCCGTGGCTTTGGCGGGAGTGCGGACGAGAGCGACGACGTCGTCACCGCGGGCGCGCAACTGGCGCACCAGGGCGCCGCCGATGAATCCCGTCCCTCCCGTGACGAAAACCTTCACAGGCACACACCCTAGACGGCCCGGGCGGCGCCGTACAATCAGGGGGAGTGAGTGGATCGAGAAACGGCCGTGTCATCGAGACGCGATACGCGGCGCAGAACGGGAACGGTGCGGGGGTCGTCAACCGGCGCGCGCGCCAACGGGCGCTGGCGATCGGCATCGTCGACGGTCGCGAGGACGGCGAGCCGCTGGCCGAGCTGAAGGAGCTGCTGCGCACCGCGGGCGTCGCCACCGCCGGGATCGGCACCCAGCAGCGCCCCAAACCCGATCCCGACCGCTACTTCGGCCGCGGCCGGCTGGAGGAGCTGAAGGCCGAGGTGAAGGCCGCCGACGCCAACCTCGTCGCCTGCGACGACGAGCTGGCGCCACGCCAGGAGCGCAACCTGGAAACGGCGCTCGGCGTACCGGTGATCGACCGCACCGCGGTGATCCTCGACATCTTCGCCGACCACGCCCATTCGGCCGAGGGCAAGCTGCAGGTCGAGCTGGCCCAGCTCGAATACAACATGGCCCGCATGCGGGGTCTGTGGACCCACCTCGAGCGGCTCGGCGGCGGGATCGGCACCAGGGGCCCGGGCGAGAGCCAGATCGAGACCGACCGCCGGCTCGCCCGCGACCGGATCGCGGCGCTGCGCCGCCGGTTGGCCCGCCTCGAGCGCAACCGCGGCGTGATGCGGGCGCGGCGCGAGCGCTCCGGGGTCCCCAGCGTCGCCCTCGCCGGCTACACCAACGCCGGCAAGTCGACGCTCCTGAACGCGTTGACCGGCGCCGAGGTCGGCGCCGCCGACCGGCTCTTCGAGACGCTCGACCCGACCACCCGCAGCTTCGAGCTCTCCGGCCGCGCCTACCTGCTGACCGACACCGTCGGGTTCATCGAGAAGCTCCCCCACCAGTTGGTCGAGGCGTTCAAGGCGACGCTCGAGGAGACGACCCTGGCCGACCTGATCGTCCATGTCGTCGACGCCTCGGAGTCCGAGGAGCGCCGGGCACTCGACATCCGGGCGGTCGACGAGGTGCTGGAGGAGATCGGGGCGGGGGAGAAGCCACGCCTCCTCGTCCTCAACAAGGCCGACCTCCTGGGCGAGGACGAGCGGCGCGACGTCGCGCTCGGGCACCGCGGCGCGGTGCTCGTCTCGGCGATCTCCGGCGAGGGGCTGGACGAGCTGCGCGAGCGGATCGAGGCGGCGTTCGCCGAGACCCTGACCGAGGTCGAGCTGCTGATCCCCTACAGCCAGGGCGGTCGCCTGCACGAGCTGCACGAGGTGGCCGGGGAGCTGGAGCGGACCGACCGCGCCGACGGGGTCCTGGTCCACGCCCGCGTACCCAGCGCCGAGCTGCACCGCTTCGACGACCTCGCGATCGCCTGAGCGCCAGTAGGCTGCGCGCCATGGAGCTGCCGGTCCAGAAGCTGAAAGACGCCGCCGTGCTGCCGACCCGCGCCCATCCGGGCGACGCCGGGCTCGACCTCTACTCGACCGAGGAGGCCCACATCGGGCCCGGCGAGCGCTGGAGTGTCGGCACCGGGATCGCGCTCGAGATCCCGGAGGGGTACGCCGGGCTGGTCGTGCCGCGCTCCGGCCTCGCCCGCGAACACGGCATCACGCTGGTCAACGGCCCGGGGCTGATCGACTCCGGCTACCGCGGCGAAGTGCGGGTGCTGCTGCTCAACACCGATCCGGCCGAGACGGTGCGGATCGAGGCCGGCGCCCGCATCGCCCAGCTCGTGCTCACGCCCGTCACGCTCGCCGAGCCGGTCGAGGCCGGCGCGCTCAGCGAGTCCTCACGCGGCGACGGCGGCTTCGGCTCGACCGGGCGCTAGACCGCGGCCAGCTGTTCCTTATGCGCCTTATAGGCGCATAAGGAACAGCTAGACGTCGGCGGCGGCGAGCCGGCCGAGGATCTCGACCGCCCGCTCGATCGTCTCGCGATCGGCCTCGGGGAGCTGTTCGAGCGCCTTGACGAGGAAGCCCTCGCGCATCCGTCGGTCGGCTTCGATCTGGGCGCGGCCGGCTGCGGTGAGGCTGACCAGGGCGCGCCGGCGGTCGTCGGGGTCGGGGGCGCGGGAGACCAGGGCGTCGGCTTCGAGGTCGCCGACCGTCTGCGCCATCGACTGCGGGCGGACCCGCTCCGCGGTGGCGAGGTCGGAGACGCTCATCGCGCCGCTGCGGTCGAGCCGTCCCAACACCGAGGCCTGGTTCAGCGGGAAGAGGTTCTGCTCGGAGCGGAGCCGGCGGATCAGCTGGCCGACCACGACCCTCAGGTCGGCGGCCAGCGGGGCTATCCCGGAGTCGGTCGCGCTCTGCGCGGGCATCGACCAACCATAGCGCATATAGACAGGTGAACTGCACAGGTTGCCTGTGTATGATGGAGACATGATGTCCGCCGCGACCGCCGATGGGGTGGGGGCGACCCACGATGACAAGTACAAGTGGATCGCCCTCTCGAACACGACGTTGGCGATCCTGCTGGCGACGCTCGACGCCTCGATCACCCTGATCGCGATGCCGGACATCTTCCGCGGCATCCACCTCGACCCGCTGCTGCCCTCCAACAGCTTCTACCTCCTGTGGATGATCCTCGGCTACCTGGTGGTGACCAGCGTCCTGATCGTCAGCCTCGGCCGGCTCGGCGACATCTACGGGCGGGTGCGGATCTACAACCTCGGCTTCGTCATCTACACGGCCGCCTCGCTGATGCTGGCGATCGACTGGATGACCGGCACGAACGGCGCCCTCTTCCTGGTCGTCTTCCGCATCGTCCAGGGGATCGGCGGCGCCTGTCTGCTCGCCAACGCGGCGGCGATCATCACCGACGCCTTCCCCGCCAACCAGCGCGGCATGGCGCTCGGGATCAACAACATCGTCGGCGTCAGCGGCATGTTCGTCGGCCTCGTCCTCGGCGGCCTGCTGGCGCCGATCGACTGGCGGCTGGTGTTCCTGATCTCGGTCCCGGTCGGCCTCTTCGGCACGGTCTGGGCCTACCTGAAACTGAGGGAGCTCTCGACTCCCCATCCGGCCTCGATCGACTGGTGGGGGAACGTCACCTTCGGCCTCGGCCTGGTCCTGGCGATGGTCGCCGTCACCTATGGCATCCGTCCCTATGGCGGCGCGGCAACCGGCTGGGAGAGCCCACGCTGCCTGTTGCTGCTGGCGGGCGCGGCAGCCTCGTTGGCGGCCTTCATCGTGATCGAGCGGCGGGTCGAGGACCCGATGTTCCGGCTGCCGCTCTTCCGCATCCGCGCCTTCACCTTCGGCACGCTCTCGACCTTCCTCGCCGCGGTCGCCCGCGGCGGCCTGATGTTCATGTTGATCATCTGGCTGCAGGGCATCTGGCTGCCGCTGCACGGCTACGACTACACCGAAGCGCCGCTCCTGGCCGGCATCTACATGCTGCCGCTCACCTTGGGGATGCTGGTCGCCGGACCGACCTCCGGCTACCTCTCGGACCGCTTCGGCGCCCGCGGTTTCGCCACCGCGGGGATGCTCTGCGCCGCCGCCAGCTTCGCCGCCCTCACCTTCCTGCCGGTCGACTTCTCCTATCCCGTCTTCGCCGCGATCCTCGCCTTCAACGGGATCTCGATGGGGATGTTCGCCTCGCCGAACCGGGCCGCGGTGATGAACAGCCTGCCGGCGACCGACCGCGGCGCGGGCGGCGGCATGAACCAGACCTTCCAGAACTCGGCGCAGGTGATCTCGATGGGGATCTTCTTCACCCTGCTGATCATCGGCCTGTCGGCGAGCCTGCCGCACACGCTGGCGAGCGGCCTCGAAGCGCACGGTGTGTCCGCCGTCAAGGCCCATGAAGTGGGGCAGACGCCGCCGATCTCGGTCCTCTTCGCCGCCTTCCTCGGCTACAACCCGATCGAACACCTGCTCGGCGCGAGCACCCTGCACTCGCTGCCCCAGCACGCGCAGGCGGCGCTGACCGGCCACAGCTTCTTCCCGGAGCTGATCTCGCAGCCCTTCAGCAACGGCCTCGACACCGCCTTCGCCTTCGCGATCGTCGCCTGTCTGGTGGCCGCCGGCGCCTCGCTGATGCGCGGTGGCCGCTACACCCACACCGAGCCGGGCGAGGCGCAGGCGAAGGCGCCCGCCCCACCGATACGCGAACTGGAGGAGAGTCATGCGAGTTGATTGGCACGGGCAGTCGGCGTTCACGCTGACCGGAGAGTCGGCGACGGTCTTCGTCGATCCGTGGGGGGACATGTCGGCGGCGGCGAGCCGCGGGATCGAGTGGGGCTACCCGCCGATCGCGGCGCCGGGGGCGGTCGACCTGCTGATCGTCACCCACGAGCACATGGACCACAACGCGGTCGAGCTGATCGACGGCGAGCCGACGCTGGTCCGCTCGCTGGCCGGGACGCACGAGTCGCCGCTCGGGCCGGTCGTCGCGATCGCCTCCGAGCACGACGGCGTCGCCGGGACCGAACGCGGCCCGAACACGATCGTCGTCTTCGAGCTCGACGGCATCCGTATCGCGCACTTCGGCGACTTCGGACAGCCCGCGCTGCGGCCGGAGCAACGAGCCCACCTGGACGGGATCGACCTCCTCTTCCTGCCGGTCGGTGGTGGGCCGACGATCGACGGCGCGACCGCGGCCGGGATCGCGACCGACCTCGGCGCCCCCTGGGTGGTGCCGATGCACTACAAGACCGCGAAGATCAACTTCCTCGACACCGAGGAGTCCTTCGCCGCGGCGATGCCGGGCGCACAGCGGCTCGACTCGCCGTCGTTCGACACCGCGGAGCTGGAGCGGGGTGGCGAGCCGACCGCCGTGATCCCCGCGGCGCCTTAGGCGGTTCGGCGGCCGTCCGAGGTGCGTCCCGGGCGTCTCGTGGCGACCCCGGCAGGGTGTGGCCGCCACGAGACGCCCGGGACGTGAGGGGTCCGCAGGGAAGTTCACACGGAGGTATGGAAGGTGCCGAGGACGTCACAGGTCCTCATGCATCTCCCCTCAGGCACAGAGGTCCCTGCCACGACCGTGCACTTGACCACACCCTGGTGTGGTCAAGTGCACGGTCGTGAGCGGCCTGACGAGGAAGACGCACGAAACCGTGGACTTACCTGGCCCTTCGTGACAGATCACGGGCCTTCGTGGAGGAACACGCGCCTCTCTACCCGGGGCACGCCGATCCCCACGCCCTCTCCCCGAACCCCCGGCCGTCCCGGCCACGGCCACACCCTGCCGGGGTCGTGGCCGGGACGGCCGCGTCCCTTCCCCCTCGGGCGCCAGCTCCCCGAGACCGTGAGTCGACGTCTAGACCCCCGCCGCAGCTCGGGCGCTCGCCTGGGCGGCGCGCTCGAGCTCGTCGGAGAGGGGCTCCAGCTCCGGGCGCTTGCCGAGGCGGCGCTCCAGGGCGAGGGCGATCAGATGGTCGGCGAGCCAGGCGTTCTTCGGTAGCAGCGGGCCGTGCAGATAGGTGCCGATCATGTTGTCGCGCCAGACGCCCTCCGAGCCGTCGCCGCCATTGTTGCCGTGCCCGGCGACCACGCGGCCGAGCGGGCGGGCGCCGGGGCCGAGGTAGGTGCGGCCGCCGTGGTTCTCGAAGCCCGCCAGGACCCGCTTCTCGCCGCCCAGCTCGGTCTCGATCGCGACGTTGCCGATCAGCCGCGGGCCGTCCTCGCGCACCGTGCGCAGGTCGGCGAGGCCGAGCCCCGGCAGCGTTTCCTCGCCCAACTGGTAGCTCTCGCCGAGCAGCTGGTAGCCGCCGCAGACGGCGAGCAGGGCAGCCCCGTCGTCGACCGCCTCGGCGAGCGCCGCGCGCTTCGTCTCGACCATGTCGGCGGCGACGACGCGCTGGTCGCGGTCCTGGCCGCCGCCGATGTAGAAGAGGTCGTGTGCAGCGGGGTCGATCGATGCTCCGGGGCCCGCGCCGTCCCACCTGAACTCGATCCCCCGCCACTCGCAGCGCCGCTGCAGGAAGAGGATGTTGCCGCGGTCGGCGTAGATGTTCATCTGCTCGGGATAGAGGCTGAGGACGCGGAGCTCCATCACCCCTCCTTGCCGAGGACGACGACGGTCGAGCCGACGTGGTCGGCGGTCGGCTCGATCTGGAGGCGTTCGACCGGGACGAGGCCGACCTCGGCCGCCTCGGCCTCGAGCGCGGCGGCGGTCAGCGTGCGGATCGTGACCTCGTCGGGGAGGTCGGTCAGCTCGCCCGCCGGGGAGACCTTCTGGCGCAGGCGGCGGACGACGATCCGCTCCGGGCCGATCAGCGCCTCCAGCGGCAGGCTCGAGTAGACCCAGCCGTCGACCTCTCGGACGTCGGGGAGGAGCGGCTCGCCCTCCTCGGGCTCGGGCATGCCCTCGACCATCGCCGCGGCGAGCAGGCCGCCGGGAAGGAGCGCCCGCGCGACCGAGTCGAGGCAGGCGAGTCGCTCGGCGCGGTCGGCCAGCATCTGCAGCAGCTGCATCGGGGCGAGGGCGAGGGCCACCGGCTCGGGCGGCTCGAAGCCGCGCGCGTCGGCGAGGAGCGGGATGACCGGAAGGCCGACGGCGCGCTCGCGCTGGGCGTCGATCAGCTGGGGGTCGTTGTCGAGCCCGATCACCCGGTGGCCACGGCGGGCGAGGTGGATCGCGAGCCTGCCGGTGCCCGCCCCCAGCTCGAGGATCGGGTCGCCGCAGCGGTCGGCCAGCTCGTCCCAGACTTGGAGGTCGGCACCGTAGGCGCCGCACTCGACGTCGTGCCAGATCGCCGCCTCGGAGGTCGAGGCGCTCACCGCCAGAACTCCTTGGCCAGGCCGCGGTCGGCGAGTAGCTTGCGCAGCTCGAGCAGGGCGGTGTAGGTCGGGAGGGCGAAGAGGCGACCGGCGGAGGCGGCGACCGCGGCGTCCAGCGATGCCGCGATGTCGGGTTCGACCGCGATCCGCTCCTCCGGCCACCCCGCGTACTTCAGCCGCAGCGCCATCTCCGGCGCCCTGGTCCCGGCGCAGGTGACCCGCCGCACCGACCCCGCGAGCAGCTCGAAGTCCGCGTCCCAGACCCAGGAGACGTCGCGCCCGTCCGCGATCCGGTCGTTCAGCGCGATCCACAGGTCGATGCCACCCTCCTGGGCGAGGGTGCGGAGGACCTCGTTGGCGCCGGCCGGGTTCTTGATCAGGAGGATCGAGACGGAGGCGCCGGCGACCGGGACGGTCTCGACCCGGCCGAAGGCGGCGCGCATCTCGCGCAGCGCCGCGCTGATCCTCTCCGGTGCGATCCCGAGGCGCAGCGCCGCGGCGATCGCCGCGAGCGCGTTGTAGACGTTGTAGACGCCGGGGAGGGGGAGCTCGACCTCGATCTCGCCACCGGGCACCCGCACCGTCGCCGCCGAGCCCTCCATCCCGCGCAGCTCGATCCGCGTCGCGGCGACGTCGGGGCGGGGACGCTCGGCGCCGCAGTTCGGACACGAGTAGTGACCGAGGTGGCCGACGAAGGCGACCTCGTAGGCGTATGGGTGCCCGCAGCGGCGGCAGTGCTTGGCGTCGAAGGCGTGCTGCAACTCCGGCAGCGCCTGGGAGTGGTCCTCGATACCGAAGTAGAGGACGCCCTCGCGGGGGCGCTCGGTGTCCGGGTCGCGGCCGAGGTCGGCGATCAGCGGGTCGTCTGCGTTCAGCGCCAGGGCGCCGCCGGGGGGACGCGCAGCGATCGCCTTCGCCCACTCCTCGGCCAGCGCCTCCATCTCGCCGTAGCGGTCGAGCTGGTCGCGGAAGAGGTTGCCGAGGACGATCAGCCTCGGCCGGAGTTCCGCCGCGACGCGCGGCAGCCAGGCCTCGTCGACCTCGAAGAGCCCCTCCGAGCCGCGCTGCTCGAGCAGCGCCGTGGCGACGCCCCAGGTCATGTTCGACCCCGCCCGGTTGTGGACCGGCACGCGACCCTCGGCGGCGAGGATCGCGGCGATCATCCCGGCGGTGGTCGTCTTGCCGTTGGTGGCCGAGACGAGCGTCGCGCCGTCGGCGAGATCGGCGCCGAGCAGGCCGATCGCCCCCGGCTCCATCCGCAGCAGCACCCGTCCGGGCAGCGTCGTGCCGCCGCCGCGGCCGCTGCGCCGGCTCGCCGCGCCGATCGCCCGCGCCAGTGCCCGCTTGGCGCCGAAGAAGGGGCCGCCGCGCCGCCGCTCGGCCGCGCCCGCGCTCAAGCGGCGGGGGGCGGGACCAGCACCCGCAGGGCGCGGGGGATCACACGCAGGTCGGCCGGCAGGTCGGTCAGGTGCTCACCGTCGGCGTAGACCGCAAACGGGCGGGCGGCGCTGACGCTGAGCCGGGAGGCCCGCATCACGCGCACCTCGTCGTCGTTGACGTGGGTGCCCTTGAACACCTTCGGCAGGTTACCCAGGAAACGCAGCTTGCCCACCGTGCCGATCGTCACCACGTCGAACTCGCCGTCGTCGAGCTCCGCGTCGGGGGCGACGAACATGCCGCCGCCGTAGGCCTTGCTGTTGGCGACGATCACCGAGTAGCCCTCGAACCGGGTCCGTTCGTCGCCGATCGCGATCGTGAAGCGCGCCGACTTCCAGGTCGCCAGCGTCCGCAGCGCGGCGTAGGCGTAGACGAGGCTGCCGCGCAGGAGCCGCGTCTCGTTGGCGCGCCGGTTGGCCTCGGAGTCGAAGCCGAGGCTGGCGATGCCGAGGAAGCGCTTGCCGTTCGCCTCGCCGACGTCGATCGCGCGGCTGTTCCCCGCGAGGACCACCTCGATCGCCTTCTCCGGCTCGGTCGGGATGCCGAGCACCCGCGCCAGGTCGTTGCCGCGACCGCCGGGGAGGATGCCGAGCGGCGTCTCGGCGCCCGCCATCGCGCCGCCGATCGTCCCGATCAGACCGTCGCCGCTGAGCACCACCGGCAGCTCGTCGGCCTCGACCGCGGCCAGCGCTTCGGCGACGCCGTGCTCGAGGCTCTTGGTGCGGACGACGCGGAAGGGGACGCGGCGGGCGTCGAGCGCCGCCTCGACCCGGGGCAGGAGCTTCTGTCCCCGGCCACCGCCGGAGGAGGGGTTGACGAGCAGGGCCAGCGGTTGCATCGGCCCAGCCTAAGGCCGGTCGGCGGGCCGGCCGGGACCGGCGAGCCGCAGGACAGAGAAGCTGCCGTCACCGGCGGGCTCGGCGGCGATCGTCTCGAGGCCGCGACGACGCAGCCCGCGCGCGAGGCGCCACCCGCCGACCCCGCTCCCGCCCGCGGCGCCTCGGGTCACGGCGAGGATCAGATGGCCGCCTGGACGCAGTACCCGGGCGACCTCGGCCGGGGACGGGCGCCCGTCGATGGCCGCCACGAGGTCGAAGTTGTCGTCGGGATAAGGGATGCGACCCGGCCCGCCCTCCTTGAACGCGACCCGGCCCTCAGGGTCGAGCCCGATGCGCCTGCTCGCCGCCGCGACCGCGTCGGGATCGGCGTCGATACCGCGCACCCGGGCGCTGGGAAACTCGCGGGCGAGGAAGAGCGCTCCCTCGCCGTCCCCGCAGGCGATCTGCAGGACCCGCTCCGGGGAGCCGACGCGGAGCACCGCGGCGGCCAGCGGCGTCAGCGGTGGCGGGTTCGACATCGCCCGGGAATCGTAATTGCTCTACGATCCTGCACCGATGGGCGGGGAACAGTTCGACAGGCGCTGGATCATCCTGGGCGGATTCGCCGTGCTCGCAGGGGTGATCGTCGCCGTGATCCTGATCTCGCGCAGCGGCGGCGGTGACTCCGGGTCGACGAGCACCACCGCCAAGGGCAAGGCGGTCTGCCAGGAAGTCGAACAGCCGGCGCCGCGCGAAGAGAGCCTGCCGAAGCCGAAGCAGACGGTGAAGAAGGGCGAAAAGCTGACCGCGGTGGTCGAAACGAGCTGCGGCACCTTCGACATCGCGCTCGCCACCTCGGAAGCGCCGATCATCGCCAATTCCTTCGCCTACCTCGCCGAAGAAGGCTTCTACGACGAACTCACCTTCCACCGAATCGTGCCCGAATTCGTGATCCAGGGCGGCGATCCGACCGGCACCGGCAGCGGCGGGGCCGGCTACAGCGTCACCGAGAAGCCGCCCGCCAACCTCAAGTACACGAAGGGCACGGTCGCGATGGCGAAGGGCGGCACCGACCCGCCCGGCCGGGCCGGCAGCCAGTTCTTCGTCGTCACCGGCCCCGGCGGCGAATCGCTGCCGCCCGAATACGCCTTGGTCGGCAAGGTCAGCAGCGGCATGGACGTGGTCGAGGCGATCGGCGAACTCGGCGGCGCCGACGAAAAACCGACCCAGCCGGTCGTGATCGACAAGATGTCGATCGAACGCGGCTAGGTCACGCTCCGTAAGCTCTGGCAGTGGCCAAGCTCGACGTAGGGGACATCGCGCCGTCGTTCGAACTGCCCGGCACGGGTGGCAAGACCTACCGGCTCTCCGATTACCGCGGCGGCAAGCTGGTGATCGCCTTCTACCCCGGTGACTTCACCGCGGTCTGCACGAAACAGTTCTGCTCCTACCGCGACGAAGGCGAGCGACTCGACAAGATCGGCGCCGCGGTGATCGGGATCTCGCCGCAGGGGGTCGACTCGCACGAGCGCTTCACCGAGGAGAAGAAGCTGAACGTGCCGCTGCTGGCCGACGAGGACAAGGCGGTCGCCAAGGCCTACGGCATCGTCGCCGGGCCGCTGGTGCGGCGCGCGATCTTCGTCGTCGACGCGGAGGGGCGGATCGGCTACCGCAAGGTGACGCTGGCCGGGCTGACCTACGAGTCGGTCGCCAACCTCGAGCAGGCCGTCGCCGGAGTCGACTGATGCCGACGGCCGACCCCGCCGAGTTCGCGGTCGGCCCCGAGCCGGTCCTGCGCGGCAGCGCCGCGGGGGAGGGGACGCCGATCGTCCTCTGCCACGGGCTGACGGCGAGCCGCCGCTACGTCATCCACGGCTCCCGCGCGCTGGAGCGGGCCGGCCACCGGGTCGTCACCTACGACGCCCGCGGCCACGGCGAGTCCGATCCCGCCCCGGCCGGGCAGAGTTATGGATACCCGGCGCTGATCGGGGACCTCGAGAGGGTGGTCGAGGCCGAGATCGGCGCGGGGGAAAGGTTCGTGCTCGGCGGCCACTCGATGGGCGCCCACACCGCGGTCGGCTACGCGCTCGCGCACCCTGAGCGCCTCGGCGGCCTGGTCGTGATCGGCCCGACCTACACGGGGGAGATCTCTGCCGCGTCGCTCGCCTACTGGGACGGGCTGGCGGAGGCGCTCGAAGCGGGGGGGATCGACGGCTTCGTCGAGCGGCTGACCCGCGAAGGGTCGACGGCCGCGGCCTGGCGCGACTCGGTGGCGCGGATCACCCGCGAGCGGATGGGGTTGCACCGCGATCCCCGCGAGCTGGCGCGGGCGCTGCGCGAGACTCCCGCCTCACGGCCCTTCGGGTCGCTCGAGGAGCTCGGCGGGCTCGACGTCCCGGCGCTGGTCGTCGCCTCCCACGACGAGGCCGACCCCGGCCATCCCTACGCGGTCGCCGAGGCCTACGCCGCCGCCTTGCCCCGCGCCCGGCTGATCAGCGAGGATGAGGGCCGGTCTCCGTTGGCCTGGCAGGGCGGGCGCCTCTCGCGTGAGATCGCCTTATTCGCCCTTGAACCTGGCGTGGCACTATCGCCTGAGCATTGCTGATGAAATTCCCGAGTGAACGAATCCTGCGGATCGCGATCGCCTTCATCGGCGTGCTCGGCGTCTGCGTCGCCACCTACATCCTGATCTCGGACTCCACCTCCGGCGCGCCGGCCTGTCTGGCGGGCGGGACCGGCTGCGAGACGGTCGCCAAGAGCTCCTACTCGCACATCGCCGGGATCAACGTCGCCGTCTTCGGGATCATCGGCTGGATCCTGATCCTCGGCACCGTGTTCTTCGGCAACGATGCGGCGCGGCTGGCGGGATTCGCGATCACGCTCGGCGGCTTCGGCTTCAGCATCTACCTCACGTACCTGGAGATCTGGAAGATCGAAGCGATCTGCCAGTGGTGCGTGACCAACGCCATCCTGATGACGATCTGCTTCCTGCTCAACGTGACGCGGCTGCTCGGCTATGTCGGTACCGGCGACGGCGGCACGGTGGCGGGAGGAACGCCTCGACCGGTGGCCGAAGACGGCTGAGCGGCAGTCCGTCTACAGTCGCAGGTTCAGGACAGGCTCGATTTCGCACGTAAACGACACGGAGGACCGATGAGCGGACAGAAGGACAGGGAGCAGCGCCGGGAAGAACGCGTCGCGGCCGAAGCGCAAGCGGCGAGCGGGGATCGGCGCACGCGCCTGCTGCAGCTATCCGCCGGCGGGGTCTTCCTGGCGATCATCGTCGTCGTCGTCGTGATCATCGTCGCGAGCTCGGGCGGCAGCTCGGGCGGCGACGCCTCCGATGTCGCCCACGTCCAGGAAGTCGAAAAGATGCTGAGCGGCATCCCGCAGGAAAACCTCGTCCTCGGCAAATCGAGCGCGCCGACCACGCTGATCATGTATGGCGATCTCCAGTGCCCGATCTGCAAGGAGTACATCGAAGAAATCCTGCCCGAAATGATCGCCACCAAAGTCAAAGACGGCAAGCTCAAGCTGATCTACCGCGACTTCATCATCATCAGCGAAGAATCGATCCCGGCGGGCGAAGGCGCCTTGGCGGCCGGCGCGCAGGGACGAGGCTGGACCTACATCGAGCTCTTCTACCGCAACCAGGGCGAGGAGCGCTCGGGTTACGTGACCGAAGAATTCATCGAATCGATCGGCAAGGCCGCCGGCGTCCCGAACTTCAAGAAATTCAACGAAGAACGGACCAGCGGCAAGTACACCAAAGAGGTCGAAAAGACCACCGAACAGGCGAACAAATTCGGCTTCGAAGGCACGCCGTCCTTCGCCGTCGAAGGCCCGAACTCGAAGGGCCTCGAACTGCTCGGCACGCCCGAAACCCAGAGCGAACTGGAAGAAGCGGTCGAAAAGGCCGAATAGGCCGAGCCGGGTGGGGCTCGCCAGGCGCGTTCGCAGTTGGTTCCGGATAGCGGAACCGACTGCGAACGCATCCTGCCCCTCAAGTTGACATAACCATGATTATCGTGCGTTGGATCAGCCGGTGAGGACGGCCGTGCCGCGGATCAGCGGGCGGACGATCGGCAGCGCCTTCGGCATCCTGCCGTGCTCGACCGCCTCCACCGTGAAGGCGGAGGCGCGCAGGGTCGCCTCGGTGTCGCGGTTGCAGTAGCAGCCGTCGGCCATGAAGCGCCAGGGCTTCTCGAGGCGGTCCTGCCACAAGGCGTCATGGGGATCGTCGGAGCGGACGTGCTCGATGAAGAGCAGGCGGCCGCCGGGCTTCAGCACCCGGGCGAGCTCGGCGATCGCCGCGACCGGGTCGGGGATCGTGCAGAGGACCAGGGTCGCGACCGCGGTGTCGAAGCTGTCGTCGTCGAAGGGCAGGGACTGGGCCGAGGCTTCGACCAGTCGGCTCGGCGCCTTTGCCCTTTGTCGCCCTGTGGGCGACAAAGGTAAGTCGCGCGCGGCGAGGCGCGCACGTAACCGTGACGCCATGTGGGGATCAGGCTCGACGAAGGTCACGTCTTCGACGCCGCTTCCGTAGAGCCCGACGTTGACCCCGGTCCCGGCGCCGATCTCGACCACCCGGCCGCGGGCCTCGGCGAGGAGCGACGCCCGCATCTCTCCGAGACCGTTCTCCTCGGTCGCCTTCAGGGCGCGGTCGTAGAAATGGGCGAACGCCCGGCCCCAGGTCGCGTCGTAGAGCCGCCCCATCGCGCCGCCGCTACTTGACCGCGCGCTCGCCGCTGCTGTGCTGCACCCGCTCCTCGTAGGCGGCTCGCGCCCCGTGGTCCACTTCGGTCATCAGCTTGTCGGTGCCCATCGCCCGGCCGATCCACTCGGCCGCCGCCCGCGGCATCAGGTTGGCCATGCGGAGCAGCGCCCCGTTCGACTTCGGCACGTAGACGTCGAAACGCGGCACCTGCAGTGCCTCGACGATCGCCTCGGCGACGTCGGTGGCCTCGACCGGTTTCACCCATTTCTGGCCGACACCGCTGGTCAGCTCGGTGTTGACGACGGTCGGCATCACGCAGGAGATCTCGACGTTGCGGCCGCGCAGCTCCGCCCGCACCGCCTCGCTCAGCCCGACGACCGCGTGCTTGGTCGCCGAGTAGGTGGCGATCCCCGGCAGCCCGGCTTTGCCCGCCTGGGAGGCGATGTTGACGATGTGGCCGCTGTCGCGGGGGAGCATCCGCGCCATCGCCAGCTGGGTGCCGTGGATGACGCCGATCAGGTTGATCTCGATCTGGCGGCGGAACGACTCCTCCGACTCCTCCGCGAACGGCGTCGCGGGCATGATCCCGGCGTTGTTGACGACCACGTCGAGCGGGCCGAGCTCACGCTCTGCCTCGTCGAGGAAGGCCGCGAAGGAGTCGCGATCGGTGACGTCGAGGGCGATCGCCACGCTGCCGCCGCCGAGCCCGGCCGCCGTCTCCTCGGCGAGAGCCAGGTCGAGGTCGCCGATCGCGACCCGGGCGCCGCGCCGCGCCAGCGCCTCCGCCGTCGCCTTGCCGATCCCGCGCGCGCCGCCGGTGATCGCCACCA
Source organism: Solirubrobacterales bacterium (assembly GCA_035500835.1). Lineage (GTDB taxonomy): Bacteria > Actinomycetota > Thermoleophilia > Solirubrobacterales > 70-9 > VAYN01. The sequence goes on along the minus strand of DATJWW010000016.1, from coordinate 46,651 downwards.
CCTTCCCGTTCAGGGACCGCCGCTCCTTCGCCATGACTCCTCCTCCCCGGCTCAGCCTGCCGGTCTGTAGACGGTGACCACGGCGGCTCCGCCGAGGCCGATGTTGTGTTGTAGGGCGACCTGCGCACCTTCGACCTGTCGTCTACCCGCTTCGCCGCGCAGCTGCCAGGTCAGTTCCGAGCACTGGGCGAGCCCGGTAGCCCCGAGCGGGTGCCCCTTCGAGATCAGCCCGCCCGACGGGTTGACCACCACCTGACCGCCGAAGGTCGTCGCCTCCGCCTCGACCAGCTTGTGCGCCTCGCCCTCCGCGGCGAACCCGAGCGCTTCGTAGGTGATCAGCTCGTTGGCGCTGAAGCAGTCGTGCAGCTCGCAGACGTCGACCTCGTGCGGGGCCACCTCGGCTTCCTCATAGGCCGCCCGCGCCGCCGTCCGCGACATCTCCGAGCCGACGATCGTCATGCAGTCGGCGTCCGCGTCGAAGGTCGAGGTGAGGTCGGTCACCATCGACTGGCCGACGATCTCGACCGCCTTGCCCCAGAGGTCGTGCGAGTCGACATAACGCTCCGAGGCGACGATCGCGCAGGCGGCGCCGTCGGAGGTCGGCGAGCACTGCAGCTTGGTCAGCGGGTCGTGGATCATCTTCGCCGCCTTGATGTCCTCGAGGCTGTACTCGTCCTGGAACTGGGCGTAGGGGTTGTTGACCGAGTGCTTGTGGTTCTTCCAGCCGATCCAGGCGAAGTGGTCGGGGGTCGAGCCGTAGCGCTCCATGTGGTCGCGACCGGCGTTGCCGAACATCTGCGGCGCGGGCGGTGAGGCCTCCGGGTCGCGGATCTCGAACATCCGCATCGCGTGTCTGTCGAGCGCGTTGGTGCGGTCGGTGTACTTGACGCCGAGGCTGCCCGGCTCCATCTTCTCGAAGCCGACCGCGAGCGCGCAGTCGACGAGGCCGCCCTTCACCGCCTGGCGGGCGAGGAAGAGCGCCGAGGAGCCGGTCGAGCAGTTGTTGTTGACGTTGACGACCGGGATGCCGGTGAGGCCGAGCCCGTAGAGGGCGCGCTGGCCGTAGGTCGAGTCGCCGTAGCAGTAGCCCGCGTAGGCCTGCTCGACGTCCTCGTAGGGGATGCCGGCGTCGGCGAGTGCCTTCTCCCCCGCCTCGACCGCCCAGTCCGGGTAGTCGCCCTCCTTCGTCCCCGGCTTCTCGAACTTGGTCATCCCGACCCCGATCACGAACGTGCGGTTGCTCAACTCTCTGCTCCTCCCGGTGGCCGCCGCCCCACGGCGACCGATTTGGCTGGCCGGCCAGTAAGTTAGCGCGCCCGCCGCTGCTCCGGGTAGATGCGGAACGCGAGGTAGGCGATCGCGATCCCCACGGCGGTGCCGAGCAGGCGCTGGCCGGCGGCGTCGATCCGCGACTCGCCGAGGGTGTCGGTGAGCAGAACCACGTAGGTGGTGATCGCCGCGGTGAAGAGCGCGTACTGGACGGTGATCAGGCCGAAGGAGAGCGCCGCGGCGATGCTGAGCGAGATCACGATCCACGGCTCGGCGCCGTCGAAGCCGATCGCGAGGCCGGTGGCCAGGGCGAGGCCCACCACGGTGCCGATCGCGCGCAGCGCGAGCCGGCGGTCGGTCTCGTCGTGTTCGGGGCGCAGGACGAAGAGGATCGTCAGCGGGATCCAGTAGCCATGCTCGCGCATCCCGATCGCCCGATAGACGGCGACGCCGAACGCCAGTGCGGTGCCGTAGCGCAGCGCGTGGCGGGCCGCGAGCGAGTCGAGGGTGAGGTTGGAGCGCAGCCGTTCCTTGGTGCGCCCCCAGTCCCAGCCGCTCTTGCCATCCGCGGCGCGGTCGTAGACCAACCAGACACAGAGCGCCCAGGCAGCCTGGAGCAGACCGCCGATCGTCCCGTACGCAAAGGCCGGGAGCGCCGCGTGGGCCGGGAGCGAGAGATCCTGGGTGATCATCAGGGCGACCGCGACGCCGAATCCGGCGAAGGCGAGCCGCAGGGTGTCGGCGAAGCAGTAGCCCGACATCGCGCCGACCACGCCCATCGCCAGGACCGCGGCCGGCGCCCACTGGCCGCTGAGGACGCCGAGCGCCGCCCCCGCCCCGATCAACGGCGCGGTTGCCGCCTGCCAGAGGGTGCGCGGCCCGGCCGGCGCGTCGAGCGCGGTGAAGCCGCAGACGAGGGCGCTGGTGGCGATCGCCCCGTGGGAGGGCCAGCCGAACGAGAACTCGAAGATCAGGGCCAGGGCGACCGGGACGGCGACGAGGGCGCCCCTACGCAGCGCCGGGCCGGGCGCCGCCGGGCCGATCGAGAGGAGCGGGGAGGCGCGCAGCCGCCGCATCTCGCCCGAGGCGTCATAGAGCCGAGACGTGCTCCGGGCGGGCATCGAGCCCGAAGTATCCTTGCGGGTCGTGATCCTTGCCGACATCAGCAGCGATCCCGCCGCCGGGGTCGGGATCCTCGCGGCGCTCGCGGCGGGGATCGTCTCCTTCCTCTCCCCCTGCGTGCTGCCGCTCGTCCCCGGCTATCTCTCGGCGGTGACCGGGGTCTCGGCCGCCGACCTCGACGACGCCGACTGGCGCCGCGTCCTCCCCCCCGCCCTCACCTTCGTCGCCAGCTTCTCGGCGATCTTCATCCTGCTCGGGCTGACCGCCACCGGCCTCGGCTCCTTCCTCTCCTCGAACAAGCCGCTGCTGACCCAGATCTCTGGCTGGTTGATCATCGCGATGGGCGTGCTCTTCGTCGCCTCGCTCTTCGTCACCCGCCTCAACAAGGAGTGGCACGTCGACGCGCTGCTCTCGCGGGCGGGCAAGGGCGGCCCGATCGTCGCCGGCGCGGCCTTCGCGATCGCCTGGTCCCCCTGCATCGGGCCGACCCTCGGCGCGATCCTCTCCGCCGCCGCCGCGTCCGGCTCGGCGCCCCGCGGCGCCTTCCTGTTGGCGGTCTACTCGGCCGGGCTGGCGATCCCGTTCCTGGTCACCGCCCTCGCCTTCTCCCGGATGACCACCGCCTTCGCCGTGATCAAGCGTCACTACGCGGTGATCGTCGCGGTCGGCGGCCTGATCCTGATCGCGATGGGCCTCCTGATCGTGACCGGCGAATTCAAGCAACTGAACATCGAAGCCCAGAGCTGGGCTTCGAGCTTGGGCCTCGAACAGTAGGGCGCTGCCGTCGTCCGCATTTACCCCCATGGAGGAGGGGTAAATGCGGATGCTCAATCAATTCTGAGTTGCAGGGACGGCCGTCTCGAGCTCCTGACCGATCGCCTCGGTGACCTCGAGGCCGTCGTCTTCCATGTCGCGGGAGCAGACGATGCGGAAGCGGCCGGTGCCGATCTCCGCGTCGGGGACGACCGGGAGGCCGCGGATGTGGTCCCAGCCGAGCCGCTCGACCTCGAACGGATTCATCCTCACCTCGGCCGCCGGGAACGGGCAGTTGGCGTTGTGCTGGTCGATCGCCTTGGAGATCGCCTCGAGGTTCTTCGCCTCGGGAGAAGCCATCGTCACAGGATACGGACGCCGCGCCAACTGCCCTCCGCCGCCTCGATCGCGAAGCGGGCGAACCAGGATTCCGAGAACCAGCCGCCCTCGCGCTGAGCTTTGACCGCGCTCTGGTGGATGCCGGGCGCGTAGGCAAAGGCGGTCGCGGCGGCGGTGTCGCGCCAGAAGGAGAGCGTGCCGCTGTCGAGGCGTAGCGGGTCGCTGACGAAGCCGTCCGCCCAGAGTCGTCCGTCCGCCCCCTCCAGCGAGCGGACGACGGGGCGGTCGGCGAGGAAGAAGCGCGCCAACCTGGACGGGCGGGTGCGGGAGTGGGTGATGAGGACGACGGGGCCGGAACTCGGCTCGGAGCGCTCGCCGTCGAGCGGATCACGGCCCGCCCAGGTGCCGAAGCTCTGCACCGGGCGCAGGGTCAACGCGAGGCGCTCGCGCGCCCCGTCCCAGCGCGCCAGCGGCCCGGCGCGAAAGCGCGCGAGCGACGCCTCGTCCCGCCACATGGCGAGGTAGTAGGCGCGGGTCATCTGCGGCAACGCCAGCGGCATCGAACGCAGCCACATCGGCAGCAGCAGCTGGGCGAAGAGCGCGTCGCCGCGTCGCCCGGCCCGGCCCGCCGCCAATGCCTCCCGCTCCGCCACCCCGAGCGGGAACCGGGCGAGGTCGAGGGAGACGATCACCTAGCTCCCATCAAGGCGTTGATCCAGCCAGCTCTCGATGTCCGCAAGGGCGGCCGCCGCCATCGCGGTCGGGAACGAGAGGAAGCCGTGCGGGGACTCGGGGTAGACGCGCAGATCGACGTCGACGTCGGCGGCCGTGAGGCGCATCGCCATCGCCAGATTGTCCTCGAGGAGGAGGTCGGGGGTGCCGACGACGATCTGCGCCGGGGGCAGGCCGTGCAGGTCACCGAAGATCGGCGAGATGTCGGGGTCGGTGCGGTCTTCGCGGCCACCGAGGTAGAGCTCGCGGAAGGGCTCGTCGACGATCTTGCGGCCCGCCGGGGTCACGCCGCTGAGGTCGAAGGCGCCGTACTGGAGCGCCGCCCCGACGAAGGGGGCGACCAGACCCTTGTCGCGGAGCCGCAGCAGGGTCGTCATCGCGAGGTTGGCGCCCGCCGAGCCGCCGCCGATCGCCAGGCGCCCAGTCCCGAAGCGGGCCTCCGCCTCCCCCGCCAGCCACAAGGCCGCGGTCTCACAGTCGTCCGGCGCGGCGGGCCAGGGATGCTCCGGGGCGAGGCGGTAGTCGACGCCGACCACGGCGATCCCGAGGGAATCGGCGAGACGACGGTTGCGGAAGTCGCTGCGCGCCGCCGAGCTCATGTAGAAGCCGCCTCCGTGGATCTCCAGGTATACCCCGCGGGGTTCCGCGCCCCGCGGGCTCGTGATCCGCACCGGCACCTCCCGCCCGGCCGCCTCGGCGAGCACCTCCTCGGGCGGGGGTCCCTCCGGATCGGGCCGCCGACTGAGCCCGACGCGATGGGCTTTCAGCCCCTCCGGCGTACGCGGATCGGCCTCCATCGCCGGGTTCCCGGCCGCCGCCGCGGCGGCGGCGAACTCGCGCGCCTCCGCGACGAGGGCCGCCAACCGCGGGTCGGTCAGGTCATCGAGGCCGACCCTCATCTGCCTGCGGGCACTTCACTTTCGTTGCACTTCGGGCAGAGCTCGGAGGCGACGGTCGCCAGCATCTGCCTGAGCCCGCCGGCGTTTTCCTTGACCACGTAGAAGACGTCGTTGCGGACCTGCAGGTAGCCGACCGCGTCGCCTTCTTCGTCGATTTCGAAGTAGGCGCGGGTGCCGATCCCGTGCAGCCGGAAGCGGGTGGTGCCTGGAAGCTTCGGGAAGACAGTGAGCAGGTTGTGGCGCTTGCCGCCGGATTCGAACTCGATCCGCTTGTACACCGAGAGGATGTCGAAGCCGAAGTGTTCCGCCGGTTCGGGATCGGCTTCGGTCGGTTCCGCCGAGATGTACTGACAGGTGGTGAAGAAGGAGCTGTGGGGGACGTGTTCCTCTTCGACCGAGCCGAGGATGCCGGCCAGGCCGGGGATTTCTTTGACCGTCCCCGGGAAGTCGGCGACGGTCAGCAGACCTTCACAGCCCACGTTCGGCAGCATCTTCAGCGGCGGCGACTTGCCGGACCCGCCGAGCCGCGTCGGCTTCGCCGTCGCCCCTGCCGAGAAGAACGCGATGGCGCCGAGCGCCAGGACCAGCGTGGAGAAAGCCCAAACCTTGATGCGCACCGATGCCACCTTTCGACGCAGGTTTCTTTCCTTCCCCAGGCGCGCGCAAGCTAGCAGGCGCGGCGCGCCACGTCCATCGGGCCAGGTCGCCGACTCGACCCATCCCGCCGTGAGACGATGGCCGGGATGGAGGCGATGACCTTGGAGGAGTGGTGGGACTCGGGAGCCCGCCGGCGGCTCGCGCTCGGCGGGACGGAGCGCGAGATCTTCGTGCTGCAGGCCGGCGCCGGGCCCGCGGCGACGTTGCTGCACGGCTTCCCCAGCTCGTCCCACGACTGGGCGAAGGTGGCGCCGGCGCTCGGCCGCGGCCACACGATCCTCGCCCCCGACTTCCTCGGGTTCGGCGCCTCGGACAAGCCGCGCGAGCACACCTACTCGCTGATCGAGCAGGCCGACCTGATCGAGGCGGTGTGGGCGCTGGAAGGGGTCGAGGCGACCGCGATCGTCGCCCATGACTACGGCGTCTCGATCGCCCAGGAGCTGCTCGCGCGTCGCGCCGACGGCACCCTCGCGGTCGACATCACCGGGGTCGCCTTCCTGAACGGCGGGGTCTACCCGGACCTCCACCGTCCCGAGCCGACCCAGCTGGCGCTGCTCGACCCCGAGCAGGGCCCGGCGATCTCGGCGGCGGTCGACGAGACGATCTTCGCGATCGCCCTGGCGCCGACCTTCGCGCCCGCTTTCGACGCCGCCGCCGACTCCGCCGACATCTGGCGCTCGACCGCCCGTGAGGACGGCCAGCGGATCATGCACCTGCTGATCCGCTACATCACCGACCGACAGGAGCACGGCGACCGCTGGGTCGAGGCCCTGGAGACCTCCGGCCTGCCGACCGCCTTCGTCTGGGGCATGCTCGATCCCGTCTCCGGCGCCCACATGGCCGCCCGCGTCCGCGAGCGCCTGCCGTCCGCTCCCCTTCTCGCCCTCGAGGACGTCGGGCACTGGCCGCAGCTGGAAGCTCCCGAGCAGGTCGCCGCAGCCCTGCTCGACGCCCTCGTCTGACCCGGAGTTTCCGGGTGCGAACACCCGTTCGCTCCGCCGCGGCGCGCGCTAACGTCACGGCGTGTCGACCGCAGGCTGGAAGCGCACCGTGGCGCATCTCGACATGGATGCCTTCTACGCGTCTGTCGAGCTGCGGCGGCATCCTGAGCTGAAGGGGAAGCCAGTCGTCGTCTGCGGATCGGGGCCACGGGCGGTGGTGACGACGGCGAGCTACGAGGCGCGGAGGCTGGCCGGCATCCACTCGGCGATGCCGGCCGCGGTGGCGCGGCGGCGGCTGCCGGACGCGACCTACCTGCCGCCGGACTTCCCCGCCTATCGCGAGGCCTCGGTGGTGGTGATGGACGTGCTGCGCTCGAACGTCGAGATGGTCGAGGTGGTGGGGCTCGACGAGGCCTATCTCGACCTCACCGGGATCTTCTCGCCGAAGGCGACGATGCGGCGGGTCAAGGCCGAGATCCGCGAACTCACCGGGCTCACCTGCTCGGTCGGGATCTCCGAGAGCCGCATGCTGGCGAAGATGACCAGCGAGCTCGGCAAGCCGAACGGGCTCGTCGTCGTCTCCCGCGAGGACGCCCTGGCGCGGTTCGGCGCGGGGCCGCCCGGCGTCGTCCCCGGGATCGGGCCGAAGACGGTCGAACGTCTGGAGAAGCTAGGGGTGACCACCCTCGCGGCGCTCGGCGAGTGGGACCGCGGCGACCTCGAAGCGCGCTTCGGCCCGCGCTCCGGCGCCTGGCTCCACGCCCGCGGCAACCTCCGCGACGAGACGCCGATCAGCGTCAGCCGCGAGACCAAGTCGCAGTCGGTGGAGACGACCTTCGACGTCGACGTGGCCGAGCCGGCGGCGCTCGAGCGGACGCTCCACGAGCAGACCGAGGAGCTCTGCCGCCGCCTCCGCAGGAAGGACCTCGAGGGGCGCTCGATCGGGATCAAGGTGCGCCTCGACGACTGGACCAACGTCACCCGCTCGCAGTCGGTCGAGATCGCGACCAACGACCCCGAGGTCGTCTGGCCGATCGCGCTCGACCTGCTGCGGGCCTACGACCCGCCCCGCCCGGTGCGCCTGCTCGGCGTCCGCCTCGCCTCCTTCGAGGGCGAGGCGCACGAGGATGCCGCCGGGGAGGACGAGCCACAGCTCCGGCTCGCCCTCCCCGGTTGACGGGCTAGTGGTTGGCCATCACGTCGCCGACGCCCGGGAAGTCGAGCGCGTCCTTGGTCGCTTCGGTCAGGTCGTAGTCCCGACCGGCGACGTAGGGGCCGCGGTCGATCACCGGCACGGTGATCGAGTGCCGGCCATAGCGCAACTTCACCATCGTGCCGCAGGGCAGCGTCTTGTTGGCGACGCCGAGCGTCCCCGGCTCCAGGGTGCCGCCACAGGCGACGCCGTTGCCGTACAGCCCAGGCCCATAGTAGGAGGCGCCCGCCAGCCGGAAGCTGGTCAGGTGCCGGGCGGGGCTGTGGGAGCCACGCATGTGGGCGCCGTGGATGCCGTAGGCGGTGATGTCGTAGTTGCCGATCGCACCGGCATCCCACTTCACCCGGAAGGTGCCGTCGGCCTTGGTGCGAAGCGCGAGGACGCCATGGTCGGGGCCGCCGAAGACGACCTTGACCCGGTGGGAGCCGCCGGGGCGGACCTTGCCTCGCAGGGTCACGCGGCCACCGGTCAGGACGGAGTGTCCCGAGAGGTGCAGCGCGACGTGTGACTTGACCCGCTCGGGCGCCTGGTGGTGATGCCGGTGGTGCTGGTGGGCGACCGCCGGTGTCGCGCCGATCGACAGCGCCAGGGCGGCGCCGATCACGGGCAGGATGGATCGCATCGTGTTTCTCACTCGCTTTCTGCCTGCCTACGGGGTTAGCTGACGGGCTCGCGGACCGGCCCACGGCCGACGTCCGCTACGGGCGGCTTGGCGCCCGATTCGCCCCGATGCCGCGGTCAGGTGGGTGCCACGGCCTTGGTTCCCCCGCTCCCCGTCGCACGGAGGCGAGGGGACTCGGCAGATGGGTTCTTTCCTTTATGCGGGGAACACGCTAGGCCGGGGTCGGTCGCGCCCGTGTGCGCGGGCTCACACAGGTGTGGAATCGCACGAGATCATGCAGGGACCCGGCAAACCGCTCTGCAAAGCGGAGAAATCGCCCTCACATCGGCCGAGCGGCGTATGCGAAGATGATCGGCGTGGGTAACAAGGACAGGCTGTCCGGGCTCGACGCCTCCTTCCTCCACATGGAGCGGGAGGGCGCGCACATGCACGTCGCCTCGACGATCATCTTCGAGGGTCCGGCCCCCTCGCACGAGGAGTTCCGCGACCACATCGGCTCGCGCCTCCACCTGGTGCCGCGCTTCCGCCAGAAGCTGCGCTCGGTCCCCTTCGGCCAGGGCCGGCCGGTCTGGGTCGACGACCCGCACCTGAACCTCGATTACCACGTCCGCCAGACCGCCCTCCCCGCCCCCGGCTCCGACGAGCAGCTGCGCAACCTGGCGGCCCGGATCTTCTCCCAGCAGCTCGACCGCTCGAAGCCGCTCTGGGAGCTGTGGCTGGTCGAGGGGATGGCCGATGGCCGCTTCGCGGTGATCGGCAAGAGCCATCACGCGCTGGTCGACGGCGTCTCCGGCGTCGACATCACCACGGTCCTCTATGACCTCGACCGCGAACCGAAGGGCCCGACCCGCACACCTCCCCCCTGGATCGCCCGCCCCGAACCGACCGACGTCCAGCTGCTCGGCGACGCGCTGAAGGAACGGCTGACCAGCCCGGGCGAGATGGTCCGCGGCGTCCGCGCGGCGCTGCGCGGCCCGCGCCAGGTGGTGCACGGCGTGACCGCGACGACGAAGATGGTCGGCGCCGGGATGCGCGCCCCCTCGACCCCCTTCAACGTCGACATCGGCCCGCACCGGCGCTTCGCCATGACCCAGGCGCAGCTGGCCGACTTCAAGCGGGTCAAGGACGCCCACGGCGGCACCGTCAACGACGTCATCCTCTCGATCGTCGCCGGAGCGCTCGGCCGCTACCTGCGCGCCCGCGGGCACGACACCGAGGGGCTCGAGCTGCGGGCGATGGTGCCGGTCTCGATCCGCGAGGCCGAGGAGCACGGCGCACTCGGCAACCGGGTCTCGGCGATGATGGCGCCGCTGCCGGTCTGGTGCGAGGACCCGGTCGAGCGCCTCCATCTGGTCACCGGGCAGATGGGCGACCTGAAGGCCTCCGGCCAGGCGGTCGGTGCCGAAATCCTCACCCGCCTCACCGACTTCGCGCCGACCACGATCGTCTCCCAGGCCGCCCGCCTGCAGCCCGCCCAGCGCTTCTTCAACCTCGTCGTCACCAACGTGCCCGGCCCGCAGTTCCCTCTCTACGTGCTGGGACGGCAGATGGAGTCGATCTTCCCGATGGTGCCGCTGGCCCAGCGACAGGCGCTCTGCGTCGGGATCATGTCCTACAACGGCCAGGTCAACTTCGGCCTGATCGGCGACTACGACGCGATGGCCGACCTCGACAGCTTCGCGCTCGACCTCGAGGCGGCCACCGAAGAGGCGATCGCCACCGCGCCACCTGCGACCGCACCCCGCGCTCGTCTCAAGGCCGAGCCGGCGTCCGACCACGCCTAGCAACTGATCTCACGGCGGGCGGTTCGGGGCGCTAAGCGGCCGGTTGGCGGTTTGTGCGGCCGTCCGAGGTGCGTCCCGGGCGTCTCGTGGCGACCCCGGCAGGGTGTGGCCGCCACGAGACGCCCGGGACGTGAGGGGTCCCGCAGGGAAGATCACACGGAGGTACGGAAGACGCCGAGGACGTCACAGGTCCTCATGCGTCTCCCCTCCGATTCGGAGGGGACGGCGACGACCGTGCACTTGACCACACCAGGGTGTGGACAAGTGCACGGTCGTGGTGGGCCTGATGAGGAACGCTCACGGAAGAGTGGACTTGTCCGCTCTTCGTGGAGGAACACGCGCCTCTCTCCCCCGGAGCACGCCGATCCCCACGCCCTCTCCCCGAACCCTCGGCCGTCCCGGCCACGGCCACACCCTGCGAGGGTCGTGGCCGGGACGGCCGCGTCCCTTCCCCTTCGGGCGCCAGCTTCCCCCGAGCCACGGGGCTCGATCATCTACCCCGCCGCCGCGGCTGCCGAGCGCACGATCCGGCCGCTGACCCGGAACGGCATCCCGTTCGCCAGGTAGCGCCAGTCGAGATGGCGGGCGCTGTAGCCGTCCTCGTCGGCGTCGGCGTTGACGAGGACGGCGGTGATCCGCTGGAAGCGGCCGGGGTCGGGGAGCGTCGCGGTCATCCCGCCGCCCGCCGCGGAGTAGGCGATCGACTTCACCGTGCGGCCGTGGCGCTCGGAGCCGACCCGCCCGACCAGCGCCAGGCCCGCGGCGACCCCTTCCGGCGCTTCGAGATGGACTTCGACCGCGCGACCGCCGCGGGCGCGGACGCGGATCAGGCTGAAAGTGGTGTGGTTGAGGTGACGGGTCTCCCCGTGCGGGCCGAGCGCCAGCCGCCCCTGCCGCGGCATGTCGGGGTAGAGGTAGCTCTCGCGGAAGCCGAGCCCGGTCCGCCACTCGGCGACGTCGGCCGCGAAGCGGGTGAAGTCACGGCCGAAGGTCGAGGGACCGGCGGCGCGGATCGCCCGTTCGTAGGCGGCGACCGCGAAGCCGTCCGGGCGGGCGCGATCGACCCCGGCCCACGCTTCGCGGACGATCGCGCGCCCATAATGATGGGCCAGCCACTCGTTCCAGACCGCCGAGCCGTACTCCTTGATCGAACTCTGGGTCATCGGTATCGACCACAGCCTCACCCAGCGGTCCACGTAGCGCAGGTAGTCGTCGATCCCGTTGTAGACCTGGTCCTCCATCCAGACGGCGGTCGACTCGGCGAACCAGGTGTCCTCGTAGGCGTCGTAGCCGAACTGGAGGATGTGGTTGTACTCGTGGGCGAGGGTGACCTTGAGGTCGTGGCCCGGTTCGGTGTGCGGGAACTCGAAGGGGCTGTAGTCGTTGTCGAGGACGAGGTAGCCGTGCAGGCGGCGCGGCTCGCGGCCGTCGACGTCCTGGCCGGTGTCGGGAGCGGCGTAGCCGAAGAGCTCACCGCCGATCTCCGAGAGGTAGATGTCGGTCTTGCCGTGGCCGCCGCCGAGCGTGCCGTCGCTGAGCGGCTCCTGCCAGCCGAGCTTTTCGTTCTCGACGTGGTGGACGTGTTCGGCGACGGCGAGGACCCGTTCGACGTAGTCGGGGACACCGTTGCCGTCGGAGTCCTTGAGGCTTGGCGCGTCGAGCCCCTCGTCGACCCAGTGGACGCAGAAGTTGGCGTCACAGGCGGGCGAGTCGGGCGCTTCCGGGACGGTGTAGGAGCTGCGGCTCGGCGTGATCCCCGCCCCGGGGCGTTCGAGCACCGCCGTCGGTCGCGGGCGCGGCCTGACGAAGGACGCCGCCGGGGAGGCGGCTGCCGTGGCGGGCGCCAGAGCGCCCGCCAGCGCCACCATGCCGATCGCGAGGAGTCGCATCGCCGCAACCCTAGATACTTGTAGGCCCTCGCCATGCGCCTCGCCCTCGCCCAGATCAACCCCACCGTCGGCGACGTCGACGGCAACGCGGCCAAGGTCGCCGCGTGGATCGACCGCGCCCGCGAGGCAGGGGCCGAGCTGGTGGTCTTCCCCGAGCTCTGCATCCCCGGCTATCCGGCCGAGGACCTCTACCTGAAGCCCCACTTCCTCGCCGCCAACGTGGGCGCGGTCGAGCGGCTCGCGGCCGGGCTCGACCCCGGGATCACGGCCCTGGTCGGCTTCGCCGAGCCGGCCGCGGAGGGCGGCGACCACCGCCACGCCCACAACTCGCTCGCGGTCCTCGCCGACGGCGCCGTCCAGGCCGTCTACCGCAAGAACCGACTGCCGAACTACGCCGTCTTCGACGAGCAGCGCTATTTCATCCCCGGCATCGAGGGGGGCGCGATCGACGTCGCCGACATCGGAATCGGGCTGACGATCTGCGAGGACACCTGGGCGCCCGGCCCGCCCGGGCAGACCGAGGCCGACGCTGGCGCGACGCTGATCGCCAACCCGTCGGGCTCGCCTTATCACCGCGGCAAGGGCCCCGAACGGGAAGCGATGTTCGCCGAGCGGGCGCGCGAATACGGCGCCCACCTGGCCTTCGTCAACCTCGTCGGCGGCCAGGACGAGCTCGTCTTCGACGGCCAGAGCCTGCTGCTCGACCCGGCCGGCGCGGTGATCGCGCGGGCGGCGCAGTTCGAGGAGGAGCTGCTCGTCGCCGAGGTCCCCGCCGCCGTGGGAGCACCGGCGCCGCTCGCCTCCCCCCTCGCCGACCTCGACGAGGTCTATGCGGCGCTCGTCCTCGGCCTCCGCGACTACGTCGAGAAGAACGGCTTCGGCCACGTCGGCCTGGGCATCTCCGGCGGCATCGACTCCGCCCTGGTCGCGCTGCTCGCGGTCGACGCGCTGGGGCCCGAGCGGGTCACGCTGGTGGTGATGCCGTCGCCGCATTCCAGTGATGAAACCCAGGCGGACGCCCGTCAGATCGCCCACAACCTGGGGACCGAGCTGATCGAGATCGGGATCGCGCCGATGATGGACGGCTACCGCGAGGCGCTCGGCGACCCGACCGACCCCACCCGACCCGACCTGGCGGCCGAGAACATCCAGGCGCGGATCCGCGGCAACCTGATGATGGCGCTGTCGAACCGGCACGGCTGGCTGGTGCTGACGACCGGCAACAAGAGCGAGATGTCGGTCGGCTACGCGACCCTCTACGGCGACATGGCGGGCGGCTTCGCGGTGATCAAGGACGTGCCGAAGACGCTCGTCTACGAGCTGGTCGAGCGCCGCAACGCGAAGGCGGGGCGTGAGCTGGTGCCCGCCTCGGTGATCGAGCGGCCACCCTCGGCCGAGTTGCGACCCGACCAGCTCGACAGCGACTCGCTGCCGGACTACGACCTGCTCGACCGCATCCTCGAGGCCTACGTCGAGAACGACCAGGGGCGCGACGAGATGGTCGCGGCGGGCCTCGGCCCGGCCGACGTCGTCGACGAGGTGATCCGGCTCGTCGACCGGTCCGAGTACAAGCGCCGCCAGGCCGCCCCCGGCATCCGCATCACCCCGAAGGCCTTCGGCCGCGACCGCCGCCTGCCGATCACCAACCGCTTCGGCGGCTGATCCGCCACACCGCGCCCGCCGACGGAACTAGGCTGCCGGCGTGGAGCACCAGACGCTCTCCCGGCGCCTGATCCGGATCGGCCTCTGGGTCGGCGGCAGCGCGCTCGCGATCTTCGTCCTCGACCGGCTCGGTATCCCTGTCGACGACTGGATCAGCGAACTGTTCGACAAGCTGGGTGAGATCCCGCCCTGGGCGATCGTCGCCGGGATCGCGCTGCAGACCGTCCAGACGACGCTGGCGGCGCTCGCCTGGTTCGGAATCCTCCGCGCGACGCCCTTCGGCGACGGCGTCAGCTACCGGATCGTGCTCGCCTCCTACGCGACCTCGGTCGCCCTCAACGCCTTCCTGCCGGCCAACATCGGCACCTGGGTGATGCTGCTGATGTTCACCACCCTCTTCGCCGGCGCGACCTTCACGATGATGCTCTCCGGGATCGCCGTGCAGAAGATCCCGTTCTCGGTCTTCAACATCGCGGTCTACCTCTACCTGTTCCTCTCCGTCGCCGGCTCGTTCTCGGTCAAGCTCGGCTTCCTCTCCGAACACACCGGCCTGGTGGTCGCGATCCTGGCCGGCGCCATCTTCCTGATCGTCCTGCTCTGCCGGATCTTCTGGCGGCGACTGGAGGGCGTCCGCGAACAGGTGGCCCAGGGCGGCGCCATCCTCGGTAGGCCACGGCGGTTCCTCCTCGACGTCGCCCTGCCCGAGCTCGGCAGCTATCTGGGTCGGCTCGGCGTCGTCGGCGTCTTCCTCGGCGCCTACGGCATCCCCGTCACCTTCCACAACATCGCCACGGTCACCGCCTCGAACTCGATCTCCAACACGGTGTCGGCGACCCCGGGCGGGGTCGGCGTGACCCAGGCGCTGAACTCCGTCGCCCTCTCCGGCGCGACCAACTCGGCGACCGCCACCGCCTACTCGATCAGCCAGCAACTGGTCACCTCGGCCTGGAACGTCGTCTTTGCGGTGGTCCTGGTCTCCTGGGTCTTCGGCTGGAGCGGCGGCAAGGCGCTGGTCTCCTCCTCCTACGCCGACGCGAAGGAGAAAAGCCACGAGATGAAGGAGAAACGGAGACATCGGGGGCAGCCGGATGCGGGTCCGGAGACCTGACCCGGTCGCCCTCGACGACTTTTCCGTGAGCGTCAGGCCTGTGGCGCGGGCCTGACGGCCATCGTCATCTTGGCCAGGGCGCAGGGGCGCCCGTCGTCGTCGACGATCTCGACCTGCCAGATCCAGGTGGTGCGGCCGCGGTGGCGGGCGACGGCGCGGGCTTCGGCGTGGCCGGAGGTGACCGGGCGCATGAAGCTGACCTCGATCGACTGGCCCATCGCGACCATCCCGTCGGCGTAGACGGCCGCCGCGGTGGCGTAGGAGCAGAGGCTCTCGATCAGGGACGAGTAGACGCCGCCGTGGAGGAGGCCGTAGGGCTGGCGGAGCTCGTCGCGGACCTCGATCCGGGCGCGGGCGTCGTCGGGGTCGAGCTGCAGCCACTCGGTACCGATGTGGGCGTCGAAATTGCTCTGCGGAACCGCGGAAATGTCCTGCTCCTTAATCGAATCCTCGTTCCCCGTCGCCGCGCACCCTAATAGGGTTCCCCGGCGTGGCGCTGAGCGACGAGCAGAATGCGATGCTGCGCCTGCTGGCCAGTGGCGAGCAGGGCTACGGGGACATCGCCGCCCTGATGGGGCTGAGCGAGGAGGAGGTGCGGGCCAAGGTGGTCGGCGCCCTAGCCCAGCTGCAGGCCGAAGGCAAGCCCGCGCCCGACATTCCGCCGCCTGTCGCGGGCGGGGCACCGAGCGGGGCCGCAGGGGCCGCGCCGCTGCAGCCCGAGCCGGTGGCGGCGGCGCCCGCGGAGGAACCCCCGGCCCCCGAGCCGGTGGCCGCCGCGGCGGAGGCCCCGAAAGCCCCCACCCCACCGACGCCCGCCGCACCGCCTCCATCCACGCCGCCGCCCCCGGGCGGCCGCACGGTGACCATCCCCTCGGGCCCGAAAGCCTGGGCCCTCGGCGGCCTGCTCCTGGCCGTGATCGTCGCGGCGGTGGTCATCGTCCTGATCATCACCTCGGGCGGCGGCAGCGACCACTCCTCGACCAAGGTCGCGGAAGGCAACCAGACCGCCGCCGAAAGCGAAGGCGGCACCAAAGAAGCGACCCAGGCCGAACTGATCGCGGTGAACGGCAGCGAAGCGGAAGGGCTCGCGACCTTCGGCCGGGTGAAGAAGAAGCTCGCGCTGCAGATCGAAGCGAAGGGGCTGGAAGGGACGACCGAAGGCACCGACGCCTACACGATCTGGCTCGCCCAGTCGCCGCAGAGGATGCTGCCGCTCGCCTCGACCGGGGTCGAAGGAAGCGGCAAGAACGCCGGCGAGATCGCCGCCGAGTTCGAAGTGCCGGTCGAAGTCCTCGCCTACCTGGCGAAGGGGACCTTCGACCAGATCGCGATCACCCGGACCCACACCCAGACCTTGGAAGCGGCGCTGAAGCTCGCCACGAAGCGGAAGACCACCCCCGCCTACACCGGCGAAGCGGTCCTGCGCGGGACGATCACCGGACCGATCATCGGCATCTCCAAGGGCGAAGAAGCGCAGGACGAATAGCGCCGGCCGGTTGATCCCGGGGGTGCGGGGGACGGGGAAGGGACGGGGCGATTGAGCTGGCGCCCGAGGGGGCAAGGGACGCGGCCGTCCCGGCCACGACCCCGGCAGGGTGTGGCCGTGGCCGGGACGGCCGTGGGTTCGGGGAGAGGGCGTGGGGGATCGGCGTGCTCCGGGGAGGGAGGTGCGTGTTCCTCCACGAAGGCCTGGCATCCGTGACGAAGACCCAGGTAAGTCCACTCTTCCGGGCGTCTTCCTCATCAGGCCCACCACGACCGTGCACATGACCACACCAGGGTGTGGTCAAGTGCACGGTCGTCGCAGCGCCCTCCTGGCTGAGGGGAGACGCATGAGGACCGGTGACGTTCCCGGCATCTCTCCGACGCCTTCGTGAACTTCCCTGCGAGACCCTCACGTCCCGGGCGTCTCGTGGCGGCCACACCCTGCCGGGGTCGCCACGAGACGCCCGGGACGCACCTCGGCCAGCCGCGACGCTCGCGAACCACACTCGTCCCACCGCCCCCGCCGTGGGACCAACCAGCTAAGGCAAGAGCTTGCCGGGGTTCATGACCCCGGTCGGATCGAGCCGCTCCTTCACCGCGCGCAGCACCTCGAGACCGGTCTCCCCCACCTCCGCCTCCATGTACGGCGCGTGGTCGCGGCCGACCGCGTGATGGTGGGTGATCGTCGCCCCGGCGGCGACGATCGCCTCGCTTGCCGCCTTCTTCACCGCCGCCCACTGCTCCAGCTCGGCGCCGCGCCGGGCGCGTGAGATGAAGGTGAAGTAGAGCGAGGCGCCGTCCGGATAGGCATGGGATAGGTGGCAGAAGACGAGGCCCGGGGTGCCCTGGCCGTCGAGCGCGGCGCCGATCGCCGCCCCGACCGAGCGGTGGAGCTCCTCGAGGCGCGACCAGGTGTGCGAGGTCTCCAGCGTCTCGACCATCGCCCCCATCCCCATCAGCAGGTCGCGCTGGTAGGGACCGGCGTAGCGGCCGTGCTCCCAGGCGCGCCCCGCGGCGCGGCCGAGCGGCACCGCACCGCCGCCCCGCAGCGCCCGCACGGCCAATGCCCGCTGTCGCGTCACCGTCTCCTCGTCGCCCTCGAAGCCGACGATGACGAGCGCACCGGCCTCCCGCCGTCGCGCCCGCAGGTAGGCGTCGAAGGCGCGCCCGGCCATCCCGCGTGGCCCCGAGAGCGCCAGCGACCCCACCGTCTCCTCTTCGTCGGAGACGCGGATCACGGTCGGCAGCCCGGGCCCCTGGGCGAGGGCGCGGACGATCTCCGTCCCCGCCGTGAAGCTCTCCGCCATCCAGCCCTCGTAGCGCCGCTGTGGCGGCGCCGGGCGGACCCGCACGGTGACGTCCGGGATCACCCCGAGCGTCCCCTCCGAGCCGATCACCAGCTCGCGCAGGGCCGGACCGGCGGCGGTGTGCGGAGTCTCCAGCGTGCTCAGGTTCCCGGCCGGGGCGAGCAGGCGCACCGAGCTGACCAGCGAATCGAAGCGGCCGTACCCGCTCGATGCCTGGCCGGCCGAGCGGGTCGCGGCGAAGCCGCCGATCGTCGCGTACTCGAAGGACTGCGGGAAGTGGCCGAGGGTGAGGCCGCGCGCGCCGAGCGCCGCCTCGGCCTCGGGGCCGCGCAGCCCGGCGCCGAGGCGGGCAGTCAGCGAGGTCTCGTCGATGGCGACCTCGCGCAGGGCGCTCAGGTCGAGGCTGATGAGCCCGGCGTGGGCACCGCGCACCGGCTCCACCCCGCCGACCACGCTGGTGCCGCCACCGAACGGCACCACGGCGACGTCGTGGGCGGCGCAGGCGTCGATCAGCCGCCCGACCGCCGTCGTGTCGGCCGGGACGATCACGGCGTCCGGCGCCTCCTCCAGCCGACCGGAGCGCAGCCGCACGAGATCGGCGTAGCCGCGTCCGGTGGCGTGACGAAGTCTGTCCTCGCGCCCATCGAAGACCGCGGCGGCGCCGACCGCGTCCACCACGGCCGCTGGCAGGGGGCGCGCCGCGGGCAGCTCGAAGCCGTCGATCGGCGCCGCCAACGGCCACGGCTCGAGCGCGCCGATCCGTTCGCGAAGCACGCCGAGCGCGGTCTCGTCGAGCTCCGCG
This sequence comes from Solirubrobacterales bacterium, assembly GCA_035500835.1. GTDB lineage: Bacteria > Actinomycetota > Thermoleophilia > Solirubrobacterales > 70-9 > VAYN01. The sequence continues at coordinate 28,067 of DATJWW010000016.1, read as the reverse complement.
TGGCGCGCCGGGTCGCCCCATCCCCACCAGTTGGTGTCGCGCCGCGGCTCGCTCATCCCAGGGACTCTTCGATCCCGTCGAGCGCCGCGTCGAGGATGTCGCGCTGGCCTTTGCGCATCAGCCAGCCACCGAGCCGCGACATCCCGCGCATCGTCTGGACCGAGGTCAGCACCACCCGGGACTCGCCCCCGTCGGCGGCGTGCAGCTCGACCTCGACCCGGGACTCCTTCAGGTGTTTGGCGAACGGGGTGCCCTCCAACTGCTGCTCCCAGACGTAGCGTTCCGGCTCGGCCGATGAGACGCAGCGGTAGTCGGCGCGCACGCCGCGCCCGTGCTGGGTCTGGAGCACCTTGGTCCACTGGCTGCGGCGGCCACCGGAGCGGGCGTCGACGTCCTCCACCCGCGACACCCGCGGCCACCAGCGCGGCAGCGCGTAGGGGTCGGACACGAGCGTCCAGACCGCGGGCACCGACGCCTCGACGGTCCGCCTGCGGGTCACCCGCGGCACCGGCTCAGTCGCCGGCGAGGCGGCGCAGGTCGCGGACGAGGAGCAGGTGCTTGAGGTGGCTGACCGTGGCGGCGAGGCTTTCGAGGCTCTGCAGCGCCTCTTTGCGGCGCTCCGGATTGCGGGAGCGCAGCGACGGTCCCAGCAGCGCTTCCAGCAGCTGCGCCTCGCGATCGGCGGAGGAGCGGAAGACGCGCAGGTTGCGCGCCCCGACCCCGACCCGCGAAAGTTCGTTCGCGGCGCGGACGATCTCCCGGTCGGTCTCGTCGTAGACGGTCTTGCCCTCGCGTTTGTCGGGCTGGACGATGCCGAAGTTCTCGAGCTCGGTGACCAGCTCCTCGCGCGCCCCGGTCTCCTCGAGGATCTCTTCCAGGCTCAGGTAGGTGCGCGAGGTGTCGACCAGGATCGCCCGCCGCACCGCGCCCATCGTGGGCCGCCGGTCGCCGTCGCCGGGCGGCATGTCGTTGCCGGCGGCCAGCTCCTGGCGGATCACCCGCAGCGGCAGGAACTCGTCGCGCTGCAGGCGGAGGATCGTCCGCAGCCGTTCGACGTCGGACTGGCTGTAGAGGCGGTAGCCGCCCGAGGTGCGGCGCGGGCTGAGCAGCTTCTGGTCCTCGAGATAGCGGATCTTGGAGATCGAGACGTCGTCGAACTCGCCCTGCAGGATCTTGCAGACGGCGCCGATCGTCAGCGCCTTGCGGGGACGGGAGGCGGAGTCCGGCGTGCGCCGGGCGGGTTCGGAGACGGACGCCATCAACGCTCCAGGTAGCTCAGCTTGTACTTGCCGATCTGGATCTCGTCGCCGTCGGCGAGCCGGTGCGACTCGATCCGCCGCCGGTTCACGTAGGTGCCGTTCAACGAGCCGAGGTCGTCGATGTAGAGGCCGTCGCGGCGACGCACCAGCAGCGCGTGGTTGCGCGACACGGTGACGTCGTCGAGGAAGACGCCGGCGTCGGGGCTGCGGCCGATCGAGGTCCGGTCCTCGTCGATCGAGAAGCTCTCCCCGGCACGCCCGCCGCCCGCGCGGATCACCAGCGCCGCGCCGGATGCCTCGACCACCTCGTCGATGTCGACCGGCTGGATGTCGCCGGTCTCGTCGACCCGGTAGGTCATCGTCGTCGGGTCCTCGCCGCTCTCCGCCGGGCCGCCCAGGTAGGCGCCGCATTTCTGGCAGTAGTTGGCGCCCTCGGGATTGGCGAAACCGCACTCGGGGCAGTGGACGGCGGACATCCTGGCTCCTCCCTAGGCGGCCGGGTCCTCGCCCTGGGCCTTGCCCGCGAGGATCTCGGTCAGCTGCCGGACGTCGTCACCGGAGATCAGCGAGTCGCCGCGCTCGCGTTTCTGACGCAGGCGGTTGACCAGCTCGGCGCGCAGGATGTCGATCTTTCCGTGCAGGACGCGGCGCTTGTAGGAGATCTCGTTCTCCTCCGCCGTCAGGTTGTCGATCAGATCCTTCAGTTCCTTGTCGCTGAGGGAACCGAGATCCGGAAAGGTGTCCTCCATCGTGCTCCTTCGATCCTCGAAGAATTTTCGCCTGCCACCAGAAGCGCGGAGGGCGCAGTATAGATAGCCCTGACAAAAGGTTCAACCGCAGGTTGAAGGTTGCGGGTCACCTTGCGGTGGGATCGCGGCCTTCGCCCACCGCAACCCTCACCCCTCGCCGGAGCGTTCGCCGATGCCGGCGCGGGCATAGAGCCAGGTCGCGGTCAGCGCCAGGGCGAGGCCGATGTAGAGGAGCAGGGTCGGCACCCAGCCTGCTAAGAGCATCGCGAAGAAGAGCGCCGCCATGATCGGGAAGACCGCCAGGCGTCCCGGCCAGTTGATCGAGATGTCGACGCCGCGGCGCAGCGCGTGGCGGGCGAGGACGAGCATCGCCAGCTCGCGCAGGGCGAGGACGAGCAGCGCCCAACGCGGCAGCAGGTCGAAGCTCCAGCAGACGACCGCGCCGCAGAGCACCGTGAGGCGGTCGACGAAGGGGTCGAGCAGCGCCCCCATGCGGCTGTACTGGCCGGTGGCGCGGGCGAGGAAGCCGTCGAGGTAGTCGCTCGCGGCGATCAGCCAGAAGAGGATGGCGGCGGGCACCGAGCGGCCGTCGTCGGAGGAGTAGGCGAGGACGAGGAAGACGGGCAGCGCCGCCAGCCGCACGTAGCCGACCAGGTTGGGGATCGTCCAGGGATTGAGCGGCTCCCCGGCACGCGTCTGCCGCGGTTTGGGACCGCTGCGGTCCAGTCCGAAGAGGCGGCGGATCCTGCCGCGCCCGAACGGATCGACATCGGTCATGGCGAAAACTTAGCCGGAAGGATCTTCCGGAACGAGATTCGGGCTAGGCGCGGGTGAAACGACGCCCCGCCGTGGGTGAGGACTCCTCGTCGAGAAGGACTTTGTCGGACTCGCCCTTTTCGACCGCTTCCTTCTCCATCGCGGCGATCTTCTCCGGGGTCAGGTCGCCTGCGTTCTCGCGCTCGATGTTGGCGACCCACTCGGCGCCCTCGCGCGACTCGGCCTCGTCGAACTCGACCTCGCCACCGCGGTCGAGCGACTTGTCGATCTCTTCGAAGAGGGTGTCGACCAGCTTCGCCTGCGGGACCTTGCGCAGTGGCTTGCCGCCGGCGAAGATCAGGCCCTCGTTCTTGGCGCCGGCGATGCCGAAGTCGGCGTGGCTCGCCTCGCCGATCCCGTTCACCGCGCAGCCGAGGACGGCGACCTCGACCGGCTCCTCGTAGGCCTCCAGGCGCTGCTCGATCTCGGCGACCACGGAGTCCATGTCGAACTGTAGGCGGCCGCAGGTCGGGCAGGCGATCAGCACCGGGCCGCGCTCCCGCAGCCCCAGCGCCTTGAGGATCTCCCAGGCGACCTTGACCTCCTCCTCGGCGTGAAAGGTGGAGAGGCTGACCCGGATCGTGTCCCCCACCCCGTCGGCCAGCAACGTCCCCAGGCCGACCGCCGATTTCAGCGCGCCTGACCATTTGGTGCCGGCCTCGGTGATGCCGAGGTGGAGCGGATAGGGGATCTTCTCCGACAGCCGGCGATTGGCGGCGATCGTGTACGGCACGTTGGTCGACTTGATCGAGACCTTGAAGTTGGTGAAGTCGAGACCCTCCATCAATTCGACGAACTCGATCGCGGCGGCGACCAGCGCCTCGACCGGCGCTTCGCGCTCCAGCTCATGCAGGTGCTTCGGCAGCGAGCCCGAGTTGACCCCGATCCGCATCGGCACGTTCTTGCGGTTCGCCAGCTCGGCGACCTCGGCGACTTTCTCCCGCCCGCCGATGTTGCCCGGATTAAGCCGGATGCAGTCGGCCCCCGCCTCGATCGCCTTCAGCGCCAACGTGTGGTTGAAGTGGATGTCGGCGATGACGGGGATCGGCGACTCGGCGACGATCGTCCGCAGCGCCTCCGCGTCCTGCTCGCGGGGCACCGCGCATCGCACCACATCGGCCCCCGCGTCAGCGACCTTCCTGATCTGATCCATCGTCGCGGTCAGGTTCGCCGTCTCGGTCTTGGTCATCGTCTGCACCACGACCGGCGCCCCACCGCCGATCGGCACCCGCCCGACGAAGATCTGGCGTTTCGAAGCCATGCGCGAAGGTTATCCGGCGAGCCCGCCGGGCCTTATTTCGAGACGTTGAACCCTTCGCCGGTGATGCTGCCGATGTCGTTGGAGAGACCGATCACGAAAAGCATCATCACCAGCGCGAAGCCGATTATCGTGGCGCGCTCCATCACCAGAACCGAAACCGGCTTCCCGCGGCGGAGCTTCTCGACGATCGCCCAGAAAATGTGACCGCCGTCGAGGGGCAGGATGGGCAGCAGGTTGATCAGGGCGAGCGAGAGACTCACGAGGGCGAGCAGTTCGAAGGCCCGTCGCCACCCTTCGTTCACGGCCTGATGGCCGATGTCGCTTATGCCGACCACGCTGTGAAATTCCTTGCGAGCTTCCGATTCGAAGATGTGAGCGAATTTCGAGCCGGTCTTGGTGACCACTTCGGTCATTCCGTTCCAGGTCTGAGACAGCGCCGTGCCCGTGCTTACCGGAACCCAATGCTCGTCTTCCTGCCAGGCGACGCCGATCAGCATCCGCTTCTCTTCCTCGCTGTAGTGCGGCGTGATCTGGAACGTCTTTTCCTGTCCGTCGCGGAGGACCGTGACTTCGGCAGGCGTCGTCGCTTCACAGCCGTCGGTCGGCTTTCCTTCGCACTTGTGCGTGCGGATCTGTTCGCCGAACTTTTCGATCCGCTTCAACCCCTTCAGGTTCGCGTAGGAATGTCCGTCGACGGCAACGATCCGGTCGCCTTCCTGGAGAACCTTCGCAGCGGCCGAGCCTTCACTCGTCTGGCTCACCACCGACCTTGCGGTGAAATCGCCGAGCCCGCCGATCTTGATGATCGCGAACAGGATCACGAACGCCAACGCGATGTTCACCGCCGGTCCCGCCGCAGCGACCACGATCCGCTTCCACACCTTCTGGCGGTGGTAGGCGCGGTGCTCTTCACCCGGAGGCATCTCTTCCTCCGGGTTCATGCCGTTGATCTTCACGTAGCCCCCGAGCGGGATCGCTTTGATCCCGTACTCGGTGTCGCCGCGTTTGAACGACCAGAGCGTCGGGCCGAAGAAAAGGAAGAACCGTTCCACCCGCATTCCGGTCCACTTCGCGGCGACGAAGTGGCCTGCCTCGTGTGCGATGATCAGAAAGCAGAAGCCGAGGAAGACGAGGAACCAGCTCACGCGGGGGTCAACTCCCTGACCGCTGCGGCGGCGCGCTCCCGGGCCTCGGCGTCGGTGGCGAAGAGGTCGTCGAAATGGGTGACCGGGCGGGCCTGCATCTCCTCGAGGAGGCGCTCGATGATCGCGCCGATCCCGGTGAACGGGATGCGGCCGTCGAGGAAGGCGGCGACCGCAACCTCATCGGCGGCGTTGAGGACGGTCGGCGCGGTGCCCCCGGCCCTCCCCGCCTCCAAAGCCAGACGCAGGCAGGCGAAGGTGTCGGGATCGGGCTCCTCGAAGGTCAGGGCGCCGATCGCCGCCAGGTCGAGGCGCGACACGTCGACCGGCGCCCGTTCCGGGAAGTTGAGCGCGTAGGAGATCGGCACCCGCATGTCGGGATGGCCGAGGTGGGCGATGGTCGAGCCGTCCACGAGGTCGACCAGCGAGTGGATCAGCGACTGCGGATGGACGACGACGTCGATCCGCTCGTAGGGGATGCCGAAGAGGTGATGGGCCTCGATCACCTCGAAGCCCTTGTTCATCAGCGTCGCGCAGTCGATCGTGATCCGGCCGCCCATCTTCCAGGTCGGGTGGGCGAGCGCCTCGGCGACGCTGACGTCGCTGAGGTCGTCGCGGCCCCGGAACGGACCACCGGAGGCGGTGATCACGAGGCGCTCGACCGTGCCGGGCGCCTCGCGGTCGATCAGCTGGCGGAGCGCCGAGTGCTCGGAGTCGACCGGCAGGAGCTGCGCTCCCGTCGCCTCGGCCAGCGCCATCACCAGCTCGCCGCCGAGCACGAGGCTCTCCTTGTTGGCCAGCGCGACGTCGATCCCGGCGCTCAGCGCCGCCACGGTCGAGCCGAGGCCGGCGGCGCCGACGATGCCGTTGAGGACGAGTTCGGGCTCGGTCGCGGCGATCAGCTCGCGCACACCTTCCTCACCCGCGAGGACGCGACCCTCCCATACCTCCCCGGCCCGCGCGGCGGCATCGGGGTCGGCGAGCGCGATCGCCCCCACCCCATGCGCCCGCGCCTGGGCGACCGCGGTCTCCCAACTCCGCCCGGCGGCCAGCCCGACGACGGCGAGCTCCTCGGAGCCCTCGACCACCTCGAGCGCCTGCGTCCCGATCGACCCCGTGGAGCCGAGTATCAGCACCTTCCTCATCGGCTCAGAGGATACGGAGGCACCCTTCCGGCCCCCTAAATCGACCGGTCAGGAAGACACGTGTGGAGTTTCGGTTGCTCAGCAACCGAAACTCGACGCGCATCTTTTGTCACGGTGCCAGCAGGCGCATGGCCCAGCCGTCCGGGCCACGCTCGAAGAGGCGGCGCTCGTGGAGGCGGTCGTGGGATTCGGCCCAGAGCTCGACCGCGTCGGGGGTGACGATCAATGCCCCCCAATCCTCCGGGCAGCGTGGCGGTGCCTCTTCCACCTCGGCGAGATGGGCCAGCCGCCCATGCATCCTCTCCAGCTCCTCGGCATCGATCGGATCGCCCTGGCGCGAGACGACCGTCTGCAACCGGTGCAGCGGGTCGCGCTCGGCGAAGAGCTCCTCGGCGAGCGCCCGATCGCCGACTGCGACCGTTCCTGCCACGTGGGCCTGGCGGCCCAGCTCGGGCCAGAAGAAGAGCAGCGCGACGTGTGGGTTGGCCTCGATGTCGCGGGCCTTGCGGGTCCAGAGCGCCGAGCTGAAGACGAGCGCATCCGTCCCCACGCGCTTCAGCGTCACCGTGCGAGCCGAGGGCCGTCCCTCGCCGTCGACCGTCGTGAAGGTCGCCGCGGCGGGCGCCGGCGACGCACACTCGCGCGCCTCCTCGATCCACGCGCCGAGGGCGCGCAGCGGGCCGTCGGCGGGATCGGTGGTCATGCCCGATGCCTCAGTAGACAAGCGCGACCGCCAGGTAGTAACCGACGACGACGGTGAAGAGGACGGCGTCGAGGCGATCAAGGATGCCACCGTGGGGGCCGAAGAGCCTGCCGGTGTCCTTCTTGCCGAGGTCGCGCTTCAGCATCGACTCGAAGAGGTCGCCGACGGGCGCGACGGCGGCGACGGCGGCACCGATGATCAGGGCATCGGCGCCGGAGAGCCAGTTCTGGTACAGACCGGCGAACCAGAAGCCCATCGTGCCGATCACGAAGCCGCCGATCAGCCCCTCGACGGTCTTGTTCGGCGAGAGGCTCGGGGCGATCTTGTGGCTGCCGAACATGCGCCCGGTCGCGTAGGCGGCGGTGTCGGTGACGAAGGTGCCGACCAGGACGTCGATCAGGAGCGCCGCGCCGTGGTTCGGCAGGTCGCGCAGGAAGACGGCATGGGCGAGCGGGATGCCAATCCAGAAGATGCCGAGCAGCGTCACGCTCATCGAGACGGTGACCCCCTCGCGGCGGCGCGCGTCGGCGGCGAAGGCGAAGAGCACGAGGAAGGCCGCCGAGAAGATCATCAGCACGCTGTAGGAGGTGCCGAAGTGGGCGGCGACGACCATCGCGGTGACCGCCCCGTAGGCCGGGATCGCCAGCGGTCGCGCCTCCGAGGTGAGGTCGAGGAACTCGACCAGGCAGAGGATGCCGACCGCGATCATCGCCAGCATGAAGACGATCCCGCCGGCGACGGTGATCGCGATCGCGATCGCGATCGCGGGCAGCGCGACCAGGATGCGCCGCGCGGTCTCCCCGTCGCCCCGCCGGCTCGGTTTCTTCTGTTTGCGCGGTTCCCGACGCCGGCGCGGCGGCTCGTCCGGCTGCGGCGCGGGCTCGCGCTCTTCGAACATCTCTTCTTCGAAGAAGTCGCTCATCACCGCCCCCCGAAGCGCCGACGGCGCTCACCGAACTGGCCCAGCGCCCGCTCGAACGCCGCCCGGTCGAAGTCCGGCCAGAGCTCCTCGGCGAAGACCAGCTCCGAGTAGGCGCACTGCCAGAGCAGGTAGTTCGAGATCCGCTGCTCGCCGCTGGTTCTGATCAGAAGGTCGGGGTCGTGCATGTCGGGCGCGTAGAGATGGCGACGGAACTCCTCCTCGGAGCCCCCCTGGAAGGTTCGCGCCGCGTCGACGATCTCCGCCCTGCCGCCGTAGTTGAAGGCGATGAAGAGGGTCAGCCGGTCGTTGGCCGCGGTCTTCGCTTCCGCCCACTCCATCCGCTCGACCAGCCCCGCTTCGAGCTCCTCGCGACGGCCGATGAAGCGCATCCGCACGCCCTCCTCGTCGAGCTCCGGCGTCTCGCCGAGGATGCGCTCGCCCATCATCCGCATCAGCCCGCGCACCTCCTCCTCGGAGCGCGACCAGTTCTCGGTCGAGAAGGAGAAGACGGTCAGCTCCTCGACCCCCAGCTCGACCGCGTCGCGCAGCCGCGCCTTGACCACGTCGGCGCCCGCCCGGTGCCCCTCGATCACCGGCAGCCCGCGGCTCTGCGCCCAACGGCCGTTGCCGTCGGTGATGATCGCCACGTACCTGGGGCCGGCGGTCATGGTCGCCCGCCTCAGACCTCGAGGATTTCCGCTTCCTTGCCCTTCAGGAGCGCGTCGATCTCGGCGATCGCCTCGTCGGTCTGCTTCTGCAGCGTCGTCTCGGCGCGGCGCTCGTCGTCCTCGCCGACTTCGCCCTCGGTCTTCAGCTCGCGCAGGTCGCTCATCACGTCGCGGCGCACGTTGCGGACGGCGACCCGGCCCTCCTCGGCGACGCCGTTGACGACCTTGACCATCTCGCGCCGCCGCTCCTCGGTCATCTCCGGGATCGCGAGGCGGATCACGTTGCCGTCGTTGGAGGGCGTCAGGCCGACGTCGGACTCCTGGATCGATTTCTCGATCGCGCCGATCGAGCCTTTGTCGAAAGGGGTCACGGTGAGCAGACGGGCGTCGGTCGCGGCGATGTTGGCGAGCTGCTTGAGCGGCGTCTGGGCACCGTAGTAGTCGACCTGGATGCGGTCGAGAAGATGCGGGGAGGCGCGGCCGGTGCGCACAGTGGCCAGCTCGGCGGCCCCGGATGCGACCGATTTGGCCATCCGCTCCTTGGCGTCTGCAAGCAGTTCGTCGGTGATTGCCACGGTCCCGTCCTCTCTAGGCGGAGGGGCCGTTGGACACCAGCGTTCCGACCGTCTCGCCGCCGACGATCCTATCTATGTTCGTCTCGTCCGCCATGTTGAAGACGTAGATCGGCAGGTCGTTGTCCATGCAGAGACTGAGCGCGGTCGAGTCCATCACCTTCAGCCCGCGCTCGATCGCCTCGCGGTGGGTGATCCGCGGGATGAACCGGGCGTCCGGGTTGGTCGCCGGATCGGAGTCGTAGACGCCCTCCACCCCGTTCTTCGCCATCAGGATCGCCTCGGCGTGGATCTCCAGGGCGCGCAGCGCCGCGGCGGTGTCGGTGGTGAAGAACGGATTGCCGGTGCCGGCCGCGAAGATCACGATCCGGCCCTTCTCCAGGTGGCGCATCGCCCGCCGGCGGATGTAGGGCTCGGCGACCTCCTGGACGGCGATCGCCGACATCACCCGCGTGTGTTGGTCCATCCGCTCCAGCGCGTCCTGCAGCGTCAGCGCGTTCAGCACCGTCGCCAGCATCCCCATGTAGTCGCCGGTCGCCCGGTCCATGCCGGAGGCGGCGCCGTCGAGGCCGCGGTAGATGTTCCCCGCCCCGACGACGATCGCCACCTCCACCCCGCGCTCGCGCACCGAGGCGATCTGGGTGGCGATCCGATCGACCTCGGCCGCGTCGGTGCCGTAGTCCTGGCGGCCCATCAGGGCCTCCCCCGAAAGCTTCAGGAGGATCCTGCCGAATCGCTCCCCGGCCATCTTCCTACTCCGCGCCGACCCGGAAGTAGGAGAAGCGGGCGATGCGGATGTTCTCGCCGGTCTTCGCCGCCAGCTCCTGGCGCAGCTCCTCGATCGTCTTCGAGCCATGTTTCTCGGCGTTGACGTGCTGCTGGTCGAGCAGCGCCACCTCCGAGGCCCACTTGCCCAGCTGGCCCTCGACGATTTTCTCGACGATGTTGTCCGGTTTGCCTTCTTCGCGGGCCTTCTCCTCGAAGACCCGCCTTTCGGCCTCGCGGGCGTCGGCGTCGATTTCGTCGGTCGAGACGTACAGTGGCGCGGTCGCCGCGACGTGCAGGGCGACCTGGTAGGCGAAGACCTTGAAGTCCTCGTTGCGGGCGACGAAGTCGGTCTCGCACTGCACCTCGACCATCGCCCCGACCTTGTCGTTGGCGTGGATGTAGGAGGCGACGACGCCCTCTTCGGTGCCGCGGCCTTCGCGCTTGGCGGCGGAGGCCTGGCCCTTCACCCGCAGCAGCTCGATCGCCCGGTCGACGTCCCCGTCGGCCTCGGCGAGCGCCGCTTTGCAGTCCATCATCGCGGCCCCGGTGCGATCCCGGAGCGCTTTCACGTCGGCGGCGGTGATCGCCATCACGACTCCCCTTTCTCGGCCTCGGCGGCGTCAGCCCCAGCTTTATCGGCAGCCGGAGCAGGCTCGGCCTGAGCCTCGGCAGCCGGAGCAGCCGCCGAACCCTCGGGGGCGGCGCTGCCGGCAGCCGAACCAGCGGGTGGCGCCGGTGGTGCCGTCTCCCCTGCAGCCTGCGAGGAGGAGGCGGTATCACCGGGGACAGGACCCGCCGGCTGAGCTCCTTTGGGCGCCGCCTGTGCCTGTGCTTTCGCGGCGACAGCCTGTTTCTCTGCAGCCGCTTTGGCCTGAGCCTGTTTCTCCGCCTCTTCGGCCGCTTCTTTCGCCTGCTGCGCTTCGATCCGCGCTTTCTCCTCTTCCTCCCGTTTGCGCCGCTCTTCCTCCTCGCGTTTGCGCCGCTCCATCTCCTCGGCGATCCGTTTCTCCTCCTGCACGCGCCAGGCCGAGGAACCTTCCTCGACGGCGCCGCCGATCGTGCCGATGATCAGCTGGCAGGAGCGGATCGCGTCGTCGTTCCCCGGGATCACGTAGTCGACCGGGGTCGGGTCGCAGTTGGTGTCGACCAGACCGATGATCGGGATCCGCAGGCGAGCCGCCTCGTGGACCGCGATCTCCTCGGTTTTCAGGTCGGTGACGAAGACCGCGTCGGGCAGCCGGTCCATGTCGCGGACGCCGCCGAGGTTGAACTCGAGCTTGGCGAGTTCGGCCTCCATCCCCATCCGCTCCTTGGTCGGCAGGAGGTCGAGTTTGCCCTCCTCTTTCCATTCGTTGAGCTCGTGGAGGCGGCCGATCCGGCCCGACATCGTGTTGAAGTTGGTCAGCAGGCCGCCGAGCCAGCGTTTGTTGACGTAGGGCATCTTGCAGCGTTCGGCCCATCCCTGGACCGTGTCGCGCGCCTGCTTCTTGGTGCCGACGAAGAGGACGGTGCCGCCGCCGGAGGCGAGCTCGCCGGCGAAGCGGCGGGCGTTCTCCAGGAGGGCCTCCGTCTGGAGGAGGTCGATGATGTGGATACCGTCGAGTTCGCCGAAGATGAAACGGCGCATGTTCGGGTTCCAGCGGCGCGTCTGGTGGCCGAAGTGGACTCCGGCCTCGAGCAGTTCCTGCAGGCCTGCCTCAGGCATCGTGCTTCTCCTTGATGTGGTGGTTGCGTTGCGCCCGCCCCGCTCGCCGGGACCCGGGCTCTCTTGGCTCGGGCAGGATCCGGTCCGCTCTAGGCAGGGGTAGAGGTGACTTTGGAAGCCGGATTGTAGAGGCGGGAGCTACTCGGCGTGGGCCGCCTCGAGCGCCGCCTCGAGATCGGCGGGAAGCGGCGAGGAGAAGTCGAGCGGCGCGCCGCTGCGCGGATGGCGGAAGGCGAGGCGATGGGCGTGCAGGAACTGGCGCCCCAGGCCGTAGCGGGCGGCGCCGCCGTAGGTGGTGTCGCCGGCCAGCGGGTGACCGATCGCCGCGAAGTGGGCGCGGATCTGATGGGTGCGGCCGGTCTCCAGGCGGGCCTCGACGTAGCTCTCGCGGGGCAGCAGCTCGAGCACCTCGAAATGGGTCCGCGCCTCCCGCGAGGCCGCCCCGGACACCGCCATCCTGGTGCGCTGCTTCGCCGCCCGCCCGATCGGCGCGTCGATCGTCCCCGTCCGCGATCCCAGCCGCCCGCCCGCCAGGGCGAGATAGCGGCGCTCCACCTGTCGCTCGCGCACCGCCCGCTGCAGCGCCGCCAGCGCCTCGGGGTCGCGGGCGACGACCATCAGCCCGCTGGTGTCCTTGTCGAGGCGATGGACGATTCCGGGTCGCTCCGGGTCCCCTCCCCCGAGCAGATCCCCCAGCTCGGAGACCAGGGTCGGGCCGCTGTGGGAGGGCGCCGGGTGGACGACCAGCCCGGCCGGCTTGTCGACGACGGCGAGGTCGTCGTCGAGGTGGACGATGCGCAGCTCCGGCGCCTCAGGGGCCACGCTCGGTCCGCTCCGCTTCACGCACGTAGATCACGAGGAGGATCACGACCCCGCAGGTGATCGCGCAGTCGGCGAGGTTGAACGGCGGCCAGTGGGGAAGTTCGATGAAGTCGGTGACGTGGCCGTGGCGGACGCGATCGACCAGGTTGCCGAAGGCGCCGCCCGCCAGCAGGCCGGTCGCCACCCACATCCCCGGCCGGGTCGGGTCGCGCGAGAAGAGGTAGAGGACGATCGCCAGCGCCAACAGGGAGATGGCGATGAGGACGATCCCACCGCCGTCGGCGAGGCCGAAGGCGACCCCTTCGTTGTGCGAGAGGGTCAGCTTCAGCGGGCCGAGGACGTCCACCTGTTCGCCGAGCACGATGTGGTGTTCGACGATGTCCTTGACCACCTGGTCGACGATCAGGACGAAGATCGCCAGGGCCGCCGCGAGCCACCAGGCTCGCTTCGAGCGATCGCTCACCTGAGGATGCTGACGACGATGCCCTCGACGATCCCGAGCGCGATCAGGGCGATGATCGGGCTGGGGTCGAAGGCGAGATTGGCGCCGCCGATCGGCCGGATGAAGCTGCGGAAGAGGTTCAGGTAGGGGTCGGTCGTTTCGGTGATGAAATCGAGGACGACCCGCAGCCAGGGCGAATACGGCATGCGCGGCACGAACGAGATCAGGATGTTGAGCAGGATCAGGATCGTGTAGACGATGAAGAGCGCGCTGACGTAGGTGGCGATGTCGTCCTTGCTGATCGCCAGCGGCAAGGAGGCGATGACCGCGCCGGCGCTCATCCCCTCATCCTCCGCAGCGAGGCCTCGACGGCGGCGGCGAAGGCGGCGCCGGCACCCTGGCGATCGAGCTCCTCGAGGCCCGCCTCGGTGCTGCCACCGGGCGAGGCGACGGCGCGGCGGACGTCGGCCGGATCGCGGCGGCGGAGCAGCTCGGCGGTGCCCGCGGCGGTCTCGACGACCAGCTCGCGGGCGAGCTCCGGGTCGAGGCCGTCGGCGGCCCCCGCGTCGGCGATCGCCTCGACCGCCAGCGCCAGGTAGGCGGGCGAGCAGCCCATCACCGCGGTGGCGGCGTCGAAGTCCCGCTCCTCGATCTCGAAGAGGCGGGCGATCGTCTCGAGGGCGGCGCGGACACCGGGCGAGGGCTCGTCCCCCGCGATGCAGATCACGCCCTGGCGCACCTCGACGCCGACGTTCGGCATCGTGCGCAGGATGCGGGCGCCGGGGAGCGCCTCGCGCAAGCGCCCCAGCGGCGTCGCGGCGAGGACCGAGACGACCTCCCTTGCCCCCTGAAGCGAGGGCGCGACATCGTCGAGCGCCGCGGGCTTGACCGCGAGGACGATCGCGTCGGCGCGCGCCGCGACCTCCTCGGCGGCGAGCGCCTCGCCGCCGAGCTCCGCGGCGAGCGCCGCTGCCCGCCCCGAGCCCGAGTCGGAGAAGAGCATCCCGTCGACCGCGCCCGCCAGCCCACGGGCGATCGCCGCCGCCATGCTCCCCGATCCGACGAAGCCGATGATCACGCCGCGGAGATTAAGCGACCGGCGGCGGGTTTCCTTCGGCGCTCGCCGCCAGGTCCGCGTCCCAGCCGCAGGTCGTGCAGGCGTGGCGGAAGACGGCGCGGGCGAAGGAGACGGCGAGGCCGAAGGGGTCGGCGGCGGCGACCACGTCGTCCCACTCGAGCAGGTACTCGCCCAGATCGCCGTCCCAGCGGGCTCCCGGGACGCCGAGATCGGCCTCGGCGAAGCCGGGCTGGGCCGGATGCGCGTACCCGTAGAAGGCGGCGCCACCGTGTTTCGGGTCGCCCGGCCACCAGCCGACCGCGACCTCCTGGGCGTCCATCGCGTTGCGCATGATGAAGTCGTCGGAGGGCGGCGCCGCCGGATCGCCGGAGAAGAGGCTGACGGCGAGGTCGAAGGACCCCCACCAGGCGTTGACCGGGGTCGAGCGGCCGCGGAACGGCGCCCGGAAGGCAGCCAGCACCTGGGCGGCGTGGGTCGCCATCGCGAAGTAGGCGGCGATCGCCTGCCGGTCGTAGGTCGCGTGTTCGGTGTCCTGGTCGAGCGGCGCGGACCACCCCACCTCCTGCGGTTCGGGATCGATCCCCTCCTTCCCGGTCAGCGCGCCGATCGCCGCGAGCAGCTCACGGGTCACCTCGCCGACCGCGCGGTCCGGGGTCAGCGGCATCGCCCGACGCTCGCCCTCGGAGGTCTCCACCAGCGCCTCGTGGCCGTGCAGGTCGAGGGCGACGACGAAGGACCCGCCGCCGTCAGGCGCCGGCAACGGCAAGGTCTCCCAGCCGCGCGCGGTGAGCCGCAGGGCGGCGTGCTGCAGCTGCGGCTCAGGCGGGGCCAGCTCGGCGGCGAGCTTGCCCAGCACCTGGGTATGGGCATGGACCGTGTCGCAGGTCGCGCTCCACTCCGGGTAGGAGATGGAGGGCCAGGCCATCAGGACTGGTTGAAGAAGCCTTTGTCGATCAGCCGCGCCTTTTCCTCCGCCGAGACCTCGACGTTGCGCGGCGTCAACAGGAACATCTTCTCGGCGATCCGTTGCATGCCGCCGTCGAGCGCGTAGGTGAGGCCGGAGCAGAAGTCGATCATCCGCTTCGAGAGCTCGTGGTCGGCGGTCTGCAGGTTGAGGATCACCGGGACCGTCCGTTTGAACTGATCGGCGACCTGCTGGGCGTCGTTGAAGTTGCGGGGGATGACCAGGTGGACCTGGAGGTCGCCGCCGTTGTCGACCGGACGCAACGTGCGGGTGCGCCCGGCGGCGATCGGCTCGTCGTCGGCGAAGATGTCGTCGATCTCGTCGCGGCGGGCGCGGCGCGAGGTCGGCAGACGGCGGACCGAGCCCGAATCGCGGCGCGATTCGTAGGCTTCCTCGGTGCCGGTCTCCGGCTCGAAGTCGTCTTCGTATTCGGGACCGTAGTCGTGGTCTTCGGCAAGGCCGAAATAGACAAGCGCTCTATGCCAGGTATCCCTGAGGGCCATGTGGGCTGTTTCGGCCTGGACCGGCCGACTCCTTTTGATGAATTTCGATGATCTGGGTGTCCCAGATTAGCGGCGATTCACACAAACAGCCCGGTGCCGAGGCGGATGATCGTCGCCCCCTCCTCCAGGGCGACCCGCCAGTCCTGGGTGGTCCCCATCGAGAGGCGGGTGAGGCCGTTGGCGGCGGCGAGTTCGGCAAGTCGGGCGAAGTGCGGGCGCGAGGTCTCGGGGTCCGCGGCGAAGGGCGGCATCGTCATCAGGCCCGAGACACGGACCGGACAACGGGCGATGAAGTCGGCCAGATCGGCGGGCGCGACGCCGCCCTTCCCCTCCTCCTCGGCGACGTTCACCTCGATCAGCACCTCGGTGTCCGGCGTGCCGTGGCGACCGAGCTGCTCGAGCGCCGAGTCGGTGGCGACCGAGTGGATCAACCGCACCAGCGGCAGGATCTGCCTCACCTTGCGGCTCTGCAGGTTGCCGATGAAGTCCCAGGTGAAGGCGTCGGCATAGCGCTCGTGCTTGGCGGCCAGATCCTGTTGGCGATTCTCGCCGACCAGGGTGACGCCCGCCTCGGCGAGCGCCCCCATCTCCTCCACCGGCACGTACTTGCAGGCGACGAGGACCTCGGCGCCGCGCGAGCCGACCTCGGCGCTCACCTCGTCGAGGTTGGCACGCAGCCGGGCCGGGTCGATGTCGTGGAAGAGGGTGCGGGGCATCCCGTCAGGACTCCTCGGCAGAGGGGCCGATCCAGGCGAGGTTGCCCATCCGTCCGGTGACGCCCCGGTCGCGGCGGTGGGAGAAGAAGAGCTCGGGATGACAGGAGGTGCAGAGGCCGGCGGACTCGACGCGCTCGACCCCGGCGCGGGCGAGCAGGCGGCGGGCGACCTCGGGCAGATCGAGCATGCGGCCGTCGGCGATCCCCTCGCCCAGGCCGGAGAAGGCCTCGAGCACCTCCGGGCCGACCTCGTAGCAGCAGGGGCCGATGCCGGGCCCGATCGCCGCGGAGCTCGCCCCGACCATCTCCGCACCGCGGACGACGATGCCGGCCGCGAGCCCGCGCCAACCGCAGTGGAGCATCGCGACGCCGCCCGGCCCGGCGAGCGCCACCGGCAGGCAGTCGGCGGTGAGGACGAGCGGGGCGAGACCCGGGCCGCGGACGACGTGGCCGTCCACCTCCTCGAGGGCGCTCCCCGGCTCGGCGTAGCGGCCCGGCTCCTGGCGCCCGCCGTGGACCGCGATGTCGGCCCTGTGGACCTGCAGCCCGATCGGCACGTCGTGAGGGTCGATCCCGACCGCGGCGGCCAGCCGCCGCCGGTTCTCGAGCACCGCCTCGTCGGCATCGTCGGTGAGCACCCCGATGTTCAGCGTGTCGTACGGGGCCTCGCTGATGCCGCCGACCCGCGATCCGAACCCCGCGCACCCCACACCGGAGCCCGCGGCCCCGAGCTCCGCCGCCAACCACCGCACCCCGTCCGTCTCTCGCCACTCCATCCCCACCATCCTGCCAACCCCACTCCACAGGCCCCCGCCGACAGGCGCGTCACCGCTTCGTGTCGGTGGCGGCGAGGGCGACCCGGAGCTCGTCGGCGCGGGTGGGGGCCTGGCCGTCGAGCTTGGCCTGGAGTGCTGCTTCGAGGGCCTCGCCGATGGCGGGACCCTGGAGGCCCGCCGCGGTCAGGTCGGTGCCGGTGATCTCCAGGGACACGGTGCGCCAGCGCAGCCAGTCGTCGAGCCAGGCGGCGCCGGCGGCGCGGGCGAGGACCAGCTCGATCGGATCGCGGCCGCGCGCCAACGCGACGCCTTCGGACGGCCGCGAGGGACGGGCGCTCGCCAGCGCCCCCTCCCCCGCCTCCGGTCCCAGCGCCGCGGCGAGGATCGCCTCCGCCCGATCGACCTCCCCGTCCCAGGGCGGCGAGCCGAGGAGCTCGTCGACGGCCTGCGCCAGCGCCAGGCGCTCGGCGCTCGTCTCGACCACGCCCCACCCGGCCAGCAGCACCAGTCCCTGCACCCCGGTCTCTTCGTCCGCCAGCCGCCGCAGCTCCTCCGCCCGCCGCTCCACCGACACCGTCCCCAGGTCCGCGGCCCGCAGCAGCTTCTCGGTCCCCTCCTCCAACCCGAACCCGAACCGCGCCGCGTAGCGCGCCGCGCGGATCAGCCGGGTCGGGTCGTCGACGAACGAGCGGTCGTGGATCACCCGCAGCACGCCCTCCCCCAGGTCGACCTGGCCGTCGTAGGGATCGATCAGCCCGTGCGGCCGGGCCAGCG
Source organism: Solirubrobacterales bacterium (assembly GCA_035500835.1). Taxonomy (GTDB): domain Bacteria; phylum Actinomycetota; class Thermoleophilia; order Solirubrobacterales; family 70-9; genus VAYN01. Next base: position 10,283 of record DATJWW010000016.1, on the reverse strand, counting down.
GCACCGCCATCGCGTTGACCGTGAAGTCGCGCCGTGCCAGGTCGGTGCGGATCGGCGCACCGAGCTCCACGCTCGGCAGCGCCCCCGCCTCCGCATAGGTCTCGCGACGCGACGCGGCGACGTCGACCTCCTCGTCACCGAGCCGCAGCTTCAGCGTCCCGAAGCGGGGATGCATCGCCACCGCCTCGACACCGAGCGCCGCCGCCAGCGCCGCCGGGTCCCCCTCGACGACCAGGTCTATATCTGCCCGCCCCCGTCCCAGCAGCAGGTCGCGCACCGCGCCGCCGACCAGGTAGACGGGATCGGGCGCCGCGGCGGCCACCCCGGCGAGCTCCGGGTAGGCGGCGGCCAGCGCCTCGGGGAGGTCCAGGTCGGTGCTCATCGCTCGGCGCCCTTCATCTCTCACCCCTACGATGATCGGCGACGCGGATGGCGAGCGACTGGCAAGAGGACGAGGGCCTGCCCGAGAAGCGGCCGGACCACCGGGACGACCACCGCCCACCGACCCGGACCGAGATCATGCGACGGCGCGCCGTCGCGCTCGGCGCGATCGTCGTCTTCGCGATCGTGGTCATCGTCCTGGTCAGCACCACCGGGGGCGGCTCCGGCCACGGCAGCCGCACCGCCACCGCCCACACCGCCCAGAAGTCGAAGCCGCAAGCGAAGCCCGAAACCGAAGCGGTCCGCAACTCGACCCCGCAGGCCGACTGGAAGCCGTACACCGGCCCGGTGCCGATCCTCGAGTACCACGTGCTCGGCTCGCCGCCGGAAGCCGCCCCCTACCCCGAACTGTACGTCGGCCGCACCGATTTCGAAAAGCAGATGGACTGGCTCGAAGAAGCGGGCTACCAGGCGGTGACGCTCGAACAGGTCCAGGAAGCCTGGTACGAAGGGGCGACGCTGCCGCCGAAGCCGATCGTCATCTCCTTCGACGACGGCTACCGACCCCAGTACACCTTCGCCCTGCCGACCCTGCGCGAACACGGCTGGGCGGGCCTCCTCAACCTGAAGGCGGAAGGCTCGGAACTGTACGAATCGAACGTGCAGGCGATGATCGCGGCGGGCTGGGAGCTGGCCGCGCACACGATCCACCACCTCGACCTGACCGAACTCGGCCCCGAAGAACTGGAAGAAGAAGTGGCGGGCTCGCGGAAGATCCTGCAGCGCGAATACGACGTCCCGGTGAACAACTTCTGTTATCCGGCCGGGCAGTTCGACGAAACGGTGGTCGAAGCGGTCGAAGCGGCGGGCTTCACCGGCGCCACCACCGAGATCTCCGGCTTCGCCGAAAAGAGCAAGCCCTTCGAACTGGCGCGGCTGGAGATCCTTCGCGAAACCCACGTCGCCGGACTCGCCGCGGACCTGCGCAACGGCGAAGGCGAAACCGCCGAAGGCGCGGGCTGACCCCACGTCACCCGCGCTAGCTGTTCCTTATGCGCCTTATAGGCGCATAAGGAACAGCTAGCGGCGGACCGCGATGCCGTCGGCGGCGAGGCGCTCCTTGGCCTCGGCGACGGTGTGCCGGCCGTAGTGGAAGATCGAGGCGCAGAGGACGGCGTCGGCGCCACCGCTCGCGATCGCCTCCGAGAGGTGGGCCAACTCCCCCGCCCCACCCGAGGCGATCACCGGCACCGGCACCGCGTCGGCGACCGCCCGGGTCAGCTCGAGGTCATAGCCGTCGTTGGTCCCGTCGCGGTCCATGCTGGTGAGGAGGACCTCGCCGGCGCCGCGCTCGACCGCCTCGCGGGCCCAGGAGACCGCGTCGCGGTCCGGGACCCGCTCGCGCCCGCCCTTCACGTAGACGCCCCAGAGGTCGTCCCCCTCCCGCTTGGCGTCGATCGCGATCACCACGCACTGGGCTCCGAACTGGTCGGCCAGCTCGGTCAGCAACTCCGGCCGCGCCAGCGCCGCCGAGTTGACCGAGACCTTGTCGGCGCCGGCGTCGAGCACCGCCTGGGCATCCTCCACCGAGCGGATCCCGCCGCCGATCGTGAACGGGATGAAGACGTTGTCGGCGGTGCGGCGGGCGAGCTCGACGATCGTCTCGCGCCGTTCGTGCGAGGCGGTGATGTCGAGGAAGACGAGCTCGTCGGCACCCTCGGCGTCGTAGCGCTCGGCCAGCTCGACCGGGTCGCCCGCATCGCGCAGACCGACGAAGTTGGTGCCCTTGACGACGCGCCCGGCGTCGACGTCGAGGCAGGGGATGACTCGCTTCAGCGCCATCCCTTCAGGCTAGAGCGGCGACGGCCTCGTCGACGGTGAAGCGCTTCTCGTAGAGCGCCCGGCCGACGATCACGCCCTCGACGTTGGGCGCCGCCTCGGCGCGCAGCCGTTCGAGGTCGGCGAGCGTCCCCACCCCGCCCGAGTAGATGATCGAGGCCGAGGTCGCCGCCGCCACCGCGGCGAGCTGCTCGAAACCCGGCCCGGCCAGCGTGCCGTCGACCTCGATCGGGGTGAAGAGGAAGCGTTCGACCCCGCGCCCGGCAAGGTCGGCGACCGCGTCCGCCGCCTCGACGTCGGAGGTCTCGGTCCAGCCCGCCAGCGAGACCTTGCCGTCGCGCGCGTCGACCGAGACGACGATCCGCTCCCCGTGCGCCTTCAGCATCGCGTCGAGGAACTCGGGATCGCGCATCGCCGCGGTGCCGATCACCACGTGTTCGGCCCCGGCCCGCAGCACGTTGGCGACGCACTCGGCGCTCCGCAGCCCGCCGCCGACCTGGATCGGGAACGGCACCGCGTCGCTGATCCGCCGGATCGTCTTCAGGTTGACCGGTTCGCCCGCCTTCGCCCCGTCGAGGTCGACGACGTGGAGGATGTGCACCCCGGCCTCGGCGAAGCGCAGCGCCGCGTCGAGCGGGTCGGCGTCGTAGACCGTCTCGCGGTCGTAGTCGCCCTCGACCAGCCGCACCGCGTGGCCGTCGCGGATGTCGATCGCCGGGTAGAGGATCACGCCGCGGCCGGCGCCTTCGCACAGATCCCGGCGAAGTTCGCCAGCAGCCGCAGTCCGGCGGCGCTCGACTTCTCGGGGTGGAACTGGACGCCGAAGACGTTGTCGCGCTCGGCGGCGCAGGCGAAGCGGGCACCGTACTCGGCGCTGCCGAGCAGGTCGGCCCCGCCGGGCCGCGGCGCGAACGAGTGGACGAAGTAGAAGGGCGTCTCCGAGGCGATCCCCACGCTCAGCGCCGAATCGCGCTCCCACCGCACCGGCGACCAGCCGATGTGCGGGACCTTGAGGCCGGGGGCGTCGAGGGCCACCACCTCGCCCGGCAACAGGCCCAGTCCGTCGGCGCCACCGAGCTCCTCGCTGCGCTCGAAGAGCAGTTGCAGGCCGAGGCAGATGCCGAGGATCGGCGTCCCCGCCGCCGCCCGCGCCGCGATCAGCTCGTCGAGCCCGCGCTCGCGGATCAGTTCCATCGCGCGGGGGAAGGCACCGACACCGGGCAGGACGAGCCCGTCGGCGGCGCGCACCGCCTCTGGATCGGCCCCGATCGTGGCCCGCGCCCCGACGTGCTCGAGCGCCTTCTCGACCGAGCGCAGGTTCCCCATCCCATAGTCCAGGACGAGGATCTGGGCAGCGTCACTCACTGAGGGTGCCCTTCGTGGAGGGGACCCCGCTCTCCTCGGGGTCGATCGAGACCGCGACGCGGAGCGCCCGCGCGAACGCCTTGAAGGACCCCTCGATCATGTGGTGGGCGTTGGTGCCGTAGCGGACCGAGACGTGCAGGGTCAGCTTCGCCGAGTTGGCGACGGCGCGGAAGAACTCCTCGGCGAGCTCGGTGTCGAAGCCCGCGATCGAGGTGGTCGGCAGATCGGCGCGGAAGACGCAGAGCGGCCGGCCGGAGATGTCGATCGCACACTCGGCCAGCGACTCGTCCATCGGCACCAGCGCCGAGCCGTAGCGGCGGATACCGGCGCGCTCGCCGAGCGCCTCGTCGAGCGCCTGGCCGAGCACGATGCCGACGTCCTCGACCGTGTGATGGGCACCGGTCTCCAGGTCGCCGCTCGCCTCGACCACGAGGCCGAGCCGGCCGTGCCGGGCGAGCAGGTCGAGCATGTGGTCGAGGAAGCCGACCCCGGTCGCGGCGCTCGCGGGCCCGCCGTCGAGGTCGAGCGAGAGCCGGACCTCGGTCTCCCCCGTCTTGCGCTCCTTCTCCGCCCTGCGCGCGCTCATCGCCTGATCATGGCCGATTCGGCGTGGACGGGGAAGCCCTCGGCGCGGGCGATCTCGTCGACACCGGGAGCCAGCGCCGTCGCCGCGGCCCGATCGATCTCGACCGTCGAGATCCGCCGGCGGAAGGCACCCGGCCCGAGCGGGCCGGTGAAGCGCCCGGCGCCGCCGGTCGGCAGGACGTGGTTGGACCCGGCGGCGTAGTCGCCGAAGGCGGTCGCGCCCCAGCGGCCCGCGAAGACGCAGCCCGCGGTGGTGATCTGATCGGCGAGCAGCGCGGCGTCCTCCTCGAAGATCTCGACGTGCTCCGGGGCGAAGGCGTTGCAGAGGTCGACGGCGTCGGTCGAGTCGGGAATATGGACGAGCGCCAGCGGCGCCGTGGCGGAGACGCCGGGACGCTCGCCGGCCAGCCGCTCGGCCGTCGTCGCGACCGCGTCGAGGACGTGGAGCTCGACCGCGGCGACCAGCAACGCGCCGTCGCCGTGCTCGGCCTGCGCGCAGAGGTCGAAGGCCGCCCAGTCGGGCTCGGTGTCGTGGCCGGCGATCACCATCAGCTCCGAGGGCCCGGCGAGGCTGTCGATGCCGACCGTCCCGTAGACCGCCCGCTTCGCCTCGGTGACCCAGGGATTGCCGGGCCCGGCCACCACGTCGACCGGCTCGATCGTCTCGGTCCCGTAGGCGAGCGCGAAGATCGCCTGGGCGCCGCCGATCGCGTAGATCTCCTCGATCCCACAGAGCGCCGCGGCGGCCAGCGTCACGGGCTGGATCAGACCGTCGGGGCCGGGCGGCGTCGCCAACGCGATCCGCCCCACCCCCGCCGCCCGGGCCGGGACCGCCGTCATCAGGACGCTCGACGGGTAGGCGGCGCGACCGCCCGGCGCGTAGAGCCCGGCGGCGCCGACCGGCACCTCGCGCAGGCGGACGCTGTGACCCTGGGGCAGCTCGACCGTGCGCTCGCCGCCGAGCTGTGCCTCGGCGACCGCACGGACGTTGGCGGCGGCGGCCTCGAGCGCCTCGCGCAACGACGGCTCGAGCCCGGCCAGCGCCGCCGCGGCGGTGGCCGGGTCGACGCGGACCGTCTCGATCTCCCCCTCGGGCACGTCGTAACGGCGGGTCAGTGCCAGCAGCGCCGCGTCGCCGCCCTCGCGGACCAGGCTGCCGATCGAGTCGACCTCGACCGGCGGCGCCGCCTCGGCGCTCCAGGTGCGCACCGCGGCCGCGGTCGTCGCCGCACCCGCCCACTCGAAGCGCTGCGTCTTCACGGCCTACTCGCCGCCCGCAGCCGCGCGGTCAGGTCGTCGACCTCGCTCGCCCGCAGCTTGTGGGCGACCCGGTTGGCGACCAGGCGAGCGGTGCAGTCGACGATCTCCTCGCGCACCTCGAGGTCGTTCTCGGCCAGCGTGCGGCCGGTGGCGACGAGGTCGACGATGCCGTCGCCGAGCCCGATCAACGGCGCCAGCTCGACCGACCCCTTCACCTCGATCAGTTCGATCTGGCGCCCGGTGTCCTCGAAATAGCGTTCAGCGATCCGCGGATACTTGGTCGCGATTCGCATCATCCCCAACCGGCGTTGGGATTCGCCGAGGCGCTCGTCGCCCCTTCGCCCGGCCAGCACCATCCGACACCCCCCGAAGCGCAGGTCGAGCAGCTCGTAGACGACGCGGTCGGCCTGCTCGAGCAGCACGTCCTTGCCGGTGATACCGACGTCGGCGGCGCCCGCCTCGACGTAGGTCGGGACGTCGGAGGGCCGCATCGTCACCAGCGTGAATGCGTCGGTCTCGAAGATCAGCGAGCGCGAGTCGCCGCGCAGCGGCGAGGTGTCGACCCCGGCGGCGTCGAGCAGGTCGAGCGTCTCGGTGAAGAGCGCGCCGCGCGGCACCGCCAGCGTCAGCGGCCCTTCCGGCCGTCGCGGGCCGCCGATCCCGGCCAGGTCGGTGGCGGTCATCGCGCGGTCTCCCTCTCGCGGCGTCGCGACTCCTCCTCCATCTGGGCGACGTGGACGCGCTCCAGGTAGAGCGAGAAGCCCGCCGCGGGCAGATCGAGGCCGAAACCGGCGAGAAAGCCGTCGTAACGGCCGCCGCCGCCGAGGATGTGGCCGAGCGCCGGGTCGTAGACCTCGAAGATCGCGCCGCTGTAGTAGCCGAGGTCGCGCAGCAGGCCGAGGTCGACCTGGACGCGCTCCGCGGTGCCGCGCTCGACCAGCGCCTCGTAGGTCTCCTGCAGGCGGGAGATCGTGCGCTCGACCGCCTCGCCGCCGAGCTCGCGGGCACGGTCGAGGACCTCGCGGCCACCGCGCAGCTGCGAGAGGGCGACGCAGGTCTCGATCGCGGCGTCGCCGATCCCGGCCTCGGCGAGCGCCGCCTCGAGGCCGACCAGGTCATGTGTGGCGAGCCGGGCGAGGACCGCGTCGCGCGCCTCGCCGTCGATCCCGAACTCGGTCAGCAGGCTGCGGTAGAGGTCGGCGTCGCCGAGGCCGATCACGGCGCGGTCGAGCCCCGCCGCGCCAAGCGCCGCCGCCAGCACGCCGATCACCTCGGCGGTGCCGTCGGCGCCGGGGGCGCCGATCAGCTCGATCCCGGCCTGGACGAATTCCCGCATCTGCCCCCGCTGGGGCAGCACCGCGCGGTAGGCGGAGGCGAGGTAGCAGAGGCGCAGCGGTAGTGGCGCGTCGGTGAAACGGGTGGCGACGAGGCGGGCGATCGGCACCGTCATGTCGGAGCGCAGCGCCAGCAGGTCGCCGTTCTCGTCGAAGAAGCGGTAGGGCGAGGCCGAAGAGGGCCGGTCGCCGCGCGAGAGCACCTCGTCGTATTCGATCGCCGGCGTCGCGACCTCGCCGTAGCCACCCGCTTCGAACACTTCGATCAGGCGGCGGTTGAGACGGCGCAGCTCGCGCATCTCGTCGGGCAGCACGTCGCGCGTGCCAGGTGGGATCGGGTGGATCATGCGCCGGACCATAGCCACCTGCGCCGGGTCGCGGAAACCGCGGTCTGAAGCCGGTTAGGCCGGGACCTCGGCAGAAACCCGCTCGATCTGGGCGCCGAGCCCGCGCAGGCGCTCGTCGATCTGCTCGTAGCCGCGGTCGATCTGGCGGATGTTGCCGATCTCCGAGGTGCCCTCGGCGGCCAGGGCGGCGATGAGCATCGCCATCCCGGCGCGGATGTCGGGGCTCTCGACCCGCTCGCCATGAAGCCGGCTCGGACCGCTGACGATCGCCCTGTGGGGATCGCACAGCGTGATCCGAGCGCCCATCGCGACCAGCTTGTCGACGAAGAACAGACGGTTCTCAAACATCTTCTCGAAGATCAGGATCTCGCCGTCGGCCTGGGTGGCGAGCGCCAGCGCGATCGAGGTCATGTCGGCGGGGAACGCCGGCCAGGGACCGTCCTCGATCTTCGGGATCGCCCCGCCGAGGTCCGGTTCGATCTCCAGGTGCTGGCCGGCCGGGACGATCACGTCCTCCCCGTCGACCTCGGAACGAAGGCCGAGCCGGCGGAACTGGCGGCGGACGTTGCGCAGGTCGGCCGGGCCGGCGTCGCGGATGCGGAGCTCCCCCCCGGTCGCCGCGGCGAGCGCCATGAAGCTGCCGACTTCGATGTGGTCGGGGCAGATCGTGAACTCGGCCCCGCCGAGGGCCGGCCGGCCGTTGACCACCATCACGTTGGAGCCGACCCCGTCCACCGTGGCGCCCATCGCGGTCAGCAGGCGCGCCAGATCCTGGACGTGGGGCTCGGAGGCGGCATTCGATATCTGCGTCTGGCCGGGGGTCAGCGCCGCCGCCATCAGCGCGTTCTCGGTCCCCATCACCGAGGGCTCGTCCATGAAGATCTCGCAGGGGCAGAGGCCGGTCGGCGCGCTCAGCTCGATCCACCGCGAGCCGTCGACCCGGGCGCCGAGATCCTTGAAGGCGTCGAGATGGGCGTCGAGGCGCCGGCGACCGATGAAATCGCCGCCCGGAGGCGGCATCTTGGCCTCGCCGAAGCGGGCCAGGAGCGGCCCGGCAAGCAGGAACGAGGCGCGGATCTGGCTCGACAGCTCCTCGTCGACGATCGACGCCTTGACGCCCGCCGCGCAGAGCCGGACGCTGTTGTCGGCGACCCAGGCGACCTCGACGCCGAGCTGCTCGAGCAGCGCGATCTGCGCCTCGGTGTCTCGGATCCGCGGCACCCGGTGCAACAGCACCTCCTCCTCGGTCAGCAGGCAGGCGGCAAGGATCGGCAGCGCCGCGTTCTTGTTGCCCGCCACGGTGACCTCGCCGGCCAGCGGCGCCCCTCCTTGGATGACGAACTTCTCCATCGGAGGGAGGGTAACGACCGCCCCCGCGGACGCCGCGGACGATTTTCGACGGCCGGCTTGCAAAGTGACGGCCATCACTCTAGGATTCTCCGCGCAAGACGATTGAAGGGCGCGGCTCCGGCCGCACCGAAGCCCGGAAAGGACGTCTTGCTTGCGCTTCTGGGGGTTCGCGGCCAGGTCGACATCTAGTCGGCGGCCGCGACGTCCCCAAAGTCAATGTCTGCGATCGCTAACAACTCCGGTCCGTCCGACAGCGATCTCGACCGCCGCTCGTAAAAACGGCCTTTTGCAGGTCTTTTTCCGCATCGGTGCAAGCCTCCTTGCAATTCGATCATGCCGTCCGGAGGCCCTCCTACAGTACGAACCCATGTTCGATTGCAAGCAAAAGCTAACGACTCGGCTGGCCGACGCCGCCGACCTGATGATCGACTTCGCCACGCTCGGCGAGTACGGGCTGGAGCCCGTTGGGAGAACCGCCCCGAGCTGCGAGACCCGCCACCACCGTCCGGCCCCCACTCCTTGCTCGGGGCCGCGGCGGCGGGGTGGCGATCGTCTCTTCGACCGCGTCTCGGCCCACTACAGCTTCTAGCGTGGCGAGAGGGAGGCCCGGGTGGGTCTCTCACTTAACCCGTCGGGAAGTTGAGTTGGGCCAAGCTGTCGCCCGGATGAGCCCTGGCCCTCTGGGTACAAGACGTTCCGAGACCCACCCGGGCCTCCCGACGAGCCGTCCAGGTCCCTCCGATCGGAGCCGGTACACGTCTCCTCAAGGGCTGCCTGGCGGAACCTCGAAGCCACTGATCCAACCCCCTCCATCCCTCCCCTCTCGATCCCAAACAGCAGCCCGCAACCGAATGGGCGCGGAAGCGAGCACGTTTAGGGGCAAGACTGGGGCCGCGGGCGGACGGCGCCGTGTAGCAGAGCTACACAAGCTGGCCGACCGTGGCTCCAGACGCCGCCCATAAACGAGCGCAGCCCGCGCCCATGAGGGCGCGGGCTGCAAAAAAGAACCGGCGGCGACCTACTCTCCCAGGGGGTTGCCCCCCAAGTACCATCGGCGCTGAAAGGCTTAACTGCTCTGTTCGGAATGGGAAGAGGTGTCTCCCTTTCGCTATGCGCCACCGGAATTTTGCGAGACGCTCGGTGGAGCTTGAAAACTGCACAAAGCCAAGCTGGTAAAGAAATAAATATCCGTCAAGCCCTCGAACCATTAGTACCGGTCGGCTACGCCCATTGCTGGACTTCCACCGCCGGCCTATCAACCTGGTGGTCTACCAGGGGTCTTACTCCCTTAAAGGGATGGGAGAGTTCATCTCGAGGACGGCTTCCCGCTTAGATGCTTTCAGCGGTTATCCGTTCCGTGCGTAGCTAACCTGCGGTGCCCTTGGCAGGACAACAGATACACCAGAGGCACGTTCATCCCGGTCCTCTCGTACTAGGGATGACTCCTCTCAACTCTCCAACGCCCACAGCAGATAGGGACCGAACTGTCTCACGACGTTCTGAACCCAGCTCGCGTACCGCTTTAATGGGCGAACAGCCCAACCCTTGGGACCTACTCCAGCCCCAGGATGCGACGAGCCGACATCGAGGTGCCAAACACTTCCGTCGATGTGGACTCTTGGGAAGTATAAGCCTGTTATCCCCGGAGTACCTTTTATCCGTTGAGCGACGGCACGTCCACTAGTTACCGCCGGATCACTAAGGCCGACTTTCGTCCCTGCTCGACATGTCTGTCTCGCAGTCAAGCTCCCTTATGCCTTTGCGCTCTACGCACGATTTCCAACCGTGCTGAGGGAACCTTTGCGCGCCTCCGTTACATTTT
>DATJWW010000015.1:0-12335 GCA_035500835.1 Solirubrobacterales bacterium | reverse complement strand
AAGGACACAGGCGTAAGAGCGACCTTCCCGACATCTTCCAGACGCCCGTCGTCCTCCCACCCCCCGCAACCCCGGCCGTCCCGGCCACGGCCACACCCTGCCGGGGTCGTGGCCGGGACGGCCGCGTCCCTTCCCCGGGCGCCAGCTTCCCCGTTCCTCCGCCACCAGGATTCATCCATCGCTACCGCTTGTTTTTTGTACGATGGCGAGATGGGAGCCAAAGGGTCCGCGATCGCCAGCCCTCGCCGTGCCTGCCTCTCGGTGCCGGGCTCCTCGGAGAAGATGCTCGGCAAGGCCGCGCTGCTTGCGGTCGACGAGGTCGTCATCGACCTCGAGGACGCCGTCGCCCCCGCCGCCAAGGAGGAGGCCCGGGCGGCGACCGTCGCCGCTCTCGAGGGCCTCGACTGGAAGGCGACGCGGGTCGCGGTGCGGGCCAACGCGCCGCGCTCGCGGTGGTGCGTCCCAGACCTCCTCGCCCTCGCCGAGGCGCCCGTGCCGCCCGCCTCGATCGTCCTGCCGAAGACCGATGCCCCGGCCGACGTCGAGTTCGCCGAGCGCGTCCTCGACGGCGCCGAGACCGGTGCCGCCGCGATCGGCCTCCAGGCCCTGATCGAGAGTCCCGCCGCGGTCATCGCGGCGCCCTCGATCGCGGCCTCCTCGCCGCGGCTCGAGTCGCTGATCCTCGGCTACGCGGACCTCGGCGCCGCGCTCGGTCGCGGCGAGGCCGCTGCATCCCGGCCGGAGATCTGGCTGGCCGCCCAGGAGGCGGTGCTCGGCGCGGCCCGCGCGGCGGGCCTGCAGGCGATCGACGGGCCCTATCTCGGCACCGCCGTGGATCCCGGCCTGGAAGCCGCCGCCGAGTGGGCGCGCGTGCTCGGCTTCGACGGCAAGTGGGTGATCCACCCGGCGCAGATCGAGCGGGTGGCGGAGTTCTTCACGCCTGGCGAGGACGAGGTCGCGCAGGCGCGCCGGGTGCTGAAGCTGCTCGCCGACGCCCACGACGAGCAGGGCGCGGGCGCCGTGGCCGACGGCGACCGGATGGTCGACGAGGCGGTTGCGGTGGCCGCCCGCAACGTCCTCTCACGGGCCGGGGGTTCGCGATCGCCGGAGTGACCGAGATCGGCGCCGGGGTGATCGGCGGGCCGTACTTCGAGGACCTCGCGATCGGCGACGTCTTCCGCAGCGCCGCCGTCACCCTCACCGACGGCCAGGCCGCGATCCACCAGGCGATCGTCGGCGACCGCCTGCAGCTGCCCCTGAGCGCCGAGCTGGCCGTCGCGGTGGCCGGTGGCCGGGTGGTCCACCCGGGGCTGACCTGGGACATGGCGATCGGCCAGTCGACCGAGGCCACCCAGCGGGTGATCGCCAACCTCTTCTACCGGGGCCTCGCCCTGCGGCGCCATCCGCGGATCGGCGACACGCTGCAGACCGGCGTCGAGGTGGTCGCGATGCGCCAGAACCGCGCCCGCCCCGGCCGTCGGCCGACCGGGCTGGCGGCGCTGCGGGTCCGCACCGAGGACCAGGAGCGCCGGCCGGTGCTCGACTTCTGGCGCTGCGCGATGCTGCCGCTGCGCGACGCGGAGGCGCAGACCGGCAGGGACGACGATCTCGACGCGATCGGCGCCGATCTCGACGCGGCGACGCTCGCCGCCTCGCTCGAGGGCTGGGATCTCGCCGCCTATCGCGAGGCGGTGCCCGGACCGCACTTCGACGCGCTGAGCACCGGCGAGTGGGAGGTCGAGGGGGGCGACGTGGTCGACTCGGCGCCCCAGCTCGCCCGCCTCACCCTGAACCTGGCCGCCGCCCACCTCGATCGCCTCGCCTCGGCGGGCGGGCGGCGCCTGGTCTACGGCGGCCACACGATCGGCCTCGCCGCCGCCCACCTGACCCGTGCCTTTCCCGCTCTGCTCACGGTGGTCGCCTGGCGCTCCTGCGACCACGTCGGCCCGGTGTACGAGGGGGACACGCTCCGCTCGCGCGTCGCCCTCGAGCGCCTCGAGCCGCTCGCCGAAGGCGGCGGCCTCGCCTATCTGGAGGTCGTCACCCACGCGGTAGACGAGGGCGAAGAGCGGGAAGTACTGCGTTGGCGACCGATCGCCGCGTTCGCCTAGGGACATCACTTGACAGCTTCAAAAGACAAAGCTACCGTCCATTTGTACCGATCGGTCGGAACGATCGGTAAGGGACTACGGGGTCGGCGAAGCCGCCCGAGAGGGGGAAGATGAGCATCTCCGAGATCAGCGCTGCCGAAGGTGGGGCGCAGGCATTCGTCGGTGTCGACGTCGGCGGCACCCACACCGACGTGCAGGTGATCATGGGCGACCGCGAAGCGCGCGGCAAGTCGCTCACCACCTATGACGACTTCAGCCGCGGCGTGCTCGGCGCGATCGCGGTGGCTGCCGAAAACCTCGATGTCTCGCTCGAAGAGCTGCTCGGCTCGACCCAGCTGCTGGTCAACGCGACCACGGTCGTCACCAACGCGATCACCCAGCTGAGCGGCGCCGACGTCGGCATCCTCGTCACCCGCGGCTTCCGCGACGAGTTCCGCTTCGCGGGCGGGCCGCGCATCCGCGACGTCGACGACCACGTCCAGACCAACGTCCCCGACATCGTCAAGCGGCGCAACATCCTCGAGGTCGAAGAGCGGACCGAGTTCTCCGGCGCGGAGCTGGTGCCGCTGAACGAGGACGACGTGCGCGAGGCGACCCGCCTCCTGGTCGACCGCGGCGTCACCGCGATCGCGATCTGCTTCCTCTCCAGCTACAGCAACGGCGAGCACGAGCAGCAGGCCGCCGAGCTGATCGAACGCGAGTTCCCGGAGATCTTCGTCACCCCCTCGCACCGGGTGAGCTCGGTGCGCGGCGAGTACCCGCGCTGGATGACGGCGGTCCTCAACTGCTTCGTCCACGAACACGCGAAGGGCTTCCTCAACGCGCTGGGGACGAAGCTCCACGAGGCCGGCCTGAAGGGGCACGTCGCCTTCTTCCAGGGGCTCGGCGGGGGGATCAGTCAGGGCCGCGCCGAACAGCTGCCGCTGACCCTGCTGGGCGCCGGCCCGGCGGGCGGCGCGACCGGCGCCAACGAGCTGGCGCGGCGGATGGGCCACGACCGGGTGCTGCTCGGCGACATGGGCGGGACCAGCTTCGACACCGGCCTGATCTACGACAACGTCGTCCACATCGAGAAGGACGTCCAGGTCGGGCGCTTCAAGACCTCGCTGCCACTGGTCGACGTGATCTCGGTCGGCGCCGGCGGCGGCAGCATCGCCTGGGTCAGCGAACGCGGCGTCCCCCAGGTCGGGCCGCAGAGCGCCGGCTCGACGCCGGGGCCGGCCGCCTACAACAACGGCGGCACCGAGGCGACGGTCACCGACGCGATGATCGCGATGGGCCTGATCGATCCCGGCAACTACCTCGGCGGCCGGGTCGAACTGCGCACCGACCTCGCCGCCGACGCCCTGCGCCGCTTCGGCGAGCCGATGGGGTGGGGCGTCGAGGAGGCCGCCGCCGCGGTCCACGACCTGGTCGTCACCAACATGGCCAACGCGGTGCGCGAGGTCAGCGTCTCCCACGGCTACGACCCGCGCGAGTTCGTCTTCTACGCCTACGGCGGCACGATGCCCTGGTTCGCGGCGGAGATCGCCAACGTGCTCGGGATCGGCACCGTGCTGGTCCCCCACAGCAGCTCGGTGTTCTGCGCCCGCGGGCTGCTCGTCTCCGACTACGTCCTGCGCAACGACCAGACGCTGCAGTCGCTGCTCGACGGCGGCGAAGAGGTCGCCCGCGTCAACGAGGTGGCCCGCTCGCTGGTCGCGGTCGGCGAGCAGAGCATGCGCGAGGAGGGCTTCTCGGCCGACTCGATCGAGATCTCGCGCAGCGCCGACTTCCAGTTCGCCGGCCAGGTCCACGCGCTGCCGATGGCGCTGCCCGACCGCGAGCTGAGCGCCGACGACGTGCCGGAGCTGAAAGAGAGATTCAACGACGTCTACGAACGGACCTACGGCAAGGGAACCGCCTGGCCGGACGCCCCGCCGCAGATGCTGAACTACTCGGTGACGGTCACCGGCAGGCTGCCGCGGCCGTCGATCGAGGAGCGGCCGCTGGAACCGAGCAGCCAGGCCGAGATGATGTGCAGCGAACGCGAGGTCTACCTGCCGACCGAGCGAACCCGCGAGGTGATCCCCGTCTACGACGAGACGAAGGTGACCCCCGGCAGCAGGATCGAGGGCCCGGCTCTGGTCGAGGCGGTCGACACGACCCTGTTCGTCCCGCGCGGCGTCAGCGCCGAGCGCGACCAGTTGATGAACATCGTCCTGAGCACGAAGGAGGCGTAGATGGCTGCCACGACGCACGACCCGGTCTCGGTGGAGATCCACCGCAAGGCACTCGAAAACATCACCACCGAGATGGCGATCACGCTGACCCGGACCTCGGGCTCACCGGTCGTCTACGAGGTCCAGGACTTCGCCACCTGCCTGATGGACACCGCCGGCGAGCACCTCAGCATGTCGGCGACGATCCTCTTCCACGCCGGCTCCTCGCTGCTCGGGACGCAGGCCGTGATCGCCTCGCTCGAGGACGGCGAGGAGGTGAAGCCGGGCGACGGCTGGATCGTCAACGACCCGTTCGAGGCCGGCGCCATGCACCAGGGCGACGTCGCGATCATCATGCCCCAGTTCTTCGAGGACAGGCACATCGGCTGGGCCTTCTCCAACGTGCACGTCGCCGACGTCGGCGGCATGGGGATCTCGGGCTTCGCCCCCGGCGCCGTCTCCGTCTACGACGAGGGGCTGCGTTTCGTCTCGACCAAGATCATCAGCGACGGCGTCCTCGACCGCGGCTGGGAACGCCATCTGCAGTCGAACGTCCGCGTCTCGAACCTGCTGCTGAACGACCTGCGCGGGATGATCGCCGCCAACAACGTCGCCCAGCAGAAGCTCACCGAGGTCGTCTCCCGCTTCGGCTACGAGCGCTTCGTCGAGTACTGCGAGATCAACAAGACGCTGAGCGAGGAAGCCTTCCGCGAGCGCATCCGGAAGCTGCCCGACGGCGTCTACAAGACCTCCGACTGGGTCGAGTTCGACGGCCACGGCGAGGACCTGCTGCTCGAGGTCGAGGTGACGATGGAGATCGACGACTCCGACATCCGCTTCGACTTCCAGGCCGACGAGCAGACCGACGCCTTCATCAACGGCACCCGCGGGGTCGCCTACGGCAGCCTGATGACCACCTTCCTGACCACGCTCGCCTACGGCGACCTGCCCTTCAACGCGGGCATGTGGCGACCGCTGACGATCAACATCGGCGACCCCGGGACGGTCGTCAACGCGGTGCCGCCGGCGCCGCTCAGCGCCGCCCACTCGACCGCCGGCATGCGCGTCACGCGGGCGATCAAGGACCTCCTCAACCAGGCCTGCGCCAACAGCGAGGACCCGGTGATCCGCAGCCGGGTGGCCGGGATGGCGGCCGACGGCGTCTGCCTGGTGCCGCTGGTCGGGATCGGCCGCGGCGGCGCCCCCACCGTCGTCTTCTTCATGGACAACGTCACCGGCAACGGCGGCGGCGCCCAGAGCCTGATCGACGGCCAGGACTGCTACGGCGTGACGATCGGCCCGGGGGTCGGGCTGACCAGCATCGAGACCAACGAGGCGTCGCAGCCGGCGCTCTACCTCTGGCGCAAACTGGTGCAGAACTCCGGCGGCCCCGGCATCTACCGGGGCGGCCAGGGGCTGGAGATCGCCTACGCGGTGCACGGCTCCGAGCAGCTCGACGGCGCCGTCGCCTTCACCTGCGCGGAGATCCCGAGCCGCGGCGCCGGCGGCGGCTATCCCGCCTCGACCGGGTCCTGGTCGGCCACCCACGGCACCAACGTCAGCGCCGATCTCGAGGCCGGCAGGCAGGTGCACGAGGAGACACTGACCGGCGACACGCCGCGGGTCCCCTCCAACCTCGGCCGCCTGCACCTCGGCCGCGGCGACGTGATCAGGGTCGGGGGCGGCGGTGGCGGCGGGGTCGGCGACCCGATCCTGCGCGACCCGGAGCTGGTCGCCGGCGATGTCGCCGACGAATACGTCACCGCCGAGAACGCCCGCGTTGCCTACGGCGTCGTGGTCGATGACGACGGGGCGGTCGACGCGGCGGCCACCGAGGCGCTGCGGGCGGAGATCCGCGCGGAGCGGATCGGCGCCGCGCCGAAGAGCCCGCAAGGCCCCCCGGAGACCCCCGGGATCAGCGTCTCGATCGGCGCCGACGGCCACTGGCACTGCGCCTACTGCGAGGGTGACCTCGGCGACGGCGGCGAGGACTGGCGCGAGCGCGCGGTCGGTCGCGAAGCCTCGATCTCGGAGCGCCTCGGCGAGGCCGGGATGCACGTGCGGCTGCGCCAGGGCGCGGAGCCGGTGATGATCGCCGAGCACTACTGCCCGGAGTGCGCCGGGCTGCTCCTCGCCGACCTCTACCCCGAAGGCTTCACGGCCCTCGACGTGGCGCGGTTGAAGAGCACCGGCGCGGCCGTCGGGGCCTAGATGGCCGCGGTGGGCGAAGGCGGTCCGGCGGTCGGCTACTCGGTCGCCGACCTGATCCGCAAGGGCGGCATCGCGGCCGGCAGCCCCGACCGCGAGGCGCTGTCCTTCGAGGGTCGCCGGGTCACCTTCGGGGAGCTCGACGCGCGCAGCGACCGGCTCGCCGCCGGCCTCCGCGAGCGTGGCTTCGGGAAGGGGGAGAGGGCGGCGATCCTCTCCTACAACTCGGTCGAGTTCTTCGAGGTCTACTTCGCGATCGCCAAGCTGGGCGGGGTGGTGGTGCCGGTCAACTACCTGCTCCGCCCGGCCGAGGTCGACTACGCGCTGCGCGACAGCGGCTCGACCTGGCTCTTCGCCGACGCCCACGGCCTCGAGGTCGCGACGCCGATCCTCGACGGCCACCCCGAGCTGCACACGGTGGCCCTCGAGCCCGGCGCCGACCGCGGGATCGCCTACGCGGACCTGCTCGCCTCCTCGGCGTCGCCGCCGGACCCGGTCGAGGTGGCGCCGGACGACCTCTTCCTCCTCCAGTACACCTCCGGCACGACGGGCTACCCGAAGGGGGCGATGCACACCCACGCCACCGTCATCTTCAACGCCCTGCACCAGATCGCCGACTTCCGGCTGACCGCGGAGGACGTCTACATGATCCAGCCCGCGCTCTGTTGGGCGGCGGGGATCAACAACGTGGTGCTGGCGCTGTGGTCGATCGGTGGCCGCGTCGTCCTCCGCCCGAGCGGCGGCTTCGACGCCGACGAGCTCTGCGCGGCGCTCGCCGCCGAGCGGGCGACGATGATGATCGGCGTCGCCTCGGTCCTGCGCCTGCTGGTCGGCTCCGGGGTCCTCGGGCAGCACGATCTCGGCAGCCTGCGGCTGATCGCGGTGGGCGGCGAGGCCGTCGCCCCGAGCCTGCTCGAAGCCGCCCGCGAGCAGCTGCCGCAGACCGACATCGGCCAGGTCTACGGGCAGACCGAGTTCCCCACCCTGATGGCCTTCCTGGGCGCCGAGCGCGCCCTCGAAAAGCCCGCCTCGACCGGGCAGGCGACCTCGATGTGCAAGCTGAAGGTGGTCGACGAGAGCGGCGAGGAGGTGGCGCCGGGCGAGCACGGTGAGATCATCTGTCGCTCACCGGCCACGATGAAGGGGTACTGGATGAAGCCCGAGCAGACCGCCGAGACGATCGTCGACGGCTGGCTGCGGACCGGCGACCGCGGCTACTACGACGAGGAGGGCTTCCTCTACATCGCGGGTCGCAGCAAGGAGATGTACATCAGCGGCGGGCTGAACGTCTATCCGGCCGAGGCCGAGGTGGTCCTCGCCGAGCACCCGGAAGTGGCCGAGGTGGCGATCAAGGGGGTCGCCGACGAGCGCTTCGGGGAGGTCGGCTGCGCCTTCCTGGTCGCGGTCGGCGACGACCTCGACCTGGCTGCGGTGGAAGCGTTCTGCCGCGAGCGGCTCGCCACCTACAAGGTTCCCCGCCACTGGGTCGTGCTCTCCGAGCCGCTGCCGCGCACCGCCTCGGGCAAGGCCGAAAAGCACCGACTAGAACCACCGGTGGAGGCTTGAAGGCCGGCGTCTGGGAGGGCGACGGCGAGATCCGCTGTCGCCAGGTCGAGGCGCCGCGACCGGGTCGCGGCGAGGTGTTGGTCGAGATCGCCTACTGCGGCATCTGCGGCACCGATCTGCACATCCTCGACGGT
This sequence comes from Solirubrobacterales bacterium, assembly GCA_035500835.1. Taxonomy (GTDB): domain Bacteria; phylum Actinomycetota; class Thermoleophilia; order Solirubrobacterales; family 70-9; genus VAYN01. The sequence continues at coordinate 4,115 of DATJWW010000015.1, read as the reverse complement.
GAGTTCAGGATCGGGCGGCCGCCGCAGATCCTCGGCCACGAGGCCTCGGGCGTGGTCGTCGAGGTGGGGGCCGAGGTCGAGCCCGACTGGGTGGGACGGCGGGTCGGGCTCAACCCGATCGGACCGTGTGGCGTCTGCGTCTGGTGCCGGCGGGGGATGCCCACCCACTGCCTGCATCCTTACTTCAGCGCCAAGGCGTTCGCCGAGCTGGCGCTGTACCGGCCCAACCAGCTGCACCCCTTGCCCGACGACCTGCCGCTCTCCGCCGCCGCCCTGCTGGAGCCGTGGGCGACCGCGGTCCGCGCGGTGGAGACGGCGCGGCTCGAGGCCGGCGAGAACGTCCTGGTGATCGGCGGCGGCTCGCTCGGCCTGCTGGTGGCGACCGCGGCGCGCCTGCTCGGGGCCGGCTCGGTGATCGTCTCGGAGCCACGCGCGGCCAACCGCGAGCTCGCGGTCCGCCGCGGCGCCGACCTCGCGATCGATCCCGGCAGCGAGGACCTGCGCGCGCCGGCCGCGGATTGCGGCGAGCTGCGCGGCTTCGACGTCGTCTTCGAAGTCGCCGGCGTCGGCCCGGCCCTGGCCGAGGCGCCGGCCCTGCTGCGCCCCGCCGGTCGGCTGGTCGTCCTCGGCGTGCACGACGCCGAGGCCACCGTCCCGTTCTCCCCGCGGGCGCTGACCGACCGCGAGCTCTCCGTCCACGGCAGCTTCGGCGGCGGCGCGAGCTTCGCCCGCGCGACCGCGCTGCTGGGGAAGATCGAGGCCGACTCGCTGATCACCGCGATCGAGCCGCTCGAGCAGATCGCCCCCCTCCTCGCCCGCGTCCGCGCGGGCGAGGAGGTGAAGGCGATGGTCCGCCCCGCGGGGGCGAGTTAGGCGAGCGCGGAAAGCTGGCGCCCGAAGGTGGAAGGGACGCGGCCGTCCCGGCCACGACCCCGGCAGGGTGTGGCCGTGGCCGGGACGGCCGAGGGTTCGGGGAGAGGGCGTGGGGATCGGCGTGCTCCGGGGAGAGAGGCGCGTGTTCCTCCACGAAGGCCCGTGATCGGTGACGAAGACCCGGGTGAGTCCACGGTTCCGTGCGTCTTCCTCATCAGGCCGCCGACGACCGTGCACTTGAGCCGCCCATAGGCGGCTCAAGTGCACGGTCGTGGCAGGGCCCTCCGGACCGGAGGGAAGACGCATGAGGATCGGTGACGTCCTCGGCGTCTCCCATACCTCCGTGTGAACTTCCCTGCGGACCCCTCACGTCCCGGGCGTCTCGTGGCGGCCACACCCTGCCGGGGTCGCCACGAGACGCCCGGGACGCACCTCGGACGGCCGCCGCCCCCGCAGAGGCCGGTTAGCTGTTCCTTATGCGCCTATAAGGCGCATAAGGAACAGCTAACCGGCGAGCGCGGCTTGGTCGGCGCTGGCGACGACGCCGTCGTCGTGGAGGCGGCCGATCTCGGTGGGGCTGAGGCCGAGCACCTCGGCCAGGACCTGCTCGGTGTGCTCGCCGAGGAGCGGGGCGCGCCGGACCTCGGCTCGTCCCGAGGAGGAGAAGTCGAGCGGCGAGCCGGGCATCAGGTAGCTGCCGACCCCGGGGTGCTCGACCATCTCGAACAGGGGGTTGTCGGTCGAGCAGCGGGGATCCTCGGTGACCAGTTGGCGGAAGGTCTGGTACGGGCCCCAGGAGACGTTGGTGCCGTCGAAGGCGGTGCGGATGCTGTCCAGATCGTGCCCGGCGAACCAGGGCCGCAGCAGGGCCGCGATCAGGTCACGGGCTTCGAAGCGCCCGCTCTCGGTGCTCAGGTCGTGGCCTGTGACCCGCTCGATGCCGGCGCAGGCCTCGGCGATGCCGGTCGCCTCGACCAGGGCCTGCCACTGGCGCGCGGTGAGGGCGACGACCATCAGGCGCCGCCCATCGCGGGTTTCGAAGTCGTGGCCGAAGGCCCCATACAGGTAGTTGCCGTCCTTGAGGCTGTCGTGGCCGCCGATCGTCGCCTCGGCGATCCGGCCGAGGTTGCCGACCATCGCGAAGGCGACGTCGGAAAGGGAGATCCGCACCAGCTCGCCGCCGCCGTCACGCGAGCGCCGCCGCTCGGCGGCGAGCATGCCGACCGCGGCGAGCGTCCCCATCGCGATGTCCCAGGCGGGCAGCACCGAGTTGAGCGGCTCGGCGAGGTTGCGCGGCCCGGTCGCCCAGGGGAAGCCGGTCGCCGGGTTGACCGTGTAGTCGACCTCGCTGGTCCCGTCGGGATTGCCGCTCAGGGCAACCATGATCAGGTCCTCGCGCCGGGTCTGCAACTGCTCGTAGTCGAGCCAGCCGCGGGCCGGGAAGTTGGTCAGGAAGAGTCCCGCGTCGGGACCCGGGGCGGTGGCGAGGGCACTCGCCAGCTCCCGCCCCTCGGCCCGCCGCAGGTCGATCTCGATCGAGCGCTTGCCCTTGTTGAGGCCTGCCCAGAAGAGGCTCTGACCGTCGTCGGCGAGCGGCCATCGACCGTGGTCGAGGCCGCCGCCGATCTGGTCGAAGCGGATCACGTCGGCCCCCAGCTGGGCCAGCGTCATACCGCCGAGCGGGGCTGCGACGAAGGCCGAGCCCTCGACCACCCGCATCCCCGAGAGCATCATCTGCGCGATTCTCAGCTCGCCGGCTTGTAGATCGTCACCACGGCGGCGCCGCCGAGGCCGATGTTGTGCTGGAGGGCGATCTTGGCCCCCTCGACCTGCCGTTCGCCCGACTCGCCGCGCAGCTGCCAGGTGAGTTCGGAGCACTGGGCGAGGCCGGTCGCGCCGAGCGGGTGGCCCTTCGAGATCAGCCCGCCGGACGGGTTCACGACCGGGCCGGCGCCACCGTAGGTGGTCGCTTCGGCATCGACCAGCTTGCCGCCCTCGCCCTCGGCCGCGAAGCCGAGCGCTTCGTAGCTGATCAGCTCGTTGGTGCTGAAGCAGTCGTGCAGCTCGCACACGTCGATTTCCTCGGGGGTGACTTCGGCTTCCTCGTAGGCGAGCCGGGCCGCCTCGCGGCTCATGTCGGCACCGACCAGCCGGATGCAGTCGGTGTCGACCGCGAAGGTGTCGCCGAGGTCGGTGACGATCGCCTGGCCGACGATCTCGACCGCCCGGTCCCAGAGGTCGTGCTCCTCGATGAAGCGCTCGCCGGCGACGATCGCCGCGCCGGCACCGTCGCTGGTCGGCGAGCACTGCAGCTTGGTCAGCGGGTCATGGATCACCCGTGATGCCTGGATCTCCTCGATCGTGTAGACGTCCTGGAACTGGGCGTAGGGGTTGTGCGCCGAGTGCTTGTGGTTCTTCCAGGCGATCCAGGCGAACTGGTCCGGGGTCGTGCCGTAGCGCTGCATGTGGTCACGGCCGGCGTTGCCGAACATTTCCGGGGCGTAGGGATCGCCCTCGCGCGTCCGCAGTTCGCCCATCCGGTCTTTGTGGCGGCTGATCGGGTCGGCGCGATCCTCGAACCCGATCCCCAGGGAGCCGCGCTGCATCTTCTCGAAGCCGACCGCGAGGGCGCATTCGGCGAGCCCGCCGCCGACCGCCTCACGCGCCATCCAGAGCGCCGAGGACCCGGTCGAGCAGTTGTTGTTCACGTTGACGATCGGGATCCCCGAGAGGCCGAGGGTGTAGACCGCGCGCTGCCCGGAGGTCGAGTCGCCGAAGCAGAACCCCGCCGCCGCGCGCTCGATCGCCTTGAAGGGGAGCGAGGCGTCGTCGAGAGCCTTCGATCCGGCCTCCTCGACCCAGTCCGGATAGTCGCCCTCCTTCGAGCCCGGTTTGTCGAATTTCGTCATCCCGACCCCGACGACAAAAGTGCGATTGCGCATCTGTGCTCCCTCGATTCCGCTTTGTGAAGCCCTGGATGGGCCTCCAGATCCTGGTTTCAAGATTAAAGATAACAAGATCCAGCGCCGCTGCTTAAATCCTGCTATGTTGCCGCGCGAATTGGGAAACGGTCGCCGGTGGCGGCACCTGAGGGAAACAAAGGAAGAGGAGAGATGACGCGACTTCTTGCAGTGCGCGCCGGTCTGGCGATAGCCCTGACGGCGCTGCTCGTCGTCGGCCTGGCCGCCTGTGGCGGCGGGGGCAGCTCGAGCGGCTCGGGGGGCAGCACGGGCGCCGAAGAA
>DATJWW010000014.1:0-38074 GCA_035500835.1 Solirubrobacterales bacterium | reverse complement strand
AAGGACACAGGCGTAAGAGCGACCTTCCCGACATCTTCCAGACGCCCGTCGTCCTCCCACCCCCCGCAACCCCGGCCGTCCCGGCCACGGCCACACCCTGCCGGGGTCGTGGCCGGGACGGCCGCGTCCCTTCCCCGGGCGTCGGCTCTCCGGAGTCGCGGAATCAGTCGTCTAGTACGGCGCCAACGGTCCTGCCCTGAATTCCTGCAGGTGGGTCGCCGTCCCTGCCCCGGCGACGCCGGTGTACCCGCCGGTGAAGGTCGAATCGGCCGCGGAGAGAAGCTGCGTGTATTCGCCGCTGCTAGTGGTCGATGACCAGACGGAGAGGGTCCCGCCTTTGTCGACCAGCGCGAAGCGGCCGTTCGTCGGCGGGGTGATGTAGCCGGTCGAGCCGAGCAACGTGGCGGTTCCCGCCACGTACTTTTCGAGCCTGACCTTGCATCTGCCCAGGAGTTCACATTCCCCCAACCGCAGCTCATAGCCACTCCGGGTACTGCCCGGATTCGGCATGTCGAGCAGAAGCTCGAAGTGTTCCGTGGAAAAGAGCGGCTTCGCCCGCAGGGTGGCGGTCACCGCGTCGCCCGATCCGGTGTCGGCGAAGGAAGCCTTCGTCCAATAGGCCCCGTTGACGTTCGGCAGGGCGTCGTGAACGCTCCAACCCGGAGCACTGCCGCCGACGACCTGGCCGGTAGAAACCCAGGAGGTGTGGTCCCAGGCCAAGGCGGCCCAGATGCCGCCCTCCGACAGCGGAGATTCGTTCGTCGCGAACGCATCGTCGAGCCTCAACCCGTTGAGTGCCGCGCTCACGCCGCCGACTTTCGCCTGGAGGCTGCCGAACCGCAGGTTCGTCAGCCTGGTGAAGTTTCCCGAGCCTTCGACCGCCACGGTCCCGTTCGAGTAGGTCGAATCAGGGGCGCCCGCCAGCCACATGAACCCGGAGCCCCGATCGAGCCACGCCGACACGGTCGCGCCTTCGTCCACCAATGCGACCGTGGGCGGGCTTGCACTCCCTTCCAGGCTGACGTTCGTCGCTTCTCCCAACTGAGTCGAGGTGCCGCCGCTCCATTTGACCAAGGTGACGGTGTAGTTGCTGCTCGCTGTATCGGTGAACTCGAGCTGATAGCCGGCCTTCGCGGTGGGCGATGTCGGCATGTCCAGCCACACCGAGAAGTACCGTTCGGCAACCGTCGGCGGAGCCTGCACCGTCGCCTCGACCGCGGTGCCGGTTCCAAGATCGACGACGGTCGGGCCGTAGGAGGCACCGGCGACGTGCGAGAACCCCGCAACCGGACCCCAGCCGTTCGATCGGTCTTCGCCCTTCGGCGATGAGCCGCTCGCCCAAGGAAGCACCGTCCACTGTTCTGTGTAGTTCGAGATAGGGCTCGCGGTGCCGTTGAACGGATCGGTGATCGGCATAGCTCCGAGTGCCGGAGCCGGCGTCCGGAAGGTCGCGTCTTTACCGTAGGTGCTGCCGCCGCTATTGGTCCCGACGATACGGAAGTGGTATTCCGATCCGGGTTCGAGTCCGGATATCGCAGCGGTCTGTTCGACCGGCGTCAATCCCGAGCCCGCGCCTTTGACAGCGGTTTTCGAACCGTAGGCACTCGTCGGCCCGTATTCGAAATACGTTTCGGCGGCGATGCCGTTCGGGTTGATCGTCCCGTGCAGGCTTGCACCGGTCGCATTCACTTCCGACGCAGCCTTGGTCATGACCGCCGCGGGCGGAAGTGAAAAGTAGGTCTCGGCCGAGGCCAGGAGCGGCACTCCCCCTTCAACCTGGGAGATCTGTCCGACCCCGACACAGGTGGACACACCGATGCAGGAGACCCCTTCGAGGCGACCCGCGGACCATCCGGTCGGCTCGGCCGGTTCCGTGACCACCCATTTGGTGCCGTTCCAGATCTCCGCCAGGTAGCGATCGCGAGCCTGGTTCAAGGGGGCGATGCCCCGGCCGACCAACTGACAGCTTGACGCCGATACACAAGCCAGGTCGTTCACTTCCCCGGAAGTCGGGCCGAAGGGATTGCCTTCGACCGCGGGCAGCGATTCTTCCTGCCAGGCCGCCCCCGTCCAGCGCTGGGCGAAGGGCACCGACTGTTCCGACGAGTCTTTGAAGGTTCCGGCCGCCTCGCACCCCGACGCCGACCAACAGGAGACGGAGATCTCGGACACCTTGCTCGCGCCGGCGGGCATCGGCAAGGTTTCGGCGGTCCAGGCCGAGCCGTTCCATCGCTCGGCGAAAGCTCGGCGCCCCCCTTCGGAGGGCGCGAACACGCCTACCGCCACACAGGCGTTCGCCGCGGTGCACGAGATCGATTCGACGGCACCGCCCGTCGCGCCCGCCGGCAGCGGCATGCTCTGGGTTTCCCAGCCGGTTCCGTTCCATCGCTCGGCCAACGGGCGTTCCGGCTGGAAGGATTCCTCCGTCCAGCCGACCGCCTCGCAGCTCGAGGCCGTCGCACACGCACCAGCGGTGAAGACGACGTTGACCCTTTCAGGGGCCACCGGACTCTGGGCCGTCCAAGAGCCCGCTTCCCAGCGCATCGCCAGAGGCAGATCGGTCCAGCCATTGACCATGTAGGAGCCGAACGCCTCACAGGTGGAGGCGTTGACACAGGAGACCGAGACGGGTTCGACCACGACTGCTCCATTCGGCCCGGGCAGGGATTCAGCCGTCCAGGACGACCCGTCCCAGATCGCACTGATGGCCTTGCCGGAGGTGTCCTCGCCGACGGCCAAGCAGGCCGCCCTGTTGAGGCAGGACACGTCCTTCAGGTCGCTTTCCGACGACGGCGAAGCGATGTTGGGAACAGCGCTGGGAAGCCACCCGGTGGAGAAGTGAAAATCCACGCTCCTGCTGATTCCGGCCACATTCTTTGCCACCAATCGATAGTGGATGATCGCACCGACAGGAAGCCCGGTGACCACCGCAGAAACTTTCTGCCTCGACGGGCTCGCGGGCAGGACTTTTTCGGGCATGCGCGTCCCATATGTGCTGTCGCTCCCATATTCGAAGTACCATTCGGTTTCGGAATTTTCCGGCCCGACGTATCCTTCGAGCATCACGCTGGTAGCGCTCACCCCCGATGTCCCGGAAGGCTCGACAGTTGGCGGCGCAGGCAGCGTCCAGAACATCTGATCGGCGCCGTAGCCGGTCCCTGCTCCACTGCTCGCGGCAAGTCGATAGTGGTACCACGTCGCCGGCGTCAGACCCGTCAAGGTGGCACTCGCTCCTTGGGGTTGCCAACCGCCGGAAATATTCGTTTCGCCGCTTGTGCTGCCGTATCCAGTTGTCGTGCCGAAGTCGAAGTGATAGTTCGTCGCCAGTCCATTGGGATCGACGATCCCACTCACCGTGGCTTCATGCGGACGTGGACTGACCTGGTCGCCTTCCCCTGTGGTCACGGCGGGCGGCACGTTGACCCGTGCACCGACCGTCACGCCCATCGCTTCGTCGGCCTGGGTGATCTCGCTGTACCAGCCGATACCTTCGCCGCATGGTTCTGCCCGGCGCATACCTGAGAACAGTCCAAGCGCGGTTTCTCCGTTCCAAACCGGTCCACCGCTGTCGCCTTTGTACGAACACCAACCCTGGACTTCGGTCAGGCCGTAGATCGTCCCTCCCGGTATCGTTCCGTCGGCTTCATAGCTAACAGTCTCGTCGATCCTGGTTACGACACCGCAACTCGATCCGGTTCTTGCACCGGAGTGGCAGACCGACTCGCCGACGTAGCTGGCGCTTTCATATGTGATAGGCAGGTTCTGGCTTCCACCCCAGTAGACAACCGATGCTGGCCAGTTCGGTTCGGCCCAATAGCCGTAGTCAACATCGATTTTTCCCCAGTCATTGCCCGGATAGCTGTCTTCTTGCACTTCTCCCAGGTACAACCTTTCTCCGCTGGCGTTATATGCGTCCCAGTATTTTTTGTTGCCACCGCAGTGACCAGCAGTCAGGAGGAAGTGATTCCCGAGTGCTTTTCCAACAGCGCGAAATCCTGCCGAGCAGTACCTCCCTGTGTCGTCTGATTCGATCCAGACCCCACCTCGCAGGGGTTTGTCACAGTGGTACTGGCTATTGCAAGCTGCCGGCCCCGCAGTGAAGGAGGGGACCGACTCGGCATCGACCGAGACAGCCGGCCCCGCTGCTCTTGCCGTCCGGCGTATCGCTTCCCGAGCCGATTCGTCCGCCCCTTCGGCCACGGAGACGACAACGGTGTTGTGAACTGGGTTGAGGCCGGTCTGCACCAAGTCGGAGCGAATCAGGTTCTTAAGCGCGTCGTCGACTTCTTCCTGCGCTTCTTCGAGCTCTTCCCAGCTGTACGTCGCCGAGACGACGCGAGCTTCGCTCGGTTCGAGTTCGACGTCTTCGATCAGCGATTCGACCGGACCACGGGACGCGGAGCGAAGTACGGGCACCACGAACTTGCCCGATTCGTCATCGAACCAGACGCCCGCGTAGCGCCTGCCTTGGACTTCTTCGAGCTGTTCGACGATTCCCGGCGCCTGCTGCTGGGTTTCGAGAATTTCTTCCGCTTCGGCCTTCGGAACTTCGAGTTCTTCCGCCAGCGAGGAGATTTGGAGTTCTTCCGGCGACTGCGATTCATCTGCCACCGCGAGCGACGGCACCGAAGCGACCAGTGCGATCGCCGACATGACACTCAGGACACACTTCCACACCAAAGACCCCACTTGTCCCAGCCTCCCCGTCGAATTCCCTGACGCCGGGCACCATAGGGAGCGAAGGTAACACTGTGGGAATTGTCTGTTGAGAGTAGTAGTACTGGTACAGGTAAGGACCACCGGTCTCGGGCGCAGCACCGATCTAGTTGCTGACACCGGTGCAGCCAGCTTTAGTCAAAAGTCGTCTTGCCAACTTCAGCGTGGTTGTTAATGTCTTTCACGTGGGAGTCGGAGGGGATACAGGGAGATGCCGGGTCGCCGCCGCGGCGGTCGCGCTGGTCGCCGTGCTCGTGTTCGGCGGCATGCGACCGCGCGCGGCGGCGGCCGGGACCTGCGAAAGGGAAACCGTCGTCAACTACCGGGCTCCACTCGAAGCGCTGCCGCACGTCCGGCAGGCCCCTCGGGACGAAAGGCTGACGCTCGGTCAGATCCAGGTGCGCGTCGCAAAGACTGGCTACGAATTGCCGACCGGTGCTTCCACCCAAGGCTTCCGGCTCGCATTTCGGACCGAATCGGTGACTCCTAGATGGGAACTCGACGCCGAGTTGCGCAGGGTCTCCGTGGCATTCCCGAAAGGGCATCTGCTGGCGACCCGGCACCTGACGACCAAGCGCGTGCACGGAGAGCGTCCAGAAGAACTGACCTTCCCGATTGCCTCCAGGCCGGCCATCTACAGGATCACGATGACGATCGCCGACGCCCGAGGACGGCGACTGGGGCGCTTCGGCCGCTACGTGCGGGTGCTGCCTTTCGGCCTGTCGCCGACGTTGAGGCTCTTGGGCGGCCCGTACCGACCGGGGGAATGGGTGGACGGCTGCTTGGAAAATCGAGGGGTCGTGGCCCTCAGATTTGACTCCACCTGGGTCGAACGACTGGAAGGCTCCGAATGGCGCCCGGTCGTCCTCGCCCCTCAGTACCGGATAGCTGTGTCCGGCGTCGGGGAGACCCTGCTGCCAGGCAACGCAGAACTGACCTCCGGCTACCTCCCTCCCAACGCCGGACCGGGGACCTACCGGCTGGCCTGGACCGGCTCGCCATTCAGCCTCGGCGAAGGGTCGTCGAGGTGGATCGACAGCCTCCCTCCGGTCGAACTCAGCAGCGCGAGCTTCGAAGTCGCCGGTCCCTGAACGGCGACGCCCGCAGTGGGCTCAGCCCTGGTGCGGGCGGTGGATGACGAGCACCGAGCTTTCGAAGTGGGAGACAGTGGCCGCGGCGACCGAGCCGGCGAGGTGGCCGAGCAGGCCGCTGCGCTGGTGGGAGCCGATCACGATCAGGCCGCAGCGGTGCTGCTCGGCGACCTCGACCAGGCCCTTCCAGGTGGGGGCGGCCTCGACCGTCACGCCGCGCGCCCGGAAGCCCGCCTTCTCGGCCAGCTCGGCGCCGGCCGCAGCGGTCTCCTCCGCCGCGGCCTCGACCTCGTTGGCGGCGGCGGCGTGCAGGTGGCGTCCCTCGACCGGGACGAAGCCGACGTCGGCGGGCTGCCAGACGCAGACGACCAGCGCCTCGCGCCCGGGAGCGAGCTGTAGGCCCGCCTGCTCGATCGCGTAGGCGGCCAGCTCGGAGCCGTCGTAGGCGAAGATCGCCGGACCGGGCTCGGGGCAGGGCGCGCCGCCCTGCGGATCGTCGCTTGCCTGCACGTCGGCTGCCATCTCAGTCCACCCCCTCGGCGACGGTGGGTCCTCGCACCGAAGAGCGTATCCGGGCGAATAGCGGCGGCGAGCGCCAGGCAGCCTTCTCGCCGGCGAGGAAGTCGTCCAGATCCGGCTTTTCGGGGCGGGCGCCGGAGAGCGCGTAGATGGCGACGGGGATCGCCCCGCCGAGGATCGCGAGGACCAATCCGATCCATAGTGCGATCCCGACACCTCGATCGAGACCACCGCTCACGTTCTCGGCGAAGTGGACGAAGATCGGCGCGATCATGAACGCAGCCACCGCGCGGAACAGCTCGACGATCGCGAACACCCGCTGCAGGTTGGTCGCCCGCAGGGAGAAGCCGGCGACGAAGAGAGCCGGGGCGACGGTGGCGCCGAGGCCGATGCCGGTGAGGAAGGAGGCGAGCAGCGTCAGCCCTTCGCTCGAGGGCACTTCGATCCGGAAGACGAAGATCCCCGCGGCGAGGAACCCCATGCCGACCAGCGGCAGGTAGGTGAGCGACTTCTTGGTGATGACGTTGCCGAGGACGATCGCGGTGATCACCGCGCCCCCGAGCTCGGGCAGGTAGAGCAGGCCGAGGTGCAGCGGACCGTACGTTTCGGCCATCGCCGCCGCGGTGAGCGCGGTCGCCGAGACCGAGGCGGCAGCCGCGAGCAGGGCGAGGACGATCCCGGCCACCGGGATCGAGGAGGTGAGCATTTCCCGGATCGTCAGCAGGGGGTTCTTGGCCGTCGCCTGATAGACGACCAGGATCACGATCACGGCGAGACCGCCGACCAGCGGCACGATCGCGATCGGGTCCAGGAAGGCGTGGCTGGTGAGCTGCGAGGTGCCGAAGAAGGCGGCGACGCAACCGACCAGGGCGAGGCCGATCGCCAGGAGGTCGACGGGCGAATCGAGGTCGGCCGGGGGCGCATCCTCGAAGGTCAACACGGCCAGGGCGAGCGCCCCGGCGGCGATCGCGGCGATGATCCAGAAGAGCGGCCGCCAGGCGTCCGCCTCGGCCTGCAGCCCGCCGATCGCCGGGCCCGCCGCGACCGCCCCGAAGATGCACATGTTCATGATCATCGCCGTCGTCTTCAGCTTGGCGGTGGGGTAGCCGAGCGCGAGCGGCGGCACCGCGGCGATCAGCAGGAGGCTGGTGCAGAGGCCCTGGAGGATGCGGCCGATGTCGTACATGACGATGCCCGTCGCGGCGGCGGTGAGGACCGAGCCGATCACCAGGACGACGGCGTAGAGGACCATCATCCGGCGCTGCGGGAGGTGTTGGGCGAACTGCACGGCGAGCACCGTTCCGACCGCGTAGGCGGCGTTGCTCAGGCCCGCGCCGAGGGCCATCGCCTGCGTGCTCGCATGGAGCTGTTCGGCGATGATCGGCGTGATCGGCTCGAGTGCCGCCGACAGCGCCAGATACGGGATCAGCGCAAGCAGGACCATCGCGGCGACGACGGGGTAGCGGCCTGCGAGCGGGCCCTGGCGCATCTCCTGTCTCCTTCTGGTCCGGTGAGGGCGGGGAACGGACGGTGTCGTCCGCGGGGAGACCGATTGATATCACAGAAGCGGAGTCGGACTCCGCTTGCTGGTCACACAAGTCCCCCGCCGGTGACCTGGCGCATCATCTCGACGTGGTCGTAGTAGGTGTCGTAGCGGCAGAGCAGGCCGTCGCGGAAGATCCAGCGGTCGATCCCGTCGATCTCCATCGCCGCGGCGCCGGGAGCGATCCCCGCGTCCCGGGAACCGGCGACGGTCCCCGTCATCCGGTAGGGACACAGCGCCATCGGCTCGGTCCAGGAGATATAGAGCGACTCCCGCTCCTCGACCCGGAAGTCCGGGAAGGCGGTGAAGGTGAAGGCCGCAAAGTCGCGCACCGCCGGCTTGCCGGCGGCAGGCGAGCCGGGCAGCGCCGGGTCGCTCCAGCGGATGTCGTCGGTACAGAGCGCGATCACCGCGTCGGGGTCATGGCCGTTCCAGGCGGCGGCGAAGCGCTCGCCCCAGTCCTCCAGGAAAGCCGTGTCCAGTTGTGGTCCGTCGATCGCCGTCATCCCTGCCTCCTCGATATGGTTGAACAGATGTATCGAAGCGGATATATGAGAGCCGCGCAAGAGGTCCGCGAGGACCGGTACGCCAGGACCGATCGATGGAGCTGAAGGCGCCCGCCTACCTGATGCTCGGTCTGGTGCGGCTCGGCGCCCGCTCCGGCTACGCGATCAAGCAGGCGGCGGACGCGTCGACGCGGTTCTTCTGGCCGACCTCCCTCGGCCAGGTCTATCCCACGCTCGGCCGGCTCGAGGCCGAGGGCCTGCTGGAGCGCAGCGAGGACTCCCACGGCGCCCGCGCCCGCTTCTCCTACGGACTGAGCCCGGAGGGGGAGGCGGCGCTGCTCGACTGGCTGCGCGCCCCCGAGGAAGCGCCGGTGCAGTTCCGCGACGAGGGCCTGCTCCGCCTCTTCTTCGCCGATGCCCTCGCGCCGGCCGACCAGCTGGCCCTGGTGCGGCGGCTGCGCGAGCGCAACGAGGCCGCCGCGCGCGAGATCGCCGAACAGGTCGCCCCTTATACGGAGCAGATGGAGCGGTCGGGCTTCCGCTTCCCCCTGCTCTCCGCGCGCCTCGGCGCCGAGTCCTACGGACGCGCGGCGGAGTGGCTCGCCGAGCTCGAGGCCGAGCTCGAGAAATCACAGTAGGTCCACATCCGCGCTCCGCATTGTGGGAGGATGCGCGCCGATGGAGGTCGAGATCCGCGACAGCCCCGCCTTCGCCGTCGGCCGCTGCACCCTTGGCGGCGGCGAGGCGATGAAATCCGAGGCCGGCGCGATGATGGCCCACTCGGTCGGTGTCGAACTCGAGGCCCACGTCCAGGGCGGCCTGATGAAGGGCCTCAAACGCAGCATCCTCGGCGGCGAGTCCCTCTTCATGACCACCTGGACCGCGCCCGGCGAGGGCGGCTGGGTCGACGTCGCCGCCAACCTGCCCGGTGACCTCGCCGTCCTCGACGTGAACGGCGAAATGAACGTCACCAAAGGTGCCTGGCTCGCTTCCTCCTCCGAGATCGAGCTCGACACCAAGTGGGGCGGCTTCAAGAACGTCTTCGGCGACGAGGGCGGCTTCCTCATCCGCACCTCCGGCAGCGGCAAGATCGTCGTCGCCTGCTACGGCGCCCTCGAGCACATCGACCTCGGCGCCGGCGAGAAGATCGTCCTCGACTCCGGCCACCTGGTCGCCTTCGACCCCACGGTCGAGTTCATCACCCGCAAGGCCACCAAGGGCATCATGCAGACCCTGAAAAGCGGCGAGGGCTTCGTGATGGAGTTCACCGGTCCCGGCCGCATCATCAGCCAGACCCGCAACCCCCAGGGCCTGGTCGGCTGGCTGACCGAGGTCCTGCCCTTCTCGCGGGAGAACTAGGCCCAGCCGGCCTGCCGAAGCTACTTACTCCCCCCGCCCTTCTTCTTCCCGCAGGCGACCTGAACCGCCGGTTCGGTGTCGTGCGTGGCACCGTTCTGGCCGGTGAGCTGGAACTTGGCCGGGAGCTTTCCCTTGCAGAGGCTCTTCGAGTTTTCGAGCAGGCCCTTCTTCCCTCCGTCGAGCTTCAGTTCGAAGCGGGAGACGGGCGCGTCGGGGAGTCCCAGGAAGCGAGAACGGACCCTTCTGACTTCGGCGTTCTTCCTCCCCACCGAGTCGACGAAGCCGACAAGCTGCAGGGGGATCTGACCGCGGAGGGCGACCACCAGGTCGGGCAGTTCGCGTTCACCGCCGTTGGAACGGAAGTAGACGTTCCCTTCCTCGGGTTCGGCGAGGAGGGGGCTCCAGGCCTTCGCGGTGCCGAGGATCGACTTTTCCGGGCAGCCGCCTCCCGGGACATAAGTCGAGAAGTACTGGACCCTCGTGCACGGGCTCGAGACGTGGGCCTGGTCGATGAACATGCCCTTCGGCAGGATCACCGTGGCGCCGGCGACGTTCGCGTTCTCACCCTTCGGCTGGGTCAGGACCGCCTTCACCGCGGGGTTGCCGAGGCGCTTCGTCTGGCCGGAGAAGGTCAGCTTCAGGGCCGGTTCGAAGGCGAGGCCCCTGCAGCCGCCCACGGCGAAGCCGTTGGAGAGACTCGCTACCGCCCCGGCCTGGGTGGCCACCGAGCCGAGGACCTGCTTGGCCTCGCAGCTGGTCGGGTTGAGGGTGAATTCCGGCTTGTCCATCTGCAACGAGATCGTCCTCACGTCGAGCGGGATGCCGTGGAGGATCGTCGGCAACGCGTCCGAGACGGCGTGGATCTGCGCCGTCGTTTCGTCGACGTGGAGGGCGGTGCGCACCGCCACCGAGCCGAGGTCGAAGGGGCCGGCGATCGCCGGGGTGATGATCTCGAGGGAAAGCGGGGCTCCCTCGTAGGGGCCGGCGAGGTAGGCCTTGCCCTGGACGTAGTAAGGGCTCGGGCCTGCGCCGGCCGCGACCGTCACGGTGCCGACCTGGGATGCGGCCGGGCAGGAGGGCGAGGCGTTCTCTTCGGCACCCCCGCCTTCCTGGGTCCGGGAGGCCGCCTGGGCGATGCCCGACTCCGGGCAATAGGGCACCCCCGCGATCCGGCCGAGGAGGCCGGTCGGCAGGGTGGCGGAGACCGAGGAGAAGCGCTGTTCGCCGTCACCTCTCTTCACCCTGAAGACGAAGGGCGAGTAGGCGCCGGCGAGGGGGGCGGTGGAGCCGGCTTCCAGGGTGTAGTGGGCGGGCATCGCCGATTCGGAGGAGACGCAGGCGCCCCCTTCGGCGCCGGAGGTGATCTTGAAGGGGGCGGTGCGGACCGTCGCGGTGCCGGGGTCCGAGAACGGATAGAGGCGCGCGGTGGTCTGGTATTCCCCGCAGGCCTGCGGGGTGATGAGTGGCGCGCGAGGTCCTTCGCGCAGGTCGAATTCGAAGCTCGAATACGGGAGCGGCGGCAGGCCGCCGAAGGTGGTGGTGAGCTGCCCCGTGTGTTCGTCGGCCTCCACCTTCCCGGCCTGCTTGACCATGACGCCACGTTCGCCCGCCTTGGCGACGATGTAGAGGGCGAGGAGGGAGTGGGACGGGTTCTGGTCCGGGGTCGCCAGGTAGACGGAGCCTTCGATCGGTTCTTCCAGCAGCGGAGTCCTCGCGACCAGGGTGCCGACCTTGGAGGCTTCGGGGCAGCCGGGGGATGCGAGGCTCGCCTCCTTGTACTGGGCTTCGGTGCAGGCGGCCTGTCCCCCGGCGGCCGAGGGGTTGACGGTGACGCCTTCGGGGAGCGTCACTTCGGTCTTCTCGGGCTCGGTTTCGGTGACGCCAGATGGGTTCAACAGGCCCTGGTTGGCCAGTTTCAGCCCGAATTGAAGTCCCGATGAACTCGAGGCGCCACTCGTAGCCGGCGGCGAGGACATCGTCGGCGAGAAAGGCACCGTTTTGCAGCCGGTGAAAGAGACCGAATTGTCAGCCTTGTCGCGGAAGGGCGCGTCTTCGCCAACAAAGGCTCCGGGGGCCAGAATCGAGTCGGCTTCGAGCGATACTTCCGGCACGGACCCGCACGCGGTCGGTAAGGTGAGAAGGGGTAGTTGAGGAGAGTCCGAGGAGAGTCCCTCGTCGGCGTTTGGGCCTCGTTCAGGGTCGTGGCCGGGGTCGGCCGGGGTCCCCCAGATCGTCACCGTCAACTGGGTGGTTTCGATAGGTAGATTGTGCGCCAGGAACCGGGCGCCGTAGCCTTCTTCGGTCCTGACCGAGGCCGAGCCGAGTATCACCAGGCCGGCGCTTGAGAAGCCGATCTGGAGGGGGGTCCCGGGTGGGGAGACCAGGTTGTAAAGGGGACCGAAAGCTTCACCGACGCCCGGCAGAATTGCCCGCGCCACTCCTATCTGAGTGTCGACTGGACACGAGGGAATACCCCCTTCAAAGCTCTGTCGGGGGCAGGCGGGAACAGCGAGAGGGTTACCCACGAGGCCCGGGGGCAGATCGATGCGAAAGTCGCGCATCGCCCCGCCTTCACTGAGTTTTTCGGCGTTGGTGTCGAGCGCGAAGTGGAGGGTGAATGAGAAGGGATGGGAGCCCGCCTGGGTGACGATCGTGCCGTCGGGGTTTTCGGCGCTCACCGTGAGCGAACCAGGGACCAGGCCAAAGCCAGCGGCCTTGGCAGCCGTCGGGAGCAAGGCGAAGAGGACAAAGATAAGGGCGAGGGCGCGCAGGCGGATCAACGCGATCCCCCCTGCCACCTGCCGCGCCGAGCCTTACCCTTTTTCTTGCGTTTGCCCTTCTTCTGCTGCTTTTTCACACACCTGCCCTTCTTCTTGACCTTGCCCTGCTTGCAGTAGGCCTGCGCCTGTTCGATGACGTTGCCAGGGCCGGTGAAGGAAAGAGTCGCCGGCGTGGGCTCTTCCGGCGGTGGCGTCAGGGCCTGGCAGGCTTCTCCCTGACACGGCCGAGCCGGCAGCACTGATTCACCGGGGAACCCACCTCCTTCGCGGGCGTCATAGAGGTCGATCAGCTGGTCCGTGTCACCCGCAACCAAACGGTCGCGGGTGGTGAAGAAGATGTTCTTGCCGGTTTCGTCGACCGCCAGGAGATTGGAGTCGCCCCCTTCGCGCCCGGCGGAGATCAGAGCCACGCAACCTTCCGGGAGATCACAGCTATCCCCCGCGGGCTCCCCGATTCCGGCGGGCGGCTCCCACTGATAGACGTCTTCGATCCCTTCGTTGGTGTCCCGAGGACTAAGCGAGTCCTGGCTGTCGAAGTACAGGCGGCCTTCGTCGGTGAGATAGCGGGCTTGTGGCATCGACCGAGGCGCGCCTTCCAGCAGCCTCAACGCGCTCGGCCCCAGCGGTGCGGCACCGCTGGGATCGCAGGAGGCGCAGGCAAGCCGGCCGCTCGCCGAGTCGTAGACATAGGCCTGCTGGCAAGGAACCACGAGGACTTCACCATCACCGTTGTGGGAACACGGCCCGACGTTGGAATAGCCCTGGGTTGGGCCGCTCAACGAAGCCTGGGAGAGAAAGGTGACGTAGCGTCCGTCGGGGCTCGCCTCGGCGGTGCGCACCGAAGGCACTACCTGCCAGTCCCCGCTTGCGGCCGAGTTGTCCTGGGTGGACAGCGTCGCAATGTAGACGGTGCCGGCTTCTTCGGTGCCTGTCCCTTCGGCCCAGGCGTAGAGGTTGGGCTTGCCCGCTTCGGCTTCTTCACCTCCTTTGTTTTCTTCCCCAAGCGCGCTCGGCAGGACCTTGGAGTCGACGAAGTAGATGCGAGAGAGGGCTTCGCTTTGGCCGAGGATGCCGTCGAAGCCGCCTTCTCCCTCGGTCAGGTCGACGGTTGCTTCTTCGCCATCAAGGTAATGCAGATGGCCGTTTTGGAGCAGCACCTTGGAGCCGTCGGCATCCGCAGCGAGGAATTTGCCAGGGTCGGGCACCCCCGCGGTGGCAATCGCCCTGGTCACCTTGCCGTCTTCGCGCACGTAGGTCTGCCCCGCTTCGTCGGAGAAGAAGACGCGGCGTCCGTTTGCGGAGATGGCGTGCGCGCCGGCGGCACCGAAGAGAGAGCCAGCTTTGACTTCGGCGTTTCCGGGAGCGACGTTTACCAAGCTGAGTTGCCCCTCGCTCCATTCGTAGAGATCGAATTTGGTGGCGCCGGGATCGGGCGGTCTAGGAGCGAATTCTGTCTCTTCGGTGAGAGCGTCATTTGCTTCGAAGAAGATTCGCGAGAGGTCGGAGGAGGCGCCGGCGAAATGGATTTCGAAATGCCCGGTGCCATTGCCACTGACGCGATTCGGGGGTGCTTCGGTGACAAGCGGGGTCAGCTGCAGCGGATCGGAGGTGTCCTGCGTGTAGAGATCGGGGAAGCCATCCGGGGCGGAGGGGCTGAGCACAGGAGCAGCCTGGGAAAGAACGCCCAGTTCCAGGGAAGAATCGAAGGCGTCGTAACCTGAGCCCACCTGCAGCAGCGAAGGGGTGGAGTTGGCGCTCTGCCAGCCGTCAGCGGTCCGGTGGGCGAGGTATTGATTTTCGACCGTCGCACCTCCTTCCGGAGAAAAGGCGGTGCCCTCGTAGGAGATCGCTTCACCGTCGGCGGTGCTCTGCAGAGGGAAGCTTTGGTGCCCCGCGTGGGCCGGCTTGCATTCGATCAAGACGCAGCTGTTGACGGCCGCATCGGCCGGGAAGACCTGGCCGCCGTACTTTTCACGCGGCGAGACGAGCTCATAGGCGCGGCTGTCGGGTAGACCCCCCACTTGATCGGAGAAGGTCCGGAAGAAGAATGGGGGCCCGTCGGCTCCGCAAGGGGGACCCGCTTCCGCACAAGCGCTTTCGGCAACGGTGCGGAAGACGTATTCGGTGTCGGGCAGCAGACCCGTCACGGTCGTCGCCGCACTTTTTGCGCCAACACCCTGCAGCGTTGGTTCTCCGGGCGGGCCTTCGGCGGCTGCGGCGAAGCTGTCGCCCGCTTCTTCGTAGGCCGCGGCGGTCAGATACTGGAAGGCGTAGCGGGTCCTGAAACCATTCGGGTCGATCCCCGCCTGGAGTTCGGCGCTGTCTTGGGTCACCCTGGAGACCGACTGCGCGGATACCGACGGCGGATGCTCTTCGGCCGGGGCAAAGATGTAGCCGAGGGCGCTCTGGCCGGGTTCGCCTTTGCCGACCGCAGGTGTCGGACCCGGAGCACCCCCGTAAAGGATCCCGGCCGGGCGCGAGAGCGAGAATTTGCGCATCGGATCGAAGGCCAGCGCCGCGAGGTCGTCCCGTTCGGGTTTGACTTCGAAAATGCCGCTTGGCTTTTCCTTGAATTCGCCGCCTTCACAGGGACCGAGCTGGTGCACCACCTTCAGGGTGAACCCCGTTTCCCGCTTGGAGCTGGCAAAAAACGGTTCGCCGGTCTGTGGATCGACCGTCACCCCTTTGATCCCCCCCTTGGGATATTCGAATTTGCACACCGGCGGGTCGGCGGGGTGCGCGGGATCGTACTCTTCGATGTGTTCACCCCCGGTGCTGCCGCCGACATAAAGGTTGCCCGCAGCGTCGGCGATCGGCGCCGTCGGTAGGTTGCCTTCACCGAAGAATCCCGTCCCGACGTCGTGTTCGCGCCCGGCGTATTCGTAGCCACCCACTCCATTGGGCCGAAACTCCATCAGTCGGTGAAAGAAGTTGTCGCTGCCACCGTCTTCGTCGAAGACGTAGACCGAGCCGCCCGGCGTCACCGCGATTCCGCCCGGATAATTCGAGATGTGGATCTTTGCCGGACTTTCGGCCACCGCCTGGCCACCGGGGGCTTTTTCTCCGAACCGGGTGATTTCCGACGAGCCGTCAGGCGCGTACTCGACGATCGCCGGCGTTCCGACCGGCAGACTCCCGACTTCGAGCATCGCGAACACGTCACCGCTCGCCTCGTCGACATCTATGTCGACGTTGGTTCCTGACACGGTCTTTGCTCGTGCCTTACATGGGAATTCCGCTACTTCTTTCCCATCCTTCACTTCGGTACCCAGCAGCGGCCCGCAGCGTTCGTAAGGGCCTTCTTCGAAGGCCGCTTCCCAAGCCTCGACAAATTCGAGCCCGCCTTCCTTCGGCTCGAACATCGCGATTCGGGTTTCTCCAAGAATCGCGGTCGCCGTATAAACCGTCCCGACGGGCACCCCACCAGCGCCGGTGTAGTTGACGGCCATCCCTCCGAGTCCGCCCAACTGCACTTCTTCGCCGAATGCTTCTTCCGCGACGTGAGCTTCGCTGCCGGAGAAATGACCGACGCCCGCGAAAGCCGCCGTGGCTGGTGATGCTCCAAGGGCACCGAAAAGCAGGATCGCGGCAAAGATCGCGATCGCGATCCGGACCGAAGGCCAGATGGGTCGGGAGTTCATGTCGTTGTGCGTTTCATGCTCATAGCCGGTTAAGCCACGCGGGCGCCACTCTGAGCGGCGCCCGCGTGGCGTTCCACTAAGGCGCCGTCACCGCCCAGACACCATCGATCGCATTGGCCAGGTGCGTCGAGGTCGTGCTCAGGTGCAGGAAGGTGCCCGACGGGCCGTATCCCGCACCGACACCGGGGCTCTGGATGAAGCTAAAAGAGAGGTTTTCTCCGAATTCTTCAAATATGCAGAGCGTCCCCGCGGTACGCGATTCGGGCCTCGCCCCGGGCTTTCCCAGTTCCCAGTGGCAGCCGCTTGAGCCGAATTCACCCGCTTCGACTTCAGCCGCAGTGAAATAAAACGCGCTTTCGTCCGCCTGGGCGATCGGTATCGGGAAGGAGATCGGGACTATCGGTTCGACTTCGTTGCCGGTTTTCGGCACGACGATTCCCCACGTACCAGTCTCGGTCTTGCCGGAGGGCAAGGTTGAGGTAAATCCGGTCTGGCCCTTTTCACCGTTACAGACGGCGGTTTCGGGTTCGGCGGAAGTTACCTTGATGCCGCCTTCCTTACAGGTCACCGAGCCGACGGTTTTTTCGCCGGTGAAAGAGGTCCCTTTGGCGCTGGTGCCGGCGTTGCCCGTGTTACCGGTGTTGCCCTTTGGCCCTTCTTTGCCTTCCGGACCCTGCTTGCCTTCCGGACCGGTCGCGCCGTTCGTCCCGTTGGATCCTGCCGGACCCGCCGGTCCCGTCTTGCCCGCGTACTTCTTCGCTTCGGTCTGCGCGATCTTGGTGACTTCCTTCTTCTGCGTCGAGTTCAGCTTCGCTGCCGCGAAGGCGGTCCCGCCGAGCGCGGCGATCAAGGCCACGATCGAGATGACGAAGCCGGCGGTGCCGAGCCTCTGATGGATGCGAGAGATCACTTGCTTCCTCCTTTGACGTAGTGCGCCGTCGGAGGGATCTCTCGAGGCGCGAACTGATTTCCCAAGGGCTGCGAAGTTGAAGCGGGGCGGCAACTCAGGGGGCCGCCGCCCCGCAGGCGTGGGGGACCAGGGAGATCGCCCGACACCGGGGTCACGCTCGCGGCGATGGGAGTGCCGGAGCGCGCGGCGTGACTCGCCAGGGAAAACGAGCCGTTCGCCGACATCCCGAAGCGGCACCTGCCGTCCTCCGGGCTAAGTGCTGACGTGCGGATGCCTCGAGGGCCACGCATGGCCGGCACGGGCAAGCAACTGCCGCTGTTCATCCCTAAATCTCCCTGCCGGTCCACCCCGGCACGCCGGTTCCCTAAACCGACGCTCACTGCTTATTTCGACGCCTCCCGAGCGGCAAGAGAAGCCCGCTCGTTCAGCAAGGGCAGGATAAGCACGTACTGACTGCGGTGTCAAGCAGCTTCAAAATGGGATTTTTTGCCTGACACCAAATGGTGTCGTAAATGGCTTGATAGAGAGGAATGGAGGCCTGAGAGCGGTCCGTTGAAGTAGCAAGGGACGTGTACTCGAAATTTTCGACAAAACGGTTAGCCCAAAACTTGTGCCCCGTTTTCACCGCCCGAAATAGGCTGCACGGGCGATGACCATGACCCCCTGGGGAGAGTCGGCCGAACTGCGGGAGCGGCGGCTTCAGCCTGGCCCGGGGGTGCCGCGCAAGGAGGTCGAAGAGAACCAGCGGGAACGGCTGTACGGGGCGACCGTGGCGGCGGTCGCGAACAAGGGCTACGGGAAGACCACCGTCTCCGATCTGATCGAGCTGGCAGGGGTCTCGCGGACCACCTTCTACCGCTACTTCGACGACAAGGAAGCCTGCTTCCTGAAGACCTTGGAACTGCTGTTGGTCGGTATCGCCGGGCTGACCCGGGTCGGCCTGCAGGGCGAGGGGTCATGGCAGGACCGCTCGGTGACGGGGATGCAGATCTTCATCGGCGTGCTGGTCACCCAGGCCGACGCGGCGCGGATCTGCGTGGTGGAGTCCGACGCCGCCGGGCCGAAGGCGGTGGCGATGGTCGACGAGGCGGCCGCCGAATTCGGGGGGATGCTCGTCGATGTGTTCGAAGAACTGCCCGATCAGCGCGGGATGCCGAAGGAGATCATCGACGTGATGGTCGGCGGCGTCAGGAAGGTGTTGCAGACGCGCCTGCAGCGCCGTACAGAGGCCGAGCTGATCGAGCTGGTGCCGGCGCTCGTCGAGCTCGGCCTGTCATATCGCCCGCCGCCGCGGAAGCTTCCCGACCGGGCCTCTCGCGGCAAGGACACCCCCACAATCGAAGTGCAGCAGGGGATCGACGAACCAGCGCAGCGGATGGAGCGGGCGGCGATGGGGGTGATCGCCGAGGTCGGCTACGGCGACGCGACGATGGCCGAGATCGCGAGGCGGGCGAAGGTCTCCTTGGCGACCCTCTACGCCAACTTCGAGGACAAATCGGACCTCTTCGAAGCGGCGCTGCTGCGTTGCCGGCTGCGGATGCTGGCGTCCGTGATGCCCGCCTACCGGCGGGCGTCGACCTGGCCCGAGGGCATGGCCGCCCTGACCCGCGCGAGCCTCGCCTTCCTCGAGGCCGAGCCCGACTTCGCGCGCCTGATCACGGTCGACGTGCACGGCGTCGGCAACGCCTCGGTAGAGGCCCGCGACCGGGCGCTCGACGCCACCCGCCACTTCATCGAGGCCGGGCTCGCCTACGCCGAGATCGACAACCCGGTCGCCGCCGAGGCGATCCAGAGCGCCCTCTATTCGATGCTCGCCGCCCGCGTCCGCTCCCGCCACAAAAACCTTCGCGGCATGGCGCCGCTCGCGATCTACGTCATCCTGGCGCCCTTCCTCGGCCGCGACGAGGCCTACAAGCTCGCCGTGCGCTGAGCTTCCATACTTACCCGGGATGACTCGGCAGATGGACGCCAAAGCCAAAAGGAAGGTCCCCCTCCGCGGGCGCTTCGGCAAGAGCGGCATGGCCGCACGCCTGCTCGACGATCGACGCGGAGAACTCGATCGCCCTCGCAGATCGCTTCGCGATCGCCCTGGCGGCGAAAAAGGGTAGCGTCCTGATGCCCGCTTATACCGACGCGATGCTCAGTGCCGGATGTGCCTTGGCGATCTTCTCGTAGTCGCCGTCCTGCGTGACGACGGGGAGGCCGTGCTCCACCGCCGTCGCGGCGATCAGGGCATCGGTCAACTTGACGGCGCGCTGGATTCCGGCCGCCTTGCAGTCGGCGACGAGGCGCGCCCAGCTGACCATCACCGCCTCCGAGATCGGGATCGGGTCGGCCGCGCGAGCCAGCGCCAGGGTGTCGGCGCGACGGGCCCGGACCGCCTGGTCGGCCGCATTCAGCACACCGAGCTGGAGCTCGCCGATCGTCACCACCGACACCGCGACGCGGTCGGGCAGCTCGCTCAGCTCCCTGCCGTCCTCGCGTGCGATGAAGACCGAGGTGTCGAGCAGCCCCGCGGCCGGTCCGCTCACAGCTCGGCGAGGGTCTGGCCGGCGAGGGCATCGAGCTCGGCCCCGAGCAACGGGTCGGCGGCGCGCTCACGCAGCTGCTCGCGCAACTGCCCCCCGGCCAGCCAGCGGGTCCGTTCGCCGTGCGGGACGATGTCGGCGATCGGCTCCCCGTTGACGGTGAGGACGACGCGTTCACCCGCCTTGACCGCATCGATCACCCTGGCGGTCCGATTGCGCAGCTCCCTCACCCCTATCTGCATGTGCGACACCGTAGCACAGGCACGGCGGCGCCGAGGGCCGACGCGGGTTCCGCCCCCGTGGACAACCCCCCGGGCGAGTTCTTCGACCAGGGGACAGTGCACCGGACGGGGGATTTCCGAAATCATCCACTGATGCCCGACCCCTTCGAACGCGGTCGCGCCTCCTGTGGCGTGGGGTTCGTCGCCGACCTCTCCGGTCGGCCGACCCACGAGACCGTGCGGCGCGGCGTCGAATGCCTGGTCAACATGGACCACCGCGGCGCCGAGGGCGCCGACGAGAAAACCGGGGACGGCGCCGGGATCCTGATGCAGCTGCCCGACCGGCTGCTGCGCTCGGTCTGGGACGACCTGCCGGAGCCCGGCCGCTACGGCATCGCGGTCTGCTTCCTGCCCACCGACCCGGTGCGGCGGGCGACGCTCGAAGGGGTGGTCGAGGAGGCGTGCGAGGCCCGCGGGCTGCGCGCCCTCGGCTGGACCGACGTGCCGGTGCAGCCGGGCTGCCTGGGGACGGTGGCGCGCGAGTGCATGCCGGTGATCCGCCGGTTGGCGGTCGCCGCCGACCGCTTCGACGGCGACGCCGAGGCGCTCGAGCGGCGCCTCTACGTGGTCCGCCGCGCCGCCGAGAAGAGCGCCGGGCCGGAACTCCACATCATGTCCTTCTCGGCCCGCACGATGACCTACAAGGGGATGCTGCGGGCGACGCAGCTGGAGGACTTCTTCCCGGAGCTCTGCGACGAGCGCTGCGAGTCGGCGCTGGCCCTGATGCACTCGCGCTTCTCCACCAACACCTTCCCGAGCTGGGAGCTCGCCCATCCCTACCGGATGGTCGCCCACAACGGCGAGGTCAACACGCTGACCGGCAACCGCAACTGGATGCGGGCGCGGGAAGGGGCGATGCGCTCGGAGCTGCTCGGCGACGAGCTGGCCGCGGTGCTGCCGGTGGTCGACTCCGAGGCCTCCGACTCGGCGACGATCGACGCCGTGGTCGAGCTGCTGGTGCGCGCCGGGCGCTCCCCCGCCCACGCGCTGAAGCTGCTGGTCCCCGAGGCGCCCGCCGGCCGCGAGGCGGTCTCCCCCGCCGAGCGCGGCTTCATCGACTTCCACTCGCTGCTGATGGAGCCCTGGGACGGCCCCGCCGCGATCGCCTTCTGCGACGGCGGCGCGGTCGGCGCGACGCTCGACCGCAACGGCCTGCGCCCCGGCCGCTGGCTGCAGACCCGCGACGGCTTCGTCGTCTGCGCCTCGGAGGCCGGCACGGTGGCGATCGACCCGGCCGAGGTGATCCGCCGTGGCCGGCTCGAACCGGGGACGATCCTGGTCGCCGACGTCGAGGCCGGGGAGCTCCTCGTCGACCGCACGGTCGAGCGCCGGCTCGCCGCGCGCCGTCCCTACGGCGAGTGGCACGCCGAACGCACGTTGCCCTTCGCGGCGCTGCCGGAGGCGCCGCCGCCGCCCGCCTCGGAGCTCGCGCTGAAGGAGCGCCAGCTCGCCTTCGGCTACGACCAGGAGGATCTGCGGGTGCTGATCGGGCCGCTGGTCGCGGCGGGCAAAGAGCCGACCGGCTCGATGGGCGCCGACGCCGCGCTCGCCGCGCTGTCGGAGCGCGAGCCCTCGCTCTTCGCCTACTTCAAGCAGCTTTTCGCCCAGGTCACCAACCCGGCGATCGACCCGGTCCGCGAGGAGGTGGTGATGAGCCTGCGGGTGGCGCTCGGCCGGCACGGCGACCTGCTCACCGACGGCCCCGGCGAGAGCTTCTGCCTGCAGCTCGAGCGGCCGATCCTCGCCGACTCCGAGCTGGCCCGGATCAGGGCGCTCGAGCACCCCGAGCTGCGGGCGGTGACGCTCGACGCGACCTGGCCGCGCGAGGACGGCGCGGTCGGCCTCGAGGCGGCGGTCGAGCGGCTCTGTGCGAACGCGGTCGATGCGGTCGACGACGGCGCCTCGATCCTGATCGTCTCCGACCGCGCCTGCTCGCCGGCCCGGGTGCCGATCCCGACCCTGCTCGCCACCGCCGCGGTGCACCACCGCCTGGTCCGGGCCGGCCGCCGGCTGCGCACCGGGATCGTCTGCGAGACCGGCGAAGCGCGCGAGCCCCACCACATCGCCTGCCTGGTCGGCTTCGGCGCCGAGGCGATCAACCCGTACCTGATGATCGAGACGGCGCGGACGCTGGTCGACGAGGACCCCGAGGCGGCGGTGGTCAAGGCGCTCGACGCGGGACTCCTGAAGGTGCTCTCGAAGCTCGGCATCTCGACCGTCTCCTCCTACCGCGGCGCCCAGGCCTTCGAGGCGATCGGCCTCGACCGCAAGCTGATCGACACCTACTTCACCGGCACCCGCTCGCGCCTCGACGGGGTCGGGATGGACGAGCTGGCGCGCGAAGCGCTGACCCGCCACGACCGCGCCTGGCCCGGCTCGGACTGGCCGCTGCTGCCGGTCGGCGGGCTCTACGCCTGGCGCCGCGACGGCGAGCGGCACGGCTGGAACCCGGAGTCGGTCACCCTGCTGCAGAAGGCGGCGCGGGGTGAGGGCGAGCGGGGGTTCGAGGCCTACGAGACCTTCCGCGAGCGGGTCGACGGCGAGCAGCGCGGCCTCACCCTGCGCGGCCTGATCCGTCCCCGCGTCGATCTCGACCCGGTGCCGCTCGAGGAGGTCGAGCCGGCGACGGAGATCGTCAGGCGCTTCGCCACCGGGGCGATGAGCCTCGGCTCGCTCTCGCCGGAGGCGCACGAGACGCTAGCGATCGCGATGAACCGGCTCGGCGGGCGCTCCAACACCGGCGAGGGCGGCGAGGACCCGCGGCGCTACGTCCCCTACCCCAACGGCGACAGCCGCCGCTCGGCGATCAAGCAGGTCGCCTCGGGCCGCTTCGGGGTGACGATCGGCTACCTGATGGAGGCCGACCAGATCCAGATCAAGGTCGCCCAGGGGGCGAAGCCGGGCGAGGGCGGCCAGCTGCCCGGCTCGAAGATCGACCGCTACATCGGCGAGCTGCGGTTCTCGACGCCGGGCGTCGAACTGATCTCTCCCCCGCCCCATCACGACATCTACTCGATCGAGGACCTGAAGCAGCTGATCTACGACCTGCGCTGCGCCAACCCGAAGGCCGAGATCTCGGTCAAGCTCTGCGCCGAGGCGGGGGTCGGCACGGTCGCCGCCGGGGTGGTCAAGGCGGGCGCCGACCACGTCACCGTGGTCGGGCACGACGGCGGCACCGGCGCCGCCGCGCTGTCCTCGATCCAGGGGGCGGGCATCCCGTGGGAGATGGGGATCGCCGAGACCCAGCGGGTGCTGGTCGAGCAGGGGCTGCGCGGCCGGGCCGTCCTGCAGACCGACGGCGGCATGCGGACCGGCCGCGACGTCGTCGTCGCGGCGCTGCTCGGGGCCGAAGAGGTCGCCTTCTCGACCGCGCCCCTGATCGCGACCGGCTGCATCATGATGCGGGTCTGCCACCTCAACACGTGCCCGGTCGGGATCGCCACCCAGGACCCGGAGCTGCGCCGCCGCTTCGCCGGCACCCCGGAGCACGTCACCAACTACCTGATGCACGTCGCCGAGGACGTCCGCGGCTGGATGGCCTCGCTCGGCGTCAGACGCTTCGACGATCTTGTCGGACAGGTGGAGTTGCTGGAGCGCGATCCGGCGGTCCCCGGCGGCAAGGCGGCGCGGCTCGACCTCTCCGAGGTGTTGCGGTCTCCCGCCGCACTGTCAGAGGCGCCGCGCCGCAGACTTGAACCGGGCCCGGGGGCGCCGCACACGCTCGACCAGGACCTGCTCGCGGAGGCGGGCGAGCTGATCCGGCGCGGCGAGCCGGTCTCCCTGCGCAGCCCGATCCGCAACGTCGACCGCGCGATCGGCGGCATGCTCTCCAACGCGGTCGTCGCCGCCCACGGCGAAATCGGGCTGCCGGAGGGGACGGTCGAGGTCGAGCTGGAGGGCTCGGCGGGGCAGTCGTTCGGCGCCTGGCTGGCGCCGGGGGTCTCCCTGACACTGCGCGGCGAGGCGAACGACTACGCGGGCAAGGGGCTGTGCGGCGGGATCGTCGCGGTGCGGCCGTTCGACGCCGCGAGCGTGCCTGCCGAGGGCCAGGTGATCGTCGGCAACACCGTCCTCTACGGCGCCACCGGCGGGCGGGCCTTCTTCCGCGGCCTGGCCGGGGAGCGCTTCGCGGTGCGGAACTCCGGCGCCTCCGCGGTCGTCGAGGGGGTCGGCGACCACGGTTGCGAGTACATGACCGGCGGCCACGTCGTCGTCCTCGGGCCGACCGGGCGGAACTTCGCCGCCGGGATGAGCGGCGGCATCGCCTACGTGCTGGACGCCGACAAGAGCTTCGTGCGGCGCTGCAATCCGGCGCTGGTCGATCTCGAATCGCTCCATGACCCGGAGGAGATCGCCGACCTCCGACACCTGATCGCCGAGCACGCGGCGCGCACCGGCTCGCCGCTGGCCGAGCGGCTGGTCGCCGAATGGGACGAGCGGCTGGGAGAGTTCACCAAAGTGATGCCGCGCGACTACCGGAAGGCGCTGCAGATGCGGATCCAGGAAGAAACCGCCGAATGGCGGGCGGCGATGGGCGTCGAGGCGGCGAGCTGATGCCGAACCCGCGCGGCTTCCTCGAGATCGAGCGGGTCGAGCAGCCCGAGCGCGAGCCGCGGGCGCGGATCGGCGACCACGACGACCTGCACGAGCGGCTGGAGGTGGCGGAGCTCTCGATGCAGGGGGAGCGCTGCATGGGCTGCGGCGTCCCCTTCTGCCTGAACGGCTGCCCGCTCGGCAACCTGATCCCGGACTGGAACGGGCTGGTCGCCGAAGGCGAGTGGCGGCGGGCGATCGACCAGCTGCACGCGACCAATCCCTTCCCCGAGCTGACCGGGCTGATCTGCCCGGCGCCCTGCGAATCGGCCTGCGTCCTGGAGATCAACGCCGAGCCGGTGACGATCAAGCAGATCGAGCTCTCGATCGTCGAGCGCGCCTGGGCAGAGGGCTGGATCGAGCCGCAGCCGCCCGCGGAGCGCAGCGGCCGGCGGGTCGCGGTGGTCGGCTCGGGGCCGGCGGGGATGGCGGTGGCGGTCGACCTCAACCGGGCCGGGCACACCGTGATCGTCTACGAGCGCGACGAGGCGCCGGGCGGGCTGAACCGCTTCGGCGTGCCCGACGCGAAGCTGCCGAAGGGCGTGATCGACCGGCGGATCGGGCAGATGGAGGGAGAAGGGATCGAGTTCCGCTGCGGCGTCGATGTCGGCGGCGAGGTCGATCCGATCGAGCTGCTCGGCGAGGTGGACGCGCTGGTGATCGCGACCGGGGCGCGGGTGCCACGCCGGCTCGAGGTGCCCGGCGCCGAACTGCCCGGCGTCGTCCCGGCGATGACCTATCTCTACGCGCGCAACCGGGCGGTCGCGGCCGGGACCGAGGCGGAGCACGCCGAGCCGACCGCGGCGGGCAAGGACGTCGTCGTGATCGGCGGCGGCGACACCGGCGCGGACTGCATGTCGAACGCGCTCCGCGAGGGGGCGAAGAGCGTCACCCAGCTCGACACCTACGCGGCGCCGGCCGGCACCCGCCCGCGCGAGATCGCCGGCTGGCCCGCCCAGCCCCGCCGCCTCCCCACCCACTACGCCCTGGACGAGGGCGGCGAGCGGCGCTCCGCGGTCGCCGTCACCGCGGTCGCCGAGCGCGACGGCCGCGCCGCGGCGATCGAGGCGGTCCGGGTCGACCCCGCCGACCGCACCCGCCACCTCCCCGACGGCGAGCTCAGCCTCCCCGCCGACCTCGTCCTCGTCGCGATCGGCTTCACCGGCCCCGAGGCGGGCCTGCCCGACGCCCTCGGCCTCCCCCGCGCCGCCGACTCGACCCTCGCCAACCGCACCACCGACGTCCCCGGCGTCTTCACCGCCGGCGACGCCCGCATGGGCGCCCGCCTCACCGTCACCGCGATCGACGACGGCCGCCGCTGCGCCCGCGAGGTCGATCGCTGGCTGGCGACGCGGGTGTAGACCGACTCCTGCCTACCCCTCGACCAGGAGTCCGGTATGTCGGGCCAGCACGGCAAAAAAATCGGAGTCGGCGTGGAGGACCGACAGCCCGGCGCGGATCGCATGGGTGGCGATGAGGCAGTCGATCAGCTTGCGAACGGTGCCGCCATTGCGTCGACAGGTGCGGTAGAGCGCCGCCGCGTCCTCGTAGTCGATCGGCAGGGTCGGGATGACCACCGCCCGGGACAGCAGGCCCCGGAGGTCCTGAAGGTGCTGCTCATCGCGGGCGCCCGCGAGCACCTCCATGCGGATCGGGTGGCAGGTGGCGATCTCATCGGCGAGCAGCTCATCGACGCGAGAGCACACCGGACTTCCCGTGTCGCGCAGGAACTCGACCCACGCCGACGTGTCGACGAGGATCATCCCGCCCGGCCGGTTCGCAGCTCCTCGAGGTCGCCATCCCACCCGGACCCCCGCAGCCGCCGGGCCCGATCCAGGTCGAGGGCCTCCGCGGCGACGGTCCGAAGCGCGAAGTTGACCGCCTCCCGTTTACTGGAGAAGCGATAGCGGCGCATGATCGTCTCGCAGGACTTCTCGTCGAGGTCGATATTGGTGCGTCCCATACACCAACAATACACCTCCACGACCCGACGCCGCCTCAGGCGTCGAGGAAGAGGTCCAACTGAAGGTCGGTGCCGTCGCCGTGGCTGTAGGCGGAGAGGTCGGTGATGCCCTCTTCGGCGAGGACCTCGTCGTCGAGGTAGAAGTTGCCGGTCGCGTCGCGACTGGGGCGGGCGAGGATCGCGGCGGCCGCGTCGGCCATGATCTGGGGTGAGCGGGAGCGCTTCATCGCCTCGTCGCCGCCGAGCAGGTTCTGCACCGCCGCGGTGGCGATGATCGTCCGCGGCCAGAGCGAGTTGGCGGCGATCCCCTCCTCCTTCAGCTCCTCGGCGAGGCCGAGGGTGACGAGGCTCATGCCGTACTTGGCGATCGAGTAGGCGAGGCTGCCGCCGGCCCAGCGCGGGTTGAGGTTGATCGGCGGCGAGAGGGTGAGGATGTGCGGGTTCTCGGCCTCGCGCAGGTACGGGATGGAGCACTTGCCGAGCAGGAAGGCGCCGCGGCAGTTGATGTCCTGCATCAGGTCGTAGCGTTTCATCGCGATGTCGGCGGTGCGGCTGAGATCGATCGCGCTGGCGTTGTTGAGGCAGATGTCGATGCCGCCGAAGGTTTCGGCGGTCCGGGCCACCGCCGCGGCGACCCCCTCGTCGTCGCGGACGTCGCCGACGATCGGCAGCGCCTTACCCCCGGCCGCCTCGATCTCCTCGGCGGCAGTGAAGACCGTGCCGTCAAGCTTCGGGTGCGGCTCGGCGGTCTTCGCCAGCAAGGCCACGTTGGCGCCGTCGGCGGCGGCGCGCAAGGCGATCGCCAGGCCGATCCCCCGGCTGCCGCCGGAGACGATCATCGTCTTCCCCTCGAACGCCCCCACGGCGAGGACGGTATCCGTTCTGATCGACTCGTGGCCACTGGCGACGGTGACCTCGATGGGCGGTACAGGGCTCGAACCTGTGACCCCTTCCGTGTAAAGGAAGTGCTCTCCCAACTGAGCTAACCGCCCGGGAGGTGCTCTGCGCCTGCCGGGGAATCGTAGAGCTCGGGCCTCCACACGGCGTCGAGGTCGGGTACCCTTGCCGCGACTTTTGGGCACACAGGCTTATCAGGAGGACTCCGAGTGACGCACCCGCAAGGCCCCGTTCGTACCGTTCGCGTCGGCGCAGCGATCCTCGCGATGGTCGCCGCACTGGCGCTGATCGTCGCCTCCGGTGCGTCGGCAGCAGGTGGGGCGACGATCGCTTCTGCCCCGATCGTCCCGTTCGGCGTCCATGAGTTCGGCACCACCGCCACCGGCGAATACGACTGCGGGCCGGGCGAGTACTGGAATGTCACCATCCAACCCAGCGACCAGATCACCATCGACTGGGAGACGGCCCAGGAAGAATATGCCTACAAGGTCGCGATCTACCCCGTCGGCACGACCGACTACTCGATCAACAACGTCTACCCGCTGGAGACCTATTACCTAGGGAACAACAACAAAGCGGAGGCGGTGTTCACCTCCGGCACCGGCGGCACCTTTCCGATCGTCTTCATCGGCTCGGGATGCGGGAATACCCATGCCGGGCCCTACGACTTCACCATCACCGACCAGCGGGCGATCCTGGTAAGCCTCGCCCCGCACCAGAACGTGAACACCAACACGACGCTCACCGGCACCGCCAACCTCGTCAACGGCGCACCGGTCCCCGACGGGTTGACCTTCAATCTGGAAGTGAGTTGGGGAGATGGCAATGCGCTCTACAGCGCGACCTCGGTCGGAGGTGTGCTGTCATTCCCGCTCGCCCTGCCCGAATCGGCGATCGGCGACACCGCCTCGTTCGTCGTGACCCGCCCGGGTGATTCCCAGTACCAGGCGGTCAAGAGCGGCGTCCTCGAAAGCCGTGTCGCCAAGCCGCGTGTGCCGGCCCCTTCGGCGTGCGAACTTGCGCGCAGCGAAGCGCACACCCTGGGAAAGCGATACCGACGGCTGCGAGCCTACCTTCGCTACCGCCGCCACCGGGCATCGCGACGGTTGCATCACCGGACCGCCTTGGCACGAAGGGCCTTCAAGCGCGCCCAGGCGAAGGCCGGTGCCGCCTGCCGGTAGACCACAGCCCTAACAGTGGTGTATCCGGCCGCTCCAGTGGAAGTGGATCACGCCATCTGACATCCGGTACTTGTTGGTGATCCGAAGCCGTCCCGTGCGGCACCGCCGACGGGCCCCCCAGCCGACCTTGCAGGACCAGCTGTCACCGTTGATCCGCCCGTTCTCACAGTCGACGTATCCCCACTGCTTGTAGCGCCAACCGGGGTATTGGCGCAGCACCTTGTTGGTGTCCCATTCAGCTTCCTGCTGGTTGATCGAAACGAAGGCGAGGGCCGGCGCGGCCGTCAGCGCCAGGGCAAGCGTGGCCAGACAGGCGGTCGCGGCAAGATAGGCGCAACGGCTCCTGTTCATCTGTGCTCCATTTGAGCTGTGCCACAGCTTGATCTCATCGCGGGCATCGTACTCGCGGACATTCCCGCCATGCCCATAGAGTTCGGGGTTCGCGGATGCCACCCGAGCACGAACAGAAGCCGACCATCTCCCTGCCCCGCAACCAGTTCATCGCGCTGGTGGTGGGCGTCTGCGTGCTGAGCGCCGCGATCGGTTCGGGGCTGGCGCTGCTGGCCCAGACCGGGCCGCAGGGGCCGGCGGGAAAGCAGGGGGCGCGTGGACCGGTCGGCAAGCAGGGGCCACGGGGTCCGGCGGGCGAATCGGCCGGAGAAGAACTGGGCGAACTCGAAGGCGAGGTCGAAGAACTGCGCGAAGAGGTCGAAGAAGGCTCGGCCTCGGGCGGCGAAGTCGGCGAACTCGAAGAACGGGTCGAAATCCTCGAAGAAGAAGTCGAAAGCTACGCCGCGATCGCCGAAGAATTGTGCGGCGAAGGCAGCTTCATCTGCTGAGGTAGCCTCGTCACGATGGACACCACCGTTCTGTGGCGCTCCGCGCTGGTGCAGCTGGTCGCCGTCGCGGTCTTCTCGATCGTCCTCGCGATCCTCCTCCCGCACAGCTTCTTCGATACCTGGGGGTGGGTGACCGGGCCGCTCGCCTGGCTGCTCTGCGCGGCCTTCACCGCCCGCGTCCTCGGCCTGCCGGCGGGGAACACGCTGCTCGGGGCGGTGCTCGCCGGGCTGCCGAGCATCGTCTTCGTCCTGATCGGTGCGCACTGGGCGGGCTCGGTGGTCGCGATCGCCCTCTTCGCCCTCTGGTGCGCGCGGGCACCACGACGGGCGGTGGCCGCCGGATGACCCCCTCGCCGCAGGAACCACTGCTCGGCCACTGCGGGTGTGGCGCGGTGCGCTTCGAGGTGCGGGCACCGTTCGAGGTGGCGCGTTACTGCCACTGCCACCGCTGCCAGCACCGCACCGGGACCTCCTCCTCGGCCAACGCCAGGCTCGTCCGCTCCGCCTTCGAGATCGTCACCGGCCCCGAGCTGGTCGACGTCTGGGCCCCGGCGGGCGGCCAGCCGAAGTACTACTGCCGCGAATGCGGCGGCCATCTCTATTCGGGCGCCCAGGACGCCGAGCACGTCTTCGTCCGCCTCGGCGCGATCGAAGGCGACCCCGGCATCCGCCCCGAATACCGCCAGTGGCTGAGCTCGGCCGTCATCTGGGAGGAGATCCCTGACGACGGCCTCCCACGCTACGAGGAAGCCGGGCCCTAGGAGGCCGGTCCGAGCTTGACCCCGACCGGCGCGCCGGCGGCGAGGTCGGTGCCGGCGGGGTGGAACTGCCTGACGACCTTGCCCTTGCCCTTGGTCGCGCCGCGAGCGAGGCGGACCTGGCCGAGTGAGCAGTCGGCGACGCGGAGGCGGGACCTGGCGGCGTGGAGGGTGAGGGCGTGCAAGGAGGGGACGGTGCAGAAGGCGGGTGCAGGTGGTTCTTCTGGCGGCTGGTTGTCTATATCGACGACGAGCGTGTGGAACCCGCCTTCCCAGCCGAAGCCTCCGGTGATGGGGTAGACGAAAGGTGCACCTCCGGCCGCAGGGTTTCCAGCACGGTAGTGAACGGTCAAGGTCACGATTTCGGGTCCGGAGACACTCAGCGTGGTGGGGACCGTCGCCCCATCGGCGTCGTGGGCGGCCTCCGCGACGATCGAGAAGGCGGGTTCATGGCCGGGATACACAACCTCGACCAGGGTGGCACTGACCTGTTCCAGGCTCTGTTCCGACCCCAGGCGGACGTGGAACGGATATTCCTCTGGGCTGGTCGGGCCGGTGATCTCGGGGAAACTGAAGCCGCCTTCCGAGACCGGGCGGATCGGTGCCGAGTCGCCTTCTTCTGCCGCTGCCGATGAGGCCGTCACGAGCGCACAAAGCAGCGCCGCCGTCACGGCCAGTCGTCCCCGCTTCATCCGCCCAGATTAGACGACGGACTTCGCGCGGTTCGTGCGGGTGCGGCGGACCTTGATCTGGGGTTTGGGCGAGCGGGGCTTCGCTCGCTCGCGGCGGGAGCGGACGAAGTCCTCGAGACCGGTCTCGCCGACGAAGGCGGCGCCGCCGAGGACCAGGGCGAGGAAGCCGGTCCCGGCCGAGCCGAGGATCGTGGCGAGGAAGGCGATCGCCATCAGCGCCCAGAAGAGGCGCCCGAGAGCTTGGGCGATCCCCTCGAGGCGCTCCAGGTCCGAAAGATCGATCCGCATGGGGACGGGTTCGACCTGGGGGGTCCCTGTCCTTTGTCGCCCACAGGGTTACCAAGGACAGGGACCCCCGTTGCGGCTAGCGCCACCAGGCGGCGAGGACGCGGCGCCAGTTGTGCCAGGCGATCGCTTCGAGCTCGGGCTCGGTGAAGCCGGCGGCGCGGAGGGCGTCGAGGAGCTTCGGCAGGCCGGCGACGTCGCCGAGCGGGGCGGGGATCGTGGCGCCGTCGAAGTCGGAGCCCAGCGCGACGTGCTCGACGCCGATCCGGTCGGCGACGTAACGGGCGTGGGCGGCGATCGCCGACAGCGGCGTGTCCGGGTCGTCGGCGAAGTCCGGTCGGACGAAGGAGGTCGCGTAGACGATCCCGACCAGGCCGCCCGACGCGCCGATCGCGTCGAGCTGGGCGTCGGTCAGGTTGCGCGAGGCGGCCGCGACGGCGTGCGCCCCGGAGTGGCTGGCGACCAGCGGCCCCGGTTCGAGCCTCGCGACGTCCCAGAACCCCTTCTCGTTCAGGTGGCTGAGGTCGACCAGGATCCCCAGCTCGGCGCAGGCCCGCACCAGCGCCATGCCCGCGTCGGTGAGGCCCGGCCCGATGTCCGGCGAGGAGGGGAAGACGAACTGGACGCCGGTGGCGAAGGCGTTGGCGCGGCTCCAGACCGGACCGAGCGAGCGCAGGCCCATCGCGTGCCAGGCGGGCAGCGCCTCGAGGCCGGGGTCGATCGCCTCGGCGCCCTCGAGATGGAGGACCGCGACCGGTGGCGCGCCGTCGGCCAGCGCCCCGTCGACGTCGGCGATCGTCCGTGCCACGGTCAGGTGCCCCGCCCGCTCCAAGGCGAAGAGACGGCCCGCCGCCGCGCTCGCATCGGCCGCCGCGACCTCGTGCGGCACCGGCGGCGCCAGCGGCTCGGCGTATGTGCCGCCTTCGCCGAAGTTCAGGTCGTGGTCCGCTTCGCCGGGCGAAGGGGTGAAGAGGGCGAAGATGCCGCCCCTCATGCCCCCGTCACCCATGCGCGGCAGATCGAGGTGGCCGCCGTCGCGGCCGCCGGCGAGCCGCGCGTGATCCTCCCGGGTAAGCGCGTCGTTGTGGCCGTCGAAGATCGGGATCATTTAGGCGAGATTAGTGCTGGGTGGCAATGATGCGTCGGTGCCGATCGCCGACAAAGCCACCCGGGCCGCCTCCTTCGGCCAGGTCGCCGACATCTACCAGCGCGGTCGACCCGGCTACCCGCCCGCGGCGATCGCCTGGACGCTCGGCCCGGAGCCGCTCGACGTGCTCGACCTCGGCGCCGGGACCGGCAAGCTGACCGCGGCCCTGCTCGCCGCCGGCCATCGGGTGACGGCGCTCGAGCCGCTGCCGGAGATGCGCGCCATCCTCACCGAGACACTTCCCGCGGCGACCGCGATCGACGGCCGTGCCGAGGACCTCCCCTTCGCCGACGACAGCTTCGACGCCGTTGTCGCCGGCGCCGCCTTCCACTGGTTCGACCGCGAGCCGACCCTCGACGAGATCGCCCGGGTCCTGCGCCCGCCCGGCGTCCTCGCCCTGTTCGGCAACCGCTTCGACACCTCGGTCGACTGGCAGCGTCGGCTGCGCGGGATCAACGGCGGGGCGGGGATCCGCCGCCGCGGACACTGGCCGAGCCAGCCGGAGCTCCGCCGGCGCTTCGCCGAGGTCGATGACTCACCGGCGTTCCCCCACCGGATGGAGGTCGACCCCGCCGGCCTGCGCGACTACCTCGCCTCGATGAGCCGGGTGGTGACGATGGAGCCCGCCGAACGCGCCGCCCACCTCGCCCGCGTCGACGAGCTCTGGGAGAACGATCCGGAGCTGCGCGGCCGCGCCACCGCGACCCTCCTCTGGCGCACCTCGGTCCGCCGCTCCCGAGGCGCGTTCCCCCGCTGATCGGGGAGCGGCGCGTTCGCAGTTAGTTCCGGATAGCGGAACGAAGTGCGAACGCACTCGTAGGGGCCTCGGCTAGGCCCGGGCTTCGCCGAGGACGCGCGGGGCGAAGTCGTCGAGCACCGCGTGGGCGGCTTCGCTCAGCGGCGGCTCGAGCGCCAGCAGGCCCTCCAGGTGGCGCCCGGCCCAGGCCAGCGCCAGGCCCGGCGGGATGCCGTCGTCGGGGGCGCCGTCGAGCACCAC
Source organism: Solirubrobacterales bacterium (assembly GCA_035500835.1). Classification (GTDB taxonomy): domain Bacteria; phylum Actinomycetota; class Thermoleophilia; order Solirubrobacterales; family 70-9; genus VAYN01. The sequence goes on along the minus strand of DATJWW010000014.1, from coordinate 4,848 downwards.
CATCGGTCCCAGCTCACGGTTCAGGCGGCTGGTCGGGCCGGCGGCCGGCGGCGGCGCCTCGGGCTCCGGCCCCGGCGGCTCCTCCCCCGCGGCGATCGCCTTGCCGAACCCCTCGAACCAGTCGCGCCGCGCCTCCCACGCCTGGTCGAAGGGACCGCATGCCGCCGCCACCCAGTCCGCCTGCGAGTTGAGCGGCGCCAGCGGCGCCAAGGTCGTCGCGTTGTGCATCAGCCGCGCCGCCCGCCGCACCCGCGTCGCACCGCCGACCAGCCGCGCCAGCGCTTCCAGGTCGCGGCGGGCCGAGCCGTTCTCGGCGAGGTACTCGCGCACCGTCTCGTCCAGCCGCAGCGCCGCTTCGCTCGCCTCGACCGCGACCGGTTCGATCGGGTCCGCCTTGCGCACCCCGAGCATCGTCGCGATCGTCGTGTCCAGGTAGCGCGCCGCGCTCTCGTAGGCCCCGCCGAGCGTTTCGCGCAGGACGTCGGCGGCGCCGCGCGGCCAGAAGAGGAAGCCGGTGACGAGGCTGATCGCGCAGCCGATCGCGACGTCCTCGATCCGCACCACCCCGACCTTCCAGCCGACCGGGTTCAACAGGTTGAAGAGGACCACGATCACGATCGTGAAGCCGGCCTGGCCGGCGGTGAAGGAGATCGCCCGCGGCGAGTAGGCGCCGAGCAGGATCGCGAACGGCAGCACCACCCAGAGCAGCGCGGTGTGATCCCCGATCGCGATCACGATCAGCCCGCCGACGAGGATGCCGATGAAGGTGCCGGTGAGCGCCTCGACCACGGTCGTGCCGGTCGCCAGGGCGCTGGAGCGCAGCACCGAGATCGTCCCCAGCACCACCCAGAAGCCGTTCTGCGCGTCGGTGACACGGGCGATGAGGACGGCGAGCGCCAGCCCCACCGCGCCGCGGACGCTGTTGCGCAACCAGACCGAGCGCATGCTCCGGTGCGACAGCGCGATCCGCCGCCCTTTCGACAGCCCCCCGTCCTGGGACGACGACACCAGGCTCGGCTCCGGGGGCGCCTCGCCGCCGCCGGCCTGCACCGCGTGGCGGCCGATCTGCAGCGCCGAGTAGGCGAGCGCGCGCAGCCGGTAGACCTCGTCCAGCTCTTCGGTCACCCGCTTGGCGTCGTCCTCGGGGCGGTGCTCGGCGAGCTCCGCCAGGAAGGCGCGGCCGATCGCACGATGGTCTTTGCCGAGGCGTTCGAGCTCCGCCCCGCCGTCGCCGGGACGGTTGGCGCGGAGGCGCTCGGCGGCGCGACGGAGTGCCACCGGGACCGCCGTTTCGACGGCGGCGCGCTCACGGGCGAAGCCGTCGCTGACCCAGGCCGGGGCGGGCTGTTCGCGGGCGAGCTCGTCGAACCAGTCGAGGTCATCGATCAGCCGGCCGAACGCCGCGGTGCGGCCGCCGACCCCGCTGGGCCGGTGGGGGAGAGCGACGAACGCGCTGCGGGCGGCCACCACCGCGTCGTATGCCTCGACCGAGAGGCGGGCGACCCGTTCCGCTTCCCCCTCACCCGCCAGCCCGCCGGTCAACGTCGCCCCCATCGCCTCCAGCACCGCGGCCAGCTTGTCGAGCGCGGTCGCAGCGGTGTGACGGAGGTGGTCCGGCGGGCGCCCCGGCCAGAGGCCGAAGATCGCGATCAGCGAAAAGAGCCCGGCGATCCCCCAGCCCGCCAGGCGGTCGGGGATTTCGGCGGCCGGCGCGGGCACCATCGCGGCGATCACGAAGGTGAGGATCAGGACCAGCGAGGCGGCGGCGATGTAGCCGTCGATCACCCCGGCGAAGAGGATCGCGAAGCCGACCAGCAACATCACCGCGGTCGCCAGCCAGGTGGTGTGGGAGCAGACGGTGCCGAGCGCGATCGTCGCCGTGCAGACGAGGAGCGTCGCCAGGTAGGCGAGGAGGCGCTCCCGCCGGGTGCCGCCGAAGTCGACGAAGACGAGCATGCCGATCGAGCCGAAGGCGCCGAAGAGCGCGATCTGCGGTTGATCGAAGACCTTGAGGCCGACGGCGAAGGCAGCGGGGACGACGATCGCCGCGCGGACCGAGTTCTTCAGCGCGTAGCGGCCAGGGTCGGAGATCGCCGGCTTCACCCGGCGAACATACTTTGACACGATGGCGAGCACCGACACCATCCAGAACAACGGCGGGCGGACCGCCTGGGCACGCAACCTGGCGACGCCGGTGCGGGACTTCCTCGGCACCGAGACCGGCTCGGCGCTGGTCCTGGTCGGGGCGGTGATCGTCGCCCTGCTCTGGGCCAACATCGACATCGGCAGCTACGGCGAAGTGTGGTCCACCCATCTCTCGATCCAGGTCGGCTCGCACGGGATCAGCAACGAACTGCGGGTCTGGGTGAACGAGGGGCTGATGACGCTCTTCTTCCTCGTCGTCGGGCTGGAGGCGAAGCGGGAGATCGACCTCGGCGAGCTCCGCGAGCACAACCGGCTCTGGTACCCGGCGCTGGCCGCGCTGGGCGGGATCGGCGGCGCCGTCGGCGTCTACCTGCTCTTCAACGCGGGCGGCCCCGGGGGCGGCGGCTGGGGGGTCGCGATGTCGACCGACACGGCGCTGGCGCTCGGCGTCCTCGCCCTCGTCGCGCCGACCGGCTCGACCCGCCTGCGCGTCTTCCTCCTCACCCTCGTCGTCTTCGACGACCTGGCGGCGCTGCTGATCATCGTCGTCGCCTACACCGACTCGATCGACGTCGTCGCCCTCGCCGTCGCGGTCGGCCTCTTCGCCCTGCTCGGGCTGCTCCGCTTCCTGCCGACGATGCGCGGCCCGATCGCGGTGATCGTCGGCACCGCGATCTGGGTGGCGCTGTACGAGTCGGGGATCGACCCGGTGATCGCCGGCCTGGCGATCGGGCTGGTGACGAGCGCCTACCCGCCCTCGCGCCACGAGCTGGAGCGCGCCACCGACCTGACCCGCGAGTTCCGCGAGCAGCCGACCGCGGGCGGGGCGCTGACCGCGCGGCGCAGCCTCGCCCAGGCGATCTCGCCCAACGAGCGCATCCAGTACGCGCTCCACCCCTGGACCAGCTACGTGATCGTGCCGGTATTCGCGCTCGCCAACGCCGGCGTCCATCTGACCGGCGGCCTCCTCTCCGACGCGCTCACCTCGCCGATCACGATCGGGATCGTCGTCGGCTACGTGGTCGGCAAGCCGCTCGGCATCTTCCTGCTGCCGTGGCTGGCGACGCGGGCGCCGGTCCGCAAGATGGTCGGCGGCGGCAAGCTGACGATCACCTGGCCCGGCCTGCTCGGCACCGGCACCGCGGCCGGGGTCGGCTTCACCGTCTCCTTCCTGATCGCGACCCTGGCCTTCGCCGGCACCCGGCTCGACGAGGCGAAGGTCGGCGTGCTCGCCGCCTGCCTGATCTCGCCCGTCGTCGCCCTCGCCGTCTTCCGCGGCACGAGCGCCCTGATCCCGACCTCGCGGCGGCTCGAGCAGCTGCGCCGCACGGCCGAGTCGATCATCGACCTCTCCGACGACGTCGACCCGGAGCGCGACCACATCCGCGGCGACCCGGACGGCGCCGTCACCCTGGTCGAGTACGCCGACTTCGAGTGCCCCTACTGCGGGCGAGCCGAGCCGACGATCAGGCAGTTGCTCGACACCCATCACAGCGGCGGCCTGCGCTACGTCTTCCGCCACCTGCCGCTGCAGGACGTCCACCCGCACGCGCAGCTGGCGGCGGAGGCGAGCGAGGCGGCGGCGGCGCAGGGCGCCTTCTGGCCGATGCACGACACGCTGATGGCCCACCAGGGGGAACTCGACCTCGACGACGTCCACCGCTACGCCGACGAGCTCGAACTCGACGCCGACCGACTCGAAGACGAGGTGCGCCGGCGGGTCTACCTGCCGAGGGTGTCCGACGACGTGTCGAGCGCCGACTCCTCGGGTGTCTCGGGAACGCCGACCTTCTTCGTCAACGGCCGCCGTCACCAGGGCGTCTACGACATCGACGCGCTGACCAAAGCGATCAAGCGCGCCAAGACCATCGCCGACGCCGAAGCCAAGGCACTCACCGAGAAGAAGCGGGCGAAGGTGGGCCGGCGCTGATGGCGAGCTGGGACGATGTCGCGGCGATCGCCACGGCGCTGCCGGAGGTCGCCGAGGAACCGATCCACGGCATGCGCGCCTGGAAGGTGCGGAAGAAGCTCTTCGTCTGGGAACGGCGGCTGCGCAAGAAGGAAATCGAGCAGCTGGGCGAGGCGGCCCCGGACGGCGAGATCCTCGGCGTCCGGGTGCCCGACGAGGAGGCGAAGCTGGCGCTGCTGGCGAGCGAGCCGGAGGTCTACTTCACCACCCCACACTTCGACGGGCACCTGAGCGTCCTGCTCCTGCTCGGGCGCATCCCCCGTGTCGACCTCGAGGAAGCGATCGTCGAAGCCTGGCTCTGCCGCGCCCCGAAGCGGCTCGCCGACGCCTACCTCGCCGAGTACCGATCCCGGAGATGATCGATTCAGGATCTCCGGAGCTGGCGCCCGAGGGGTAAGGGACGCGGCCGTCCCGGCCACGACCCCGGCAGGGTGTGGCCGTGGCCGGGACGGCCGAGGGTTCGGGGAGAGGGAGTGGGGATCGGCGTGCCCCGGGGAGGGAGAGCGCGTGGAGGGAGGCGCGTGTTCCTCCACGAAGGCCTGGGATCCGTGACGAAGACCCAGGCAAGTCCACGATTCCTTGCGTGTTCCTCATCAGGCCGCCGACGACCGTGCACTTGAGCCGCCTATAGGCGGCTCAAGTGCACGGTCGTGGCAGGGCCCTCTGTGTCGGTGGGGAGATGCATGAGGACCTGTGACGTCCTCGGCGTATTCCGTACCTCCGTGTGAACTTCC
>DATJWW010000013.1:0-25812 GCA_035500835.1 Solirubrobacterales bacterium | reverse complement strand
CAGCGTCGCCGCGAGCGGCTCCGTCATCAGCATCCCCGTGTACTGGATCGTCGCCGGGTAGATGGCGACGACGAGGGCCGCGATCAGGCCCGCGACGACGGCCCGCCCGCCAACCCGTAGACCTTTGTCACCCTGTGGGTTACCAAGGTCTACGGGTTGGGACAGGCGGCGGGCGAGGAGGTAGGCGAAGAGGACGGCGAGGGTGCCGAGCACGGCCAGGACCAGGCGGGCGAGGCGTTCGTGGACGCCGCCGGTCAGCTTGTAGAGGCCGGCGACGAAGAGCGGCAGGCCGGGGGAGTAGTCGGTGCTCGGCTGGGTCGCCCTCGCGCCCACGGTGAAGCCGTTGCCTTCGTCGAGATTGCGGGCGATCGCCGCGTAGGCGGAGGCGTCGTAGACCGGGGCGCGGCCGTCCCAGGCTTCGCCGACCCGCAGGCCGAGGCCCAGCAGCAGGATCGCGACCAGGGCCGCGATCCCCGCCCGGCCGCCGTTTCGCGCCGCCACACGGTTTGGCATCGTCCCGATTCAACTAACCTTGCCGGTCTATGCGGATCCTCATCCTCGGTGGCGACGGCTACCTCGGCTGGCCGACGGCACTCCGGTTCTCGGCGCGCGGGCACGAGGTCGCGGTCGTCGACAACTTCAACCGCAGGCGCTGGGTCGAGGGCGCGGGCTCGGACTCGCTGACCCCGATCGCCGACCTCGACACCCGGATCAGCGCCTGGGAGGAGCTCTCCGGCACGCGGATCGCCTCCCACATTGGCCCGATCGAGGACGGCGACTTCATCGACGGGGTCGTCGCCGAGTTCCTCCCCGACGCGGTCGTGCACTACGGCCAGCAGGCCTCGGCGCCGTACTCGATGATCTCCCGCCAGACCGCGGTCGAGACCCAGTACGCGAACACGATCGGCAACCTCAACCTGCTCTTCGCGCTGCGCGATCACGTCCCCGAGGCACACCTGGTGAAGCTGGGGACGATGGGCGAGTACGGCCAGCCCGAGATCGACATCGAGGAGGGCTACATCGAGATCCATCACAAGGGGCGCAGCGACACGCTGCCGTTCCCGAAGCTGCCGGGCTCGCTGTACCACTGCTCGAAGGTTCACGACTCGACCAACATCCACTTCGCCTGCCGGACCTGGGGGCTGCGCGCGACCGACCTGAACCAGGGCGTCGTCTACGGGATCGAGACCGAGGAGACGGCCTCCGACGAGCGCCTCATCACCCGCTTCGACTACGACGAGCTGTTCGGCACCGTGCTCAACCGCTTCTGCCTGCAGGCGGTGATCGGCCACCCGCTGACCGTCTACGGGGAAGGCAACCAGACGCGCAGCTTCCTCAATATCCGCGACACGCTCGCCTGCGTCGAGATCGCCGTCACGAACCCCGCCGCGGCGGGCGAGTTCCGCGTCTTCAACCAGTTCACCGAGCAGTTCTCGGTGATGCAGCTGGCCGAACTGGTGAAGGAGGCCGGCGCGCATCTCGGCTACGAGGTCGACATCCAGCACTACGACAACCCGCGCGTCGAGAAGGAACAGCACTACTACAAGGCGGTCAACACCAATCTGCTGGAGCTGGGGCTGCAGCCGCGGCTGCTCGGCGAGGAGCTGATCGAGTCGCTGCTCGGCATCCTCGACCGTTACAAGGCCCGCGCCGCCGAGGGCGCGATCGACCCGCGCACCCGCTGGAACCCAGCTAAACCGGCCGCCAGCCGCGCCTGAGAAGCCGGGTCCCCCGAGCCCGGTCCTCGCAAAGCCGCTGGTAAACTCGCCGGTTCGATGAGAGCAGCCGACGCACTGATGGAATCGCTCAAGGCCGAGGGCGTGAAGAACGTCTTCGGCATCCCCGGCGGGGCCAACCTGCCGATGTACGACGCCGTCGTCGACGCCGATTTCCGCCACGTGCAGACCCGCCACGAGCAGGGTGCCGGGCACGCCGCCGAGGGCTACGCCAAGGCGGGCGGCCAGGTCGGCGTCGCCTTCGCCACCTCCGGCCCGGGCGCGACCAACCTGATCACTGCGATCGCCGACGCGATGCTCGACTCGGTGCCGACCGTCTTCATCACCGGCCAGGTGAAAACCGAGCTGATCGGCACCGACGGCTTCCAGGAGGCCGACATCCTCGGCGCCACGCTGCCCTTCGTGAAGCACTCCTTCCAGGTGACCGACGCGCGGCAGATCCCCGAGTACGTCCACGAGGCCTTCCATGTCGCCTCGACCGGCCGTCCCGGCCCGGTCCTGCTCGACGTCCCCTCCGACCTCTTCCGCACCGACATCGAGTATGAGGCGCGCACCGAGCCGGTCGAGCTGCCCGGCTACAAGCCCTCTACCGAGGGCAACATCAAACAGATCCGGATCGCCGCCAAAGCGCTGGCGAACGCGCGCCGGCCGATCTTCTACACCGGCGGCGGCGTGATCAACGCCAACGCCTCCGAGGAGCTGCGCGAACTCGTCGCCTCCGACCAGTTCCCGGTCACCTCGACGCTGATGGGGCTCGGTGCCTTCCCCGCCTCCAGCGACCGCTTCCTCGGCATGCTCGGCATGCACGGCACGTTCACCGCCAACATGGCGATGGACAACGCCGACCTGATCGTCGCGATCGGCGCCCGCTTCGACGACCGGATCACCGGCAAGCTGGACGAGTTCGCGCCCCACGCGAAAATCATCCACATCGACATCGACCCGGCGGAGATCTCGAAGAACGTCGGTGCCCATATCCCGATCGTCGGTGACGTCAAGCAGGTGCTGCCGAAGCTGACCCGCGAGTACCGGGCGCTGCAGACCGACCCCGGACGCACCGAGGGCTGGTGGACCCAGATCCGCTCCTGGCAGCAGGAGCACCCGCTCTTCTACGAGCCCGGCAGCGGCGGCGAGATCAAGCCGCAGTTCATGATGGAGGCGCTCTGGAGGGCTACCGAGGGCGACGCGATCGTCACCTCCGACGTCGGCCAGCACCAGATGTGGGCGGCGCAGTACTACGGCTTCGACAAGCCGCGCCGCTGGATCAACTCGGGCGGCCTGGGGACGATGGGCTTCGGCCTGCCGGCGGCGATCGGCGCCAAGGTCGCCTGCCCGGACGAGCTCGTCACCTGCATCTCCGGCGACGGCAGCCTGATCATGAACGTGCAGGAGCTGGCGACCGCCGTCACCGAACAGATCCCGGTCAAGGTCTTCCTGATGAACAACGGCTACATGGGCATGGTCCGCCAGTGGCAGCAGCTCTTCTGGGACCGCCGCTACAGCTCGGTCGCGATGGGCGCCAGCCCCGACTGGGTGAAGCTGGCCGAGGCCTTCGGCGCGACCGGCCTGCGGGTCGAGGACGCGGCCGACCTCGAGGAGACGATGCGGACCGCCTGCGCGACCGACGGGCCGGTACTGGTCGATATCCGCGTCACGCAGGAGGAGAACGTCTACCCGATGATCGCCCCCGGCAACGCCGCCCGGCAGATGACCGAGGCCCCAGGGCTGGTGCGCTGAGTTCATGGCCGCCATGACCAAGCAGATCAAGGACGCAGGGAGCGTGGTGTGCTCTGCACACGAGCGACCGAGGACGCGGAGATGCGCCGTGTCATGGGGGCCATGATGGAGGCCGGGACGCCTGATCTGGTGCGGCTGGAGGACCTACGGGTCCCCGGACAGCTGAGCGGCCGCAAGCACATCCTCTCGATCCAGGTCGAGAACAAGCCGGGCGTGCTGGCGCGCGTCGCCGGGCTCTTCTCGCGGCGTGGCTTCAACATCGACACGCTGGCGGTCGGCCCGACCGACGACCCGAGCGTCTCGCGGATCACGCTCACCCTCGACGGCGCCGTCCACCCGATCGACCAGGTGACCAAGCAGCTGCACAAGCTGGTCAACGTGCTGAAGATCCGCGACATGGAGCCGGAGGAGACGGTGGCCCGCGAGATGGCCCTCTTCAAGGTTTCCGCAGCGGTCGAGAACCGCGCCGAGATCATCCAGTTCAGCGATATCTTCCGGGCGAAGATCGTCGACGTGGCGCGCCGCACGATGACGATCGAGGTGACCGGCTCGGCCGACAAGATCGAGGCCTTCGAGCGGATGATCCGCCCCCACGGGCTGGTCGAAATGGTGCGCACCGGCGAGATCGCGATCGCCCGTGGTCACGACTGAGTCCCTCCGAGACGCGCTCGAGCGAGGCATAGGGAAGAGGCGCCGGACGCTGGTCAGCGTCACCGCGGCGGTCGAGATCGACGATCCCTGCGCGGCGATCTTCGCCTCGCGGTTGGCGAGCGACCGCTGGTTCTGCTGGGAGCAGCCAGATCGCGAGTTTGCCCTGGCCGGGATGGGAGTGGCGCGAGAGGCCGCCTCGCGCGGGGAGCGGCGCTTCGACGAGATCGCGCGGACGGTGGGGGAGACGGCGCGTGACGTGGTCATCGAGGAGCCGCCCGGCCTGCCCGCGGGCGCCGGCCCCGTCTGGCTCGGCGGCTTCGCCTTCGACCCCGAGGGCGGTGGCGGCGGGACCTGGAGCTCGTTCGAGCCGGCCTCGCTCTTCCTGCCCGAGATCTCGATCTGCCGGCACGGGGAGGAGCGCTTCTTGACCGTGAACGCGGTGGTCGGGTCGGGGGACGACGCCGAGCGGCGCGCCGCCGAGCTGGGGGCGCGACTTTCCGGGCTACGTACCGACGCGAGCCTGCCGCTCCTCGATCCACACCCGACCGCCCGTCCGACGATCCGCAGCGCCCGCCCGCCGCGCACCTTCGAAGACGCGGTCGAGAAGGCGACAGCTCGGATCGCGGCCGGGGAGATGGAGAAGGTGGTGCTGGCCCGGGAGGTCATCGTCAGCGCAGCCGCTGCCCATGACCCGGCGCCGATCTTCGGCGCGATGCGCGAGCAGTTCCCGGCCTGCTTCTGCTTCTGCGCGGGGACGCCGGAGGCCGCCTTCGTCGGTGCCAGCCCCGAGCTCCTGGTGCGCCGATCGGGCGCGAGCGTCTCCACCGTCGCCCTCGCCGGCTCGACCCGGCGCAGTTCCGACCCCGCCGTCGACGATCACCTCGGCGAGCGGCTGATGCGCAGCGACAAGGACCGCCGCGAGCACCGGATCGTCGCCGAGCGCATCGTCCGCCGCCTGCGTCCCCACGCGGTCTGGGTCGAGACCGGGGCCGAGCCGGAGATCGTCAAGGTCGCCAACATCCAGCACCTGGCGACCCCGGTGATCGCCCAGCTGGCCGAGCCGCGCTCGGCGATCGAGTTGGCGGGGATGCTCCACCCGACCCCGGCGGTCGGCGGCGAGCCCTGGCCTGCCGCCGCGGCGCCCCTCGTGGAGCTCGAGCAGCTCGACCGCGGTTGGTACGCCGCGCCGGTCGGTTGGATGGACGCCACCGAGGACGGCGAATTCTGCGTCGCCCTCCGCAGCGCCATCCTCCGCGACCGCGACGCCCACCTCTTCGCCGGAGTGGGCGTCGTCGCCGGCTCCGATCCCGAGGCCGAGCTGGCCGAGACCGAGGTCAAGCTTCAGGCGATGCTGCCGCTCGTCGCGGACTAGCCGTTCAGTGCGGCGAGCACCCGCTCGGTGACGCGGCGATGGGCCGCCACGTTGGCGTGGCGGTCGGTGAGGACCTCGATCAGGCCGGTGCCGGCGGCGAGCGCGGCCGGGAGGTCGGCAAGGGATTCGAGGTGGGTATAAGGGAGGTCGAAGAGGGCGGCGGCGCGCTCGATCGAGATGCCGCGGGGGGTGCCGAAGAGGGCCTCGAACTCGTCGTCGGCGAGCGCCCCGTGCTGGGGGAGGAAGTGGAAGATGCCGCCGCCGCCGTTGTCGATCACGACGATGCGGACCGGGGTGATGACGTCGCGGAGTGCGGCGAGGCCGCCGATGTCGTGGAGGAGGCCGAGCTCCCCGGTGACGATCGTGGTCGGGCGGCCGGTGGCGTCGGCCGCACCGATCCCGGAGCTGATCAGTCCGTCGATCCCGTTCGCGCCGCGGTTGCAGAGCAACAGCACGTCGGCCTCGCCGGGGGCGAGGAACGTCTCCTGGTCTCTGATCGGCATCGAGGAGGCGGTGTAGACGAGGTCGCCGTCTTGGTGGGCGCGGCCGAGGGCGACGTGCAGCGCGGCCTCCTCGATCGCGGACGCACTTGCGGGTAGGTCCGCGATCGAGGAGGCCGCCCTCGAGGCGCGAGCGACGGGTCCTCCCAGCTCTTCGGCGATCGCGTTCAGGGCAACGGCCTCGGCCTCCAGCCACGCCTCGGGAGCGGGGCGGGAGGACCCCTGAGCGAACCTCCCCGCAGTTCGTGAGCGAAGGGGTCCTCCCGCCCCGCCCTCGGAGCCCGCCTTTTCGAGCCGCACTGCCCAGCCGCTCGCGCACTCGGTCGGATCCGCTCGGATGATCGCCGCCGCCTGATTCGTCGGCTCGTTCCAGCCCCCGCTCGGGTCGACCACGATCTGGTCGGCGCCGGAGGCGGCGAGCCACGAGCGCAGGGGCTTTGACGTCGGCAGCTCGCCGAAGCGCAGCACCAGATCCGGGACGTTGTTCCTCGCGAAATGCTCGTCGCGGAGCAGGGTGTCGTAGGTGGAGACGACGTAGGAACGGTCGTGGGGGCCGAGTCGCAGCTGCGAGGTCGGCTCGGCGAGGATCGGGAAGCCGGAGGCGCGGGCGAGGTGGGCGAGGGGTTCGCGCAGCTCCGGATCGGTCTGGCGGCCGGCGATGATCACCCCGGCGATCGCGTCGCCGATGTGACCGGCGATCTCGTCGAGGACGAACTGGGTCGGCTCGAGGTCGACGCGGGTGACGGCGGTCAGCGGGCGACCGTCGCGGCCGTGTAGTGCGAGGGGGTCGGTGGCGGTCACAGCGCCCTCGACCAGCAGCGGCGCCAACGGCTCGCGCCAGGGCAGGTTCAGGTGGACGGGACCGGGGCGGATCTCGCCGCGAGCCCGGGCCAGCGCCCGGCAGGCGACCGAGCGCATGTGGAGGAGGCCGGCGTCGTCGGCCTCATGGGTGCCGACTTCGCAGAACCAGCGCACCGATTCGCCGAAGGCCTTGATCTGGTCGATCGTCTGTCCGGCGCCGATCCCACGGAGCTCGGGCGGCCGGTCCGCGCTCAGCACGACCAGTGGCAGCCCCGATTCATCGGCCTCGGCGACGGCGGGGTGGTAGTTGGCGAGCGCCGTCCCCGAGGTGCAGAGGAGCGCCACCGGTTCGCCGCTCGCCTGCGCCGCGCCGAGGGCGAAGAAGGCGGCGGAGCGCTCGTCGACGATCACCGTCACCTCGATCCCCGCCTCGCGCCAGAGCGCCACCGCGAGCGGCGTCGACCGTGAGCCTGGCGAGACGACCGCGCGCCTCAGTCCACCGCGCGCCAACTCCTCGACAAAGGCCGACGCGAGGGCCGTATTTCCATTGGTCAAATCCATGCTGTGGAGAGAAACTGTCTCTATACGACGGTAAGGCTCCACGGCAGCTAAAGCTGGTGGTGCCGCAGCGAATCTTCATCGATCGTCACGCCGAGCCCCGCCCCTTCGGCCTCGTGCAGCAGATCGCCCTCGAGCCTGCACTCGGTGGCGGCGATGGTCTCCGCAAAGAGCCTCTGCGTGGCGAGGCCATGCGCGAGCCGTTCCTCGGCAAACCTGGGAGAGTCGATCCACTCCGCAAGCCGCCGCGAGATCGCGATCCCCACCGGTCCGTCGAGAGCGCTTGCCACGTAGGAGCGCATACGTCCCGCGATCTCGCGCCCCAACTCGAACCCGCCCACCTTCGACAGCTTCACCCCGGTGACCGAGAACGAGTCGGCCCGGATCGCCTCCTCGGCGTCCTCGAGCGTGACGATGCTCTCGTCGCCGGCCAGCCAGATCCCCGTCCGCTTCGCCAACTCCGCCGCTTCGTCGATCGTCTCCACCGGCTGCTCGACCAGCTCGATCCCGAGCGGCTCGACCGCCGCGAGGATCTCGGTCGCCTCCTCCAGGGACCAGGCCGCGTTCGCGTCCAACCGAATCCGCATCCCCGGCCCCAGCGCCTCTCGCACCGCTCGCACCTGCGCCACATCGTCCCCGGCCCCGACCTTGAGCTTGAACGTCCCGAACCCGTCCGCGGCCCACCGTTCCGCGTCCGCCACCACGGCTGCAGGCTCTCCGCTCACAAGGGTCGCGTTGCACCGCACCGGCGCGTGCCAGGCCTCATCCCCCTCGCGCTTCTCCCGCAGGTCGATCAGTGCCGTACTAAGCGCGCACAGGGCGGGCAGCGACACCTTCTCGGCCACCTCCCCAGGGACGCCTCCCTCACTCGCGGACCTACCTGCAAGTGCGTCCGCGAGTGAGGGAGGCGTCTCACGCGCCAGCTCCTCCAGTTCCCGAACGACCTGCTCGATCGACACCCCACCGCGCAGGCTCAGCGGCACCGCTTCCCCCAGCCCCTCGAGCCCCTCCTCATCCTTGACCCGCAGCAGCACCATCTCCCGCCGCGTCAACGTCCCACGCGCCGTGACGTATGGCTCCTTGAACGGGAGCGCGTAGGGAATTACCTCGAACACCACGCGCGGCTCACGCCGAGAGCAGCAGCCCGATCGTCACCAACAGGCTGTACACAGCCAGCAGGCCGCCGGTCGCCGCCAGGCATCTGTTCAGCGCCGGGCCGTCGGTGCGGGTTTCCATCACGCGGATCGGTTTGATCGCGAGCGGCGCGGCGAGCAGTCCCAGCAGCGGCCACCACTTGCATTCGCCCGCCCAGATCGAGAACGGCAGGATCACGAAGGCGCCCGCGATCAGGAGGCGGTAGAGGCTGACCGCGTTGGCGCGCCCCATCCTCACCGCCGAGGTCATCTTGCCCGCGCGGCGGTCGGTCTCGATGTCGCGCACGTTGTTGACGACGAGGATCGCGGTGGCGAGGAAGCCGACCGCGATCGAGAGGCCGAGCGGCAGCGCGTCGAGTTCTTCCAGCTGCACGTAGTAGGAGCCGTTGACGGCGACCAGGCCGAAGAAGAGGAAGACGAAGACCTCGCCGAGCCCGGCGTAGCCGTAGGGCCGCGGGCCGCCGGTGTAGAGGACCCCGGCGGCGATCGAGGCGACGCCGACGACGAGGATCACCCAGCCCGCCACCACCGCCAGGTAGATGCCGCAGGCGATGGCGACGGCGAAAGCGACCCAGGTCGCGGTGAGGACGCGCTGCGGCGTGACCAGCCCCGCCGAGGTGACCCGCACCGGCCCGAGCCGGTCGGCGGTGTCGGCGCCGCGGCGCGCGTCGGAGTAGTCGTTGGCGAGGTTGGTGCCGATCTGGATGAAGATCGAGCCGACCAGCGCGGCGACGAAGGCGAGCCAGCGCGGCATGTGCCCGGCGAACTGCCAGGCCGCCGCGGTCCCGACCAGGACCGGGGCGATCGCCGCCGGCAGGGTCCGCGGCCGCGCCGCCTGGACCCAGATCACGAGGCCTCCCGGTCGCGCTGGTGCATGATGCAGACGATATGAGAATCGACGACTGGCTCGCTCAACGGGCCCAGAGCTGCCCGGAGCGGACGGCCTTGATCGCCGAAGGGGAGGAGCTCACCTACGCCGAGCTGGAGGCGGAGGCGACCTGGGTCGCGCGCCGGCTCGCCGCCCACGGCGTGCGGCGCGGCTCGACCGCGGCGCTGACCATGCACCCGCGCCGCGAGCAGGTCGTCCTGATCCACGCGCTGATGAAGATGGGCGCGGCGCTGCTGCCGCTCGGCCCGCGCCTCACCGAGGCCGAGCGGGCGCGGATCGTCGAGGTGGTCGAGCCGATGGTCGACCTCGACGACCCCGGCCTTCTGACCCAGACCGAGGCCGACCTGCCGCTGCTCGGCGAGCACGACACCGACACGATCTGCGCCTACGTCCTCAGCTCCGGCAGCACCGGGGCGCCGCGGCCGATCGGCCTCACCTACGGCAACTTCCTCTGGAGCGCGATGGGCGGCGCCTACAACATCGGCGTCGACCCCGCCGACCGCTGGCTCTGCTGCGTGCCGCTCAGCCACATCGCGGGCCTCAGCATCGTGATGCGCTCGGCGATCTACGGCACGACCGCGGTGATCCACGACGGCTTCGACGTCGAGCGGGTGGCGCGCTCGCTGGCCGAGGACCGGATCACGGTCGTCTCCCTGGTGACGACGATGCTCTCCCGCCTGCTCGAGGCGGGCGCCGACCTCTCCGGGCCGCGGGCGATCCTGGTCGGCGGCGGGCCGGTGCCGGAGGCGATGCTGGTCGAGGCGCTCGACCGCGGCGCAACCGTCGTCCAGACCTACGGCCTCACCGAGACCTGCTCGCAGGTGACGACGCTCGCCCCCGGGGACGCGCGCCGCAAGGTCGGCTCCGCCGGCCGGCCACTGCTGACCAGCCACGTGCGGATCCGCGACGGCGAGATCCTGATCCAGGGGCCGACCGTCGCCCCCGGCCGCTACGACGAGTCGGGCTGGCTCCACACCGGCGACCTCGGCTACATCGACGAGGAAGGCTTCCTCTACGTGCGCGACCGGATCGACGACATGATCGTCACCGGCGGCGAGAACGTCGTCCCCTCCGAGGTCGAGGAGGTGCTGCTGCGCCACCCGGCCGTGGTCGAGGCGGCGGTGGTGGGTAGGGAGGACCCCGAGTGGCAACAGGCGGTGACCGCCGTCGTCGTCCTCGCGCCCGACACCCACGTCACCGCCGACGAGCTCCGCCACCACTGCGCCGAGACACTGGCCGGCTACAAGGTGCCGAAGCGGGTCGAGCTCGCCGCCGCCCTGCCGCGCACGCCGTCGGGCAAGTTGATGCGGCGAGCGCTGCGCTGACGAGGAGCGCGCTCCGCTAGCCTCCTCGCCCATGCGAACCGACGACATCTTCTACGACAAAGACGCCGACCTCTCCCACCTCGCGGGCAAGACGGTCGCGATCCTCGGCTACGGCTCCCAGGGCCACGCCCACGCCCTCAACCTGAAGGACTCCGGGGTCTCGGTGGTCGTCGGGCTGCGCGCCGATTCCGCCAGCCGCCCGAAAGCCGAAGAGGCGGGCCTCGAGGTGCTCGACGTCGCCGACGCCGCGCAGCGCGCCGACGTCGTGATGATCCTCCTGCCCGACGAGAAACAGGGCCAGATCTGGCGCGAGCAGATCGCTCCCGGGATCGAGCCCGGCGACCTCGTCCTCTTCGCCCACGGCTTCGCCATCCACTTCGGCGAGATCGAGCCGCCGGAGGGCGTCGACGTCGGCATGGTCGCACCCAAGGGGCCCGGTCACCTGGTCCGTCGCCAGTACGAGGAAGGCAACGGCGTCCCCTGTCTGATGTCGGTCCACCAGGACGCCAGCGGCACCGCCCACGACGTCGTCCTCGCCTACGCCTCCGGGATCGGCGGCGGCCGCGCCGCGGTGATCGAGACGAGCTTCAAGGAAGAGTGCGAGTCCGACCTCTTCGGCGAGCAGGCGGTGCTCTGCGGCGGCGCCTCGGAGCTGGTCAAGGCCGGCTTCGACACCCTCGTCGAGGCGGGCTACGACCCGCGCCTCGCCTACTTCGAGTGCCTCCACGAGCTGAAGCTGATCGCCGACCTGATGTACGAGAAGGGGATCCGCGGGATGGAGTACTCGATCTCCAACACCGCCGAGTACGGTGACCTCACCCGCGGCAGACGGGTGATCGGCGAGGCCTCCCGCCAGGCGATGAAGGAGATCCTCGGCGAGATCCAGTCGGGCGAGTTCGCCAAGGAGTTCATCGCCGAGAACGAGTCGGGCGGCAAGAAGTTCGACGAGCTGCGCAAGGCCGGGACCGACCACGAAATCGAGAAGGTCGGTAAAGAGCTGCGCGACATGATGCCCTGGATCGACCAGGAGTTCTGAGGAGCAGCGCAGGAGGGGAAGGGACGGGGGTGCTCCGGCCTGGCGGGTCCTGTCGCCGCCGGGACCCACCATCCCTCCGGTAGCTAAAGCTTCCTCGGGATGGTTCCCCCCGCGGCGCCACCCCCCAGGAGGAGCGCGCTCGGGCGAACTCCCGGTGGCGGCCCGTCCCTTTCAGCTTCAAGCAAGAGGAACGCGGTCGAAGCTCTTTCCGGTCCCGAGGGGACAGCTGCCGAGCCGTTGCCATCGACCCTTCGGAGCACGTGGCGGCCCGGTGCGATGGCCCGAGCAAACCCCCCTCGGGCGGGTGGCACCGTAGGGAGCCGGTGCCTGAGGAAGCTTTAGCTACCGGAAGGCACCGGGGGTCCCCTGCGGTGACAGGACCCGCCCGCCGGGGCGTCCTCGTCCCTGATCGTCCCTGCGACTAACGATGCTCCTCGCCAGGCGCCAGTTTGCCGTCCCGCCCGACGTAGCCATCCTTACCACCCACCACCATGTAGACGGCATCCTCGGAGTCGCTCAGATTGCGGACCTTGCGATGGGTCGGGGCGTCGACCCAGGCGAGGCCGCCGGGGCCGAGCTCCTGCACCGAGCCGTCGCCGAACTCGATCGCCACCCGCCCGGAGTGGACGAAGTAGAGCTCCTCCTGTTCGTCGTGGAAATGGCTGCCGGTGGCGTAGGAGGGGGGCAGGACGATCGCGTTGACCCCGAAGGCGGTCACCCCGAGCGGGCTCCGTATCTTGCGGAACCCCGGGCCCGCACCGAGGTCGTCGAGGTGGGCGACGGACCAGCCGTCGCCCCGCTCCACCTTGTCGCTCACGTCGCTCATCGCCCTGCCCCTCCGCTCTCAGGCCGCCGGTGCGGGTGGAGGCGTCGTCGGGGGTGCCGGCGGCGCCGCGCTGCCGCCGCCCGCGCCGAGCGCCCGCTCTTCGCCGACCGGGGGGTAGTCGTCGGTCAGCAGGAACAGATAGCCATAGAGGCGCGCGTTGAAGCTGTTGCAGAAGGTCAGCGCCGTGTTGATCTGCTCCGGCAGGTAGCCGCGGAAGACGATCGTCAGCCAGGCGATCGCTGCGATCCACGTGTGCGCATAGGAGACCGCGTAGGAGACGATCAGCATCGGGATCGCGAGGATGATGCGGAAGAACGCCGTCAGTCGGCTCTGGTGCTCGGCCGCCGGCGCGATCTTCACCCGGATCGGGTAATCGTCGTCGTCGGAGATCCCGAACGGAGGCCACTCGTCGGTCTGCAGGTAGATCCAGGCATAGGTCCGGGTGAAGAACCGCACGAAGCCCGAGTTCAGGTCGTAGAGGCCTTTCGGGTACCGCCCGAGGATGATCACCGCGACCCAGGCGAAGAGATGGGTGAAGGCGGCGGCGATCCCGTAGACGATCGCGACGATGATCCATGGGATCGCGACGATGATCCGGAAGAACGTCGTCACACGGTTCTGCTCAGCCTGATAGTCGGCTTCGTAATGGACTGGGTACATCTCTCCCCCTAGGTTCGGGTTGCCTTGAATAGGGCGTATCTGCCTGCTTCTGAACGGCGTGGCCAGCCTATCCGCGGGGGCGGCGGCGGTCCACCGGCCCGGGTGAATAACCTGTCCCTCCCCGATGACCCCCACGGAGACCGCGCTCACCATCCCGACCGACCTCAAGCCCGCCGACGGACGGTTCGGCTGTGGGCCCTCCAAGGTACGTCCGGAGGCGCTCGCGAACCTCGCCGGCCAGTCGCAGCTGATGGGGACCTCGCACCGGCAGGCGCCGGTCCTCGACCTGGTGCGGCGGGTGCGCGAGGGGCTCACCGAGCTCTTCGCCCTCCCCGACGGCTACGAGGTGGCGCTCGGCAACGGCGGCACCACCGCCTTCTGGGAGGCGGCCTGCGCCTGGCTGATCCGCGAGCGCTCGCTCCACCTCACCTACGGTGAGTTCTCCTCGAAGTTCGCCAAGGCGGCCGCGGTGGCCCCCTTCCTCGGTGACCCGATCCTGGTCGAGGCCGAGCCGGGCGATGCGCCCGCGCCCCGCGGCGACGCCGCCGCCGACCTGATCGGCTGGGCCCACAACGAGACCTCGACCGGGGTGATGGTCCCGGTCGCGCGCCCCGCCGACGCGGACGAGGCGCTGATCGCGATCGACGCTACCTCGGGCGCCGCCGGGCTGCCGCTCGACGCCGCCCAGGCCGACGTCTACTACTTCGCCCCGCAGAAGGGCTTCGCCTCCGACGGCGGCCTCTGGCTGGCGGCGCTCAGCCCCGCCGCGATTGCCAGGATCGAGGAGCTCGACGGCATCGGCGACGGCCGCTGGCAGCCGGAATTCCTCTCGCTCGCCGTCGCGCTCGACAACTCGCGCAAGCAGCAGACCTACAACACGCCGGCCCTCGCCACCCTGATCCTGCTCGCCGACCAGATCGAGTGGATGCTCGGCAACGGCGGCCTCGACTGGTGCGTCGAGCGCACCGCCGACTCCTCGGGCCGGCTCTACGCCTGGGCCGAGGCGAGCGAGTTCGCGACGCCGTTCGTCGCCGACCCGGCGAAGCGCTCGCTGGTCGTCGGCACGATCGACTTCGCCGACGACGTCGACGCGGCGGCGGTCGCCAAGGCGCTGCGCGCCAACGGCATCGTCGACACCGAGCCCTACCGCAAGCTCGGCCGCAACCAGCTGCGGATCGGCATGTTCCCGGCGGTCGAGCCCGACGACGTCGAGGCGCTCACCCGCTGCATCGACTGGGTGGTCGAGAACACCCGATGAAGGTCCTGGTCAAGGAGAAGATTGCCGACACCGGCGTCGAGCTGCTGCGCTCGAAATTCGACGTCGACCTCGGCCTCGACATGCCCGACGAGGAGTTCCGCGCCAAGCTCGGCGACTACGACGCGATCCTGATCCGCAGCGCCACCAAGATGACGCCGGAGCTGATCGACCTGGCGACCAACCTGAAGGTGATCGGCCGCGCCGGGACCGGGGTCGACAACGTCGACATCCCGGCGGCGACCCGGCGCGGGATCATCGTCGCCAACGCGCCCGAGTCGAACTCGGTGGCGGCCGCCGAGCACACCCTGGCGCTGTCGCTGGCGATGTTCCGCAACGTGCCCCAGGCGCAGGCCTCGCTCGCCGCCGGGCGCTGGGACCGTTCCAAGTACGGGGGCGCCGAGCTCTACGGTAAGACGCTCGGGGTGATCGGCTTCGGCCGCATCGGCCAGCTGGTCGCCAAGCGCGCCCAGAGCTTCGACATGGAGGTCCTCGCCTTCGACAAGTTCGTCTCCGCCGAGCGCTTCCGCGAGCTCGGGGTGGAGGGGGTCGACGAGCTGACCGACCTGCTCGGCCGCGCCGACCTGATCACCCTGCATACGCCGCGCACCCCGGAGACCGAAGGGATGATCGACGCAGGCGCCCTGAATGCGATGAAGGACGGCGCGCGCCTGGTCAACTGCGCTCGCGGCGAGCTGGTGGTGCTCGACGACCTGGTCGCGGCGCTCGACTCGGGCAAGATCGCGGGCGCGGCGCTTGACGTCTTCCCCTCGGAGCCCTTCACCGACCACCCGATCCTCGCCCGCGACGACGTCGTCGTCACCCCGCATCTGGGCGCCTCGACCGCCGAGGCCCAGGACCGGGCCGGGGTCGTCACCGCCGAGCAGGTGACCGAGGCGCTGACCGGCGGCGTCGTCACCAACGCGGTCAACATCGCCGCGGTGCGCCCCGAGGAGATGGAGGCGCTGGCGCCCTTCGTGCCGCTCTGCGAAAAATTGGGTCGCCTGGCGCAGGGCCTCGGCGACGGCTCGGTCGACCGCGTCACAGCCGAATTCAGCGGCCGGATCACTTCCTACGACACCCGTCTGCTCGGGATCGCGGTGCTGGTCGGCATCCTCTCCGGCAACACCGAGACCCCGGTCAACCTGGTCAACGCGCCACAGATGGCCGAGGAGCGTGGGATCGAGCTGGCCGAGACCAAGGACTCGAGCGCCGAGGACTTCACCGAGCTGATCACCGTGCGGCTCGGCTCCGGCGACTCCGAGGTCGAGGTTGCGGGGACCGGGGTCGGCCCCCGGAACGAGCCCTACCTGGTCTCGGCCTGGGGCGAGAGCTTCTACCTGCCGTTCGCCGAGCACATCACCGTCTTCCGCTACCGTGACCAGCCGGGGATGATCGGCCGCGTCGGCACCGCCTTCGGCGATCAGGGTGTGAACATCATCTCGGCCGCGGTCGGCGCCGAGAGCGGGGGCGGGGACGCTGCGGTGATGGCGCTCACCACCGACGCCCCGGTGCGTCCCGATGCGGTGGAGACGATCCTCGGCCTCGACGGCTTCTCGATCGGCCGCTCGGTCGACCTTTAACGCCGCGGCAGGCGCTTCCGCGCCACAATTCGCCGATGATCGGGGTCTTGGCCGCAACGTCGGCGTCAAAGGATTGTTAATAAGGCCGATGAAACGCCCGAGCGCTCTCGTCCTGGCGATCGGCGTCGCCGCCTGGCTCTTCGCCGCCGCGTCGACGGCCGCGTCGCCGATGCCGAAAACCGAACCGCTGCCGCCCGAACGGTCGGTGAACCTGGTGCTGTCCGGCAGCCCGGGGAACGACCGGATCACGATCGAACTGTCGACCGACGGGCGCTCCTACGAAATCCAGTCGGCGACCCCGCTCGAAGTGTCCGGCGGCGGCTGCACACACCCCGACAGGCACCCCGAAGAACTGCTCTGCGAAGCGAGCTTGATCGCCGGCTTCGAAATCAACACCGGCGTCGGAGACGACTACGTCTCCCTCGGTCGCAGCGTGCCGGTGCCGGCGACGATCCGCGGCGGCGAAGGCGACGATGTGCTGATCGGCGGGGCGGCGGCCGACAAGCTGATCGGCGGGCCCGGGAACGATGAACTGATCGGGCGGGCGGGCAACGACCTGCTGGTCGGCGGTACGGGCAACGACACCCTGGTCGGCGGGCCGGGCGAAGACAAGCTGATCGGCGGCCCCGGCCAGAACATCCTGCACCAGTAGACGATCTAGGTGGTGGCCGCGGCGCTGCGGCGGAGCAGCGGCCCGCCGACGAAGAGGATGCTGATCACGAAGCCGACCAGGGCGATCCCCGAGTCAAGCCGGAAGGCCGCCTGGAAGCCGTCGATGAAGGGCGGGATGACGCTGGAGAAGATCATCGTCGTCAGGCCGAGGCCGATCGAGCCGCCGGCGATCTGGAACATGTAGACGATCCCGCCCGCCAGGCTCGACTGCGATTCCTCGACCGAGGTGACGCCGGCGGTGGTCGCCGTCGGGTAGAAGCTGCCGATCCCGATGCCGAGCACGAGCATCCCGGGGATGAAGGCGACGTAGCTCGCCCCTGCGCCGATCAGCGAGAAGAGGAGCCCGGCGGCGAACATGCAGCCGGCACCGATCGCGGCCAGCCGCTTTGCCCCGAGCTTGGCGTAGAGCGGGCCGGCGAGAAAGGAGACGAGGGCGAACGTGGCCAGCGCCGGGACCATCCCCAGCCCCGATTCGAGCGGTGAGAAGCCGAGCTGGGTCTCCATGTACTGGGGCAGGTAGAGGAGGGCGGCGAAGAAGGTCGCCGACATGCAGAGAATCGCCACGCAGGGGGCGGCGAAATCACGGTTGGCGATCATCGCGGGCGGGATCAGGGCGTGGCGCCCGGCGCGTCGCTCGAGCGGGACGAAGGCGGCGACGAGGACGACGGCGATCACGAGCATGGCGATCACCCTCGGGTCGCCCCAGCCCCAGTCGGCGACCTGGTCCAGGGCGATGAGCAGCGCGACGAGCCCGATCGAGATCGCCGCGATGCCCGGGTAGTCGATCCGGTGATCGGCGTCGTCGGCTTCGTGGAGGTGGACGCTCGACCAGACGACGGCGACGGCGAAGGCGGCGATCGGCACGTTGAGGAAGAAGATCCAGCGCCAGCTGGCGAGGTCGGTGAGCACGCCGCCGATCAGCGGTCCGGCGGCGTTCCCCAGCCCGGCCGCGCCGATGATGATCCCGCCCGCGAGGCCAGCCTTGTCGTGGGGCAGGATCGCGTAGGTCATGCCGAGGATCGCCGGCCACATCAGCGCCCCGCCGATCCCCATCAGCGCGCGGGTGGCGATCAGGAACGTCTCGGTGGGCGCGGCGCCCCCTGCCGCCGACATCACCGCGAAGATCCCGGTGCCGAGGAAGAAGCAGAAGCGGCGCCCGAACATGTCGGCGAGCCGGCCGCCGGTGACGATCAGCACGCCGAAGGTGAGTGCGTAGGCATTCACCACCCACTGGATCGTGTTGATGTTGGTGTCAAAGTCCTTCTCCATGGTCGGCAGCGCGACGTTGATCGCCGAAAAGTCGTTGGCGATCACGAAGACGGCGGCGCCCATCGCGAAGAGCGCCACCCAGTTGGTTCCCTTGCCGGCTTCCACGCGCCCAGAGTAGGCGCCGCCGCGCCGTTGCGCTACCCTGCGCGGTGGAAATGGCCTTTCCGCTGAACAGCCTCGCGCTTCTCCTTCTCCTCCCCCCTCGGGGGGAATAGCGCTGGGCGGCGCGATAGCCGCGAGAGACAAAAGGCCATTCGAGATTCAGAGAGAAGGAGGGGTCCCATGGGACCGAAAGACACCGACGTAAACGCTTCGCCCGACGCCGACCGCGTCAACATCTTCGACACCACGCTGCGCGACGGCGAGCAGTCGCCCGGCATCTCGCTCAACGCGGCGGAGAAGGTCGAGATCGCCCAACAGCTGGCGCGGCTCGGCGTCGACGTGATCGAGGCCGGCTTTCCGATCGCCTCACCAGGCGATTTCGAGGCGGTGCAGGCGATCGCGCGGCAGGTGGAGGGGCCGGTCATCTGCGGCCTGGCCCGCACCCACAAGGCCGACATCGACGCCGCCTGGGGGGCGGTGAAGGACGCCGCCCGACCGCGCATCCACACCTTCATCTCGACCTCCGACATCCACATCCAGTACCAGCTGCAGACCGACCGCGAGGATGTCAAAGGCCAGGCCAAGGCGGCGGTGACGATGGCCCGTGCCTACTGCGAGAACGTCGAGTTCTCGCCGATGGACGCGACCCGCGCCGACCTCGAGTTCACCGCCGAGGTGATCGCGATCGCGATCGAGGCGGGGGCGACGGTGATCAATGTCCCGGACACGGTCGGCTACACGACGCCGGAGGAGTACGCGGCGATGTGGCGTCGCTTCTACGAGCTGGTCCCGGCCCTGCACGGGGTCGAAACGTCGGTCCACTGCCACGACGACCTGGGGCTGGCCGTCGCCAACTCCTACTCCGGGGTGATGGCCGGCTGCCGTCAGGTCGAGTGCGCGGTCAACGGGCTGGGGGAGCGGGCCGGGAACTGCTCGCTGGAGGAGATCGCGATGTTGATCCGCGTCCGCGAGGACGTCCACGGCTTCACCACCGGCATCAACCCGCGTGAGATCGCCCGCACCAGCCGCCTGGTCAGCCGCCTGACCGGCTATCCGGTGCAGCCGAACAAGGCGATCGTGGGACGGAACGCGTTCGCCCACGAGTCCGGGATCCACCAGGACGGGGTGCTGAAGGAGCGCTCGACCTACGAGATCATGGACGCGACCGAAGTCGGCTTCGAGTCCAACTCGATCGTGCTCGGCAAGCACTCCGGCCGCCATGCGCTGAAAGACGCGCTGGAACAGCTGGGCTACAAGGTCGAGGGCAACACCCTGAACTCGGCCTTCAAGGCCTTCAAGGAAGTCGCCGACCGCAAGAAGCAGGTGACCGCGCTCGACCTGGAGGCGATCGTCTCCGACGAGATGCGCGACCGCGCGGGCGCCCACGAGCTGGCCTCCTTCGAGGTGAGCGCGGGGAGCGACAAGGAGCCGATGGCCCGGATCGGCGTCACCCTGCCCTCCGGCGAGACCGTCGTCGGCGAGAGCACCGGCGACGGCCCGATCGACGCGATCTTCCGCGCCATCCAGGCCGCGACCGAGGTCGAGTCGGAGCTGGTGAAGTACACCGTCGAGGCGGTGACCGGGGGAGAGGATGCCCTCGGCGAGGTGACCGTGATGCTCCGCACCGACGGCGCCCTGGCCTCCGGCTCCGGCGTCGCCACCGACATCATCGAGGCCAGCGCCCGCGCCTACCTGCGAGCCCTCTCCAACTCCCTGGAAGGCGCCGCGACCCGCGAGGCCGAGGCGGCGACCGCCGAGGCCGCCACCGTCCGCAGCTCCACCCCGTAGCCGTCCCACCGTCCGCATTTACCCCTCCTGGCCGGGGGTAAATGCGGACGGGGCTGTCCCTTAGGGCGGCGTGGATCGGGAACTGGCCGAGATTGCGGGGCGTCAGCACGGCGTCGTGGCGCGGAGGCAGGTGCAAGGGCTGGGGCTTTCCGGGAATTCGATCGATCGACTGATCCGGATAGGGAGGCTCTATCGGATGCATCCGGGCGTGTACGCCGTGGGACACGACGCGATCACGGTGCGAGGTCGGTGGGTGGCGGCGGTCCTTGCCTCGGGCGACGGGGCGGTGCTGAGCCATCGATCTGCTGCGGCGCTCTGGGGAATCTGGGGGTCAGGGACGGGGGAGACCCACGTTACGGTGCCGAGGCACACGCGATCACAAGGGTCGATCCGCCGGCACCACGGGCGTTTGGAGGGCGATGAGGTTGCGGTCCGCGACGGGATACCGGTGACGTCCGCGGCTCGGGCCGTCCTCGACCTCGCAGCCGAAAAGGGCGAGGCGGCGGCGGAGAGCGCGCTCCGGGAGATGGAATACCTCGGGATCTACGGGCCGGTCTCGCTCCCGACCCTCCTCGATCGTCACCCGCACCATCGAGGGACGACCACCGTCCGCGTCTGCCTCGAACGCCTGAGGGAGGACCCCGGAGGACGGATTCGAAGCCCCCTCGAGGAACTGTTCCTCCCGCTCCTCGATGCCCATGGTCTTCCGCGTCCTCGTCTCAATGCCTGGATCACCATCGAGGAAGACCGTTACCAGGTCGATTGCCTCTGGCCCGACGCCCGCCTCATCGCCGAGCTCGACGGCTTCAGATCCCACGGCACCAAGCGCTCCTTCCGCAAGGACCGCAAGCGCGACCGCCGCCTCACCACTCACGGCTACCACGTCATTCGCATCACGGAAGACCAACTAAGGCTTGAACCCGGGTCCCTCGTCGCCGATCTCCGGGCGCTGCTGGAGACGCCTCCCTCCCTCGCGGACCTACCTGCAAGTGCGTCCGCGAGGGAGGGAGGCGTCGCACGGAGTCGGAGTCGGGGTCGGGAGTCTTCTTACAACCGTCCGTGATAACGTACGCACATCGTGGCCACCGCAACCGCCCAAGCAGCCGACCCCGTCGCCGCAGTCGGCCCCCGCATCCGCGCCCTCCGCGAGGCGATGTCCCTGTCCCTGCGCGATCTCGCCGACCGCTCCGGGGTCAGTGCCCAGATGCTGTCCCAGGTCGAGCGCGGGGAGACCTCGCCGACGCTCGCCGTCGCCGCGAAGATCGCCGCCGGGCTCGAGCTGACGCTGTCGCAACTGCTGCGCCTCGACGAGGGCCGGCACGTGTCGGTCTCCCGTGCGGCCGGCAGGCGCTCGAGCCGTCGCGGCGGACACGCGATCGAGGAGCTGACGCCGCCGCTGCCCGGGCAGCGGGCCGACGTCTCCCTGCACGTGCTCGAGCCCGGCGCGACCACCGGCGGCGCCGGCGATCCGCCCATGCACGAGCCGGGTAGCCGCGAGACCGCGGTCGTCCTCGCCGGCGACCTGGTGCTGGTCCACGAGGGCACCCGCACCGAGCTTCAGCAGGGCGACAGCGTCACCTTCGACGCCGATCTCCCGCACCACTTCGAGAACGAAGGAACCGAACCGACCCGCTTCATCGCGGTGATAGCCGCCGGACTGAGGAGGAGCTAGCAGTGCCGAAGAATATGTTCGAAAAGATCTGGGAGGCCCACGAGGTCTCCGAGGGGCTGATCTACATCGATCTGCACCTGATCCACGAGGTCACCTCGCCGCAGGCCTTCGACGGCCTCCGGATGGCAGGCCGCCAGGTCCGCCGCCCCGACAAGACGCTGGCCACGGCCGACCACAACACGCCGACCGACGGCACGATGGCGGCGCGGCTGATCGCCGACGAGCTCTCCCGCGTCCAGGTCGAAACCCTGGAGCGCAACTGCGAGGAGTTCGGCCTGAAGCTCTACAGCCTCGGCTCCGACCGCCAGGGGATCGTCCACGTGATCGGCCCCGAGCTGGGCGTCACCCAGCCGGGCATGACGATCGTCTGCGGCGACAGCCACACCTCCACCCACGGCGCCTTCGGCTCGCTCGCCTTCGGCATCGGCACCTCGGAGGTCGAGCACGTGCTAGCCACCCAGTGCCTGGTGCAGAAACGGCCGCGCACGCTGCGGATCGACTACGCCGGGGAGCTGGGGGCGGGCGTCACGCCCAAGGACCTGATCCTGGCGACGATCGGCAAGCTCGGGACCGGCGGGATGACCGGCTTCGCCGTCGAGTACTCCGGTCCCGCGATCGAGGCGCTCTCGATGCCGGGCCGGATGACGATCTGCAACATGACGATCGAGGGCGGCGGCCGGGCGGGCATGATCGCCCCCGACGAGACGACCTTCGAGTGGGTGCGCGGCAAACCGGGCGCCCCCGAGGACATGGCCGCGGCGGAAGCGCGCTGGCGCGAGCTGCCGACCGAGGCGGGCGCGAGCTTCGACGAGGAAGTCGACATCGACGCCGCCGCGATCTCGCCGATGGTCACCTGGGGCACCAACCCGGGGATGGTCGTGCAGGTCACCGACTCGGTCCCCGACCCGGCCGCGATCGAGAGCCCGGCCGACCGCGAATCGGCCGAACGCGCCCTCGCCTACATGGGCCTCGAGGCGAACACGCCGATGACCGAGATCCGCCCCGAACGCGTCTTCATAGGTTCCTGCACCAACAGCCGCATCGAGGACCTGCGCGAGGCGGCGGCGATCGTCGACGGGCGCAAGGTCGCGAGCTCGGTCCGGGCGATGGTCGTCCCCGGCTCCCAGCAGGTCAAAGCCGCGGCCGAAGCCGAGGGCCTCGACGACGTCTTCCGCAGCGCCGGCTTCGAATGGCGCGAGGCGGGCTGCTCGATGTGCCTCGGCATGAACCCCGACATCCTCGACGAAGGGGAGCGCTGCGCCTCGACCTCGAACCGCAACTTCGAGGGCCGCCAGGGCAAGGGCGGGCGCACCCATCTGGTCAGCCCGAAGATGGCCGCCGCCGCGGCCGTCGAGGGCCATTTCGTCGACATCAGAGATTGGAGCTAGGCAATGAGGCCGATTGACGTCATCGAGGGCAAGGTCTCGGTGCTCGACCGCAACGACGTCGACACCGACCAGATCATCCCCAAGCAGTTCTTGAAACGGGTCGAGCGGACCGGCTTCGGCGAGTTCCTCTTCTACGACTGGATCCGTGACGGTGAGATCGAGTTGGAGCCGAATCCGATCCTCGTCGCGGGGCGGAACTTCGGCTGCGGCTCCTCCCGTGAGCACGCCCCCTGGGCGCTGGAGGACTTCGGCTTCGAGGCGATCATCGCGCCCTCGTTCGCCGACATCTTCTACTCCAACTGCACGAAGATCGGGCTGCTGCCGGTGATCCTCGACGAGGCGCACTGCAAGGCGGTCGCCGAGGCCGGCGAGGCACGGATCGACGTCGACGACGAGACCGTCACCAGCGCCGCCGGCGTCTTCGAGTTCGAGGTGCACCCGGACGTCAAGCACCGGCTGCTGAACGGGCTCGACGACATCGGCATCACCCTGCAGAACGTCGGCGCGATCGACGACTACGAGGCCTCGGGGCGCGCCCAGGGGCCGGTCACGACGAGCATCTAGGAAGGAGCGCCACGATGGCCGAGTCGAGCACCAGGGACTGGGACGCCACCACCTACCAGCGCGTCGCCCTCCCGCACGAGGACTGGGCGCGGGCGGTGCTCGACCGGCTCGACCTGGCCGGGGACGAGACCGTGCTCGACGCCGGCTGCGGCTCCGGCCGCACGACGGCGATCGTGACCCGGCGAGTGCCCGACGGCCGCGTGATCGCGGTCGACGGCTCCCCGTCGATGGTCGACGGGGTCCGCGAGGTGCTGCGCCCGCAGGACGAGGCGATCGTCGCCGACCTCACCAGGCTGGAGCTCGACGAGCGGGTCGACGCGGTCTTCTCGACCGCCGTCTTCCATTGGATCACCGACCACGACGCGCTCTTCGCCCGGATGCGGGCGGCGCTCCGCGACGGTGGCCGCTTCGCCGCCCAATGCGGGGGAGAGGGCAACATCGACGCCTTCCGTCGGGCCGGCGAGGAGGTCGCGTCACGCGACCCCTACGTCTCTTACCTGGCGGGCATCGACAAGCTCTGGAACTACGCCGGGCCGGAGGAGACCGAGACGCGCCTGCGCGCGGCGGGCTTCGATCGGGTCCGCTGTTGGCTCGAGCCCTGGCCGGTGGACCCGCCCGAGCCTGCCGCCTTCGCCAAGACGGTCTGCCTCGGCGCCCACGTCGAGCGCCTTCCCGAGGAGCTGCGCGACCGCTTCGTCGCCGATGTCCTCGCCACCCAGCCCGAACCGCTGCGCCTCGACTACGTGCGCCTCAACATCGAAGCCGTCGCGGCGTAAGTAGAGTCCGCCCGATGCCCGACGCGCCCAACATCGTCGTCCTGGCGGGCGACGGGATCGGTCCTGAGATCGTCGCCGCCACGCGCGAGGTGCTCGACGCGCTCGGCGAGTTCAGCTACGACGAGCAGCTGATGGGAGGCTGCTCGATCGATGCCCACGGCGTCGCCCTCACCGACGAGGTCCTCGCCGCCTGCAAGGCCGCCGACGCGGTGCTCCTCGGCGCGGTCGGCGGTCTCAAATGGGACACCACCAACCCCGACGACCCGCGCCCCGAGCAGGGCCTGCTCGGCCTGCGCAAGGGGATGGGCCTCTTTGCCAACCTGCGCCCGGTGCGCCCGAGCCCGGCGCTGATGGGCGCCAGCCCGCTGCGCGAAGACCGGATCTCCGGCACCGACCTGCTGGTCGTCCGCGAGCTGACCGGCGGCATCTACTTCGGCGACTCCGGCCGCGACGGCGACGCCGCCCACGACACCTGCGAATACGACGCGTCCGAAATCGACCGCATCGCCCGCACCGCCTTCGAGGCCGCCCGGCGGCGCGCCGCGGACGGCGCCGCCAAGCCGAAGGTCACCTCGATCGACAAGGCCAACGTGATGGAGACCTCGCGGCTCTGGCGCGAGGTGGTGACCCGCGTCGCCCCCGACTATCCCGACGTCACCCTCGACCACCTGCTCGTCGACAACGCCGCGATGCAGCTGGTCTCACGCCCGGCCGACTTCGACGTGATCGTCGCCGAGAACCTCTTCGGCGACATCCTCAGCGACGAGGCGGCGATGCTGACCGGCTCGCTCGGGATGCTGCCTTCGGCCAGCCTCGGTGCCGATGGCGACCCGGGGCTATTCGAGCCGGTGCACGGCTCGGCCCCCGACATCGCCGGCCACGGCGTCGCCAACCCCCTCGCGACCTTCCTCTCGGCGGCGATGATGCTGCGCCACGGCCTCGGCCGCGCCGACGACGCGGCACGGATCGAGGCGGCGGTCGACGCCGTCCTCGCCCGCGGCCTGCGCACCCCGGACCTCGCCGCGGGCACCGTCGCCCAGCCGCCGATGGTCGACGTGCCGCAGGAGGTCGAGGTCGGGACCGCGGAGATGACCGCCGCGGTCCTCGAGGAACTGGCCGCCTGATCCACCGCGCGGTTCCTTTGTCCGGAACGGTCGGACAAAGGAACCACGGGATGGACGACTACGGAGCGGTCACCGCCCAGAAGCCGCGGGCGGCGAAGCTGCCGGTGCCGGCGGCGTCGGCCACCAGGCCGAAGCCTAGCCGCGTGTTGTAGTCGGCTTTCAGCGGTCCGCCGGAGTCGAGGTTTTCTTCTTCGACCA
This sequence comes from Solirubrobacterales bacterium, assembly GCA_035500835.1. Taxonomy (GTDB): domain Bacteria; phylum Actinomycetota; class Thermoleophilia; order Solirubrobacterales; family 70-9; genus VAYN01. The sequence continues at coordinate 176 of DATJWW010000013.1, read as the reverse complement.
GGTAGATGCAGAGGTTGCCCCCCGCCGCCGCGGGCGCGGAGCCGCTGCCGATCCCGCTGCAGTTGGCGGTCGTTTCGCCTTTCTTGAGGACCGTCGCCGTCGGCGCGTTGCCGCTCAGCGGGAACTGGAAGCTGACGCCCTCGCGCGAGAGGTCGCCGGCCCCGACCGCGAAGGCG